>JAPPFW010000093.1 GCA_028821575.1 bacterium | reverse complement strand
AACCACCACACCCTCCCAGAAACACCAGAAGAAGTGGTGGACCCCCATTAGGTCTGGGTGCAAGCTGCCAGGGGTACAGGATCGTCGGCCCTTTAGCCCTCAGGCGTCACTCGCGTGGGCAGTGGACGGCAACCTGTGGAACAGTGAACTGTTGATGAGACCCACCCACCATCCAGACCGCTCAACCTTCGCCCGGCCTTGGCACCCACACAGGTGGAGAGCACCAACCACCTTGGCGTCTTGCCAGGTCGCCTCCTAAGACCTGGCACCCAGCACCCGGTACCTGACCAACCACCAACCACCGCCGCGCGTACACTCAGAGCGGTATGGCTGCCGACCGAGATGACCTGGAGCGCATTCGCCAAGCCGTGAACCTGGTCGAGTTGTTCGAGGCAGTGACGACGGTGCGGAAGGTCCGCGGCACCTTCAAGGCCCTCTGCCCGTTCCACACCGAGAAGACCCCGTCGGTGTCCATCGACCCTGCTCGGGGGCTCTACCACTGCTTCGGGTGCGGAGTTGGCGGCGACGTGTTTACCTTCGTTCAGGAGACCCAGGGTCTGGACTTCGGGGAGACGGTGGAGATGCTGGCAGACCGCGCGGGCATCGTCGTCCGCCGGGACCCAGGCGCCGCCCGCCGGAGGGAGCGGCGCGGGCGGCTGGTAGAAGCGGTGGAAGCGGCCGGGCGGTTCTACCACTCGCGGCTGAAGGGAGGCGCCGACGCCGGCCACGCCCGGGCCTACGTCAGGAGCCGGGACTACGACGTCGATGTCGTCGACCAGTTCCTGATCGGATACGCCCCCGACGAGTTCGACGCCCTGATCAGCCACCTTCGCGAGAGCGGATTCAGGGAGCGTGACATCGAAACGGCAGGTTTGGGGCGTCGGGGTAGGGGAGGGCGCCTCTTCGATCAGATGCGGGGTCGGCTGATGTTCCCGATCCACAACGTGCGCGGAGAGATGGTGGGCTTCGGGGGCCGCCTACTGCAGGGGGAGGGCCCGAAGTACCTGAATACGGCTGAGACGCCGCTCTACAAGAAGAGCGAACTGCTTTACGGGCTGAACCGGGCCCGGTCCGCCATCAGCCGGTCGGACAGCGCGGTCGTCGTGGAGGGATACACCGATGTCATCGCCTTCCACCTGGCGGAGATGCCAATGGCCGTGGCCACTTGCGGTACGGCCCTCGGTGAGGACCACTTCAAACTGCTCAATCGCTTTGCCTCCCGGATCATTCTGGCATTCGACGCCGACGCCGCCGGGGCGGGAGCGGCCATCCGCGGGGACGAACTGTCGATCACGTCAGAACTGGATCTCGATCTGCGGGTCGCCGACATGCCGAAGGGCCGTGACCCAGCCGACCTCGTCCAGGACGGAGAGACAGAGCAACTGAAGCAGGCGGTGGAAGTCTCGAGACCGATCACCGAGTTCCGGATCAACCAGGTGCTGGCGCGCTATGACCTGCGCGAACTGGCACCTCGTAAGGGAGCGATGCGCGAGACGGCGGTTCTGATCGCCCGCCTCCCTAAGAGCGACGAGCGCCATCAGCATGCCCTAGACGTAGCCACTCGGACCTATCTCGACCCCAGCGAGGTCCTGCAACAGATCGCCAACATCCGCGACCAGAACCGCCAAGGGCAACCTGGGGACGGCGTTGTTCCCGCCACTGGGGTGTCGAGCCAGCCACTCGACCGGTCCGAACGGGACCTGCTGCGCCACCTCCTGAAGGGCACCGCACCACTGGACCAGATCACCGAGGATCTCTTCCAGGATGAACTGGCAGGTCGTCTGGCGATGTGGCTCATCGAAGCGGGCCGGGAACACGGTCCCGGAGCGGCAGTGCCCGTTCACAATATCGAGGACCGATACATGGCGTCCCTGGCGAGGCGCCTTGCCGTCATGGAGCAGCCTCTCGAACCGGTTGAGGATGTGTTGGCCAATCTGGAGAGGCGTCGGGATGAACGGTACAAGAAGGAGTTGGACCGCCAACTCAAGTCGATGGACCCCGGCGAGGATGGGTATTCACAAAGGGTGGCGGAGTTGATAGCTTTGTCGCAGAGGGAACCCCGGATCGCTGAGGAGTAGGCGTGGAGCCTGGAGTCAAGGCCGCAATCGATGAGCTCCTGACCCGCGCAGGTCGGCGCGGGTTCGTGACGATGGCCGAGATCCAGCAGGAACTCGAAGAGGCCGAAGCACCCGGATCCGCCTTCGACGAGGCGATGGAAGCTGTCCGTGAACGCGGCCTGGCCGTTCGGGAGGACGGCGACAACGACTTCGACTCCCTGCACATCGACCAAGGCGCGATCGGCCTATCGGACCCGGTCAGCATGTATCTGAGGCAGATAGGCCGGGTCCCTCTCCTCACTCCCCAGCAGGAAGTGGAACTGGCGATGGCCCTGGAGGCCGGAAGGCTGGCCGGGACACAGCTGTCGCAGTCCGGTACGAAAGCCAAGCCCGGACCCGAGGACGACACGGCGCGCCTGATCCGCACCATGCGAAACGGCGAACGCGCCGAGAAGCGACTCGTCGAAGCCAACCTCCGGCTGGTCGTGTCGATCGCCAAGCGTTACGTGGGCAACGGCATGCCACTGCTCGACCTGATCCAGGAGGGAAACCTGGGCCTCATGAAGGCCGTGGAGAAGTTCGACTACCGGAAGGGCTACAGGTTCTCGACCTACGCCACCTGGTGGATCCGCCAGGCGGTCAGCAGGGCGCTCGCCGACCAGTCACGGACCATCCGCGTGCCGGTCCACCTGGTCGAGACCATCTACAACGTGTCCAAGGCACAACGCCGCCTCTTCCAGGAACTAGGCCGGGAACCGACCGTCGAGGAGATCGCCCACGAGATAGAGCTGACCCCCGGCCGCGTCCGGGAACTCTCCAGGATCTCCCAGGGAACCGTCTCGTTGGAGACGCCCGTGAGCGACAAGGGGGAGTCGACCCTCGGTGACTTCGTGCCGGACAAGGCGGCGGAGGTCGCCATGGAGGGCGCAGCCTTCAAGCTGCTACAGGAGTACGTCGCCCTCGCTCTCGAGGAACTAACCGAGCGGGAACGCCAGATCATCCTGATGCGCTTCGGGCTCGAGGACGGCCGGGTCCGGACCCTGGGGGAGCTGAGCACCCATTTCGACGTCACCCGCGAGCGGATACGCCAACTCGAGACACGGGCCCTGTACAAGCTCCGCAGGAAGAGTGAGGGCCGCCGCCTGGAGAGCTACCTGAGGGACGGGTGATGTTCCGGGACCGGCCCGGAGACTGGTACCATCCCAGCCCGATCCACTATCCGGGGTAGCTCAATTCGGCAGAGCAGCGGACTGTTAATCCGTTGGTTGTGGGTTCAAGTCCCACCCCCGGAGCCATCTCATAGTGTTTCTCTCTGTTTCCCTGTGTTTTACTTTGTCTCTAAACTGCCAGGTTAAAGGCTATTTCTCCATCCCGATGAGCACTGTCGGTCCCTGTCCGCTTGTTTCTTGACGTTCAAGCCCGTACCCTGTAGGCTCACGATTCTAGGGGACTAACTGAGGGACAATGCCTTTAGGAGACAAGTATGTCGACAGTCAGGACCGGCCTCACCGCCCAATTCGTGAACTCGGTGAAACAATCCGGGAAGTACTACGACGGCCGCGGTGACGGACTCATCCTCCGGGTAGCTCCCGGCGGCTCCAAGCAGTGGCTATGGCGGGGCATGGTGCAGGGCCGGAGACGTGACTACGGCCTCGGACCCGTCCGCTACACCCCCTTGGCGGAGGCACGAAGGATCGCGTTCGAGTATCGCCGGGTCGCCTATCTTGGTGGTGACCCCAAGGGGACACACCGGACCATGATGAACCCGGCGCAACCGCAGCCGGCAGTGGTGCCGCATGTGGTTCCTCAGCCGGTCATGCAGCCGATGACACGCTCGGTCCCTACGTTCGCGGACGCCACCGAGGTTGTAATCGGCCTGTACGCCGCGAAGTGGAAGCCCGGCAGCCGTTCCCCGGACCAGTGGCGGCAATCACTCGGTGACTACGCCTTCCCGAAACTCGGATCGAAACAGCTAGACCAGATAACCACCGCCGACGTGATGGCCGTCCTCACCCCGATCTGGACAACAAAGCCCACCACCGCGAAGCGAATCCGGCAACGGATCAGCGCGATCATGGCCTGGGCCGTGGCCCAGGGCTACCGGGCAGACGACCCGGCAGGGGCGGCGATCACCAAGGCTCTACCCAAGACCAACGGCCCGAAGAAGCACCTGGCCGCCGTTCCTCACCGAGAGGCACCCGCGGCGGTCCGCAAGATCAGGGCATCCGGCGGGTATCACCCGGTCCGGTTGGCGACCGAGTTCGCCATTCTCACCGCGGCCCGGTCCAGTGAAGTGAGAGGCGCTCAGTGGTCCGAGATCGACCGTGAGCCTGCCCTGTGGACCATTCCGGCGACCCGGATGAAGGCAGGCCGTGAACACCGGGTTCCGCTTGCCTCCGAGGCCCTCAGAGTCCTTGCAGAAGCCGAAGCGTACAGTCAACCCTCGGATCCGTCAGCGTTCGTGTTCCCCAACAAGAAAGGCCGCGAACTCGGATCGTGGCAGCTGTCCAAGCTAGTCGCCGGTCTCGACCTCGGCGGTACCTTGCACGGGTTCCGCAGCACCTTCAGAGACTGGTGCTCAAACCAGTCAGTGCCGCGCGAAATCGCAGAACTCTGCCTAGCTCACCGGATCGGCTCCGCCGCCGAGCAAGCCTACGCCCGCTCCGACATCCTCGAACAGCGTCGCAAAGTAATGAAGGCATGGGGCCAACACATAGAAAGATAGCCCCCCGGCCCGAGGTCGCATGGCCCCCGTTGAAGGTTCCCCGCCATGTCCGCTTGTTCAACGCGGACAGCACGACCGACCGATGCTACACCGGCTCTTCGCCGCTAATGCGGCGTGGCTGACCTGCGCCGCCCTCGCCCACAACCCGTACCGCTGAATAGCCATCCTCGGCCGGACTGGAGTTTCCTCACTTTGTGGACCACCCCACTGAACCGCCTTGGATGCCCCGGAGACTCTGAATCTGAGAGAGTCCGCTACGGCAACAACCAAGCCGCGGCCCCGCTGATCTAGTGAGCTGACCCCACGAAACCCCGGTCACCTTCAAAACCCGGAGCAGTTCAGGCCATGTCCAAGCCCGGTTGTGTTAGTCGTTGGTTGAGGTTGGCTGCTGTGGTTGTTGGAGGATACCGTTGACTCGAGGGTCGAAGAAGTCCTTGAATCTGGGCAGGTGGTCGAGCATCCATTGCCTGGTTTCTTCCAGTCTGGTTTGCGGGTCGTGTACGGATCCTTGGGTTCTGATGCTGATGCTGCACCAGCCATACCGGTTCTTCCCGTTCCAGTACCACTTGGGTTCAGGGTCTGCATCGTAGGCTTTCTCGATCTGTTCGCGGTCGGTGTTCAGAGCGTCGAAGACTCGTCGGGTCAGGGCTTTGTTCCCGGTTTGGATACGCAGCGTTACCCAGGCGTCGTTGACACCCTCTAGAGAGACCGAGTACTGGATGCCCGGGTTCATGCGGGAGTGGAAGGACCGATCCGAGACGCCGAAACGGCGGAACGGTTGCCGATCAGAAAACCCCGCTCTCATAAGTTCGCTAACCAAGGGACGGAAGAACAGCTCGTACTCCACACCACCCGGCGGACCGGATTCCGGGGTGGCTCCTTTGTCCCAGCCCCCCGGCCACACCACTTTGTGGAACCTCGCCCCGGGTTCAGAGTCCGCGCTGGGGCAAACCGCTTCGACCTTCACCGCGTAGAAACCGACCTCCCCCGCGGTCGACTGATTGAGCCAGTGCAGGACCTGGGCGTGTTCGTAGCCGAACCCGGTCGCGACCCAAATGCCGATCCGTGTGTCACGACCGGCGGTGTAGATAAGCAGCTGGCCTAGATGATGAGTGTCAGCCCACTCAAGTTGGTTCTCGATCGCGACGAACACGCCGGCACCGGTTTCTTTGGCCAGGATGTCCAAGGAGTACGGACCCACCGGCTGCTCGCGCCCGACCAACTCCAGGCTCAGCCCGAGTGTCTCACCCAACAGATGCAGGTTCTCGGCCAGCCACGGCGTGAACTCGTACTCCTCATGCGCCCACACCCTCCGAACCGGCACCGTGCGGAGGCTCCGCGACTCCGTGGGACTTGGACGTTCTGGCATCGACATGAATGTTACCCGACTCCTTCCGCCTGGTGAAGCCGTGAGCGACTCGTCGTGAGACCTTGGAGCAGGTTGTTGATCCCTTCGAGGGATCTGTTGGATGCTCGTCTGCTGTGGTGGTAGGCGAGTATTTCTTCTTCCCACGCAACGATGGTGCCGACGATCTCGTGGTATTCGCGGTGTCTAACCTGTGGTCTAGAGACTCAGCGAGGCTGCGCGATTTCGTGGGGTTTGGGCGTTCTGGCCGGAGATTCCCTACGCTTAGCAACCGGCACAGGTCTCCCATCTGGCGCAGAGGACATTGCCTGTCAAGAAGGCTGGAGTCCTGATCGAGAGACGGTTGGGCCTCCTTACTGAGCGCTGTCAGGCGCTGATTACGGCCGCTGTGACGGGTCAGTTGCGGGTGACGGCCTGAGTTCTGTACAATAGTCTCCGAGGAACCGAGGTGGTTAAGACAGGTCTAAGACTGCTGAGATGCTGTCTCTTCAACGAGCGCAAGGTAAGGAACTGATGATCCAGTTTGGTGCGCGCCTGGGATCCACGGTATACGCCTTCGGCGACCAACGGAGTGGTCAGGTTGCGTCGTGCGTCGGCGTTCCGTGATATCAAGGCTGGAGAGGGTATCGCGGACCCCTACGAAGGGCAGCGGAGACTTACAGTCGAAGGTAGCGTCCGTTCCGAATGGGATCGCGATCAGCATGACAGGTACTCATTGCGTAATATACCGATCAACGTTCAGATGCATCATGGTGATCAAGTTATTGATCTTGAAGATGTTCGTCCGGGTGAACCTCGGACCTACCCGTATGTGATAGATGTTCGTGATGACTCCCAAAGGGAGCCTTATATTCTTTGTCTTTCGCTTATGCCACACGATATGTTGCAGTGGCAACAACTGGTTGAGTCGCTCGCGGCTGGTGACAGGGTGTGGACCATAACGACTGACCTATCGAGGTTGAGGCTCGAAATCGAGTGTGGTATCAAACACTGGATGGCCGCCAACCAGATTAAGAGCCATCGGTTACGCTCTGTGTGGGGCAAAGTAGAGTATTTCGCTGAGGACAAACCTGTACCGCAGACACCAGAACAACTCTTGGACTTTACCGACATGGTGATCGGCCGCTGGTTCCGCAAGGTTAACAAATATCTCTACCAGCGAGAATATCGGTTTGCGTTTATCATCGAAAGCGACGAGATACCGGAACTCCCGCCGTATATTGACGTAGAACTGACCAAGAGTGGGATCGCCCTGTTTCAGTCGTATGATCTCCCTTGATGAAGGAAACGCTATGGAGCAAGGCTACAGAAAACAAGGTCCTCCTGAGTTCACCCTTAAGCGTATCAGTTATAGAAGCGATCCCACGCCGGGCAGCGGCTAGTCGGGTACGATGATCAGGATGCCCGGTACGGCATTGCATCGTCCAAGATGGTGAGCAAGGCGCGGGCATGAGCGGTGTCGTTCTCAGCCTTGGATTGGTCGAAGCGGGCAACGTCATCGTCGTCTGAGCCGAGTGGGGGCGAAGCTGTTGGGTAACCCACCTCGAGAAGGGAACGCCCAGGATGTCGATGATCGGGACTACGTCGTCTGGCACGCTGATCGTCTTGTTCGGCACGTACGTATTACTATCATCCAGACCGTGCCGAGCCCTATTCGGTATGCGGCATGTCGGGGTTAGTTCGCGCGGTAGCACAAACCTTTCCCTCGACAGGCTCACCAATCGGGCGCTCTGCAACCTTTTGCGCACGGCGGCTTCGTGATCAGGGTCCGCTCCGGTCCTCGTCTTGTGAGGTGGGAATCAAGGCGCCACATGGTGATGCAGAAGTCGAGAGGCGCAGCACGCCGTGATCGTCGATACCTCTTGTCATTACCCAAACCTCGTCGAAGCTTCGGAACTTGACATGCTCGAGCGCGGCCACCAGATCCGGCTCCACGACGCCGCTCTCGGCGTTGCCTCGCAGGTCCCACGCGGCGATTCCCTCGACGACCACGGCCAGCCACTTCAGGCCGGGTGAGTTGTTCATCTGCCCCTTGGCGGCCTTGTGGTCGATGCTGTCCTGGATCGCTGTTAGCAAGGCCTCGTGTCCTACGCTGCCCTCGCTGCCGGAGTAGTAGGTCTTTACCTTTGCCACAGGGCTGGTGGCAGGGACAGGTTCTTGGAGTATGACCACGGTGCAGTCACCATAAGTTTCCTCCGTGTCGTCCATCAGTATCTCCGGTAACCAGTAGCCCGATTCTGCAGCCCATTCATCTAACGTCGTGTCGGGTGCCATGGACTTCCCATGGGCATCTAGGAACCACCGGAGTTGCGTGAATTGTTCCGGGAACATGAACCGCTGCTTGGCAAGCTGCACCATGGCTCTTGGATGCCCTCCATGCTTCTCCACATCCTCCAATGTCCGCATAATCGACCTGATTATCTGGTCCACGGGCAGTCGCTTCGGCACCGGCCGAGGAACACTCACCGCTACGAACCAGTCGTGGGTCAGGCGGCGGTTAGGCCACTCTTTCGACTTGCCATCCTTGGTGCGAAGCTTATGCCAGAAGCGGGCGCCACCTTGATCAAGCGCCTGCGTCACTTCCAGGTCCGCCGTTTCGCCTGTGCGCAGTCGAAGTCGCCAGTCGGGGGTTCGGCGTCCGTCCGGTTCCAGCCTCTTCGACGAAGCCACGTCTTCCAACTCGCACACCGCGTCAAGGGCTATGCGCTCCGCGTATGACGCCAACCGTGATCCAGTCCTTGGCATAGCCAAAGTCTACACGCCTTAACATAGACTTGTGACATCATCACGGGCGCGTTACGCACGACACCGTGAGGCTGGTAAGTATCGCCGAAGTCAAGGATGGCATCGCTCGCTCCGGAAGGGGGGGCGGGCGCACGGCGTGGTGGATAGCGCCTTCGGGTTGTCGAGAGCGGCGACATCATCGAAGACGGGCGGCTGACCATCGGCAGCTTTCGGGTGGAGGGGTTGGCTCGCAACATCCGCACGGAGCGTCATCTGCTGCGGCCGCTGGATTGCTCCTGACCGCTCACGCCGCGGCGGTGCGGGTGGAATACGATCCAGCGGTGCGAACCTTCCTGCCAGGAGGTGTCGCCTCGGTGGTCTTGAGCGAAGAGCAGTTGGCACCCTCGGCCACGAGCCAGGTTTCAGGCACCGGGGCATGGGTCGTTACCGGTAGGCAAAGCATCGGATTGAGTCGTTCAAGAACGCCTGGCAGCGTCAGCGGTGCTACCTGCCTCGGTGCCAACAGCCCCAGCGGGGATCGGCCCAGCAACCCCATCAGTGCGCTGTTTGTCCAGAGGTCTACCGGACAGCACGGGCTATTCCGTGCGGCACGGGAGTCCTTGTGGTAGTCGAAGGCTTCGGGCATCTCCTATTTATGATATAATCATTCACTCCATCTAATCCAGAGTATGAGAATGTCATATCCTATGTTTCACCCTAGGAGCAGCGTTGAGGCGGCAGCTGAACTTACCGCGGAGGAATTCGCGGCGGAGTTCCCCGGAGAGGGTGAACATATCGAGTTCAAGGAGGGAGTTTCCCATACCCGCATCACCGAGACGGCCATGGCCTTCTCTAACGCCGACGGTGGGGTGATCCTTGCAGGAGTAACCGACCAGGGCATCGTGAAGGGCGCCGATCTCAGTGTTGCGAGCGAGACCGCCTTGCGTCAGGCATTGGGCCAGGTTCGGGACCTCGGTCCCTACCGGATCTACCGTATGGTTGTCGACGGTCGTGTGGTGGTGGCGATATCGGTGGGTTCGCGCAAGGACTCTTTCGCGCAGTTGCCCAACGGTCAGGTGAAGCAGCGTCGGGGCGCGTCGAACCATACGCTGTTGGGCGCGGATCTCGCCGATTTCATTGCGAGGCGGTTCGTGCGGTCGGTGGAGTCGTCTCCCACAAATCTGACCTCCGATGACATCGATCCTGAACTCGGGCAGCGTTTGGCGGATGTGTGGCAGTGGGGGGTACCGGGCGGTGATTCGCGGGAGTTGAGGGCTCGGCTGCGGGACAACGGGTTTCTGGTGCTCAACGGTGCCCGGGATCGGTTGAGTGTCGCCGGCGCTCTGTTCCTACTTCCGAACCCGGGCGCGTCTTTGGGGAAGGCTCATGTGGAGGTGTTCCGCTACCGGGACGATGGCATCGACTACGACCGCCGCCAGGAGTTCACCGGGCCCCTCCACGACCAGGTGGCTGAGACAGCGGCTTTCGTGTTGGAAGAACTGGGTGTTGACATGGCCGTGGTGGGTGTCTGGCGCCACGAGTTGCATCGTCTGCCGCGGGCGGTGGTACGCGAGGCTATCGCCAACGCTGTCGCTCACCGCTCGTATGCGGCTCTGGGTGAAGCTGTCCGTGTCGAGATGCGGCCGGACCGGGTCGTCGTGCGGTCACCGGGCGGGCTGCCCCGCGGTGTGTCCCTGGGCAGTCTCGCCGAGCAGTCGGTTCCCCGCAATGTGCTGGTCATCAGGACACTGCGGTTCTTCGGTGTCGCCGAGGACGCCGGACGCGGAGTTGATCTGATGCACCGTCACATGGCCCTGAACCTGATGACGGCACCGGAGTTCGAAGCGGACGATTCGTCGGTGACGGTAACGCTCAGGTTGGGTTCGGAGGCGACTCCGGCGGAGCGCGCCTGGCTCGCGGGGATGCTGACCGAGTCCCCTGCCGCCGCGGACCGGGCGTACTCGGTGGCCGACGGGGCGGTTGCCGGCGGTCTGGATCCGTCGGATGTTCAACTGCTCATCCGAGCCTGCCGCCGCCAGACCCTCACCAACAAGGCGGTGAGGAGCATCCTGGGTGTCGACGCGTCGAGGGCGAGCCGGGCACTGGCCCGCCTTCGGGACAAGGGACTCCTCGAGCAGCGTGGTACGGGTGCGGGGGCGTTCTACACACTGAATCCCAACATCGTCAGACCCGACGGCACCCGTATCGAGCAACGCGACTTCGAGGCCGAAGTGCTCGCGCTCGCAACGGGGGGTTCAATCACCAACAGCGACGTGAGAGAAGCTACCGGCCTAGACCGGACCGCCGCTGTCAGGGTTTTCAATCGCCTCGTTGCCGACGGCCTCCTGGAACGCCACGGATCAAGACGCGGCACCCGCTACACCTTGCCCCCGCGGCGATGGCAACTCTCCACGGGAGACATGTCCATCTGTCTGGACAGGTCCGCAGACGGCCTATACGAAGCCTCCATCTGGGTGGGCAACCTCTCAGCAGAGATGATCGCTCTAGACGCCACGTCCCGTAGCGCCTATCAGGGGGTTCCCGAACCGATAGCACAAGCAGCCGCCCTGCTCGAGGGACTGCTCACTGCAGCGAGCCAAACAACCACGCGACAAGCAACTGCTACCACGGCGCAAGCATGGCAACTCGATGCGGCCGAGGTCCGCATCGAGTTGAGTAGGACAGAGTACGCCGAATACAGGGCATCCATCACAGCTACCAGGGGTCTGGCCTTCATGACCACCCGAACCCGGTCGCCTTCGGTCTACAGCGGGGTTGACTTCCGATGGCCGGAACTGGCCGAGTTCGTGAAGTGGGTGACGCTGCGAGTCGGATCCGAAGAAGCCCCTTACTACGGTTCGAACAGAGACTCTCGGTCAGCAACGCAAGACACACCTGCGGGGACCAACACCACCACCACTCCTTGACGGCGGTTGCTGGGAGAATGATGGTCGTGGCACGGAGGAAGAAGAAAGGCCGGCGACGCACCCGGCGACCCCAAGCCGTCCGGCAGCAGACGCCGGTCAAAGAGGTTCAGGACTCGGGTTCGACCGCAACGACAGACGTAGCAGGAAGCGGTGGCCAGAGTGAGCTGCTTTTCCGACTGTGGGATCGCAGCAGAAGCGGCGCTAGGTCCGGACGCGGTTTCCACTTCCAAGACGCGGTGGGCGCCTGGTTGGCAGCCCAGATAGCCTCAGCCAGGATCGCAGCGGATGCCCTCGTACCCGAAGGGTTCGAGGACATGTCGGTGGAGGGCGCCAGCCCCCTACACGTCCAAGTCAAGTCACGTGTTCAACATCTTGGCCGGTTCCCGGTGCGGGACGCGGCCAAACACATACTCGGATCTTGGGAGAAGCACCTCAGCCGTGGGGAGGATGATTCGACTCTTGTGGTCGTGTTCGAACGCGGCGTGAGCGACGAGGAGAACCTGGCCGGTCTCGGGCGGCCCCTCGGCTACTCGTTGTCGGCGGACTCCGCGCTGCGAGCCGGGCTCCGCCTCGCCGCCGGCACACGCGGGATCAACGCGGATGGCATGAACAGGCTCCTGTCTTGCACCGTGGTTGTAGGCACCACCTGGGAGGAGGTGACTGCCGGTACGGTTGCCGAACTCGGTCGTCTTGTTGATCTTCCCCGCTCCGGTCTCGGTCTTGTTGCCCGCCACCTCGGCACTGTGGTAGCCGACGCTGCTGACGCTAACGCAACAGCGGACTACGAACACCGAAGCCGTCTCAGCCGAACGGAGTTGGTCGGGGAGATCGAAGCTACCGCGGGAATGGTCGATGTCGACGCTCTTGAGTTCGCCGTGACCGAAGGTATCTGCGAACCACTCGACATGAGTGTGTCGGCTCCGGCTGGCGACCGCTTCTACGAGGGCACGGCAACCCAGCCGCATCATGTAGCGGCTGGCCTGGTGGTGCCACAGCCCACCGTCATGGACAAGATACTGTTCGGCCTTGGCGAGCGGTCCGCTGTGGTCATCACCGGCCCATCCGGCGTCGGGAAGAGCGCAGTGTTGTGGACGGTACCGCGGGCGCTTCCTGGAGTGCTGTGGTTCCGGGTTCGACGCCTATCGGACACAGACGTACCGCATCTGATCCGCCTCGCCGATGCCTACGGTGCTACCGCAGAGGCGCCGGTCGGCTTTCTGGTCGACGCTGCCGGAACGGATGCGCTGAACGGGTGGGCACGGCTGCGCGCCGAAGCGGCAGCTGTTCCCGGCGTGCTGCTCGTAGGCACCGCACGAAGCGAGGATATGATCACGCTGGGCGACCTGTCGGGCTGTGCAACGGTCACGCTCAGACTTGACCGGACCACGGCCGAGACCATCTTCAGGGGTCTGAAGCGACGCGGCGCCACCCAAGTCGCGCATTGGGCCGAGGCACTCGCCAACTCCAACGGTCTAACTCTTGAGTTCACCCACATGCTGACACGCGGACAGCGACTCCACGAAGTACTCGGCGAGCAGGTCCAGCGCCGAATCGCCGAAGAGCGCTACCTGGAGTTGGAAGTGCTACGTCTCGTATCGGTCGCCGACCGCTGGACAGTCTCCATCCGAACACAGGACCTGGCAGCCGCCTGTGGGGTCACCGACTTCGAACTCCGCGCAGCAACGACCCGACTCGCCCAAGAACACCTCATTGTGGAACGCGAAGGGGCTATGTCAGGTCTCCACCGGCTGCGGTCGACCGCGATCAGCAGAATCATCCACGACCAGCCTCCCCCAGACCTCCACGGCACTCTCCGTAAAGTCCTCAATCTGGTCTCCGACTCCGAATTGTACCGCTTCGTGGCCAACCTACTGCGCGATGAACCATCGGGTCGGAGCATCGTCACCGAAGTCGCCACCAGCGAGCCGCTTCGTCTAGGCCGCTTGGCCGGATACCTGCACGGTCTCCGGCTTGCCGACTTCTACGAAGTCGCAAGAGCCTGGAAGAGGATCGCCGACGAACATCGGATACCAGCATCATGCCAGCCGCTACTTCTTGGTTTCACAGCGATCGGTATGCCGATCCCAGACCTCCTCCCGGCCGAATTGAGGGCAGCACAGCAAGAAATGGGCGATGTTTCCGGCTCGTCGTCTCGCGATCAGCTTGTATCCACCGCCGGAGGGGCCTACCTAGCTGAACTCCTGGAGTCGACTGACAACATCGACGACGCCACCCAACTGCTCGCTGTGCTGGAAAACGGCCCACCGGAGCTTGTGGACGCAGTCAGACAGACAATCGATGACCACTCGTCCCTCGTTAACGCTTTGCGCTCGGCGCCGATCAAGCAACTCGCCGAGTTCCTCGCTGTTGCTCGTTCTTGTGACTCAGCCACCGCCGACCACCTAGTCGGCCTGATCGGCGGCGAGGACGCGGTCCTGCGGCGGGTACGAGCGGAGAATCCGTGGATAACCGAACTTGAGGTCAGAGCAGGCCACGAAGGCCCGGTCGCGCACGGAAGGTTCCTGCATGTGTCCGACACCGTTCAGGGCGACGCAAGGGAGCAAGCAGTAGCACTCGGACAAGTCCTGCTCCGATGCCTGCCCCGCATTGAATCCGTGGACATCCAGGCCCTCATCCCGGGCGGCCACGAGATGACCATAGAGAACTTCACTCACGGAGTAAGCCATCTCCAACGCCGCGCCGACCATTCGGTGGCCGGCATCGCCTGGAACCAGGCCCGCATCCGCGCCGCTCTTACACTCGTAGGCGAAACCGACACCGAAAGGCTCTCCACAGCACAGCCTCTGCTGAACCAGGCGGCAAGGCTGACCCACGAGTTCTGCACCCGCTTCGTCACCGGCGAACCCCACCTGCTCGACTCGGGAGAACTCACGAGCCAGATCAACGAACTCCACGAAGCGGGACGGTCGCTCAGACCGCCACTTGGAACAGGCGACCTCGGCGACACAGCCATCTCCGAGCAAGGGTCCGCTCTGACGAACGAACCCCTCTCCGCTCTCATCCTCGCCCTAACCGGCAACATCTTCCGAAGACGCCCCGAGCCGGACCAACACAGAAGACTCGCCGAGTACCTATCCAACACCGCGATCAGCGATCACATCGAAAGCGCCCGTGGCGAACCCTGGGCCCTCTTAGGGATCGATGGCCACCCAGAAAGCCTCGACCGACTCCACGATGTCCTCTCCGACCTTCACGCGGTTGTAAGCGAACTAGCGGCGAACGGCGCGGACACCGCCGCCAACGTCTTCAACAGTGCCAAGTCTGGGCCAGCTAGAACCGCGCTTCAACGGGCAGCCCGGACCAGTAGGCGTCTCCAACAGCACCGAATGCATATCCGGCGAAGGTGTTTACAAACGACGTGCGACGCAACGGGCTTCACGACCAAGGTCCTGTACAGCCACGAGTCCCATACCGCTCTGACCGAGTTCGCGATCACGGTCGAACTCGACTTCCTGCCCGAGTGGCCCGAAACAGTTGAACGGCTCGCAGCGGTGCTAAGTGCCGGACAACCGGTCGGGGAGGCCTATCTGCTAGTACCTACACGCCACAGCAGACCCGTACCAACTCTGACAATGCAACTCATCGGCTCTCTGCTTCCGCGTACGGAACTAGGCGAGTGGGCAACGCTACTTCCCGACCCTGCTCCAAGCGAGTTCACCAACGCCTTCGACCAAGCGCAGAACGCTCTTCAAACCCTCTCGGGCATATCTGCCCTACCCGGCGGCCAGCGAACGCACCCAACCGTTCGGAACGTCGTGGAAGAGGCCGAGTCACTCTACAACACGGCACACGGCAAGCTCCTCGATCTAGCCACAGACGAACTAGCCGACGAACTACTGTCAATCATCGAAACGTCAGCAATCCAGGTACAGGCAGAACTCGACGGGGAAAACACCGGGCCGGGCTACGCGGAACAGATAGCAACCGGACATCTACAGATAGCGCAAACAGACGAATAGGCCCTGCGCGAAAACGTGGGTTGGGGGGGTGAAATCCTTGGAATGGGGGTGAGG
>JAPPFW010000033.1:3818-15912 GCA_028821575.1 bacterium | reverse complement strand
CCAGCCACCAGCCACCAGCCACCAGCCACCAGCCACCAGCCACCAGCCACCAGCCGAACGCATGTTCGTCTAGAGTGGGTGGTCTCATGTCGGAGCTTCGCTGGACCACTATTGATTCCCCGGGCAGGCGGCCGGCGCTGTTCGACGCGGTGGTCGAACGCAAGGTGGGACGGGGGGCCTACCGGGGCTTGGAGTTCCTGCTGGTGGAGTCGCGAAGCGTGATCAACCGTGTTCCGAACCCGGGCGTCCTGCCCTTCACACACACGGTCAACGCCTACCGGGGGTGCAGCCACGCCTGCACCTACTGCTTCGCCCGGCCCACCCACGACTACCTCGGGCTCGACATCGCCTCGGACTTCGACACCAAGATCGTCGTCAAGATCAACGCACCAGAGGTGGTCCGCCACGAAACGGCGCCCGGGCGCTGGGCGGCGCATCCCATCGCGATGGGCACCAACACCGACCCTTACCAGCAGGCCGAAGGAAAGTTCAAGCTGACCAGGGGGATTGTCGAGGTCCTGGCGGAGCGGCGGAACCCGTTCTCGATCCTGACCAAATCACCTCTGGTCCTCCGTGACCTGAACGTCCTGGCGGATGCGGCCCGGGTGACGGACGTGACCGTGGACTTCTCGATCGGAACGCTCGATCCCGACGTGTGGACCCGCTCGGAACCGGGCACCCCGCATCCTCGCAAGCGCCTCGACGCGGTGAGGCGCCTGAACGAGCGGGGGATCCCCTCGGGCGTCATGATGGCGCCGATCATCCCGGGACTGTCGGACCGGCCGGAACAGATCGAGGCGGTGGTGAAGGGCGCCGCTGAGGCGGGCGCCAGGTTCATCACCGGCTCCTACCTGCACCTGCGCGGCCCGCTCAAGGACCACTACCTGCGTTGGGTCGAGCAGGAGTACCCCTACCTGACGAGGCACTACCGGAACCTCTACGGGGATCGGTCCTACGCCCCGGCGGCCATGCGGAAGCGGCTCGGCGGGTGGATCGGCCACTTCGTCGCCAAGCACGGGGGACCTGTCAGGGAGCGTGGACGAGGGAGAGCCCGGTCAGCCGCGCCCGGCTCGGACGAGCAGCTCGCCCTTCCTCTCTGACGCCGTCCCGATGTCCGGTCCGACCCCCGTTAGGTGATCGCCGGAACCAGACCTTTGCTGCCGGTCAGCCGACCACCGGAACCTTCTCGAGGGCTTCGCCCATGGCCTCGGCCGGGAACTCGTAGTCCGACAGCTCGCCGGCCAGGAACGTGTCGTAGGCGCCCATGTCGAAGTGGCCGTGACCGCACAGCGCGATGAGCACCACCTTCTCCTCCCCCGACTCGCGACACAGGTCGGCCTCCCGCATGGCCGCGGCGATGGCGTGGGTGGGTTCGGGCGCCGGGATGATCCCCTCCGAACGGGCGAACCGTATCGCCGCCTCGAAGCACTCCACCTGGCCGATCGCCACCGCCTCCATCAGACCGAGCTCGCAGAGATGCGACACCAGGGGGGACATCCCGTGGTAGCGCAACCCGCCTGCGTGGATCGGGTCGGGCACGAACGAGTGGCCGAGGGTGTGCATCTTGATCAGCGGGGTCATCCCGATGGTATCGCCGAAGTCGTAGCGGTACTCCCCCTTGGTGATCGACGGGCAGGCCGCCGGCTCCACCGCCCGGATGGTGGGGTTGATGTTGCCGGCCAGCTTCTCCCGGATGAACGGGAAGGACAGCCCGGAGAAGTTGGAGCCGCCCCCGGTGCATCCGATGATGATGTCCGGGGTCTCCCCCACCTTGGCCAGCTGGGCGGCCGCCTCCTGGCCGATCACAGTCTGGTGGAGCAGGACGTGGTTGAGCACGGACCCCAGCGAGTAGTTGGTGTCGGCGTTGGTGGCAGCCACCTCCACCGCTTCCGAGATGGCGATCCCCAAGCTGCCCGGGCTGTCGGGATCCTGCTCCAGGATGGCCCGGCCGGCGTTGGTCACCTCGGAAGGACTGGAATGGATGGTGGCGCCCCAGGCGCGCATCATCGAACCCCGGTACGGCTTCTGGTCGAAGGAGGCGGCGACCTGCCACACCTCGCACTCCAGGCCGAACATCTGGCATGCCAGCGCCAGGGCGCTCCCCCACTGACCGGCTCCCGTCTCGGTGGTCAGCTTGCGGATGCCGGCCTTGGCGTTGTAGTACGCCTGGGCGACCGCCGTGTTGGGCTTGTGGGATCCCGCCGGGCTGACCCCCTCGTACTTGTAGTAGATGCGGGCCGGAGTATCGAGTTCCCGCTCCAGGCGCCGGGCCCGGTACATCGGACTCGGCCTCCAGAGGCGGTAGATCTCGCGGATCTCCTCCGGGATCTCGATGTAGCTCTCGGGCGACACCTCCTGCAGGATCAGGTCGATCGGGAACAGCGGCATCAGGTCGTCGGGGCCCACCGGCTCGAGCGTCCCGGGGTGCAGCACCGGAGGGGGTGGCGCCGGCAGGTCGGGGATGATGTTGTACCAGTGGGTCGGGAGCTCCGACTCGTCCAGCAAGATCTTGGTCGGTTCGGTCATCGGCCCCTCCTCACTCCGGCTTCGATCAGTTAGGTCGCGAAGCGCACGGTACACGCTCGACGCCGACCTTGCCCGTCCACCTGGCCCCCGCACGCACATGCATTCATCGACCCCGGACAACAGCCACTGTCCGCTGTTGCCCGTATAGACCGCCCGCCCGCCGCCACCGCGAAGGGACCCCACCCGTCGATCCGAACGATCAGGGTCTATGAGCGGCCGAACAGCTCCGCGTACTTTGGCAGACCCGGCTCGGAGTGGAATGCAACGCCGTCAAACCTGTCGACGAACACGACGAGTTCGTTCCTCGAAACGGCTAGTCCACCGTAGACCGTGACATTAGGTCTCTCCGGTTCTCCGAAGCCGACATCGTACAAATCCGGCATGCTCATCATCCAGATCGGGTTGCCCAGCACTAGAGCGGTATCTACCGGAGTAACACCGTGCCGACAGGCTGACTCGTCGATGTGAACCATGAGGCCTTGGCCTGGGCGACGTTATGCGGCTACGGTGGCTAGGAATCGCTTGACTTCGGCTCTGCGGTATGACGGTATGAGCATCAGGAGCCGCTGGCGGTCTTCCACCGGGCGATGGGATATCACCCCGGCCGCTTGATCCGGATCCAACTCGTTGAGTAAGCGGCGCCAGTCCTCATCGGTATAGGCGTCGAAGTGTGCGTTAGCTATTTGCCTGCCCTGCTCCAAGGTGCCGGGGGGTGCCGGAACGAGAGTATCTGGCGAAGCTGCCTGCGAGATGTGCCTGATGATGTCATCGTAGTGCATTGTTCATAGATTGTAGCATGGCTTGATAGGCACAAGGAGAGATAACGTTAGGTCTGGTGCTACACGTTCGCATGACCTCCGTAGTGGCTCTCCTGCCTGAGGTCCTCCCGAGGAAGTGCGGCAGCGGTCCAGTACGTCGAATCCGGTTGTCGGCAGCCGGCTGGCGAGGAGGGGCCGATAGACTCGATCCCGCCGAGGGCTGCCAGAATCAGAACGTTCGACACCCGAGGCAGAACCGAGACATGTCCACCACCAACCGGCCTCCCGCCCCCGACCCCAAGGACTTCCTGGCGATCGACCGTCTCCTCAGCCCCGAGGAGCGCCTGCTGCGCGACACCGTTCGCCGGTGGGTAGCCGACCAGGTACTCCCCCATATCGCCGAATGGTTCGAGGATGGCGTGCTCCCCCGCGAACTGGCGAACGAACTCGGCAAGCTGGGTCTGCTCGGAATGCACCTTGACGGCTACGGCTGCCCGGGAGCATCAGCTGTGGACTACGGCCTCACCTGCCTGGAGTTGGAGGCCGGAGACTCGGGTCTTCGCAGCATGGTGTCGGTGCAGGGATCCCTCGCCATGTTCCCGATCCGGGCATTCGGCTCGGAGGAGCAGAAACAACGATGGCTCCCGGCGATGGCGTCCGGCGACATATTGGGCTGCTTCGGTCTCACCGAACCCGACTCCGGCTCCGATCCCGCCTCGATGCGAACCAGCGCCCGCCGGGACGGTTCGGACTGGATCCTCAACGGAACCAAGACCTGGATATCGAACGGCTCGGTGGCCGACGTGGCGATCATCTGGGCCAGGACCGAGGCCGGGATACGCGGCTTCATAGTCCCCACCGACGCGCGCGGCTTCTCGGCCCATGACATCACCAGGAAACTCTCGCTCCGAGCGTCCCACACCTCCGAGTTGGTCCTGGACGGAGTGCGCCTCCCGGACGACTCCGTGCTACCGGGAGTGACATCCATGCGGGGCCCGCTCTCGTGCCTGACCGAGGCGCGCTACGGGATCCTCTGGGGATCGCTCGGAGCAGCACGTTCCTGCTACGAAGCAGCTCTTGACTACGCCACCACCCGCCAACAGTTCGGCAAGCCCATCGGCGCCTTCCAGCTGACCCAGCGGAAGCTGGTTGACATGATGGTTGCCATCAATCGAGGTCTCCTGGTGGCTCTGCACATCGGCCGGATGAAGGACCGGGGCCTCGCCGACCCCCGGCATGTCTCGCTAGGGAAGTTCGACAACGTCCGGGCGGCCCTGGACGTGGCCCGCGAAGCCCGGTCTGTGCTCGGCGCCAACGGCATCACGCTCGAGTATCCCGTGATCCGCCACATGAACAACCTGGAGTCGGTATCCACCTACGAGGGAACCAACGAGATACACACCCTGATCCTCGGCCAGGCCCTGACCGGCCTCGCCGCCTTCCAGTAACCGGCGCCGGGTCGGATTGGGCATCGCGACCCCGCCTCACCGGGTGCGGTACCCGCTTCTCGAAGAATTCGACCTGTGAGCATCCTCATTGGCCTTATCTCCCCCGTGAGCATCGGCTACGCGGATCACGTAGGGATAAGACTGGGCCGCCGAGGCCGCCTCCTGGCGGCGATTCTGTGGATCTACATCTTCACGCTGCTCACCACCGCCGTGCTGGCCATCCTATGGGGGGGATCGCCCACGACCACCGATCTGATCCTCGGGGGCGGTTCGGGTCTCGGAGCGAGCTTGGCGCTCATCAATCTATATCGCGGTTACACCGCCAGGGGAGTCGGGATCGTGGGTCCGGTTGCCGCGGTGACCGGGGCGGTCATCCCGATAGCGGTGGACACCTTCATCGTCGGCCTCCCGTCTCCGGTGGTCAGTTCGGGAATGGCGGTTGGGGTGGGAGCCATCTGGTTGATCGGCCGGAAGAACCCCGGCGGGGACTGGGACCGGATCGCCATGCGGCACGGCCTGATCGCCGGTGTCCTGTTCGGGTTCACCGCCACATTGCTCGGCCTGACCAGCGATGGCTCCGGGATCTGGCCCGTCCTGCCGGGACGTTTCGTGGCCGTCGGCACGGTGCTGCTGGTGATCCTGGTCCAACGCCATCCGATCAAGCCTCTGGAGGGAACGATCCCGCAAGCCGGGCTGGTCGGATTGTTGGGAGGGATCGGTCTGGCCACCTTCACCCTCGCGGCCCAGGTGAACCTGGCCGTGGCTGGGCTGTTCTTCCAGATGGCCTACGGCTTCACCCTCGTCTTCCAGGTCATCTTCGAAGGGGAGCGCGCCACCCGCACCCAGGTGATGGGATTCGGCCTCGCGGTTGCCGCCTTGGCGATGATCATCCTCGGCTGACCCAACCTCTCGATCAAGCGGTCATGCGGCGGGCGGAGCCGAACGGACTAGCCGCCGAGCAGGAACCACTCGATCAACAGCTCGTGCAACATCCAACCCAGCCGGTCGCCGACAGTCGAGGAGAGGTCCCAGAACCAGTCAGATCTCAGGAGCAGGTAGGTGCAGGCAACGGCGACCAGCGGCGCCAGCGGCGCGAATGTTCTCCGGATCACCGACCGAAACAACATGGCTGTGATTATACCGGCGGCCATGCCGGATTCGAGGATACCTCGTGCCGGGTGACCAGGTCGCCTGAACCATGTTCGGTCCGGGCCCATCCGGAGCGACATCGGGGCGATCACTCACGCCGGTGGACCACCGATCGGCAACCACCCCGGCCGGGCGGTCTATCGCCGCTCGAAGGCTCGGAGGTGGTCGAACTGGTGGAGTTCGGAGCACCCGTCCGGTGACTCCTCGACCTGGATGGTGATGTGGCTAATTCCGAATTCGTCCCGTGCGACGCGCTGGATCCGGCGTATCAGGGCGTCCACCTTGCCGTCATAGGCCGGATCGACAACGACATGGGCGGTCAGCGATTCGTGGCCCGACGCGATCGTCCAGACATGAACATCGTGGAGGAGAGTCACCCCCGGCAGTTCGGCGAGTTGGTAGCAGAGCCGGTACAGGTCGATGTGCTTGGGCACCGATTCCATCAGCACGTGGACCACCTTGACGGTCAGGCGCCAGGCACTGCCCAGGACTAGCAACCCGATCAACCCGCCCGTGGCGGCATCGACGATCGTCCATCCCGTGACGATGATCACAACGCCCGAGATGACCACGCCAACCGATGCCATCAGGTTCGCCATCACATGCCGGAAGGCGCCCTCGACATTCATGTTCCGCTCTGCGGGACGGCGGAGAACATAGGCGGCGGCCAGGTTGACCAGGAGACCCAGGAACCCCACGGCCACCACCGGGCCGCCGTCAACCTCCGGAGCCTGCCGGAGCCGGCCATATGTCTCGACGAAGACCCAGCCCGCGATCAGCCACAGACTCAGGGCGTTGAGCATGGCGGCCAGTACCTCGGCGCGCCGGTAGCCGAAGGTGCGCTCAGCGGAGTAGGGACGCCGGGCCATGTGGTTGGCGACCAGTGCCAGAGCGATCGCCGCCGCGTCCGCAACCATGTGTCCGGCGTCCGATAGCAACGCAAGGCTGCCTGCCAGGACTCCCCCCACGACCTCGACCACCATGAATGCCGCGATCAGGAGCAGGGCTATTACAAGGCTACGCCGGTCGGCCTCGGCGTGGTCGTGAGCATGGTCGGCGCGGGGTACGGAAGTGGTGCCACGTTCGTTTCTTGCTGCCATTATTCGACTCGGTTTCGTTTTCAACTGAGTCCGCCTATACCGTAGAGGACTCTAGCGATTCTCCGGTATAGCCACACATCAATACTGGTTCTTATTCGATAAGAGCCTGTTCTCAAAACCTCAGCATGCCTCTATACCCTACGCCCAATACGGCCCGATAGATGCTGCCATCATTCACATGGTAGAGGGATTGCTCCATCCCAAAACCGAACTTATGATAGCGATTATCAGTCCCTGTACTTAGCTTCCATTCTCGTTTTCTTTTGAGGGTTTTGAGCTCGAAGCAGCTCCCTGTGCGGGAGCCACATCGCATGTCTAAGCACGGGTTGTGATCACCAGTTGCTGGAGGAAAGGCGGGGATGCTTAGGGTGGTGGTCTGCTGCCTTCCCTATCCGTGATCGCTCCCGACAGGGGGCCGACCAGCAGCCAAGGGAGCCCGGCCGCCGCCGTGAGACCGCTGATCGAGAGCGGATACCGGGTGATAGAGGTGGCCAGCCACGGCAGCGCCGCTAACAGTTACCCCATAGCCGACGTTCGAGATTACGTAGGCGGTCAACAACCTGGTGTACGAAACACCAAGGGCTGTAGGGTTCAAAGTCGCCTATCTTGGCTCGAGGTGACGAGCGCGGCGAGGATGGTGGTTACGGGCACGGCTGCCACCAAACCGAGCGATCCGCACAGGGTGCGAACCAACTCCACCGCTATCAACTCGGAATTCGCCACCATAGCCAGCGACTGGTTGGAAACCGCGAAGAACAGCAGCAAGGGGATGCCGGCGCCCACGTAGGCCAACAGGAGGGTGTTGACAGTGGAGGCGATGTGTTCCCTGCCCACCCGGATCCCGGACGAGACCAACTGGCGCACCCTCAGGCCGGGGTTGCGGTAGTGGAGTTCGGCCACCAGAGCGGCCTGGGTAACCGCCACATCGTCCAGCGCTCCGAGCGCGCCGATGACCGCCCCTCCCAGGATCAGGGAAGCGACGTCCAAGCCTCCGGCGATGAAGGGCAGGACCAGCGCCTCTTCGCTGGCGAGCCCGGTGAAGTTGGCGAGCTCGAAGAACGCCCAGGAGAAGGCCAGCGTCAACCCGAGCGATGAGAGGGTCCCGGCAAGCGCCACGGTTGTGATCGGGTTGAACCCGTGCGCGAGGTACATGCTCACGAAGGCAATGGCCGACGCGGCCACTACCGCCACCAGCAACGGATCGTTGCCATCGAGCACCGACGGCGCCAGGAACGCGACGAGGACGGCCAGGGTTCCTCCCATACCCACCAGCGCGAACGCTCCGCGCCAGCGCCCCAGCGCTACCACGAACACCGCGAACAGGGCGCTGAGCCACACGAGCGGGGTACGGCGGTCCGTGTCCGCGTAGAAGTAGAAGTCCGTGGAGGGCTCGTAGCCGAGGATGACCTTCTGGTCGAGGGTGACCGGGGGAACCGAGATGGCATACGAGAGGTCGAACTCGGGTAGAGCTACGACCGATCCCCGAGCGGGGCCCTCATCGAGCGCCACCATGACCTGGCGGCAGCGGACCGGGTTGTCGTCACTCGAGTAACTGCAGGGACCGTCCCTGATCTCCTGAACGGTGGCCGTGAAGCGCTCGGTGGCGAGGCCGATCTCCGCGGCACTCGCAGTGGCCGACGCGATCCCCTCCCCGGTCGGCCACAGGGCCACCACCCCGAAGACCGTCGCCACCGCTGCCCCGACCACGGATGCCAGCACCGCCCGGAGCCCGCGGTGCGAACCCCAAGCTTTCCAGCCGATGCGTGCATGTCGCCCGGGGACATCGAGGCCGTCGAGGTGGGTCTCCGGCTCATCCATCGATTCGGTCAACTGCCTCGCCGTCCACCACCCGAGCTTAGAAGGGAACGGGCTACAGGTAGCTGTCGCTGTGTCCGGCGGCGCTAGGAGGGTGCTGAAAGCCGGGCCAAAGTGGTTCGCTGGCAGATTGCAGCTTCTGGTATCAGGTGGTCTACCAAGCAGCGAACCCCGTTAGATAGTTTTCCAGCACCCTCCTACGCCCCAGCTACATACTCGGCGAGGTAGCGACCGGTGAGGGTCGAACGTCCGGCGACCAGGTCGGCCGGCGTGCCCTCGAAGACCACCATGCCTCCATCATGGCCGGCTCCGGGACCGAGGTCGATGATCCAGTCGGCGTGGGCCATCACTGCCAGGTGGTGCTCGATCACGATGACCGACTTGCCCGAGTCGACAAGCCGGTCGAGCAGCCGAAGCAAGTGGTCGATGTCGGCCAGGTGGAGCCCGCTGGTCGGCTCGTCGAGCACGTAGACTCCCCCTCTTTCGGCCATGTGTATCGCCAGCTTGAGGCGCTGACGTTCCCCACCGGAGAGGGTCGTCAGGGGCTGGCCGATGGTCAGATAACCGAGACCGACCTGGACGAGCCGGTCGAGGATGCGGTGGGCAGCCGGAACCCGGGAGTCGCCCCCGGAGAAGAACTCTTTGGCTTCGGTTACCGGCATCGCGAGGACCTGGCTGATGTCCCGGCCGGCCAGCCGGTAGTCGAGAACCCCGGCCTGGAACCGCTTGCCACCGCACTCCTCGCACAGGACGGGGACGCTGGCCATGATCGCCAATTCGAACTCGACGACGCCCGCTCCCTTGCAGTTCGGGCAGGCGCCCTCGGAGTTGGCGCTGAACAGGGCGGGTTTGACGCTGTTGGCCTTGGCGAAAGCCTTCCGGATCGGACCGAGCAGGCGGGTGTAGGTCGCCGGGTTGCTCCGTCGCGACCCCCGGATCGGGCTCTGGTCGACCGTCACCACACCGTCCCGACCCGAGACGGAACCGCCGATGAGCGAACTCTTGCCCGCCCCGGCCACTCCCGTCACCACCACCAGCACCCCGAGCGGGATGTCGACGTCGACGTCGCGGAGGTTGTGGGTGTCGGCCCCGCGCACATCCAGAAGTCCCGAAGGTATACGAACCGATGGCTTCAGCGACGCCCGATGACCGAAGTACCGCCCGGTGATCGTGTCGCCGGCCACAAGTTCCTCTACCGTGCCCTCGAAGGTGACCTCCCCCCCGGCGGTCCCGGCGCCCGGACCGAGATCCACAACGTGGTCGGCGACCTGGATCACCTCCGGCTTGTGCTCGATCACCAGGACGGTGTTGGACTTGTCACGCAGCTTTAGCAGCAGGCCACGCAAGCGCCGGATGTCGTGGGGGTGGAGGCCGGCGGTCGGCTCGTCGAACACGTAGGTCAAATCCGTGAGCGACGACCCGAGATGACGGATCATCTTGGTCCGCTGCGCCTCGCCTCCCGACAGCGTCCCGGATGGCCGGTCGAGCGACAGGTAGCCCAGCCCGATCTCCACGAACGACTCCAGCGTGCGTCCCAACGTCTCCAGCAAAGGGGCCACCGACGGCTCATCCAGACCTCGTACCCACTCCGCGAGCTCGTCGATCTGCATGGCGCAGGCATCGGCGATGCTTATCCCCCCGATCCTAGAGGTACGCGGCGCCTCGGCGAGTCGGGTGCCCCCGCAGTCCGGACATGCCACGTACGTGGCGGCCCGTTCCACGAAAGCCCGGATGTGGGGCCGCATCGACGCCCGGTCCTTGGAGAAGAACGACTTCTTCACCTTGAGCATCAGCCCCTCGTAGGTGACGTTCATGTCCATCATCTTGACCTTGGTCGGCTCCCTATACAGGAAGTCCTCCAACTCCGTCTCCGAGTACTCACGGATCGGCTTATCCGGATCCACGAACCCCGACTCGGTGAACGCCTTCACCGCCCAGCCGCCTGCCTTGTATCCGGGAATGGTGATGGCTCCCTCGGCCAGCGACTTGGAGTCGTCGTAGAGTTGGGCCAGGTCGATGTCCGACACCGTCCCTCGGCCCTCGCAGTGGGGGCACATCCCGCCCGCACGCATGAAGGTCTTCTTCACGGTCTTGCCGGAACCCTTCTCGATCGTGATCGAACCGGCGGCCCGCACCGAAGGCACGTTGAAGGAGAACGCATTGGGCGGGCCGATGTGCGGCTGCCCCAACCTGCTGAACACGATACGCAGCATGGCGTTGGCATCGGTGGCGGTGCCAACCGTGGAACGGGTATCGGACCCCATCCGCTCCTGATCCACCATGATTGCCGTGGTGAGGCCCTCAAGTACGTCCACATCGGGCCGCGCCGGAGACGGCATGAAGCCCCGAGCGAAGGCGCTGTACGTCTCGTTGATCAACCGCTGCGACTCGGCCGCGACAGTGTTCACGACCAGAGAACTCTTCCCCGACCCCGACACCCCCGTGAACACCGTCAACCGGCGCTTGGGTATAACGACGCTCACATCCTTGAGGTTGTTCTCACGCGCCCCCGACACCCGGATCATGTCATGGCCATCCGCTGCATGCATCCCGCCCACGCTAACTCGTCGGGGGTGGACCGGCCGCAACCCGGCCATCCGCCTCCATCTCCGCATGGCGGGCGGTCCGAGGGAAACGGTCGTTGACGCAGCGTCAGGCCCATCGGGGGACTTCAGCCGACGTCGTCAGGCAAGCGGGCTTTCTCCTTTCTCCAACGTCTTGTGCGTCGCCAGACTTCTATCGCTAGAAGAAGCAGTAGCAGGAGTAGTAGTAGCGGGATCACGAAGATGGGAACCGGGCTGTCCACGGTGGGCGTGGTTGGCCGGCTGGTGGTTTGGGTGGCGAGTGGTGGCGGGTCGTCGCCGGTGGACTCCGCGACGGCTTCGTCGGCTACGGCACCGGCCTCGGTCGGATCGGGCGTGGCGCCGGACTCCGGATCCAGTTCGTCCTCCGGCTCCGACTCCTCCTCAGATTCGGAATCAGGATCGGGCTCCGACTCCTCCTTGGATTCGGAGTCAGGATCGGGCTCCGATTCAGGATCAAGATCACGATCGGGATCGGACACTGGATCAGGATCGGGATCAGACACTGGATCAGACCCGGGATCGGGATCAGACACTGGATCAGGATCGGGATCGGACACTGGATCAGGATCGGGAAGAGACCCGGGATGGGGATAAGACCCGGGATCAGGATCAGACCCCGGATCAGGATCAGACCCCGGATCAGGATCAGACCCCGGATCAGGATCAGGATCAGACCCGGGATCGGGATCAGGATCAGGATCAGGATCGGACTC
>JAPPFW010000033.1:0-3718 GCA_028821575.1 bacterium | reverse complement strand
GGATCAGGATCAGGATCGGACTCGGGATCGGGATCAGGATCAGGATCGGACTCAGGGTCGGACTCGGGATCAGGATCGGACTCGGGGTCGGACTCGGGATCGGTGGAATAGTCGGTGAGGGTGATCTGCGTGGGTGCAACGGACAGACCGTTGTTGGTGGTGCCGTCGACGATGATGGTCTCGTCGTTCTCGACGACGCCATCGTTCACGGGCGTAATGGTTATCGTCGTCGTCCCGCTCGACTCACCGACCGGGATCCTCACCTTGGTGAGATCGGCGCTGTAGTCGACGTTAGGTACCGCCGAACTGGAGGAGGTGACCGCATCGGAGGCGGTTGCCGTTCCGCCCAGCGCCAGTTCGACAATGATGTCCCCGAGCGGGTCGTAACCACCGTTGCGGGTTGCAGTGACGGTCACCGCGACGGGAGGGTCATTCTCGCTCAAGCGGTTCGGGCTGACGGAGAGAACGACGACGCCTGGGCCGGGGTCGGCCTTCGGAGGCTCAGTCTCAGGTTCATCGGGAGGTGGTGGTAGCTGACCAGGTGGGCTCTCAGGTCTGTCTGGTACAGGATCGGGAGCCCCGCCTGGCGGCGGGCCGTCATCGTCGGTGATGGTGGTGGTCACAGAAGCTGGATCGCTCAGTTCAAGGGTGGGTCCGCCGCCCCCTTGTGGCTCGGAAATCGTGAACGTGAAGTCCTCGTTGGGCTCGTCCACGGGATCCTCGACGGTCGCCACCGTCACCGTCTTCGCAACCGTGTCGGTGGGAGTAAAGGTGAGGGTTCCCGAAGCGGCCGTGTAGTCATCTCCGGCAGTTGCCGAACCATCCGAAGTCGCGTAGGCAACCGTCACATCATCGGTTGGAGTAACCCCCAGCGGCGCCAACGACACCGTATAGTTACCGGTCGTCTCACCCTCCACCACGGTTGACGGTCCGCTCAGCCTGATGGTGATCGGATCCGACTCGGCAATCGTCATGGTCACCGATCCCCGGCCCGACGTCACCGACAGCCGCGAAGAGACATCGGAAGTGATCCCCCCCAACGCCACGGTGAGAGTTTCCGAAGTCTCCGACAGATCGTCATCGATGGCAGCGACCGTGAATGTTCGCGTGTCGCCCGCTAGGGAATCGGCCGGGAACGTGACCGTCCCGGAGGCAGGCGAGAAGTCAGCTGCCTCCGCGGTGCCCGCCGTAGCAGTCCAGTCGACGTTGACCTGCGCGGCTACCACCTTGGACAGGGTGACCGTGTAGGTGGCGCGGTTCCCCTCGGTCACACTCGTCGAGGGTCCGCTGATCGACACCTCCGCCGTGTCGTCATCCTCCAACGTGATAGTGGCGTCCGTCACGGTGAACCCGGTGGAAGAACCGGACACGGTGATGGTCTCGTCACCCTCCACCACCGCATCACCGATAGGAGTCACCATCAAGGTGCCCGAACCCGACGCGTCACCGGCGTCGATCTTCACACTCGCCAAGGTGGAGGCCCCATAGTCCGACGAACCCGCCGTACCCCCCAACGTGATGGTCACAACCGTATCCGACGGGAGAGCGCTATCACCGTCCAGAGTGGCGGTCACCGTTATGTCGGTAGCCGGGTCGCCCTCAGCGACACTGTCATGGCTGACAGAAAGGGTGATGCTGGTAGGCGTGCCGTCGTCGTCGGTGATAGTGGTGGTCACCGACTTGGCCGTGGAACTCAGAGACGCCGCAGGACCCCCGCCGCCCTGCGGGTTGCTGATCGCGAGCGCGAACGTCTCCTCGGACTCGTCAAGGGCATCCTCGATGGTCGCCACCGTCAGCGTCTTGTCCGCAGTGTCGGAAGACGTGAACGTCAGGGTTCCCGAGGTGCTGGTGTAGTCGTCCCCGGCAGTGGCGGTGCCGGCGGAGGTCGCGTAGTCGACTGTCAGGTCATCGGTGGGGGTCACCCCCGACGGAGACAGCGACACTGTGTAATCGCCGGTCGTGTCACCCTCGGCCACGGTGGACGGACCGGACAGCGAAACAGTGATCGGGTCCGACTCGGCGATCGTCGTCGTCACCGACCCGGCCCCCGACTTCACCGACACCTGTGACGAGAGATCGGACGTGATCGTCCCCAACGCCACAGCGAACGTCTCCGACGTCTCCGACAGATCATCATCGGTCACACCGACCGTGAACGTGCGGGTGGCGCCCGCCCCCGAACCCGCCCCAAACGTGAGCGTGGACGGCGTGGCCGTGTAGTCATCGGACGACGCGGTACCGGCGGTGGCGCCCCAAGCCACCCTCACCTGCTCGGCAATAGCCTTGGACAAGGTGACCGTATAGGTGGCGTTGTTCCCCTCCCCAACACTCGACGAGGGACCGCTGATCGACAGCGCCGCCGTGTCGTCGTCCTCCAGCGTGATCGTGTCCCCGGAAACTGTGAAACCGGTGGCAGACCCCGACACCACGATCGTCTCATCACCCTCCACCACCGCATCATCCTTCGGGGTCACCTTCAACGTCCCAGAACCCGACGCCTCACCGGCGGGGATCGTCACACTCGCCAAGGCGGAAACCCCATAATCCGAAGACCCGGCTGTCCCACCCAGGCTGATGGTCACCGTCGTGGCCGAAGTGAGGGTGCTGTCCCCGTCCAGAGTCGCGGTCACCGTCACATCCGTAGCCGAATCACCCTCACCGACACTGTCCGGACTGACCGACAACGTGATACTCGACGGTGTGTCGTCATCGTCGCCGATCGTGGTCGTCACCGACTTCGCCGTACTGCTCAGAGACGGCGCAGGACCCCCACCACCCTCGGGATCCGAGATAGTAAACGTGAACGTCTCCCCGGCCTCGTCCAAAGAGTCGTCGATGGTCGCCACCGTCAGCGTCTTATCCGCCGCATCGGAAGAAGTGAACGTCAACGTGCCCGACGCGGCGGTGTAATCATCCCCCGCATCGGCCGACCCGTCCGAGGTCGCATAGTTGACCGTCAGGTCATCGGTGGGAGTCACACCCGACGGAGACAACGACACCGTGTAATCGCCGGTCGTGTCACCCTCGTCCACGGAACTCGGACCGCTAAGAGTGACAGTGATCGGATCCGACTCCGCAATCGTCGTCTTCACCGACCCGGCCCCCGACTTCACCGACACCTGTGACGAGAGATCGGACGTGATAGTCCCCAACGCCACCGTAAACGTCTCGGCGGTCTCCGACAGGTCGTCATCGGCGACAGCGACGTTGAAGCTCTGGGTAGCCCCGGCTGAGGAGCCGGCCGCGAACGTCACCGTGCCGGAGGCGGGTGAGAAGTCAGAAGACGACGCGGTGCCCGCCGTAGCCGACCAATCTACCTTCACCTGCTTGGCGACTGCCTTGGACAAGGTGACGGTATAGGTGGCGTTGTTCCCCTCTGCCACGTTGCCGGTCGGCCCGCTGATCGACACGTCCGCTGTATCGTCGTCGGTAAGGGTGACAGTCGCTCCGCTGACGGTGAACCCCGTGGCAGATCCCGACACCACGATGGTCTCATCACCCTCCACCACCGCATCGTTCTTCGGGGTCACCGTCAACGTCCCCGAACCCGACGCGTCGCCGGCATCGATCGTCACACTCGCCAACGACGACGATCCGTAGTCCGAAGCATCGGCTGTTCCCCCGATGCTGACGGTCACCGTCGTGGCCGACGTGAGGGTGCTGTCCCCGTCCAAAGTCGCGGTCACCGTCACATCCGTAGCCGAATCACCCTCCCCGA
>JAPPFW010000007.1 GCA_028821575.1 bacterium | reverse complement strand
ACCCCCATGAAGAATTGGGGTTAGTAGTCAGTGGCCAGTGGTCAGCGGGCACCAGCCACAAGCCACAAGTCACGAGCACGGACCCGGGTCCGACTCGGTGCTCGGATCAACCGTCCCCACGAACTTCTCCACCTCCGCGGAGGTGTTCGCATAGGTCACGTCCTCGAGTCGGGCCGTGGCGTAGACGAGGCCGGTCATCTCGTCGTCCATGTTGAGGATCGGACCCCCCGAATATCCGGCGCCGGCCGCGGCCTGTACCCGGACGTTCGAGCGGCGAGCCGTGCTCTCCTCGTCGTAGATGTTGCGACCGACCGCTATCACGGGTTCGGCGCCGGTGTAGGTGACCTCGGTTCTCTCCACCTGAGCGCGCAGCCGGATGATCCGACCGCTCTCGCCGTGCACCGGCTGGGCGACCGGCATGCTGGGACGCTCGACGGTCGGAGCTGACAGCAGTGCCAGATCACGATCGACGTCGATACCGACCAGGGTCACGGGATGCTGCACCCCGTCCTCGAAAGTCGCCGTGAGGCCCCCTTCCGATCCCGCCACGTTGTGTGCGACCGTCACCAGCAGTCCCTTACCGACCACTACCGCACTCCCGACCATCGCACGACCGCACACGTGACCGCGCAACTGTGCCACCGAGTCGAATGGGTCGGTCGGGGCGGCGCCTCCGGCGCAGGACCCCGCTAGCAGCGTCAGGGCCAGCAACAAGCCTGCTGGCCTCACGACTTCGCTCTGTACTCGTCCCGGAAGCGTTCGAGTAGGCATCGTATGGGGGTCGGCCTCCGCCCTAGCAGTTCGCTAGTTCGTGGACTCGTTATGGTCGTGTCGTAGGGAACCGGCGCCCCCGGCATCGCGGACGGATCGGGTGGGCCGCTGCGGAGCAGATCGAGGTCCAGGTCGAAGACCTCGCAGGCGAGTCGGGCCAGATCCATCCGCCCGATGCCGTCAGCACCGCAGCAGTGGAAGACTCCGGTCAGGCCGAGAGCGCCGATGGCCAGGATCATCTCGGCACTCTCGGAGGCCAGCGATGGGGTGGCGACCATGTTGATCCGATCCGACTCCCAAACCGTGAAGGGCCGACCGAGAGAGAGGCGGTCGATGATCGACGCTACGAAGTACCCGTAACCGGGATCCTGGGCCCGCGGCGCCGAGGGGCGGGCGCGGTGGATCCCGTTCACGCCCGAGACCCGCGCTACCGCTCCTCCCCGCTCTAGGGCCACGACCTCCGCGGCAAGCTTAAGGACTCCGTAGAGATTGATCGGATTCGGTGGGGTGGACTCGTCGGCACCCCCCTGCGTTCCGTCGAACACCCAGTCCGTGGACACGAGAACGTAGGACGCGCCGGCGCCGGACGCCGCCCCGGCCGTCGCCCGGGTCGACTCCACGTAGGCGTCCCAAGCGGCGCGCCGGTCGAGGTACAGGCTCCGGAGGTCGTTGACGATGGCGCAGTGGATAACCACGTCCGGCCGGAAGGAACGCACGCCGGCCGCCACGGCGCGGGCATCGATCATGTCGATTGCCTCGAGCCCATAGAGTTCCCTCCCGGTCGGGTGGTAGGAGTTGAATGTGGTGAGAACCTCATGGCCGGCCGAGAGTGCCTCGTGGACGATGTTGCTTCCCACGAACCCGGTCCCTCCGGTCATCCAGATACGCAACGCTACGTCACCCGAATTCGGAGGTGAGGACCGGCCGCTGTTCCCGGATCGATTTCCAGGCGGCCAGACCGATCACCAGCGGCGCCCGCCCGTCCATTCCGTCCACCGGAGATGGGGCACCCTCCCTTACGGCGTCCACGAACGCCTGCCACTCGGCCAGGTAGCTCGGTATGTAGCGCTCCGTGAAGAAGTAGGGGAGGGGCGACCCGTGTCCACCGCTTGCATCGTGGACAACCGTGGTGGTGTCGAGTGGGTTGGCGGAGGTAGCCATACCGCCTGAGCCGAACGCCTCCACTCTCTGGTCGTACCCGTAGACCGCCCTCCGGCTGTTGTCGATGGTGGTGATCGCCCGGTTCTCGTGGGTGAGCATGATCACCGCAGTGTCGAGATCCCCCGCGGCGCCGATGTCAGGATCGACGAGGACATCCCCTTTCGCGTATACCTCGGTCACATCGCTGCCGGTAACGAAGCGGGCCATGTCGAAATCGTGGATTGTCATGTCCAGGAAGATGCCGCCGGAAACCTTGACGTACGGGATCGGCGGGGGCTCGGGGTCGCGGGAGGTGATGCGGACGAGGTGCACATCGCCGATCCGGCCGGACGCCACCGCGTCGCGTACCGCGGCGTGCGAAGGATCGAACCGGCGGTTGAAGCCCACCTGAAGGTAGACCCCGGCCCGGGCCACCGCCGCCAAGGCGCGGTCGACCTGATCGAGGTCGAGGGAGATGGGCTTCTCGCAGAAGATGGCCTTACCGGCCCTCGCGGCCTCGATCATCACCTCGACATGGGTGTCAGTGCTGGTGCATATCGCCACCGCGTCCACCGAGGGGTCGTCGAAGATGGCCTCCGGGGAGCCGGCAACCGGAACGCCGAACCGGCTACCGACTGAACAGGCTGACTCTGCGAAGACGTCGTAGACCGCGGTCACCCGGGCTCCTTCGACACGCTGCTGGAGCAGTTCGGTGTGCAATGCGCCGATCCGGCCGGCTCCCATGACCGCGATACTGAGTTCGCTCACCCCTGTCTCTCCAACTTGCGCCATGAAGGCTCCCGACTCCCGGCTCCCGATCACCGGGCCTGATTCTACGGAGCACGGCCGGCCAGGAATTCCGTAATCTCCTCGAGGGTCGGCATGTCATCGGCACACATGAGACGGGACGCGACTATCGCTCCGGCCGCGTTGCCGAAGCGGGCACACTCGGTGATCGGCCAACCGCGCAAGATGCCGTGACAGAAGGCTCCTCCGAAGGCATCGCCGGCGCCCAGCCCGCACACGACACTCACCGAGAAGGGAGGGATCGACTCTCGGTCTCCGTCCACGGTGGCCACGAGCACCCCGTCGCCGCCCATCTTCACCATCGCTGCCCGGAGGCCTCGGGCGAGAAGCCGATCGGCAGCCCGGTCGGGATCGGCCGTGCCCACCGCGATACGGCACTCCTCGCGATTACCGATGGCGATGGTCGCGTGGTCCAGCATCGGCCCGATCCGGCGACCGGCTTCATCCTCCGAGCTCCAGAACATGGGTCTCCAGTCGAGGTCGATCACGACTTCGGGTCTCCGCTCGCGACGCTCGAGCACCCGGCGAACGGTGGAGCGACTGGGTTCACCGGAGAAACGGGAGGCCGGAATCCACAGGATCGGGGCCTCCATCACCACCCGGAGATCCAAGTCATCGGTGGTCAGGTTCATGTCGGGGGCCCGCGGCTCCCTGTAGAAGATGATGTTGGGATCCTCCGGCGGGTACAGCTCTGCGAAAGCCAGGGGGGTTTTGAGGCGGGGATCGATCCCCACAAAACGGATGTCGACGCCGAATGTGGCTGCGAGCGCATGGCATACGTAGTCGCCGAACTGGTCGTCGCCCACCTTGGTGACGACGGCTGCGTGATTGCCGAGGCGTGCCGCCGCCACAGCCACGTTGGTTGGGGTACCGCCGATGGACATCCGGAAGGTCTGGACGGACCGGATCGGCGTCGCGACCTGTTCCGGGTACAGGTCGACGCTGACCCTTCCGATCGTTACGAGATCGGGCAGGATCCGGGTGGTGCCGGGCTCTTCATGCCGTGCTCTTCCGGATCCTGCCCGTATCTCTGTCAATGCCGGCTAGTTACCTTCGGCCACGGCCTTGCTCAGCTCGTGCTGGAGCATCGCAAGGTCGGCTCCGCCCGCCATCAACTGGGTCAATTCGGCCTGCGTTAGTTCCGCCTTGGCGAAGTCGCCGAGCGAGCGGCCCCGGTTGAGGATCATGAACCGATCGCCGACCGGATACGCGTGGTGGGGGTTGTGGGTGATGAAGATCACACCCAGGCCCCGGTTCCTCGCCTCCACTATGTAGCGGAGCACCACGCCCGACTGCTTGACTCCCAGGGCGGAGGTCGGCTCGTCGAGGATCAGCACCTTCGCTCCGAAGTAGGCTGCCCGGGCGATGGCGACCGACTGCCGCTCGCCGCCGGACAGCGTGCCGACGGGCTGTTCGGTGTCACGGATGTCGATGCCCATCTTGGCGAGTTCGTCCTTGGCTATGCCGGAGGCCTTCTCCCGGTCTATGACCTTGAGGAAACCCAACTTGGTGGGCTCAGCCCCCAGAAAGAAGTTCCGCCAGACCGACATCAGCGGTACCACCGCCAGGTCCTGGTACACGGTGGCGATACCGCGCGCCAGCGCGTCGCGCGGCGAGTCGAAATCCACCTCCTCACCCTCGACGAACAGCCTCCCCTCGCTCTGCTTGTGAGCGCCCGCCAGGATCTTGATGAATGTCGACTTACCGGCACCGTTGTCGCCCAGGACGCAGGTGACCTCACCGGCTCTCACCGAGGTGGTGATGTCCCGCAGGGCGATGATGTTGCCGTAGAACTTGGAGATTCCCTCCATCTCGAGAAGTGCAGGTTCGCTCATCTTGTCTTCTCCGCCTTTCCGCGGACATAGTTATTCACCATAACGGCCAGCAGGAGGATCACGCCGACGAACAGGAACCGCCAGTCGGAGTTCCATCCGGCGAACGGGATCCCCTGGAACGACATCGCCATGATCAGGGCGCCGATGGCGGCGCCGGCCGCTGATCCGTAGCCGCCGGTCAACAGGTTCCCGCCCACGACGGCGGCGATGATGTAGAAGAACTCCTGTCCGTCTCCCACATTGGCCTGGACCGAGTTGAGCCGGAATGCAATCAGCGTCCCGACCAGCCAAGACGCTCCCGACACCATCATGAAGAGTTGGGTCTTGGTGCGTGCAGCCGGTACACCCACCTGGCGCGAGGCTTCCTTGTTACCACCCACCGCGAACGTCCAACTCCCGAACTTGGTGCGCATCAGGAGCCAGGTGGCGAACGCGGCGAATGCGAAGAAGTAGAGGATCGACACGCGGTAGGTGATCAATGCCCGCGACGCTTCCAACTCCTCCGAGGTGGCCCATAGGAGCTTGACGGCGATGGCCAGAACGATCAGCAGGATTCCGGCGATCGAGACCGAAGTGCCCAACTTGTCCGCCTCCGCATGAGCATGGCGGCGCTGGTCGAACAGGAGGCGGATCATGGCCACGATCAGCAACACCACCGCAGCGCCCATCATCCAGGCGAAGAACTCGGCCCTGTACTTGGCCGACTCCGCCTCGGACTGGATCACGAATCCGACCACGGCTATCCCTACCCCGGTGACGGCCGTGATGGAGAACCTGGTCACAGGTGAGGAGTCCGCGTCCCGGGCGGCGTTGAGGAGCATCAGAACCCCTACGATCACCAGCCCCCCGAACAGGATCGCGCGCAGACCCTGCACGGTGAGCAGCAATCCGAGCACCGTCTCGCTGCTCGAGTCCATCGCTACACCGAGGATCATGCCGAGGATCACCAACCCCAGGCCGATCGCTGTCCTGCGGCCTACGTCCCTGCTGAGTGAGAAGCCGCCCTTAAAGAGGGTGCTGGGCTCGAAACGCCACGCCGAATACCCGAAGATGGCGATCACCACGCCGGCGACCATCACGATGGACCACGTCCAGTTAGCGTCGACGCCATCGGTGACGGTCAATTGCAGCAGGCCCACGATGGCTCCGGCCAACCCGACCACAGTGGCGGTGAGCCCGATGCCTTCCTGGCTGAGCTTGCCCCAGGGTCCCCGGGTTTGCCTTATGAGGCCGACACCGGCCAGGAAGCCCAGCACGAGCGCTACGGCCACGGCCACTACGAGCAGCCAGTTGTCGGACACGTTGTCGGAGTCGCCCAAGCCGACCAGAGCGAAGGCCACCACCAATCCGATCACAGCAGCTGCGAGAGCGATGATGACCGAGCCCGTTCCGACCATGGCGGCGCCTGTGTTCTCGGAACTCGCACGGTCGCGCCGCACCAGGCTCAACTCCATGAGGCCTACGATGAGTGCGACGACACCCAGAGTCGCGAAGACTCCGAACACCATGTCCCGACCGCCCAGGAACGAATCCCACAAATGGTCGTTGCGGATCCAGACACCACCGAAGATGTTGGCCCAGAAGTCGTAGTCGGGAGCGTTGTCGAGACCCTCGACGATCACCTTGTCGACGAACAGCTTGGAAAAGCCGAGCTTGGCGCCTCTCAGAACGAAGAACGTTCCTAGAGTCACGATGAAGCTGGGCAGCCCGGTCTTCTCGACCAGCGTTCCGTTGACCCAACCGATTCCCAAGGCGAACAGGAACGTGATCGGGATGGCGACGCTGAGCGGAAGTCCCAGACCACCGAGTTCACCGGTGTCCTTCACCAGCAACACCACCAGCATTCCGGTTGCGCCGGTCATGGCGCCCGACGAGAGGTCGAACTCGCCACCGATCATCAGCAGCGCCACGGCGATCGCCATGATGCCCAGCGAGGTGGCGACGTCCAGGTAGTTGTTGGTTCCCGCCGTGGTGCCGAAGACATCGCTGACGGACCAGAAGAACATCCAGATGGCGCCGGTACCGACCAGCGCTCCGATCTCCGGTCGGGTCAGTAGCCGCTGGATGGGACCGCGGTAAGCAAGCCGCTCATCGCCCTGCGACGCAGGCGCGGGCTTAGTGTCGGCAGCCATCGAGGCCACCCTTCCGGTAGACGCTCATGTGTTCCCTCCTCCTTTCGCTTGACGAACTGAAACCTACCGATCCGCCCTCTCGACCGTTGGCCGCAGAACGGGAAGCAGTGGCCTCAGGTGACATGCTCCGGAAAGCCAGGAGGGGGCCTGATTGCCAGGCCCCCTCCATGGTCCGTTTACTCCCCCTTCCGCTACCGAGTGCCCTGGTCGACGAGGGCCTTGACCTGGCCCACGTTTTCCGTGGTCACGAAGCCCGGACCGGTGAGCACGGGCAGACCACCACCAACGGTGTTGAGGTTCGTCGCATTGAGGTACAGGAACACGATCGTCAGGTACCCCTGCAGGTACTGCTGCTGGTCCACCGTGAAGTTGACATCCCCGGCCTCGATCGCGGCGATCAGGTCGTTGGAAATGTCGAAACCGCCGATGTAGAGGTCGCGTCCGGCCTGGTTGCCCGCTTCGACGGCGCGCACCGCCACGTTCGGACCGACGCCCAGCACGCCGTCGATGTCAGTGTCCGCCTGCAGCGCGGCCGCGATCGTGTTGATCTGGGTCTCCGGTTCAGCGTCGAGACCTACGAACTGGGTTACCACCTCGCCGTTGAAGGTAGCCTCGAGACCCTGGCAGCGCTCCTCCAGGCCGATATTGCCCTGCTCCTGCTGCGCACAGAGAACCTTGCCGGCGCCCAGGTCGTTGAAGAACTCACCCGCGCCCTCTCCGGCCACTATCTCCGTCTGCCCGACGTGGGTGATGGCACCCAGTTCCTTGAACTGGTTCGAGCCCGAGTTGAGGGTGATCACGGGGATACCCGCGGCGATAGCCGCTTGCACCTCCGGACCGAGGGCTTGGGGATTGGCAAGCGACACGCCGATCCCGTCGGAGGCCGAGGCGACCGCGGCCTGCATGTCCTGCACCTGCTTCTCAGGGTCGTTGCTGGATGGGCTCCACACCATCTCGACGCCGAGGGCATCGGCGGCGTCCTGGGCGCCCTTCTTGACGACAGACCAGAACACGCCGTCATCGGAGTGCGTGACCATGTGGAAAGTGAGGTCCGAACTCTGGGTCGGGGTCACGGCCACTGTGGTGGGTGCTTCGGTCGTGGTGGCAGCTTCCGTGGCTGCGGGAGCCGCAGTCTCCTCGGGAGCGGCTTCCTCGCCTCCACCGCACGCGGCGAAGGCAAGTGCAAGGACGGCTAGAGCCACCGCCCAACGTCTCTTTGTCATTGATTCCTCCTCTCGGGCTTTCTAAATGCGTTCCCCTGGGCGGGAGGGCATATGTCGGACACGAATGGCCACTTGAGACCCGGCCCACCCGCGAAAGGAAACCATAGCCATCGTGAATGAAAACCATAGCAATCCTAGATGGATTTGGCCTCCCAGGAGGTGGGAACGCGGGCCGGAAACCGAGCGTGAACCCTCCTAGAGTTGGGGGATGGACTCATTCGAGACCTCGCTCGATCCCACGCCCAGGATCGAGTTCGCCATCGTAGCGGACGCCGTCCAGGCGGTGGGTGGCAAGCTGTACGTCCTGGGCGGTGGTTGGGACATGCTGTGGGTGGGCTCCTTTCCCGCCCGGCACCCGTCCATGGGTATCGGCATAAGGATCCGCGTGCCGTGGTCGCAGATCGAGGAGTTCACCCTGTCGGTCGACCTCGTCGATGAGGACGGCAAGAGCTTGTTCGGTGGCAAACGGTTCTCGCAAAAGATCAAGGTCACACGTCGCCTGGGCCGACCTGCCGGGAGCGACACGGGTCTCACGCGGGCCTTCACCTTCAACAACCTGCTGTTTCCGAAGCCGGGAGGATACGCGTTCCCCATCTTCGTGGGTTCCACCGAGGTAGCCCGGATCCGGTTCCGGGTGGACAAGCGGTCAGCGCGGCCCCGCCGGCCCGCCCCCGGCCCCGTTCCTCCCGGCGATGCCTGAGCCTGCCGGGGCGGAGTGGCTCCCCATGTTCCCCCTAAGCCGGGGGACGTTCCCGGGAGCGCTTCTCAAGGTGCGGGTCTTCGAGCCGCGTTACGTGGAGATGATCGAACTCTGCGTCCGCCGAGAGATCGGATTCGGGGTGGTGCTGATCGAAAGGGGAAGCGAGGTCGGGGGCGGGGACACCCGCTTCGATGTGGGTGTCTCGGTGTCGATGACCCAGGTGGCCTTGCTCGGCAATGGTCATCTCATCGTGATCGCTCGCGGCAACTCACGCATCAGGGTCGATGAGTGGCTGGAAGATGCGCCGTATCCCCAGGCTCGGGTCCGGTACCTGCCCGATCTGCCCTACGACGGCTCCGGGAGCCGCCTCCACCAGCGTCTCCAACACGAGTTCCAGCGAGGGCTGGCGCTGTTCTCCGAGATGGGCGCAGAGACCAGGAACATCGATCCCTTGCCCGCCGACACACTGGCCGCGGCCTACCGTGCTGTCGATCTGCTGCCGGTACCGGATCTCGACCGCCAGATGATCCTTGAGTCCGGCGACCCCACGCGGCGCATCGAACTGGCCATAACCGCGCTCGAGTCGGTGAACGAATTGGTGGAGGCCCGGCTGGGAAGTGGCTAGTCGGGTGTCGGGTGTTGGGACAACTAACACCTACAAACTATTAATACTGCTCAACTGTGCCGTCGGTTCGTATGCGAGTGGGGGATCCGCTGGCGAGGCTCTCGTACCCGTCCGGTACCACCACCAACGGGCATGGGCGATCTGGGTACAGTTCCGCGGCCGCGAGTAGTCCCACGACGAGTATCGGATCGACGGCCCGGAGCACCAGTCCGGCGGGGCCCGTTCCGGCCCGGATCGACTCGGCGAGCACTGCAGAACCTCCCGAGGACCCCCGCCCGTGGGGAAGGATCAAGATCCGACCTGCCGTCTCCGCCCCGTACTGGGGATGGTGCCTGTCGATCACCGCGCCGGTCGTCGAGTCGATTCCTCCCCACCAGCTGAGCGGCTCGTGCAGAACCAGGGAGACTCCCTCGGCTGTGGCCGCAATCACGGGTTTGCCCGGGAGGATTCTCACCACGGTGTGCTTCCCCTCATGACACGGCCCGCCACGGCCGATTCCACGCAGTCCGCGGTCGAACCGAACACCACGTCCAGGCCGAGGTTGCCCGGGGCGTAGTAGGCCCACTTGGCGGAGTCGGTCATTGCAACGCCGCTCAGATCCCGGATTATGGGTGTCACGTAGGTGCAGGTGTCCACGACGAACACCACACCGAGCCCTTCCAGGTCGCCTATGCCGGAGGCCGAACCCAGCACATCGCGGCCCGTGTTCACGTAGAAGGTAACCCGGTCGTGTACCGGCCGTCCGTCGAGCAGGCGGCTCAACCGGGCGATCTGGTCGGATGAGTAGTGCGGCGTACCCAGGTTCACAGTCCGGAGGGCGCCACTCGTGGTGCTGGTGAGTCCGGAATACGCCGCGTCGAGCGCCGCAGGAGTCACATTCACTCTGGCCGGTTCCCGCCCTGCGGTGGCCTCGGCGAGAGTACGCGCTTCCGGCGTCACCCCGACCACATGGATCAGACCCACTGTCCCCGAGGAGGCGGCCGCCGCGCCCAGCACCTTCATCTGATCCTCGGTCGCCGACTCGAGTCCGGTGATGACAGGGACCGTCATCCCGGCGGCCGCCCCGACCATGATCCCGAGCACCGCGAACAACTCGTCAGTGGCGAGGGCGCGACGAGGGACACGGGACACGTCGAAGAGAACTCCGGCACGGCGGTTCTCGTCCAGGTACAGCCCCATTTCCGGAGCGCGCCCGGTCAGCGCCGCGGCGATGTCGACGAAGTCCCCGAAGCGAGGCGTACGCGCGCCGAGAACCGAGTTGGCGAATACGACCGCGTTCGACTCTCCCCACGCGACGCGGTCGCCGAGTTCCGGCCGCTCCGGAAGCTGGTAGGGAGCGCAGGTCCAGGTGGCCCGCCCACCCATGTCGACGTAGGCCTGCATGGTCGCCAGCGCCGCCCGCCTGGTGGTGTCATCTCCCAGGAACAGGTCCGGGTGGAGCAGGTCCAGGGAGGACACGTTGAGCGTGGTGGGCACCCTCACCCTTCCACCCAGATCCCGGAGTCGGGTCGCGAATTCGAGGCTGGCCTCGCCTAGGTAGAGCGTCCCGTCGACGTGGGCGCTGGAGATGTCGATCATGCGGCGGGCGCCGGTCGCCCCGCCGAGCCCGACCAGGAGCCGCATCGCCATGGCTTCTGCAGCCCCGCGCTCGCCGTTCAGCATGGCTACGTCCTCTGCGTCGAGAACCGGACGCGCCATCAGATCACCGCGGTCTCCGGGAGGACGGACCCGGTCTCGAACCGGCGCATGTCGAACGGCGACAGGTCGAAGGTGGGCTCCCCTCCGATGACCAACTCGGCCAAGTACTCGCCGACCACCGGTCCCTGCTGGAATCCGTGACCACTGAAACCGGTGGCGTAGTGGAGGCCTTCCATGCCCGGATGGGTCCCGATGATCGCATTGTTGTCCGGCGTGACCGCGTAGTACCCCCACCAGCTGTGGGTTATCTCCATCTCGATCAGAGCCGGCGCCCGGTTGATGACCTCCGGCGCCAGGTCCTCGATCGCCTGCGCACGCCCTCCCATGGCCAGTCCCTTCGCCTCCCGATGGAAGTAGAAACCGGTGGCAAAGTCGATGACCAGCGGCAACCGGCGAGGGAAGGGGTCCGACCCCCTCGTCAACCAGATGTAACGCTTGACCGCCCGCACGGGCATGCAGAAACCCAGGGGAGTTGCCAGCTCGGGGCTCCACACCCCGGCGGTCAGGACCACCTGGGACGCGGATACGAACCCGTTCGTGGTGGTCACCCCCCTGATCCGGTCGCCGGTGACAGCGATCCCCGTCACCTCGCAGCCCTGGACGACCGACGCGCCGGCGCGGGAGGCGGCCATTGCATAGCCGAGCGCAACGGATTCGGGCGTGCAGGAACCATCCCACGGGCAGAACGTGGCCGCGGCCAGGTCGTGAATGCGGATTCCGGGCACCATGGCGAGCGCGTCCTCGGGCGTGATGAGTTCGGACGGAACTCCGAGCGACCGCTGGAGAGCGACAGCACGGCGGAAGGACTCGACCTCGGACTCGCGAAGCAGGAACAGGTAGCCGAATTGCTTCAGATCGATGTCGATTCCGAAGTCCGATTCGAACCTCTCGAGCCGCCGGATGTTCTCGACGGCCATCCTGACGTTCAACTCGTCCGCGAACTGGGCCCTGAAACCACCGGCGGACTTACCGGTGGAACCGGAACCGATGGTGTCCCGCTCCAGCACTGCCACTTCAACCCCCGCCGTCGCGAGGTGGTACGCCGTGGAAGCGCCCATGACGCCCCCGCCTATGACCACCACCGCGGCGGAGGAAGGGAGTTCTGCCATGTCCGCTCCGGATCCGTGGATGCGCTGACAGGCGCTCGCCGGCGCCGGCCGCAAACGGTACCCCAGCCCGCAAACCCTTGCACGCCTCGTGGAGTAGGCTCGTGGCTCCTGTGTCCCTGCCTCGATCATTCCTCAACCAGTACGACGAGCCCTTCGGCTTCATGGACTTCGCCGCCATAGGCGCCATGTCTATACCCGCCCGGAGGCGTCTGTCGGAGCTGTCCGAAGCGATGTCGGGAAGGGAAGGAAAGCTGATCCCCCTGGTGATGGGAGAGATCGAGACGGCCTCGCGGCTGGCGGCGGAACTCATCGGAACCTCACCGGAACGGGTCGCGATCATCCCCAACACGTCGACCGGGCTGTTCTCGGTGGCCTTCGGCCTGCCGCCCGGGTCGGTGGTAGTGCCGGAGACCGAGTTCGCCGCCAACCTCTACCCATGGGTGAGGGCGGGAGATTCGGGCCGCATCGAGCCGAGAATGATCGAAGTGCCAGGGGGGCGTTTGACGGCCGACCTGGTTGCGCGAGCGGTGGACGGCTCGACGGTGGCCGTCACCGTGAGCCATGTCGACTACCGGACCGGTTACCGGTGCGATCTCGAGGCCATCCGTGAGGCGGCCGGGGAGGCGCTGGTGGTCGTGGATGCCGTCCAGGCGCTGGGCGCGGTGCGGTTCTCGATGGAGGTGGCCGACGTCGTGGTTTCGGGGGGCCACAAGTGGCTGCGCGCCGGCGGCGGCGTCGGGTTGATGGCCGTGTCCGATCGTGCTCTGGAGCGGCTGTCCCCGACTTTGGTGGGTTGGCCGGGTGTGGTCGATCCGTTCGACACCGGGACACCGATCCCGCACGCCCCTATCGAGAGTTCCCGGCGCTTCGCGATCGGCAGTCCCCCTTTCACGTCCGTAGCGGCCTTGCGAGGATCGCTGGAGGCGCTCGGGGCGGCTTCCATGGAGGAAGTGGAAGCACGAGTGATCGCCAGATCCCGGGCAGTCGAGGAGGAGGCTCGACGCGCCGGTGCGGAACTGGTTTGCCCCAGGCGGTCGGACTCGGAGCGGAGCGGCATCGTGAGCTTCCGGCCCGCCGGGGAGCCATCTGCTGAGACCTACCGGCGACTCACCGCCGATGGGTTCGCCGTGACGGAGCGAGACGGCCTGCTACGTGTCGCCCCGTATGCCACCACCCACGGGGACGCTCCCCGGTCTCTGGGCGAAGTATTGAGGGCTCGAAAAAGGATCACGTAGGAAGGCTTTGCAGGCCCTCCAGCAGGGCCACTTCCGCCGCCGCACGGTCCAGGTCACCGGCGACAGCGACGGTCGCTACCTCGGGTGTCGGAGCCGGGAAGGGCACGGGCGGGTCCCCGGCGCTGATCCAGATGGTCCGCTGAACTCCCGCTTCGCTGACCGCCCGGCACCATCCATCCATCATCTCGTGCGGACTGCCCGCGAAGGCCCTCTCCCGATCGTCGGTGGCCGAGTCGACGACAACCACCGCGCAGAAGCAGTTCAGAGCCGCGGCTTCGACATGGGAGAAGTCGGAGATGTCACCTACTGCCACCTTCACGCCCCGGCTCCTGAGATGGTCTACGGACCGTTCATCGGAAACGAAGGCCCTCATCTCCGCGGCCGACGGGAGCACGGCCGCCACGATGGCTTCCCCCACCGGAGTATCGGCGCCGATCACGATCACTGGCATCGTGGGAAGTTATCAGGTCGTCGAGTGCAATGGGCCTAGTCTTGCGGTCCGGCGTGTATCATCGAGTTCTTTATCTGGCGACCGCACAGTTGGTCGTCCCGACCAGGCTGGACGATACGGTTCGGTAGGTGGGTGATGGGGGGAAGGGAAGTTGATGGCCGGTCTCTACCGTAGCGAGTTCGAGCATGAGGCTTGCGGAGTCAACTTCGTCGCGGACCTCAAGGGGAGGCGCAGCCACCATCTCGTCGCTCTCGCCATGGGCGCCGTGTGCAACATGTCGCATAGGGGAGCCACTGGAGCCGATCCGGAGACCGGCGACGGGGCAGGCATCCTCCTGCAGGTGCCCGATCGTTTCCTGAGGGCTGCGGTTCCTTTCAAGCTTCCCCCTGTCGGCCACTACGCAACGGGAATTGCCTTCTTCCCCGACCGCGAGGACCTGGCCGAACTCGGGATGAGGCGCGTCGAGCGAATCGTGGCTTCCGAGGGTCTGGAAGTCCTCGGTTGGCGGCAAGTGCAGACGGATCCTTCGGTGATCGGAAGCGATGCGCGCAGGACCATGCCGGCCATGCGCCAGGTGTTCATCGATGGGAGAGGCGTGGCCGGGATGGCCCTCGAGAGGCGGGCCTACGTGGTCCGGAAGCGCATCGAGCACGAGGTGCGCCTCGTGGTGGGCGAGGCGCGTCCTGCGGAGGCGATAGGCGGGGCGCCCACCATGCACGAGGGTGTGTATTTCGCCAGCCTGTCGTGCAGGACGCTGATCTACAAGGGCATGCTCACCGGGCTTCAGCTGCCCGACTTCTTCATCGACCTCCACGACGATCGGGTGGAGAGCGCGATCGCCCTCGTGCACGCCCGCTTCTCCACCAACACCTTTCCGATGTGGCCCCTAGCCCATCCCTACCGGATGATCGCCCACAACGGCGAGATCAACACCATCCAGGGCAACCGCAACTTCATCAGGGCCCGGGAGAGCCTTCTGGCCACCGACCTCATTCCGGACCTCGAACGCGTATTCCCCGTGTGCACTCCGGACGTGTCGGATACGGCGGGGTTCGACGAGGTTCTGGAGTTGCTCTACATGGGTGGGTACTCCCTGCCCGAGGCCGTCCTGATGATGATCCCCGAGCCGTGGGAGAAGCACGACAGCATGGATCCGGCAGTGCGGGACTTCTACCGGTACCACGCCTCCCTCATGGAGCCATGGGACGGCCCGGCGTCCATCGCCTTCACCGACGGCCGCCAGATCGGCGCCGTACTGGACCGCAACGGCCTGCGCCCCTCCCGCTACTGGGTCAGTGACGATGATCTGGTCGTCATGGCCTCCGAGGTGGGCGTCACCGATGTACCCCAGTCGCGCATCGTCGAGAAAGGCCGGCTCCGCCCCGGAAGGATGTTCCTGGTCGACACGATTGCGGGCCGCATCGTTCGGGATGTGGAGATCAAGCAGGGTCTGGCGACGGCACGGCCGTACACGCAGTGGTTGGGGGATGGCCTGGTCCACCTCCGGGCGCTCCCGGAGGAGACCCCGGACAGGGACGACGAACTTCCGGTCCTCCAGCGCCTCCAAGCTTTCGGCTACACCCACGAGGAACTGAAGATGCTGATCGCCCCAATGGCCGCCGGCGCCGAGGAGGCGCTGGGATCCATGGGCACCGACACGCCGCCCGCAGTGCTGTCCAACCGTAGCCGCCTGCTGTTCGACTACTTCAAGCAACTCTTCGCCCAGGTGACCAACCCGCCTCTGGACGCGATCCGCGAGGAGTTGGTGACCTCGATGCGGACAACTATCGGTCCAGAGTCCAACCTTCTCGCCCCCGGGCCGCATTCGTGCAACATGATCGAACTCGACGGCCCGATAGTCGACAACGCCCAACTCGCGTCCCTGCTTCGGATGGACGAGGTGCCCGCGATAGCGGGGTTTGCCTCGGTCGTACGGTGCCACTTCAGCCGCGACGGTGGGGGTGCCGCCCTGCGCGAAGCGATCGGAAGGGTCTGCGCGGAGGTCGACGAACTGATAGAGGCCGGAGCCTGGGCGATCGTCCTGTCCGACCGTGACGTGGGCCCGGACCGCGTCCCGATCCCGTCCTTGCTCATAACTGCGGCCGTTCACCACCACCTGATCCGCACCAGGAACCGCACCCGTATCGGCCTGATAGTGGAGACCGGGGACGCCAGGGAGGTCCATCACCTATGCCTCCTGCTGGGTTACGGCGCCACGGCCATCAACCCGTACCTGGCCTTCGCAGCGATCGACCACATGATCGAGGGCGGGCGTCACGGGCTGGCCGGGATCGCACCCGGGAAGGCACACGCCAACTACGTCAAGGCTGCCGACAAGGGGATCCTCAAGGTGATGTCGAAGATGGGCATCTCGACCATCGCGTCGTACATAGGCGCTCAGATCTTCGAGGCTGTGGGGATCGGTTCGGAGGTCATCGATCCCTACTTCAGCGGGACTGTGAGCCGCATAGGGGGTATCGGACTCGACGTGTTAGCAGCCGAGGCGGTCCACCGCCACAGCAGCGCATTCGCCGACAACCCCGGGGAGACCGCTCACCGCGACCTCGACGGCGGCGGCGAGTACCAGTGGCGGCGGGAGGGTGAGTACCACCTCTTCAATCCCGAGACCGTGTACAAGCTCCAGCACTCGACCCGCGCAGGCCGCTACGACATATTCAATGAGTACACGCGCCTCGTGGACGAGCAGTCCGAGCGGTTGGGCACGCTGCGGGGCCTGTTCCGGTTCAAGACCGGTGAGCGGTCATCGATTCCCGTCGAGGAGGTCGAGCCGGTATCCGAGATCATGCCGCGGTTCAACACCGGCGCCATGTCCTACGGCTCGATCTCGAAGGAGGCACACGAGACCCTGGCCATCGCCATGAACCGGATCGGCGCCAAGTCCAACACGGGAGAGGGCGGTGAGGATCCGGTCCGCAACATCCCCGACCCCAACGGTGACCTGCGGCGCAGCGCAGTGAAGCAGGTGGCGTCGGGCCGGTTCGGCGTCACATCCGAGTACCTGGTCAACGCCGACGACCTCCAGATCAAGATGGCGCAGGGTGCGAAGCCGGGCGAGGGCGGCCAGCTCCCCGGCTACAAGGTCTACCCGTGGATAGCCGAGACCAGGATGTCGACGCCCGGTGTGGGCCTGATCTCACCACCGCCCCACCACGACATCTACTCCATCGAGGACATCAAACAGCTCATCCACGATCTGAAGAACTCCAACCCGGAGGCCCGGATCCACGTCAAGCTGGTGGCCCAGATGGGGGTCGGAACTGTCGCGGCGGGCGTAGCCAAGGCGAAGGCCGACGTGGTCCTCATCTCGGGCCACGACGGCGGGACCGGGGCTTCCCCGCTCACATCCATCAAGCACGCCGGGGGTCCATGGGAGATCGGTCTCGCCGAGACCCAGCAGACACTGCTGCTCAACGGCCTGAGAGACCGGATCGTCGTGCAGGCGGACGGCCAGTTGAAGACCGGTCGGGACGTGATCATCGCTGCGCTCCTGGGTGCCGACGAGTACGGATTCGCCACCGCGCCCCTGGTCGTCTCCGGTTGCATAATGATGCGGGTCTGTCACCTCGACACCTGCCCCGTGGGGGTGGCCACCCAGAACCCCGAACTGCGCAAACGCTTCGACGGTAAGGCCCGTTTCGTGGTCAACTTCATGCGCTTCATCGCCGAGCAGGTACGGGAACTGCTCGCTGAACTGGGCTTCCGCAGCCTGGACGAGGCGATCGGCCACGCCGAGTTGCTGGAGGTGCGGGATGCCGTGGACCACTGGAAGACCGAGGGACTCGACCTCTCGCCGATCTTCCATGTTCCCGAACTGGCCCCCAGCCAGGCAAGACGCCAGACCACCTGGCAGGACCACGGCCTTGAGGAGGCTCTAGACCAGACCCTGATCCAGTTGGCCGAGGGGACCCTGGCCGGCGGCGCCCCGGTGACGCTGGACCTGCCGATCCGGAACGTGAACCGGGCGGTCGGGACCTTGCTCGGCTATCACGTCACCAGCCGCTACGGGGCGGAGGGGCTGCCGGAGGACTCCATCACCGTGAACTTCACCGGCATGGCCGGGATGAGCTTCGGCGCTTTCGTTCCCAAGGGCATCACCTTGAGGCTGGTGGGGAGCGCAAATGACTACGTCGGCAAGGGGCTCTCCGGCGGTCGCATAGTGGTGAAGCCGCCGCCCGAGGCGCCCCTCGTGGCCGAGGAGAACATAATCGCCGGCAACGTGATCCTCTACGGAGCGACGTCGGGGGAGATGTTCCTGCGTGGTCTGGTCGGGGAGCGCTTCTGCGTCCGCAACTCGGGCGCGGTGGCCGTGGTGGAAGGCGTGGGCGATCACGGCTGCGAGTACATGACCGGCGGACGGGCGGTGATCCTGGGCCGCACGGGCCGAAACTTCGCCGCCGGAATGTCAGGGGGCATCGCCTATGTCTACGACCGGGACGGATCCTTTCCCGAACAGGTCAACATGGAGATGGTCTCGCTCGACCCCCTCGATCAGGAGGACCTGGCCTTCCTGCACAACATGGTCACGGCACACCACCGCGAGACGGGCTCCGCCCTGGCTGCCCGGCTGCTGGCGCGCTGGGACCGGGAGGTCTGGAGGTTCGTGAAGGTGATGCCAGACGACTACAAGCGGGTGCTCGACGCGGTCCGGCACGCGGAACTCACCGGAGAACCGGTGCTCGACGCGATCATGGCAGCCGCGCATGGGTGACATAAAGGGGTTCCTCAAGCACGGACGGCGGACACCGTCCCGGCGCTCGGTCGGCGCCCGGGTCAACGACTGGCAAGAGGTGTACAAGGAGTTCCCTGTCCAGGACATACGGGACCAGGCCTCGAGATGCATGGACTGCGGGATCCCCTTCTGCAACGGTGGATGCCCGCTCGGCAACCTGATCCCCGACTGGAACGATCTCGTCTACGGCAACAGTTGGAGGGCGGCGATCGATCGCCTGCACGCCACCAACAACTTCCCCGAGTTCACCGGGCGACTGTGTCCCGCGCCGTGCGAGGCGGCCTGCGTCCTCGGCATCAACTCGGATCCGGTCACCATAAAGCAGGTCGAGTTGGAGATCATCGAGCGGGCCTGGGCGGAAGGTTGGGTGGCGCCGGTGATGCCCACCACGGTGACCGGCAGGACCGTCGCCGTGGTCGGGTCCGGCCCTGCGGGTCTCGCCGCGGCCCAGCAGCTGACCAGGGCGGGGCACCGGGTGACCGTGTACGAGCGGGATGACCGCATCGGAGGATTGCTGCGTTACGGCATACCCGAGTTCAAAATGGAGAAGCGTTTCCTCGACCGCCGCCTGACCCAGATGGAGGAGGAGGGCACCCGCTTCGTGGTCGACGCCGACGTGGGAGTCAACCCGACCGCCAACCGGCTGGTGGCCGAGTTCGACGCGGTGGTCCTGGCTGCGGGAGCAACCCAGTGGCGCGATCTGCCCATCCCTGGGAGGCATCTCGACGGGATCCATCAGGCGATGGAGTTCCTGCCCATGGCCAACCGGGTCCGGTTCGGCGACATGGAGGAGCCGCCGATCTCGGCGTCCGGCAGGCGCGTCATCATCATCGGTGGAGGCGACACCGGAGCCGACTGCCTCGGAACCGTCCATCGGCAGGGCGCGGCCTCGGTCTACCAGTTCGAGATCATGCCGCGCCCGCCCGATGACCGGCCTGACACCACGCCGTGGCCGACGTGGCCACTCATCCACCGCGTCTCATCAGCGCACGAGGAAGGCGGGGCTCGCGAGTTCGCCATCAACACCGAGGAGTTCGTTGGGGACGGTCGAGGACGGGTCGCAGCCCTCAAGACCCACCGCGTCGATCTGTCCTTCCGGGACGGCCGCATGCACTTCGACCGCAAGGACGGCACCGACCAGGAGTTCAGAGCCGACCTGGTGCTGCTCGCGCTCGGCTTCACCGGACCGGAGCGCTCACCCATGCTGGAACAACTGGGGGTGGAGCTCACGTCCAGGGGCACCGTAGCAAGGGACCGGAACTGGTCCACGAATGTCGATGGGGTGTTCGTGGCCGGTGACATGGGCCGCGGCCAGTCCCTCATCGTGTGGGCGATAGCGGAGGGGCGCAGTTGTGCCGCGGCCGTTAACCGCTACCTGATCGGTGACACGAGGATGCCGGCCGTGGTCACCCCGGCGGATATGCCTTGGCGGTGACAGCAATCCGTCCGGCGGCGCGTCAATTGTTGCTCTGATTGAGCGTCGGCAAAGCTATGATGGGGGATGAGTAGCCCCGCTGCGGACCGATCATCCCGACAGCTCGAAGAGGTAATGGTGGGAGCATCCCATGACCACAGTTGACATCGACCTAGGCGCATACAAACTCGGTTGGAGTGACCCGGAGGACGACTACGTCTTCAAACCCGAGAAGGGTCTCTCCGAGGACATCATCCGGGAGATGTCGTTCATCAAGGGGGAGCCGGAATGGATGCTGAAGTTCCGCCTCAAGGCGTACAGTCGCTTCCTCAGGCGTCCCATACCCACCTGGGGTGGAGGCGGCCTCCTCGACGAGATCGACTTCGACGACATCTACTACTACGTCAAACCTGCCGAGCAGCAGGCCAAGGATTGGGACATGGTGCCCGAATCCATCAAGGACACCTACGAGAAGTTGGGGATCCCCGAGGCGGAGCGCAAGTTCCTGGCGGGGGTTACGGCCCAGTACGAGTCGGAGGTCGTCTATCACCGAAACCGGGAGGACCTGGAGAGCCTCGGCGTCCTGTTCATGGATATGGACTCGGCGGTGAGGGACCATCCCGACCTGGTTCGTGAGCATTTTGGAACAGTCATTCCCCCCAACGACAACAAGTTCGCCGCCCTCAACTCGGCCGTCTGGTCAGGTGGTTCCTTCATCTACGTGCCCCCCGGGGTCCACGTCGACCAGCCGCTCCAGGCCTACTTCCGGATCAACTCCGAGAACATGGGCCAGTTCGAACGGACGCTCATAATCGTCGACGAGGGCGCCTTCTGCCACTACGTCGAAGGTTGCAGCGCTCCGGTCTACACGACCGACTCTCTCCATTCGGCGGTGGTCGAGATCGTGGTCAAGCGCGGGGGCCGATGCCGATACACCACCATCCAGAACTGGTCGAACAACGTCTACAACCTGGTGACGAAGCGGGCCGCCGCCTATGCCGACGCCACCATGGAATGGGTCGACGGGAACCTAGGTTCCAAACTGACTATGAAGTACCCGGCTGTGTGGCTGATGGAACCCGGGGCCCATGGCGAGGTTCTGTCGATCGCGTTCGCCGGCTCGGGCCAGCATCAGGACACGGGCGCCAAGATGGTGCACGCCGCTCCCAACACCACCTCGACCATCCTGTCGAAGTCCATATCCAAGGGTGGCGGCAGAGCCGGGTACCGGGGCTTGGTCCGCGTAGAGCCAGGCGCCGAGGACGCCAAATCCTTCGTCAGGTGCGACGCTCTCATCCTCGATGACGCCAGCCGCTCGGATACGTACCCGTACATGGAGATCGAGGAGGCGGACACCCAGATCGGCCATGAGGCCACCGTTTCCAAGGTGGGGGAGGAACAGCTCTTCTACCTGATGAGCCGGGGTCTCACCGAAGACGAGGCCACCTCGATGGTTGTGGCGGGGTTCATCGAGCCAATCGTCAAGGAACTACCGATGGAGTACGCGGTCGAGATGAACCGGCTCATCGAGCTGAACATGGCTGAAGCCGGCGCAGTGGGCTGAGGTTGGTGGATTGGTGGTTGGTGAATGGCTGCAGGCCCTAGCCAGCGGCTAGTTCGCTGACTGCTGCCCAGTACCAGCCACCACTTACAGTTCCAGCAGGTACCTGAGGCCCAGAGCGAAGCTCGGGTGCCGGAGCTTGGACAGGGCTCGTTTCTCGATCTGGCGGACATGCTCGCGGCTCAGTTCCATCATGGCTCCGATCGCGGTCAGGGTGTGCGCTTCCGAACCGCCGATTCCGTACCGCCTGACGACCACGAGACGCTCGTCGTGATCCAGTACCTCCAGGGCCTGCTCGATCTGGTCGCGTCGCACGGCCACAGCCGCCTCGGTGAAGGGGTCCGGAGCCTTGGTGTCCTCCACGAAGTCGCCGAGCACGGCGTCGCCATCCTCGCCGACCGGCCGGTCGAGAGACACCGTGTTGCCGGGTGCATCGAGGGCTGTGTTGACCCGCTCGATGTCCAATCCACTGGCCTCGGCGATCTCCTGGCGGGTCGGGTAGCGACTGTGTTCCTCGGCCAGGGTGCGGGCGGTCTCCTTGACGGTTCGCACGATGTCCACCATGTGGACCGGGAGCCGGATGGTTCGTGCCTGGTTGCCGAGACCACGGGTGATCGCCTGCCTTATCCACCACGTGGCGTAGGTGGAGAACTTGAACCCCTTGCGCCAGTCGAATTTCTCCACGGCGCGGATCAGACCGAGGTTGCCCTCCTGGATAAGGTCGATGAGGTCCAGACCGCGCCCGGAGTAGCGCTTGGCGATCGAGATGACGAGGCGCAGATTGGAGCGGATGAACACCACCTTGGCCTGCTCACCCTCTTGGGCCAGGTCCCGGAGCCTCCGGAAGTCGGTGGAGGTGAAGTGGTCCGAGGAGTCCAACCGGGCCTGTGCCTGCAGGCCGCGCTCGATCGTCCGCGCCAGCCTCATCTCGTCCTCGGCTGTCAGCAGGGAGTGCGCCGACACTTCCTCCAGGTACATGCCCACGGTATCCGTTAAGGGCAACGCCTCCCGTGCTACCACCGTCACGCCCGTGTTCCACCTCGCGCTTGCTTGGGCAAGGCAACGTATCACCCCCCGCCGGATTTCGCAACGCAGGGAATCTCCGGACATGGTTCCGGAGCCCGGACGGGACGGCCCGAACCTTCACCCGGAAGCCCGCAGGACCGGACCGGGCAACCGGATTACGCTTGACGCCACTGCAAAGACGACACGCCCGGGTAGGCGCCCTCATGATCCTGACCGCCAAGAACCGCCCGGCCATACCAGAGGCCCGGCCAGGTTTCCGCTCCCTCATGGGATCGTTCGCCTTGGTGATCGGTGTCGTACTGCCGGCGTGCATGGCTCAGTCGGTGGTGGTCGCCGGCGAGTCGGCCATTCCACCGCCGGGGGAGACCGCGATGGTCACGATCCAGGTTCAAGACGACCGCGGGCTCCCGATCGGCGGAGCGGAGGCCTCAGCCGACGACTTACTCCTCGTCAGCGACGAGGCGGGACAGGTACAGGTCCGCTGGGAGGGAGATCCGATCTCCGTGTCGGTGCGGGCGGAAGGGTTCTTTCCGGCGGCCGTGGCCGTCGACGAGTACCACGAGGAACCCCTTGAGCTGGCCCTCCGTCCGGCCGTCCTGAGGGGTGCGGTGCTCGCCCCGGGCGATTTCGGCCTGCCGGCGGCTACCGTCTCGCTCGGCGACACAGCGACCACCACCGACGAGTCTGGTCGCTTCGAGATCAGCCGCGCCTCGGCGGGCACAATCACCGTTGAGCGCCCGGGATGGGAGAGGAGAGAGGTCTACTGGCCGGGGACACCTCTGGTGACGTCGGTCAAGGTCGAACCCCTGGTCATCAAGGCCCTGCACATCGGCCACTGGGTGTACACGGATCAGGAACTGTGGAGGGACCTCCTGAAGGTGGCGGAGGAAACGGTTGTGAACGCGTTCGTGATCGATGTCAAAGGCGAATCGGGCCGCGTCCTGTATGACAGCAAGGTGCCGCTCGCCAGACGCGTCGGGGCGGTGGAGCCACTCGTCGACCTCGACAGGGTGATAGTGGAGATGGACCGGCGGGACCTCTACAAGATCGCGCGGCTCGTAACGTTCCAGGATCCGATCGCGGCCCGAGCCGAGGTCGACATGGCTGTGCACGACACGAGGACAGGCGGACCGTACAACAAGGGCGGCCAGTATTTTCTTGATCCCACCGATGGTCGGGCGAGGGCCTACGCCCTCGACCTCGCGCAGGAGGTGTGCAAGGCTGGATTCGACGAGATCCAGTTCGACTACGTGCGGTACCCCGACGGATTCCCGGACAGCGCCCGCTTCGATCACGGCAGTTCCGCGGAGGTCCGCACCGAGGCGATCACCGGGTTCCTGCGGGAAGCCGCCGAGTTGCTGCACCCGCTGGGCTGCCTGGTCGCCGCCGACATATTCGGATTCATCACCACTGTGCAGGGGGACGGCGGCATCGGCCAGGAGTTCGTAGCGCTCTCCCAGACACTCGACGTGATCTCCCCGATGCTGTACCCGAGCCACTATTCAAGGGGCTGGTTCGGATTCGAGGTACCGAACAACCATCCGGGCGAGGTGGTGGGTCACGCCCTCGATGATGCGATCGAGCGCCGCCAGGGCTCGGCGATCATCCGGCCCTGGCTCCAGGACTTCGGCTACAACCCGGCCCAGGTGAGGGCCGAGATCCGGGCAGCCGAAGCGCGGGGCGGAGGCCTGGGGTGGATGTTGTGGAATGCCGTCAGCCGGTTCCAGGTGGACGCGCTGGAGGCCGCTCCGCAGCCGGCATCCGGGTCGGGAGCAGCTCCCGGAGCACCGGCGGATCCCGGATCATGAGCGAGTTCGCAAGGCTCCAGGAGCAGTTGGTCGACTGCCGCCGCTGTCCAAGACTGGTGTCCTGGCGGGAACAGGTTGCCGCAAAGAAGCGGGCCGCCTACGCCGGCGAGGAGTACTGGGCTCGCCCGGTCCCGATGCTCGGCGATCACACGGCGCGCCTGCTGATGATCGGTCTGGCGCCCGGCGCCCACGGTTCGAACCGGACCGGACGCATGTTCACCGGTGACCGATCCGGCGAATGGCTCTTCCGCGCTCTGTACCGGGCCGGCTTCGCGAACCGGCCCGTAGCGCAGCACCGGGGCGACGGACTGCAACTGCTCGATGCTGCGATCACAGCCATCGTCCGATGCGTCCCGCCGGCCAACCGTCCGAAACCCGTGGAGCGCGATACGTGCGCAACCTGGTTGGAGCAGGAACTCGACCTGTGCGGGAGCGTGAGGGTGATCGTGGCCCTCGGCGGTATGGCGTTCGACCAGACACTCCGCTTGGGCCTCCGGCGGGGATGGGAGGTCCCCCGTCCCAGGCCCCGGTTCGGTCACGGGGTCGAGGTCGAGTTCGGGAGCGTGGCGCCCGTCGTCATCGGTTGCTACCACCCGTCCCAGCAGAACACCTTCACCGGCCGTTTGACCGAGCCGATGCTGGACGCCGTGTTCGCGCGAGCCTCGGAACTGATGGCGGGTCGGGCGGACGATACGCCGGTGTCACCGGCTGCCGGGATCTGAGCGGGAACCCACCGGAAGGATCAGCTCGCTTCGCACCGACGCGGCTCATCCAATACGATGTCTGTTGCGTCTACTATGCGCCCCCCCGTACCGTGAAGGAGCCGGTGCCGTGCCCGGACCATTCCCAGACCCAACGGAGACAGACCACGCCGCCCCCGAGTGGCTGGCTGCTCTGCGCAGCCGGGGGTCCCAAGCCCTCGCCTCCTCGGCCATGCCGGCATCCACCTCCGAGGACTGGAAGTACGTCGATCTCGACTTCGCATTGGATGACTTCCGCCCGGCGGCGGAGGCGCCGCAAGAACTGGGCACCGACGAGTACCTCGACGTGGTGGACGAGGCGAGCGGCGTTCTGTGCCTGGTCGACGGCCACGTGGTCCGAGCCCACGGCGACGGGGTAGAGGTAGCGGGGGTGGGGGACCTACCGAATGGGGATGTGGTCTCCCGCTACGGCTCCGCTGCGTCTCCGGACATCGACATCTTCAGCGCGGCCAACCATGCGCTCGCCCCTCCGGGAGGCGTGGTGGTCTTCCCCGCCGGCCGGGTGGTCGGATCCCCGGTGGTCGTGGATGTACAGTCGGTCGCCCCCGGTGCGGTCAGCTTCCCCCATGTGACCGTGATCGGTCGACCAGGTTCGGAGGGAAGGGTGGTCGTGGTGTACCGCTCCGCTCCGGGCGCGGACTTGCTCCTGTGCCCGATCATCGAGGTGCTGGCCGATCGCGGCGCCCGCCTAGCCGTTTCGGTGGTGCAGCGAATCGACGACTCTGCGCGGATGGTCGCTCACCACCAGTTCGTGGCCGACCGCGATGCCACTGTTCGGATCGACGAGATCGGTCTCGGCGGTCGGTACTCGCGCCAACGCCTCGGGATCTCCCTGGCCGGCATGGGTTCATCCGCCAAGGTCGGCGGTATCTACTTCGGCGACCGGCGCCAGGTCCTCGATTACCGGATCTACGTCACGCATTCCGGACCGCGCACGACCTCGGACATCTTGCTGAAGGGGGCGGTAGCCGACCAGGCGGAGGCGGTTTGGACCGGCCTGATGCGCATCGAGAACCCGGCGGTCGGAACCTCGGCGTTCGAGACCAACCGGAACCTGGTGCTCTCCGATGGCGCCAAGGTCCACTCGGTTCCCAATCTGGAGATCCTGACCGACGATCTCCAGTGTGGGCACGGCTCGTCGTCGGGGCCTCCCGACGAGGAACAGCTCTACTACCTGATGAGCCGGGGCCTGCCGCGGGACCGGGCCGAACGCCTGCTCGTCAGGGGGTTCTTCGACGAGATCCTCTCCAAACTGGCGGTGCCCCAGCTGGCAACGCCGTCCCGAACCGCGGTGGCCGCCAAGTTCGCCGGTGCGCAGCGAAGGGGAGTGAGCTGATGGACTGGCACCGGATAGGAGACGTGGACTCGTTCGCGGAAGGCGGAACGAGGGTGGACGTAGCAGGGCACCGCCTGGCGGTCTTCCGCATCGGCGGTGACTTCTACGTGATCGGCGATAGGTGCAGCCATGCAGACGCTTCGCTGGCGGAAGGCGACCTCTTCGACTACGACGTGGAATGTCCCCGCCACGGCTCCGAGTTCGACATACGGACGGGACGGCCCCGATCGCTGCCCGCTACCCGCCCGGTTGCTACCTACGAAGTGCGAGTTGACGGAGATGGGGTGATGGTGGCGTTCGAACCCCCTGGCGGTGACCGGTGACGATTGCGCTCCGCGTCGAGAACCTCGAGGCATCGGTACGTGACCTCAAGATCCTGAAGGGCGTGGACCTCAGCATTCCGTTCGGTGAAGTACACGCCATCATGGGTCCCAACGGTTCCGGCAAGTCGACCCTGTGCCATGTACTGGCGGGCAAGTCCGGGTACGAGGTGTCGGGGAAGGTTCTGGTCAATGGCCTTCGAATGGACGACCTCGATGTCTCCGAACGGGCCCGCGCCGGGTTGCTGCAGGCGTTCCAGTATCCCGTGGAGATCCCGGGCCTGGACTTGTCGGTGTTCGTCGAGGAGGCGGCGGTCTCGCTCGGAAACCCGGCTGAGGAGGCGGCACATCGGATCGCGGCGAAGGCAAGGCGTTTCGGTATGGAACGATTCCTCGATCGGGCCGTCAACAGCGGCCTGTCCGGAGGCGAGAAGAAACGGTCCGAGATGTTCCAGATGGCGGTTCTCGAGCCTCGGGTGATGGTACTGGACGAGGTCGACTCGGGCCTCGACATCGACACCGTGCGCGAGGTGGCCACAGCGGTATCGGAAATGCGCAGTCCCGACGTAGCGGTGCTGATGATCACCCATTACAGCCGCATCCTCAACTACGCGGAACCCGATCGCGTGCACATCATGATCGATGGGCGCATCGCCGACTCCGGAGGCCCCGAACTGGCCCACGAACTGGAAGCGGGTGGATATTCCGCGGTCCGCTCCCGGCTTGGGCTAGCGGCTCCGCGCAAGGTCCCGCCGGCTCCGAAGATGAGCGACATCTTCACCGACACTCCATTTGATCTCTAGTGGATGGTCGTTGGTGGATGGTGGATGGTGGATGGGGCGTTCTGCCTTCCCCCTAACAGCCGACACCTAACATCCAACCCACGTTCTCATGGAACCCTCAGGTTCCTCTCAGCAACCGCACATGTTGGGCTCCCAAGATGGCGGGGATTCGAACCTGATGGAGAAAGGAAGCAACGGATGCGCAAGATCGTCATTCCCGTGGCCGCGGTGGTCGTTCTGGGGGTCGCGACGGCTGTGATGGCACGAGGCACCCATCGTGGATCCCCCGGAGTTGCCCGTACCGAGGGCAAGAGCCTGCTTGAGGGAGTCCTGGCGGACCTCGTAGCAGAGGGGACCATCACCGAGGAGCAGGCCGGCGCCATCACGACGGCGCTGGCGGAGAAGAGATCCCAGGCGCTGGAGGAGGCCAAGGCGGCGCTGGATCAGCTCAAGGCGTTCTGGGAAGACGACGTGTTGACCTCCGACGAGATCTCGCAGTTGCCGTTCGCGGACCGGATCACGGACGAAGACAGTCCCTTGGCCGAGGCGCTGGAGGACGGTGAGATAACCAGGGAAGAGTTCCGAGAAGCCACCTCCGACCGAAGGAGATGGCGCTCGGGCGGGGGTCACCATATGCACGGTGGGAAGAAACCGACCGAGACCCCCTCGCAGGCTGCCGGATAGGTCGCTTCATAACGAGCCTCCCCTCCGCGGCGGGCCTCGGTGACCTCCCCGGGGCCCGCCGTCGCGCCGTGACCTCCCGAGCCGGAGTCCAGCCGAACTACCTCACTCCGTCATCCGGAGCATCGCTCACCGGTCGGGAACGACGGGCAGGGTGAACCCCACTTCGGCGCCACCGCCGGGGCCGTTGCGCGCCGTGACCTTCCCGCCGTGCGCGACGATCAGGTGTTCCACGATCGACAGTCCGAGCCCGGTACCAGGGCTGGAGCGGACATCGCTCGACCGGTAGAACCGGTCGAAGATGTGGGCGATGGCCTCTTCGGGAATACCAGGGCCATCGTCGACGACGGTGACCGAAGGTCCGTCCAACACGATCTCCACGGCGCTACCAGCCCACTTGGCAGCGTTGTCCACCAGATTCCCCAACGCCCGTTCCAGCTGTGACCGCCGCCCCTTGACGGTGGCCCCGACTCCCGACACCGTGATCTCCTTCCCGGAGAGTTGACGGAAGCGATCCGCAACCTCGTCGGCCAGCGGCCGCATGTCGACGGGAACCGTCGGCTCGTCCGTGTGGTGCGCATCCGTCGAGAGGTCGACGAGTTCAGCCGCCAGCCCGGCCAACTGCCTCGACTCGGCGAGCGCCGCTTCGATCAGGTCGTGGCTCTGGTCCCGGGACAGCCGGTCACCCTGCCGGCGAAGAACCTCGAGGTTGGTTGTCAGCGAGGTGATCGGGGTCCGGAACTCGTGACCCGCGTCCGTGACGAGTCGTTGCTGTTCCTCCCTGGACTTCCTCAGTGAGGCGAGCATCGAAGAGAACGCCCTCGCCAGGCGTCCGATCTCTCCGGGGGCCGACATGTCGAGGCGGCCTCCCGCATCGATGCGCTCCGACGAGGCGATCCGCTCCGCCGCATCCGTGAGGTCGGTGATCGGCCGGACCGCTCTCGACGCGAGCAGCCAACCGGTGAATCCAACCAGCAGAACTCCGAGCACGCCGATCGTTACCAGGCGCCGGGTCAGCTCGGTCAGGTTCGCGTCGACTCGCGACCGGTCCGTCGCGATCTGGAATGCGACCGCGGAGGGCCCGCCGTCCGTCGGCAGACGCACGCTGAAGGTGATCATGCGAAACGTGACACCCGCTATCTCCACATCCCGGACCAATGACCCACCAACCTCCGCCAGGACGCCCAGATCGGCCGCTTCCACCGGCGGGATCACTCCTTCCGGTCCTATCTGCAGCAGCACGGCGCCGTCTTCGTCGAGAGCCTGGACAACCGCGTCGAGGTCGACGATCCTCGGCAAGAGCCGTGCGCGCTGCACCCGGCCTTCGATGCGCTGCGCCCCGGACAGGCGGGCCAGTTCGGAAGCCCTTTGCCGGAGGTCTGAATCGACCGCTCCGCGTAGTTGGCGCTCCGCCGAGACGACCGCGGCGATCGTGATGAGGCCGATTGCCAATGCCGCGACCACACCCAACCCCAGCGCCCAACGCCACCGGAGGCTCACGGGTCCCTCGCCACGTAACCCACACCCCGAACGGTGTGGATGAGCCGGGGCTCTCCCGCCGCCTCCAGCTTGCGGCGCAGGTACCCGATATACACCTCGAGCGGGTTGGAACTCGTCTCGAAGTCGTATCCCCAGATCCGGTCCATGATGAGTTCTCGGGTCAGGACCACCCGGGTGTTGAAGAGGAGCAGTTCCAGCAGGTCGAACTCCGTTTTCGTCAGAAGGAGTTCCCGGCTCCCCCTGAAAGCGCGGCGGCCTGCCGGGTCGAGCACCAGGTCGGATAGCCGCAGGCGCTCGCCCTGCCCGGACAACCCGCCGCGCCGGAGGAGTGCCCGGATCCGGGCGAGCAGCTCTTCCAAGGCGAATGGCTTGGCGAGGTAGTCGTCGGCGCCGGCGTCGAGACCCTCAACCCGGCTGGACACCTCGTGGCGGGCGGTCAGCATGAGGATCGGCACAGGGTTCCCTGCGGCGCGCAACCGCCGCGCTACCTCGATCCCATCCATCCGGGGCATCATCACATCCAGGATCATGGCGTCGTAGTCGAGCACAGAGGCGTTTTCCAGTGCCGAGGCACCGTCCGATGCGGTCGCGACCTCGAATCCCTCGAGTTGGAGAGCTCGTCGGAGGGACTCGCGGACCCCGTGGTCGTCCTCGACCACCAGGATGCTGCCGGTGATCGTTGGCGCGGATGGTCTGGTCACTCCGGCAGCGCTCCTTCCCGACCAGGACAGGATTGACAACGCTACCTCATGTCGCATCCCCTGGATGCAGGCAAGGATGCGGGCGCTGAGCAGACGATGGCACGGGTAAAGTGACCGGTCCTGCCACGATGCGGGAGCAGGCTGGCCGAGGAGGCGCACGTGGGCTACAGGATCGAAAGGGATTCGATGGGGGAACTGCATGTTCCCTCCGACGCGTTGTACGGGGCCTCCACCCAGCGGGCCGTCGAGAACTTCCCGATCTCGAGCCTCCGGTTCAGCCGCCGGTTCATCTGGGCCATGGGTCTGATCAAGGGATCGGCGGCTCGCGTCTCGGGCTCGGCAGGGTACGTACCCGACGAGATCGCCGCGGCAGTTGCGCAGGCGGCCGACGAGGTGGTGGATGGGGTGCTCGACGACCAGTTCGTGCTCGACATCTTCCAGACCGGTTCGGGAACGTCCACCAATACCAACGCCAACGAAGTGATCGCCAACCGGGCGGTCCAACTAATGGGAGCCACCATCGGGGATCGCACGGTGCATCCCAACGACCATGTGAACTTCGGTCAGTCGTCCAACGACGTCATACCCACCGCCATCCACGTGGCGGCATCGGCCGCCATCCGAGAAGACCTGATCCCGGCCCTCTCCGCTCTGTCCGGATCCCTCCAGGACAAGGCGGATGCCTTCGTCGACGTGGTGAAGTCCGGACGGACCCACCTCATGGACGCAACACCGGTCACCCTGGGCCAGGAGTTCTCCGGTTATGCCGACCAGGCCAGGCGCGGGGTCGACCGGCTAAGGGTCGTGGTGCCCGATCTCGAAGAGCTCCCGCTGGGCGGAACCGCGGTTGGAACCGGGATCAACGCGCCTCCCGGATACGCCGCCTCGGTCATCCGGTCGTTGTCGGCAAGGACTGGCATACCCTTCCGGGAGGCCCCCAACCACTTCGAGGCCCAGGCGGCCAAGGACGCAGTGGTGATGGCCTCAGGGGCCCTCAAGACGGTGGCAGTCTCGCTCTTCAAGATCGCGAACGACCTCCGATGGCTGTCTTCCGGACCCCGGACCGGTCTGGCGGAGATCAAACTTCCGGCCCTGCAACCGGGGTCTTCGATCATGCCGGGAAAGGTGAACCCGGTTATTCCGGAGATGGCGATGCAGGTGGCAGCCCAGGTGATCGGAAACGATGCCGCCATTGTCTGGGGAGGCGCCAACGGAAACCTCGAGTTGAACGTCATGATGCCGATGATGGCCCATAACCTCCTCGAATCGATCGACCTGCTGGCCAACGCCTCGGCCACCCTGCGGGAACGCTGCGTCGAGGGGATAGAGGCCGACGTGGAACGGGCCAGGGCGTTGGCGGACACGAACCTGATCGTGGTGACGGCGCTCAACCCGCGCATCGGCTACGACAAGGGGGCCGAGGTCGCCAAGGAGGCCTTCGCCACCGGACGCACCATCCGCGAGGTGGTGCTCGAGAAGGGCCTCCTGGATGCGGAGGAACTCGACCGTGTCCTCGACATCAAGCGGATGACTGAGGGAGGAGTCCTCTAGCCGGGCCACGTCGAGGGTGCCCGGAGCGCGGCGCCCGCTCCCTATCCGTCGGTTGTCCTGGGCGCCGCACTACGCGGCTCCAGGCGTTCGATCGTTCCTCATCGGCGACTGGGCCGGGTGGGCTCGCAGCGCCGGGCATCAGTCGTATTGGGATCCTACGGCAAACGGCAATGCGTAAGAAGGCTGTTGTCACATGCCTTATAACGTTGTAGGATAGTTCAACCAGGAACTAGAGAGGGCAGGGGGATATTGTGACGACCGTCACCGAGTCGGTGGTCGACGCGAAGGACGAAGCCCGTCAAGCCGAGGTCCGCACGGACATCGCCAGGCACTACTCACGATCCACAAGGACCGCCTATTCCACGTGTACTGGACCGTCGGGACGGGAACCGCCGTCGCCGGGGCGGTCATCGGTGTGATCCTCTCGCAATGACCGAGGTCACCGAGTCGCTGGTCGACGCGAAGGACGAAGCCTCCAGGCCGCGGTCCGAGCCGAGATCTCCGCAACGGCTGCGACAATACTGGCTGCGATCCTGGACGGGCAGCGGGCGTCGGACCGGGCGGTTTAACGGTTGGGGATGTGGATGATCGCGTCGGTCTGCGCCGCCGCTGCCCCTGTGGTGGGGATCCTGAAGGCCCGCACGCCCGCGGTTCCGATGGGGTTTCGTGCAGCCCGAACCCCCTAGACCTTCGGACCGCGATGAGATGCGCCCGGCGTTCAGTGCGCCTCGTATCCCTTCAGCGCTTCCTCGAGCGTTGTCCAGGGCAGGTCGGCGCACTTGATGCGCACCGGGAATTTGCGCACCCCCTGGAGAGCCTCCAGATCGCCGAGCACCGCTCCCGGCCGGTCCGGGTCCAGGCCGGGGTCGGATGCGCCGTCGATGCTCATCATCCCCTTGAAAAGGTCCGTGAGGTGATGGACGTGGTCAATCGACTTGGTCTTGACGGCGTCCCCCATCATCGATCCCGAAGCCTGTGAGATGGAACACCCTTGGCCCGTGACACCGATGTCCACGATGACGTCCCGGTCGATCACCAACTCGACGCGGACGTCATCGCCGCACAGCGGGTTATTGCCGTCGGCGCTCGCGTCGGGATGCGGGAGGGTCCGGCGGTTACGGGGACTCCGGTAGTGATCGAGGATCACCTCGCGATAAAGTTCTTCAAGCGCCATGGGTGGGTCCCAACGTTAGACCTCGGACGCTGCCGGACGGGTAATGGTCTGCCATGGTGGGCCGGTTTCCGTCAGGAGAGCCCGAACAGGCGACGGGCTTCTGCCAAGGCCTCCACCAAGGCATCGACCTCCTGCTCGACGTTGTAGACGTAGAAGGAGGCGCGCGCGGTAGCGGTGAGACCGAGGTGGCGCATCAACGGCTTGGCGCAATGATGTCCCGCTCGTACCGCGACACCCTGCTCGTCCAGGATCGTCGCGATGTCGTGGGCATGGATGCCGGGGATGTGGAAGCTGATGGTGCCCCCCCGGTCGGTGATGTCGGACGGCCCCTGGATGGAGAGGTCCGGTATCTCCGCCAGCCGTTTCAACGCGTAGGCGGTCAGCCGGCGGTCGTGCTCGAGCACGTTGCCCATCCCGAGTTCGGACAGGTAGTCGACTGCCGCCCCGAGGGCGATGGCTTCCACGAAGGGCGGCGTGCCGGCCTCGAATTTGTGCGGTACGGGCGCCCATGTCGACTCGAACAGCCGGACATCACGGATCATCTCGCCTCCACCCTCGGCGGGTTCCATCTCCTCCAGTAGCTCCCGCCGTCCCCACAGCACCCCGATCCCGGTAGGCCCGAGCATCTTGTGTCCGGAGAAGGCCAGGAAGTCGGCGCCGAGCGTCCGCACGTCGACAGGGGAGTGGGGCACGAGCTGTGCGCCGTCCACGAGGACGACCGCCCCCACCTCGTGGGCCACGGAGGCGATCGCGCCGATGGGCGGCATGGTTCCCAGAACGTTCGACATTCCCGACAGAGCCACGATCTTGACCCTCTCGTCCAAGCGATCACCCAGGCTGTCCAGGTCGATGCGGAAGTCATCGGTGAGATCCAGATACACCAACTCGGCCCCGGTGTGCCGGGCGACGATGTGCCACGGAACGATGTTGGCGTGGTGCTCCATGACGCTGGTCATCACCCGATCCCCGGGCTTCAATGTGTTGAGGCCCCATCCGTACGCGAACAGGTTCATCGCCGCGGTGGCGCTGCGCGTGAAGACGATCTCCTCGTCGGTGCCGGCGTTCAGGAACCGGGCCACCTTCCGCCGTGCCTCCTCGTATGCCTCGGTTGACTCCTGCGACAGGGTGTAAGCGCCGCGATGAACGTTGGCGTAGGAGTCACGGTAGATCCGGGTGAGGGCGTCGAGAACCTGGACCGGCTTCTGCGAACTGGCCGCCGAGTCGAGGAAGACGAGGGGTCGCCCGTTGATCTGCCGATCCAGGATCGGGAAGTCGGCGCGGATACAGGAAGGATCGATCATGCTGCGGACACCGCCCGGAAGGCCTCGTATCCGTCGAGTTCGAGACGCCGGGCCAACTCCGGCCCACCCGAGGCAACGATCCGGCCGTCGACCAGGACATGGACGGTGTCGGGGGTGATGTAATCGAGAAGCCGCTGGTAGTGGGTGATGATAAGGAATCCCCGTTCCGGTCCGGCCAACCCGTTCACTCCCTCCGCCACGATCTGGAGGGCATCGATGTCGAGGCCCGAGTCGGTCTCGTCCATGATGGCCAGCTCAGGCTCCAGCACCGCCATCTGCAGCACTTCGTTCCGCTTGCGCTCGCCACCCGAGAAGCCCTGGTTGACGTACCGGTCGGCGAAGGTCGAGTCCATTCCGAGCGCCGCCATGGCATCCATCACCCTCAGGCGGAGTTCGAGCACCGTATAGTCGATCCCGGTGCGGTTGGTCAGTGCGGTGCGTAGGAAGTTGACCACCGACACCCCCGGGATCTCCTCCGGGTACTGGAAGGCGAGGAACATGCCCCTGCGGGCTCGCGACGGCGGATCGGCATCTGTGATGTCCTCCCCGTCGAAGTAGACCCTCCCCGCGGTGATCTCGTATGCGGGGTGGCCCATCAGCACCTTTGCGAGGGTCGACTTGCCGGAGCCGTTGGGTCCCATCAGGGCATGGATCTCACCCCGCCTGGTCGCCAGGTCGACACCCCGCAGGATCGGGCTCCCATCCACGGCCACGTGCAGGTCTTCTATGGCGAGCAAGGGGGCGTCGGCCGTCAACGGAGGTTCTCCCGGTAGGCGAGTGGATGTGCACCTCCAAGGGTAATTGGCTGACCGCCGCGTTGGTAAACCCATTGCGGGCAGCCGCGCCACCGGTGTCTGGCGGCGTAAGGGCTGCGGCCGCACCGGGAACCCTCCCGCCAGTAGCGTACGTCCAACCGGCAAGCGCCTGTCCAATGAAAGGAACCGCTCATGAGAAGGCACGCACTTTGCGTCGCAGGGCTGCTGGCGGTGATCAACATCGCGATGGCCTCCCCTTCGGCATCGCAGGAGATGTCCCCGTCGGAGTTGATCCGGTTCGAGGACTGCGACGCCTTCCTCGACCACGTCAAGGCTGAATCCCTGGCGCGCGTGGGGCCATACGGTTTGTCCGGCCGAGATTCCTACCAGCCCTTCGACGTGGCGGAGGCCGCGGCCGCGGCGGCGGAAGCTGCGGCAGATGCATCGAAAGGCACCACCACGCCCGTGGCAGGTGTCGACTACTCGGCCACGAACGTCCAGGAGGCCGGGGTCGACGAGCCCGACATCGTCAAGACGGACGGAACGCGCATAGTGGCGCTGTCCCGAGGGGTGCTGTACCACATCGATGTGTCGGGCCGCGATCCGGCCGTCGTCTCCACGTACGATCTGTGGCCCTGGCTGAACAGCCTGGGTGGTGGATGGAGGCTTCCGGACAGCCAACTCTTCCTCAGAGGGGACACGGTCCTCGTGATGATGTCCGGCAACAGCTACGGACCGGGGGGCACGGGCGAGCCCAAGGCGGAGGTCGTCCAGTTCGACCTATCCGAGCCGGTGGTAATGAGGGTGGTGACGAGTCTTTCCATCGATGGAAGGCTGGTGTCCGCGCGGCTGGTGGATGACCGGGCCAGCCTGGTGGTGTCGTCGGAGTCCCGCATCGACCGGGAGTTCGTCTACCCCGCCAGCGGGTTCGAGTCGGCCCGGAGTAGGGCCGAGCGCTCCAACCGCAACGCCATACGGGAGTCGACCCTGGAGCACTGGGTGCCGGGGTACGAGTTGAAGACCCAGGGACGTTCCGACCGGGGGAGCCTGGTCGACTGCTCGGCGACCTTCGCCCCCCAGGAGTTCTCCGGCTTCGGCCTCCTGTCGGTGCTGAACATCGACCTGTCGGAGGGACTCCGGGTGGGTTCCGTGGCGAGTGTCATGGCGGGAGGAGACACCGTCTATGCATCCACCGACCGGCTGTACGTCGCCAACCGCCGCTGGATCGACCGCAACGACTTCGACGCAGCGGATGCCGCCCGGATAACCACCCAGATCCATAGCTTCGACGTCAGCGGGCCCGACGGTCCCGTCTACGAAGCGAGCGGATCAGTCGACGGGCTCCTGCTCAACCAGTTCGCGATGTCCGAACACGACGGGTACCTGCGGGTGGCCTCCACCAACCTGCCCGTATGGGGATGGTGGCGTGCAGACGGGACCTCTGAGAGCCGGGTGGACGTGCTGGAGCGGGACGGGGGCCGTCTCCGCGTGGTCGGATCGGTCAAGGGTCTCGGCAGGGGAGAGCGCATCTTCGCGGTGCGGTTCATCGGTGAGATGGGCTACGTGGTGACGTTCCGCCAGATCGACCCGTTGTACACCGTCGACCTGTCCGATCCGACCGCACCTGAAGTGCGGGGGGAACTGAAGATCCCGGGATACTCCGCCTACCTGCACCCGGTTGGAGAGGACCTGGTATTGGGAGTCGGGCAGGACGCCAATGAGCAGGGACGTATCCGCGGTACCCAGGTGTCCCTGTTCGACGTGTCCGATCCGGCGAAGCCGGTGCGCACGCACCAGTACAGGCTTCCGAGATCCTCCCGGACGGAGGTCGAGTTCAACCACCGGGCCTTCCTGTACTGGCCGCAGACCGGCCTGGCGGTGCTGCCCATCGGGTGGTGGGGATATCAGGAAGGATCCAACGAGTGGGTGAGCTACCAGGGAGCAGTCGCGCTGCGGATCGGTTCCGGGGGCATAGAGCGGCTGGGCACCATCGAGCATGAACTGGACGAGGACGACCTCGGAGGAGGATCCGGGTACTACCGGTGGACGCAGGCTCCCATCAGGCGTTCCCTGGTGATCGGCGACAACCTCTTCACCCTGTCCGACGCCGGTTTGAAGGGATCCGACCTGGCGTCGCTGGTCGAGACCTCGTGGACGAGGTTCGCGCCGCGTCCGACCCCGTACGTGTACTGAGGCCGGTCGCGTGATCGCGGGAACCGTATGAGCGGTCCCCAGCGTCCAACCATGGAACGGGAACGGACGAGCGTCGGCGTTCGCGCCGGGGAGGCACAGATGAGGTACAGACTTGTAGCGGGGCTCATTGCGCTGAGCGTCTTGCTGGGCTCTTGTACCACGGAGACCCACGAAGAGGCGCCCGACGCCTCGACCACTACCGGCGCCTCGAGCGTCACGACTGCTCCCACGACATTCGCCACCGTGCCGGACGGACCGGTGGGTCTGTTCGCCTCGGCGCTGGTGGAATTCGACTCATGCGATGCCTTTCTCGACCATGTCCGCGGCCAAGCGATCGATCGGGTGGGGCCATACGGCTTCCATAAGCGGAACCCGGACGCGGTCATCTACGAGGAGGCGGTGGAGGAGGAAGCCGCCGACTCCTCGTCCGATCCCGCGGCGTCTCCGCAGGCCGGAGTGGACTATTCGACCACCAACGTCCAGGAGGCCGGCGTGGATGAACCCGATATCGTCAAGACCGACGGCAGCCGGATCCTGGCTGTCGGCTACCGGGGGCTGCACTACATAGACGTTTCTACGGGTTCCCCCGAACTGGTCTCCTCGCTTCCTCTCCTGTCGTGGGAGGGCATGGACCTGTGGAACCAGAAACTCTTGATGAGAGACGATACCGCCGTGCTGATGGCGCACGGTTTCGACCCCTACGGAGGGGAAGAGGGCGGGATCACGCTGGTCTCGCAGGTAGACCTGTCCGACCCCGAGAACATGAGGGTGGTCGGCACGCTCATGGTGGCGGCCGACTTCGTGGCGGCGCGGCTGGTGGGCGAGAGAGTGGCTCTCGTCCTGAGTTCCGGCCCGGCGATCGGATCCGAGTTCGTCTATCCCTCCTCCACCTACAAGTCGGCCGAGCTACGGGCGGAGCGGGTCAACCGCAGCATCATCGCGGAGTCCGGAGCGGAGCATTGGGCGCCCCGATACGAGTTGACCGTTGACGGGAATACCACCGAAGGATCGTTGATCGACTGCTCCTCGGGTTACGCACCCCAGGAGTTCTCGGGTTTCGACACGCTTTCGGTACTCACGTTCGACATCGGCGGGGACATCGATGTGGAGACGGTCACGACCATCATGTCGGGAGGTGACACTGTGTACGGGTCGACGGAGCGACTCTACGTGGCCAGCCACCGATGGATCGACTGGGACGACGCGGGGCAAGGCGATGTGGAGAGTGTCACCACGCAAATCCACCGCTTCGACATCAGCGGGCCCGGCGGTCCGGTGTACGAGGCGAGTGGATCGGTCGACGGCTTCCTGCTCAACCAGTTCGCCATGTCGGAACACGCCGGGTACCTGCGGGTCGCGTCGACCGATCTGCCCAACTGGTGGTGGTGGGACGGCTCGTCGGAGAGCCGCGTCGACGTGCTGGAACGCGATGGTCGCGAGCTGCGCGTGGTGGGCTCGGTGGGGGGCCTCGGGGAAGGTGAGCAGATCTTCGCCGTGAGGTTCATGGGTGAGGTCGGCTACGTGGTCACCTTCCGCCAGACCGATCCCCTCTACACCATCGATCTGTCCGATCCGACTGCTCCCGAGGTGCTGGGAGAACTCAAGATCCTGGGCTACTCGGCCTACCTGCATCCGATCGGCGACGGACTGTTACTGGGCGTCGGCCAGGACGCCGACCAGCAGGGCCGGATCAGAGGGACCCAGGTCTCCCTCTTCGACGTCTCCGACCTGGAGAACCCGGTACGCACCCACACCTATACGCTACCCGAATCGTCGAGATCCGAAGCCGAGTTCGACCATCACGCCTTCCTCCACTGGCCGCCCACCGGCATGGTGATCCTCCCGATCTGGTGGTGGGGACACAGAGACGGCGAGCACGACTGGGTGATCCACAGCGAAGCGATCGTGCTAGGGGTCGGACCGGACGGGATCGAGGAACTCGACGCCATCCGCCAGGAACTCGACGCCGACTTCGACTACGAGGACCTGGTTGGCTACGACCTGTACGCCAACATGGACTCGGTTCCGATCTCCCGGTCCCTGGTCGTAGACGACACGCTCTTCACCCTCTCGTGGCTAGGACTCAAGGGCTCCGACCTCGAAACCCTCGCCGACACGTCCTGGATACAGTTTCCTTCCGTCAGTGGTCAGTGGCCAGCCGACAGTGGCCAGTGATCGTTAGGTAGTTTGCCTACCTCGGTAGCGGTGTCCCGGCTTCCGAGTCACGTCCGGGGCAGCTTTCGCGTTCGAAGACGAGCCGGAGTCCGTGCCCAAGAACCCCAGGGATAGTGAGGTCGGGGCCGTGTTGTGTACCGATGGACAAGCATTATTGCCGGTCGGATCCCTTCGAACTAATCGTCTAGGAGGGCCGTCCAGGTTGGGTTCCTCCGGGGGCGAATCTTTTGTTGCGCGGACTTTCGGCGGTACCTGACTCTTGGTCACCCGGACGGTGAAAGTGTGCGTCGTTGACGGGTCCGCGGTGAGGATGCCGTGGTCTACTCAGGGCACGCCGATTTCCGGAGCTAGAAGTCGGGAGCGATCGGGGCTGTCGGGGTGCTGGGGGAGGGGGGCGGAGCGTGGTCGCGGGAGTGGCCTGGTCAGGGTGGGGCGCGGTCGGTGGCGGTGTGCAGTGCTCTGAGTATGGCGAGGGTGTGGGGATCGGGTTCCGGTGGCTGGTAGCCGCAGGTTCTTGCCTTCGGTGGCAGCAGCCGGCGGCGTCGGGTTGGTGATTGGGGATCGACGCGCATACCTCTGCGGTGTACGGCGACGTGGTGGTGGTACCAGCAAAGCGTGGTCAGGTTCTCGGCTGTGTGGGTCCCGCCCTGGGATCGGGGGACGATGTGGTGGACCTCGAGCCGGTAGGTGGAGACGCACCCGTCGATGGTGCATCCGTCGTCGCGGGCCAACACGGCCCTGCGTAGCGATGGACGCATCGAGGTGGTGGTTCCATGCTGGAGAATGCTCTGTCCGGCCACTGTCACGACCTCAGTCGTACCCAAGCATCGGACAAGGTCGACGGTGTCGGGTCCTACCCTGGCGCCGGCCAGCATCGCTACGCCCTGCTCGTTGCCGGACGGCTCCGCGAGAGCCTGGTTGGCTACGACCATGAGCGCGGGTTCGCGCCGTCTGCGGCGGGCTTGGCGGACGCGTTGGGCGGTTGTCTTGGCCGGCTCGGGGGTCCGGTCCAATTCGTCCTGGCACATGGTGGTGAGCGCTAGGGCTCGTCTCTGTCCGGCATCAGGGCGGGCTTCGCCTGAGGGGACCAGTCGCTCGCCTCTGCGGTCCAGACCTTGGCGGCATATGTCGGCTTCGAGGGCGCCGAGCCGTCCGTTGACCTTTACGTGGCTGCCGTCCCAAGAGGGCTGCATGGAGATGTACTGGTCCTCGAAGACTGCCCGCTCGTCGGCTCTGCTCATCTTCCGATGGGACCGGAGCAGCCGCCCGACCTCTTCGAGGTCCAGGTCCCGACTACCTTCGATCACCTCGCCGGATGCGCCTGCGTCGGCGAGGCGGGTTTCCGCCAGGGCCCGCTCGTATGAGACGGCCCCGCTACGGATACCCGCGATCTGGTGGTCCCCCAGCCGCTCGGATAGATACACCAACTCAGTGGCGACGGACCGCTTCGTATCGAGACGCGAAGCCACCATCTCTACGGGGCTGCGGTACCCCAACCGGGCCGCGGCGGCCCCTCTGAGCATGTGCCGCACCCACCCGATCTGGTCGCCCCGGGCCCGGCTCGCCTGCGCTTCGGCACGGACAAGGGCTGCTTCCGACTTGGCGTCCTCCACATCGGCATGTGTGTAAGCCCCGCTGTCGGCCATGTGGGAGGCCCGGTCATAAACCCGCTGCCGCTCCCTCTGGTAACGCGTGGTGAACATGTCCTCGGACGTCCCGGTCCCCACTCCGTCGAGGCACCGTCGTTGGACCGTGTCGTGGTCCGGGAAGTCGAGTAGGTATCCGTACATATGTTCGTATCTTAGTGGGGGTGTGTGACATAAACAGACCGGAAAGCCCCCCGAACATCCGCCCCATACGACGGACCTACTCACCGACCGGCCGCCACACCACCATAACCGCAGGAACCTTCCGCAACTGCGCCCTCAGCCGGCAAGGGCACGGCACCTGCCGGGGCACAAACGAGAACGGCCAGACCAATACGCCGCCATGTAACGGGCAGGAGCCTGACGAACCGCATCGCAAGTCCGGAGTGAACTGCCGTGTCGTCACAGAGTGAGGAAGCTGAGTGATCGTGACTGGGCGATCTGGCTGATCGTCAAGAGGTGCTTTCTCCGGCTGCTGCCGTGCCCTCGTAGTGGTGGCGGCAGGCGTTCACCCACGAGTGTGAGTTGATGGTCACCCGGTCGCCGCACGGTATGTTGGTTGACCTGCTTGCAGATCCTTGCATTGAGAGTGTATGCCGTGTTCGGCTTGAGGTCCCATATCATCCTGCTGGAGCGGTCTTGCGGTGTCGTGTGGTTGAAGAGCCCTCAGACCGAGTATATGAACTCCCCTTCGGCATCGCGTCTGCGTCCTCGCTGCCAGTCACCACAGCGAGGAAGTGGCGCCGTGCGCCCCCTTGGGTTCGTGAGCGGGGAGGGGACTGTCGACCGGTAGGCTGCCTGCCATGTCTCCCGGTGTCGCGGCGGCGATCGGATTCCTGTTCCTGGCGGCCCTCCTGCTCGGGGTGGTGGTCGTGGTGTTCCGGGAAGCCGGCCGCCGGGGGAGGCCCGAGCCGCCCGTCTACGTGGTCAACGATGCCGTCGAATTCGCGCTCGCCAGCCTGGATCCGGAGTTAGTGGAGCGGATCGGGAAGGCCGGGGTGCGCCGGATCATCGAATGGTCCACGCACTACCTGCAGGGCCTGGCCGTGCCCTCGCGCCGGCGGAAGGGCCTGCGGGTGGTGGCCGGCGGGGAGGGCGCCGCGATCGAGTACATTCAGAACGAACTGGTGAGGAGAGGCCACGACTACCCCACCGCCGACATAGCGCAGGTACTGGCCGCTGAGGCGGGATACCTGGCCGGCATAGGCGCGTTGGGTGAACGTGTGAGCGAAGAGGAGCCGGTATGAGAGCACGATGCGGTCGCTGCGGTACGGGATTCGAGGTCATGCGACCGGGCCGTTACGCCTGCCCGGCCTGCGGCGTGACGAACGAGGTCCGGGCCGGGGCGCAACCCGGCGCCGGTGCGGGCCCCCAAGCCGGGCCGCCCGGAGGCGGGCCACAGGGACCCATGGCCCCACCGCCCCCACCTCCCGAGCGGCCGTCCCGCAGGGCGCGTTGTCCCGACCGGAACTGCGGTTTCAGCTTCATAGTGGGGGAGATCGCGGTCGCCCCATGCCCGATGTGCGGCACCGATGTCAAGACGGGAGTTCGACAGCGCCGCGGGGGACGTTGAAGATGGCTCGAGTGCGACGTCTGGAGGCCAGCCGATTCGTGGGTGTCCGGGATACGATGACCGTGTACGACTGCGACGACCCCGAGCAGTTCTCCTTGCTCGCTGCGCGGATCGAGTGCGACGACCTGTTGGCCCGCAAGCTGGTGCAGACCTACGGTCCCGACACGCTGGCCGAGGCGCGCAACCGGGGTTTCCGACCCGCCTGACACCGCGAGCGAAATCCGGTTATCATCCGTAGTGGGGCAAGCCTTCCTCGAACCGCTTCGCCAGTCTGCCCGTCCGAGCCAGGTGTTCGAGATGGGAGAGGGTCTCGAGCAGGGCGAGGACACTCGAGACCGGGTCGAGTCCGGCGCCGAACACCTCGTTCATCACACCCCAAGCGTCGGTGGTCTGCCCCGTTGCAGCCTTGGCGACGACCCGCAACCGTTCCTCATGGTGCTCCATGATCTGGAGCGCTCTCTCACCGCCGCCGTCAAGCGACTCCCCATGGCCGGGTAGCGTCCTGGGCGGGTCGAGTTCGACGATTCTCTCGAGCGACTCCAGATAGTCGCCGAGCGCGTCCCGGTCGGGGTCGTAGGGTACGAACGGCGTGATCCTCGGCAGGATGTGGTCGCCGGCGAAGAGATGGCCGGTGCGGCTGTCGACCAGGCAGATATGGGTCCGGTCGTGGCCGGGCGCGTGGATCACCTCCAGGTAACGGCCCCCTCCTAGCTCGATGCGGTCACCGTCGCCGACGGGACGGCTGGGCGGGACCGCGTAACCCCGGAAGGACCGTCGCTGCCACACGGCGCCCATGAGGGCCGTCTCTCGGGACGGACCCCCGTGCTCCCGCACCAATTGCACCAGGTACTCCCGGTGCCCGTCCCGGTCGTTGTACCAGTCCACCAGTCCTGTGACCGACGTGTGCATCACGAACTCGGCCGGATGATCGGACAGCAGGGCCGCCGCGCCTCCCATGTGATCGAAGTGAAGATGGGTGCAGATCAGCCGCCGCAGAGCCGCCTCGTCGCCGCCCACCTGTCGTAGACCCTCGAGCAGGACGTCCAGCTCGCGGCGGGTGTTGACGCCGCAGTCGATCAGCGTGAGCCCGTCGCCGCCCTCGACTGCGTAGCAGTTCACCGTCTTAGGACCCAAGGGCGGAAGGGCCAGGCTGATGCGGTGGATCCCCTCCCCCAGCGGAACGGCTATGCCGGTCACCCGTCTCCTGCGACCAGGGCGGGGATCAGAGAACGCCCAGCAGGAACCACAGACCCACCCCCACCAGGATCACGAGCGCGGTGATCAGAGCCCCGACGATCAGGTATCGAGTCGGCATAGGTGGGTCAGGCTAGTTGCTCGGGCGCACCGGTCCGTCGACCTTCGCGACACCACTAGGCTGAGTCATCCGTGTATCCAACGGGGAGACCAGGTGGAGATCAGGTGTATGACGTAATCGTCGTCGGCGGGGGTCCCGGTGGCTACGGCGCCGCGCTCTACGCCCGCAACTTCGGCCTGTCCGTCGCCCTCGTCGAGCGGGACACCATCGGGGGAACCTGCCTGCTCAGAGGGTGCATTCCTGCCAAGAGCTGGCTCCAGTCCGCCGAGGTGTACTCCACCGTGCGGTCGGCGCGCGACTTCGGGGTCATCACCGGAGACCCTCGCTTCGACTGGCCAGTGGCGCTGCGACGCAAGGACAGGATCGTGAAAGGCCTGGTCCGAGGGCTGGCGGGACTGCTCAGGTACCGGAAGGTGGACGTGGTGAGGGGCACCGGTCACTTGGCGGGGGTCGGCAAGGTCGAGGTCGAGGAACCGGGAGGATTCCGACTCCTCGAAGGCCGCCACGTGATCCTCGCCACGGGTTCCGCTCCCGTGGAACTGCCCGGATTCCCTTTCGACGGTCAACGGATCGTCAGCTCGGACCACGCTCTCGACTGGCCCGAACGACCCGGCCGGGTCGGCATCGTGGGGGGAGGCATAGTCGGGTGCGAGTTCGCCAGCCTGCTCGCCGATGTCGGCAGCGAAGTGGTCGTCTTCGAGATGCTGGACCAGCTCATCCCCGGCTTCGAGCCCGGCGCGGCGAGGGAGCTCCGGAAACAACTGCAGCGGCGGGGTGTCACCTTCGTCCTGGGGTCGGGCGCCGAACTGGGAACCTCCGGCGATCGCACCGTCCTGCAGGCCGCAGGCGGCGCCGACGGGTTCGAGGTGGATACCATACTGGTCGCCGTGGGCCGCAGGCCCGTGACCGATGGACTCGGCCTCGACACCGTCGGCCTAGGAACGGACCGGGGCTTCCTAAGGGTCGATCCGGACACCATGCAGACTGCTCAGGCCGGTGTGTTCGCAGTAGGCGACATCGTGGCCGGAACCCCCGGCCTCGCTCACGGCGCCTTCGCAGAGGCTGTCTCCGCCATTACCTTCATCGCCACCGGATCTGCCAAGCCGGTCGATTACCGGGCGCTCCCCAGCGTTGTCTACACCCATCCCGAGGTGGCGGCTGTGGGCCTGACCGAGGCGCAAGCCGTCGCCGCGGGACTTGAGGTGGAGTCCCACGATCACTCCTTCTTCGGCGTGGGAAGAGCCCGGATCATCGGTAGGAACCGCGGTTTCGTGAAGATCCTCAACGAGGTGGGAGGTCCCATTGTGGGCGCCACGGTCGTTGGCCCCCAGGCCGGTGAGTTGATCCACGAGTTGATGTACATGGTGGGGTGGGAGGCCCTGCCCGAGGAAGCGGCGGCCTTCGTCCACGCCCACCCCACGCTCAGCGAGGCGACGGGGGAGACGCTGATGGCGGCTGCAGGGTTACCCCTCCACTGACATGTCCAACGAGCCTGAACCCCGGGAGAGGTAAAGAATGTCAACCACAGTCTCGATGCCGCAACTGGGCGAGACCGTAACCGAAGGGACGGTCCTCCGCTGGATGAAGCAGGTGGGCGACCACATCGCAGCCGATGAGCCGCTCGTGGAGATCTCGACCGACAAAGTCGACACAGAGATACCGTCGCCGGTGGCCGGCCTGGTCACCAGCATCCTTGTCGCCGAGGGTGACACGATCGGAGTGGGGACCCCGATGGTTGTAATCGGCGGGGAGTCCGGGGCACCCGCGGAACCCGCCCATGCGCCGCCGGTCCGCGAACCTGCCCTCGAGGCATTCGCGGCCAAGGAGGCGCCGCCCGTGCCGGAGCGGGCTGCGGCTCCGCCCCCCCGACCCGAGCCGCGTCCTCCCAGCCCAGCCGGCCGCCGTCCGGGGCCTGGCCAGTTCCTGTCGCCCGTCGTACGGCGCCTGGCCCGCGAGCACGGCATCGACCCTTCCGCGATCGAGGGGACCGGCAGGGATGGACGGGTCACTCGCAATGATGTTCTCGCGTACATAGACAGGATGCAGCCGGCAGTTGCCCCGGAACCGGTCCAGGCAGCGCCGGAACCACCCTCTCCCGTGGTCCGCGCGGTCGAAGCCGCGCCAGCCGCACCCGAAGGGGAGGAGACCCGCAAGCTGAGCCGACTCCGGATGCGTATCGCCACCAACATGGTCAAGTCCCTGCAGACCGCCGCCCATGTGTGGACATCGGTGGAGGTCGACTACGAAGGGGTCGAGCGGGTGCGCCAGGCGCACAGGCAGTCATTCAAGGAGGGCGAGGGGTTCTCGCTCACCTACCTCCCGTTCATCGCCCGGGCTACGATCGACGCCCTGCGGGAGTTCCCGATCGTGAACAGTTCCTTCGATCTCGAAGGAAAAAAGGCCATCTACCACCAGGACGTCAACCTGGGTATCGCCGTCGATCTCAACCAGCAAGGGCTGATCGTGGCCACCGTTCGCGACGCCGACGACTTCACGATGAGAGCGCTGGCCCGCAAGATCAGGGATGTCGCGATCCGCGCCAGAGAGGGGAGGTTCAAGCCGGACGACGTGACCGGGAGCACCTTCACGATCACGAACCCGGGGCCCTACGGGTCGTTCATGTCGGCGCCGGTTATCAACGTGCCCAACGTGGCGATCCTCTCCACGGACACGGTGGCGAAGCGTCCCAAGGTGATCACCACCAGCGACGGCCAGGACGCTATCGCCATCCGCCACATCGGATACCTGGGCCTGTCATGGGACCACCGGGCCTTCGACGGTTCCACGGCGGTGCTCTTCCTGAGGCGTATAAAGGACAACCTGGAGACTTGGGATTGGGAACAGCAACTGACCTGAACGGCGCCCCGGGCGTCGTCACCCGCGACCAGCGCTTGGGCGTGGTCGCCGAGCCTGACCTGCTGCGAACGAGATGGCTCGGCCGGCTTCAGTACGAGGAGGCATGGGACCTGCAGCGGGCCTTCTGGGAGGGACGTCACCAGGGCAGGGCGCATGCCGACTACCTGCTGCTCCAAGAGCATCCCCACGTCTATACGCTCGGCCGCAACAGCGACCCCGCCAACCTGCTGATCTCCGAGGAGCGTCTGTCGGACCTCGGAGCGCTCCGCTTCGATATAGACCGCGGGGGCGACATCACCTACCACGGCCCCGGGCAACTGGTCGGCTACCCGATCGTGGCATTGGCGGACAACAAGAGGATCGTTCCGTACGTGCGCGCCCTTGAGGAGATGCTCATCCGGACCCTGGCTGACTTCGGGATCCGGGCCCGCCGGGAGAGCAGCTACACCGGCGTCTGGACCGACCTGGGGAAGGTGGCGGCGATCGGGGTTCGGGTGGCCCGCCAGGTCACCATGCACGGGTTCGCCCTGAACGTGAGCCCCGACATGGCCTACTTCTCCCACATGAACCCGTGCGGGATCACCGACCGGCCTGTCACCAGCCTCGCCCGGCTCCTGGGACGCAAGGTGTCTATCGAGGAGGTGATCGACGTTGTGGTCCCGAGGTTCCAGGAGGTGTTCGGTTACAACCGCAACGAGGTGCAGATAGGCCCGTTCACCCGCAAGCAGGGACGGCCCAGGGAGTTCGAGGTGGACCGCCTGCTGGCCGAGGGATGCTTCTCGGCCCAGGGCCGCGCCGAGGTCCCGGTCACCATCGGCAACAGGCTGGCGGGCGAGCCGCCCAAGGCACCGTGGATGAAGGTGACAGCCCGGTTCGGGGACGACTACCTGCGGCTCCGCCGGCTCATGCGGGACCTGGATCTCCACACCGTCTGCGAGGAGGCGGGCTGCCCCAACATCTACGAGTGCTGGGGCCAGGGCACCGCCACCATGATGATCCTCGGGGACATCTGCACCCGGGCGTGTGGCTTCTGCAACGTGAACACCGGACGTCCCCAAGGTCTCGACCTGGACGAACCGTTCCGCGTAGCCGAGGCGGTGGAGAAGATGGGGCTGAGCCACGCCGTCATAACCTCGGTGAATCGCGACGACCTCCCCGACGGGGGGTCAACCGTCTTCGCGCAGACCGTCGAGGAGGTCCGCAGGCAGGTGCCGGGCTGTGACGTAGAAGTGCTAATACCCGATTTCAAGGGAGCCCGGACCGACCTCGAGCGGGTCCTACGAGCCGGACCGGCGGTGCTCAACCACAACACCGAGACCGTGTTGCGCCTGCAACGCGAGGTTCGGACCTCGGCCAACTACGGCCGGTCGCTGGCCCTGCTGGCCAGGGCTAAGTGGTACGACCCGAGCCGAGCGGTCAAGTCCGGGCTCATCGCCGGGATGGGGGAGACCCGCGACGAGATGCTCGGCGCGCTGGCTGACCTACGGGCCGTCGGGGTGGACATCGTGACCATCGGCCAGTACCTGCGCCCGACAGTCCGCCACCGCCCCGTTCACCGGTATGTGCATCCCGACGAATTCGCCGAGTACGCCACCTACGGCCGGCGCATCGGTCTGGCTCATGTGGAGTCCGGCCCGCTGGTGCGTTCGTCCTACCACGCCCGCGACTCGCTTGGCGCCGCTTCCTCCGGCCCTGCACCGGTGGCGATTGGCGAGTAGTAGTCGCAGTTGGTGGTTAGCCCCGATTCTTCATGCACGGGGTTTGTCTGATCGAAGAAGGGGCTTCTGATCGGACTCCTGACCTGGTATAAGGGCGGACTCGACAAGCCCGTCCGAGCCGACATCCACCGTCACCCGTCGGGTGCATGCGGACCGAGCCGCGAAAACAGGCCTGAAGTGGCCTTTCGTCGGTGGGTGTGTCGGGAAACATGAAGAATCAGGGCTAGTGGTTAGTGGAACTTCCCAGTTCCTGGGGGCTCAACGCGCAACTCGTTCCGCTATTCGGAGGATGTTCTCCGCCAGGCGGGCGGAGGCAGCGTCGATCATCTTTCCCTGGTAGCGGGCTGCGCCGCGTCCCTCGGCCGCCGCGGCGTCCAGAGCATCTAGCAGACCCTGGGCAGACGCCACCTCGTCCGGGGTGGGGGAGAAGACCCGATTGGCGAGGGGGACCTGCCTCGGATGGATGGCCCACTTCCCTTCGTAGCCGAGGCCCGCGGCCGCCTCTGCGGCGGCCAGGTAACCCTCATCGTCATGGAAGTCGTCGTAGGCCGAGTCGATGGGCCTGAGCCCGTGGGCGCGGGCCGCCACCGCGATCATCGTCTGGACCGCGTGCCAGCGGTTGCCCATCCCCGCGCCGTCCCCGATGCTCAGAGTGCGGGCTCCCATGCTGGCCCCGAAGTCCCCGGCTCCAAAGTGGAGGGCCTCGAGGCGGGGGTGGGCGTCGGCTACGGAGTTGACATAGGCCAGCCCTCGAGAAGTTTCAATCAGCACTTCCAAGCCGATCGTCTTGGAGAGACCGAGAGCGGTCTCCAGTTCGTCGAGAAGCGCCGCAACCGTGGTCACGTCCCGGGGTCCGGTGACCTTGGGAATCATCAGCGTGTCGATGAGAGCACCGGCTCCCGTGACCACCGTCCGGATGTCGTCCTCCATCCAGGGCGTACCGGTGTCGTTGATCCGCACCGTCAACGTCTGCCCCGAGGCCTCCCAGTCGACCCCACTAATGCCGCCCACCACCAAGGCGCGGGCTGCCTCCTTGTCGTCCGGGGCCACCGCGTCCTCCAGGTCGATCATCACTTGGTCGGCTCCGGAGCGGGCCGCTTTCGGGTAGAGGGCCGGCCGCGAGGCGGGCACCGACAGCATCGATCTCTGGACACGGCTGGGAGGCATCGGGGGGCTCACCTTCTCGACTGTGGTATCGGCGGGTGATTCTAGGAGGGTGCTGAAAAGCCCGGGCAAAGGGCATCGCTGCCAGATGACAGCTCTGGTATCAGGTGATTTGGGAGGCAGCGAACCCCGTTAGATTGTTTTGAGCACCCTCCTAGGAAGGAAGACCCACGTCCCTTCCGTGCCCGGCTCCTAGATAGCACTCGACATCGGGAAAACTACTCCGACAATCCAGTTGAACGGTATTACAACGTTGTATAGAATAGTGTTATGGCAGTAACTACAACTCTGATACTCGCTGTACTGGGTCTGCTGGAACTGGTTGCCTTCGTCTACGTGTGGCGTACCAACCGTCGACTCGACACCGTGGCGGAGGAACTCCGAGCCGAGATAGACGCCAACCGGCGAGAACTCGACGAGAAGTGCCGGGCCCTGAGCCGGCGCATCGAAGAGGTCACCGAGGAGATGCGCGAGCGCATCGGCGCGGCCAACCGGCGGCTCGACGAGACCATCGAAGCCCAGCGCCTGCTCGAGGATCTTCGCGACATCAACGACAGGGTCAGATGCCTCCGGACCCCGGGGGGCATGTCCAAGCGGGTGCGCCGGACCGACCACCGCCCGTAGCCGGGTGTTGCGGGCGGCGCGCGGGCCGTCACGACCCGGTACCCTCGCGGCTAACCGACCCGGAGTGAGGAGACGTGGCCGAGCGCACCATCGAGAACCTGCTGCAAGAGGACCGCACCTTCCCGCCGTCGTCGGACTTCACGTCCCAAGCCAACGCGAAGCCCGGCCTGCACGAGGATGCGGCCGCCGATCCCGTGGCTTACTGGGAGGCACAGGCACGGAACCGGATCACCTGGTTCAAGGAGCCCACCGTGCTGCTGGACGATTCGAACCCGCCGTTCTTCAAGTGGTTCTCCGACGGCGAGCTCAACGTCACCTACAACTGCATCGACCGCCACATCGAGGCGGGCCGGGGTGGCAAGGTCGCCTTTTTCTGGGAGGGGGAACCGGGCGACGAGAGGGTGCTCACCTACCAGGACCTGTACGACGAGGTGTGCCGCTTCGCCAACGGGCTCAAGTCCATCGGTGTCAAGAAAGGCGACCGGATCGCCGTGTACATGGGAATGGTGCCCGAGCTCGCCGTCGCCATGCTGGCCTGCGCACGCATCGGAGCTGCGCACAGCGTGATATTCGGCGGCTTCTCATCGGACGCTATCTACGACCGGGTGGAGGACGCGGGCGCCGAGGTGCTCATCACCTGCGACGGTGCTTGGAGGCGGGGAGGCGTCGTCGACCTGAAGGTGGCGGCGGATCGGGCGATGGACCGCACGGATCTGATCCGTCACTGCGTGGTGCTCGCCCGCACGGGCAACGAGGTCACCATGAAGGCCGGGCGTGACATCTGGTGGCACGATCTGGTGGAGGGCCAGCCGGCCGACTGTCCCCCCGAGGTCATGAACGCAGAGGACCTGCTCTACATCCTCTACACGTCGGGCACCACCGGCAAGCCCAAGGGCATCATGCACACCACCGGTGGCTACCTCGTGGGCGCCACCACCACCCACAGCTACGTGTTCGACGTCAAACCGGACGAGGACATCTGGTGGTGCGGCGCCGACATCGGATGGGTGACCGGGCACACCTACATCGTCTACGGACCCCTGGCCAACCAGACCACGTCGGTCATGTACGAGGGAACTCCCGACTTTCCGGACAAGGACCGGCTCTGGTCGATCATCGCCAAGTACGGGGTCACGCAGCTGTACACGGCGCCCACCGCCATCCGGGCGTTCATGAAGTGGGGCGTGGAGTACCCACAGCGCCACGACCTGTCGTCGCTCCGGCTCCTGGGAACGGTGGGAGAGCCGATCAACCCCGAGGCCTGGATGTGGTACCACGAGCACATCGGAGGGGCCACGTCGCCGGTGGTCGACACCTGGTGGCAGACGGAGACCGGATCGATCATGATCTCGCCCCTGCCCGGCATCACGACCACCAAGCCGGGCAGCGCCACCCGGCCGATGCCCGGGATCGTGACGGACGTCGTGGACGAGAACGGAGCACCCGTCGGCCGGGGAGGGGGAGGCTACCTGGTCATCCGCAACTCCTGGCCCTCGATGCTCCGCTCCATCTGGGGAGACGACCAGCGCTACGTCGACACGTATTGGTCCCGATACGAGGGCCTCTACTTCCCCGGCGACGGCGCCAAGCTGGACGAGGACGGCTACCTGTGGCTCCTGGGTCGGGTCGACGACGTGATGTTGGTGGCGGGTCACAACATCTCGACCATGGAGGTCGAGTCGGCCCTTGTCTCCCATCCGTCGGTGGCCGAAGCGGCGGTGGTCGGTCGAAGCGACCCGCTCACGGGCCAGGCGATCGCGGCGTTCGTGAGCCTGCGGGGCGGGTTCGAGGGCGACACCGGACTCATGCGGACGCTACGTGATCACGTCGCCAACTCCATCGGGCCGATCGCTAAGCCCAAGAGCATCGTGTTCACCCCCGACGTACCGAAGACCCGTTCGGGCAAGATCATGCGACGCCTGCTGAGGGACATATCGGAACAGCGCCGGTTGGGCGATGTGACCACCCTCGCCAATGCCGATATCGTGGCCGAGATTGCCGAGATGGCGGCCTCCGCTCCCGGCGACGAGGACTGAACCGCCTGTCTCTCGCTCATCCGGATCCGGGGAAGGAGGCACCATGCTGCTGACCGGTAAACGCTTGCTCATCACCGGGGTCCTCACCCACGGCTCCATCGCTTGGCACACCGCAAAGGTTGCCCAGGACCAGGGCGCCGAGATCGTACTGACGGGGTTCGGGCGCGGGATGCGCCTCACGCGGCGGTCGGCGCAGCGCCTACCCGACCCGCCCGACGTGTTCGAGTTGGATATCAACGACCCGGGCCAGATGGACGAGCTGGTGGCCCGACTCTCGGAGCGGTGGGGAAGCATCGACGGGGCGGTCCACGCCATCGCCTACGCGCCCGAGGACGCGCTCGGAGGCAACTTCCTTACCACCCCGGCGGAGAGCGCGGCACTGGCCTTCACCACGTCAACGTTCTCGTACAAGACCCTGGCCGTGGGGCTGCTGCCGTTGCTGCAGAAGGCCGGCGGCGGCTCGCTGGTCACCCTCGACTTCGACAACAGCACCCAGGCATGGCCTGCATACGACTGGATGGGGGTGTGCAAGGCGGCGCTGGCGTCGGTGACCCGTTACCTAGCGCGTGACCTCGGCCCCCACAACGTACGTGTCAACGCCGTCTCGGCGGGGCCCCTGTCGACAGTCGCCGCCAAGGGCATCGCCGGTTTCTCACGCTTCCAGGAAGTGTGGGACGGGCGCGCTCCCCTCGGATGGGACACGACGGACCCGACTCCCGTTGCCAACATGATCTGTGTCATGCTGTCGGACTTCGCCACGAAAGTGACCGGAGAGGTGATCCACGTCGACGCCGGCTTCCACGCCATCGCCACTTCCAACCGCTCTCCCGAGTAGGAACGTCCGTAGGGCTATCCCCGAGTCGACAAGTCCTGCTATGCGAGTACGGCGATCAGCACCCCCGCAACGGCGAGAACCACCGTGACGATACCGATGCCCACGCCGACCACCCATTTGACGTAGTACGTACGGTCCTCGTGGATCTTGAGCAACGCCTGAGCGATGTCGGTGCGCACTTCGGCCTGCCGTGCCTCATCCTTGGCATCCGCCAACGACTCGGTAACTATCTTTCCTCTCCACCAACAGAACCAGTTCTTCCCCAACAAGTGTACTATTCATATTGACACCACTGATATGGCCCGCTTCGCTGAAACGTACCTGTCACGGGTGTGCCCGGCATCAAACACGGCTAGGTCGGGGTGGTAGTCCCGACCGACCTGAAGCCGCACGGTGCCGGGGTGTTCCGACCTATCCGAGGAAAGTACAGGCGGCGGTAACCTCCCGGCGCCGGCCTTCGGTAAGTCCTAGGAGGGTGCTGAAAGCCCGCGCAAAGGGGTTCGCTCGCTAGCCCACAACGCTGAGACCAGGTGAACTACCGAAGAGCGAACCCCGTTAGATTGTTTTCCACCACCCTCCTACGTCCGGGGGGTTGACCGGCTCAGACGATCAGGGAGAAGGCGTCCTTGCCCCTTAGGAGCTTCGTGGACGGAATCCTGTTCGGGGATCGCTACGGATCGGCTGAGGCGCGGGTCGTGGCGTTGCACGGTTGGGGGAGGGACCGGCGGGACTTCGCGGAGGTACTGGACGGGCTTGATGCCGTCTCGGTCGATCTGCCCGGTTTCGGAACCAGCCCGCCGCCGGCCGGGGTTGTCGGGGCGCCAGGATATGCGGAACTGATGGCCGCATTGGTGGAGGAACTCGGCACGCGACCGGTCCTGGTGGGACACTCGTTCGGAGGACGGGTGGCCGCGGTGTTCGCCGCCGAGCGTCCGGATCTGGTGTCAGGACTCGTGCTGGTCGGTGTCCCCTTGTTGCGCCCAGGCGACCGGCCGGCCCGCAAGCCGTCCACGGCATACCGGTTGGTGCGGTGGGCCAACAAGGCTGGGCTGATCAGCGACCGCCGCCTCGAACGTGAGAAACGGCGCCGCGGTTCGGCCGACTACCGCGCGGTCTCCGGCGTGATGCGCGAGGTTCTGGTCAGGGTGGTCAACGAGACCTACGAGACCGAGTTGGCTCGCGTCGAGTGCCCGGTCCGCATGGTCTGGGGCGCCGACGATCGGGAAGTGCCCTTGGAGGTGGCGCAGCGGTCCGCTGCGCTACTCGACGATGTGAGGCTGGACGTGGTGGACGGCTGCGGGCACGATGTCCCACGCCTGGCTCCCCATCGGGTCCGCCTCGCTATCGAGGAATTGCTGTGACGTGGGGAATGCCGGCTCTGGGCCTGGTAGCGGTCGTCATCGCGAGCGTCAGGTGGCTCAGGGTTGCCCAGCGCGAGCACTACCTGGCCGGCTCGGTAATCGCGATGCGCAGGATCTGGATGGCCCGGCGGCCACTGAACCTGGGGGAGTTGCTGCTGATGGTCATCGCCCTTCTCGGGTGGCTTGCGCGGCCCGACTCCTTCTGGCCTCTGCTGGGGGTGGTCGCAACCGCTGTCTTCCCGCTCGGACTGGCGCTCCGGGGGCGCACCTCCCCGCTGGTATGGACCTCCCGGCTGAAGCGAACCGCGGGCCTCGCAGCGGGACTCCTCCTCGGCAGCACGGCGCTGGTGACGTGGGTGGTCGTAGCGACAACCTCCAGGGGCGTGGCAGCCACGTCGGCCATCGCTCTGATCGTCCTCTCATACCTTGGCCTGGACGCCACTCTCTGGCTGGCCGGACCGCTGGAGAGGCGCATCTCGCAGACGTATGTCGACCAAGCCTCCCGCTCCCTCGCCCGGGTGGCGCCGATCGTGGTCGCCATCACCGGCAGCTACGGCAAGACCTCCACCAAGTGGTACGTCAAGCACTTGGTAGAGGGGACGAAGCGGGTGGTTGCCAGCCCGGCCAGCTTCAACAACCGGCTGGGGCTTGCGCGGGCGGTGAACGAGCACCTGACCGCCGACGCCGAGGTGTTCGTGGCCGAGATGGGCACCTACGGGAAGGGGGAGATTGCCGACCTCTGTTCCTGGATCCCCCCGTCTGTGGCGGTCCTTACGGCCATCGGCCCGGTCCACCTCCAGAGGTTCGGGACCGAGGAGCGGATCGCCGAAGCCAAGTCCGAGATCGTCGAGGGAGCCGGGGCGGTGGTGCTGAACGTAGACCATCCCCTTCTCGCCGAACTGGCCGACAGGCTGTCCTCGGAGGCGGGTGGACCGACCGTCTGGCGCTGCGGCACGACCCGGGCGGCGGCGGACGTCCGCGTCCGGGCCCGCGCGGACAAAGCTTCCATCCTGGTGCGGACCGAGCAAATCGGCGACGTCTCCGCCACACACGTGTTCCATGCGAACCTGGCCTGTGCGGTGGCGGTGGCTCTGCAGCTGGGGGTCGAACCGGAGGACATCTCCGACCGGAGCCGGGGTATCACCCAGACGGAGCACCGCCAATCGGTCGGGGTGTCCTCGAAGGGCTTCACGATCATCGACGACACCTTCAACTCCAACCCGGCCGGCGCCGCCAGGGCCTTAGAGGTCCTAGCGGCCAGCGGGGGTCCTGGGGCACGGCGGGTGGTGGTCACACCGGGAATGATCGAACTCGGTCCTCGCCAGGAGAGGGAGAACATCGCTTTCGGCACCTCGGTGGCAGAGGTTGCCGACGACCTGGTGATCGTCGGCAGGGCCAATCGTAGGTGGCTGGCTCGCGGAGCCCGCGGGCGGAAAGCCCGGATCACGCTCGTGGACAACCGGGAGGAGGCGGTGGCGTGGGTGCGCGGTCGACTGGGGCCCGGTGATGCGGTGCTGTACGAGAACGACCTGCCGGATCATTACCCGTAGGGCAGGAGACAGGCCCCCCGGTGTCGGTCGGCGGTCAGGCGGTAACTCCCGTGGGTACTCGGAATGAGACGGGTCTATAGCGGAACGAGCTAGATGTGTAGGCGTTCACCGGCCTCAAGCCACCAGCCGAAGATCAACGGGAAACAGAGGCCGGTCGCCTAGCCTTCTGCACGAGAGCGGTCAAACCCAGCGGACTCGACATGTGTGGAGGAACGGCATGACCAATCCGGCGGTCGTGTTCGGGGGCCCTTCCCCTGAACACGACATAAGCGTGCTCACCGGGCTCCAGGCCGCTCGCCTGCTGGCAGAGGCGGGCCGGGACCCCGTGGCCGTCTACTGGTCGAAAGTGGGGCGCTGGTACAGGGTGGACCCGGCCGGGGAGGCGTCCCACTACGCCGCAGGTCCTCCGCCCAAGGCGCGCGAGTTGCGGTTCGTCGCGGAGCCCAACATCGGGTGGATGGTGAAGCGCCGCAGGCTGGATGTCGACACCGTGCTGAACTGCTGCCACGGGGGCCCGGGCGAGGACGGAACCCTCCAGGGAGCCTTGGACATCGTGGGCGTCCGCCACTCGGGCACCGACGCCGCTGCATCGGCCCTCTGCATGGACAAGCTGGCTTTCGGCGCCCTGGTGTCGGCAGCCGGGTTGCCCGGCCTTCCGCGCCGGCTGCTCACTGCTGGCGCCGAGCCGGACTACCCCCCTCCCTACATAGTGAAACCGCGCTTCGGCGGCTCCTCGATCGGCATCGAGGTGGTCGACGACTACGGGACCGCCCTGGCGCTGCTCCGATCGTCGCCCCACATGGATCGTGGTGGGGTCATCGAACCCTATCTGGATGGTGGGAGAGACCTGAACCTCGCCATCCGCACCTACCCGCAACTCCAACTGTCGGCGATCGAGGCCCCGGTGAGCGAGCAGTTCTACGGCTACGAGGAGAAGTACCTGTCAGGGGGCGGGATCGAAGGCTCGGCAAGGGAACTTCCGGCCAGGCTTCCCCCCGACCTCGAGGGCCGGATCCGGTCGCTGGCGACAACGGTCACGGAACTGGCGGGCATCAGGTCGATCGCGCGCCTCGACTTCCTGGAACGGGACGGCGAACTATGGATCAACGAGGTCAACACCATTCCGGGGAGCCTGTCGCTCTACCTGTGGGTCGATCCGCCGATCAGCCGACGACAGATCGTGCTGGACCTGGTCAGCGAGATGGAGAATTCGAGCGCAAGGGTCTTCTCCACTACGGGTTCCGACGGGGTCGCCCTACAGAGCGCCGCCTCCATCGCCGCCAAGCTCGGCTGATCTGCAGACCGTCGTCAAAGGTGGACAATGGGACAGGTGAGTGTCCTGGTGATGCCGTTGATGGCCTGGATGCTGGCTACTACCAGCCGGCCCAGATGATCGACATCGCCGGCTTCCGCCCGCACGATCACGTCGTAGGGTCCGGTCACGTCGTCGGCGGACGTGATGCCGTCGATCAAGCGGACCTGGTCCGCCACAACCTTCGCTTTGCCGACTTCGGTCTGTATGAGCACGTATGCCTCGACCACGGTGCTCCTCTCGGGCTCTCTCGATGAACTGTAACGGTTGTCGACTCCGGAGGCTCGGGCTTCGTCACCTGCCGTCCGATCCCATCCGGACCGTGTGCACGAAACGGCGGCCGCCGTCCTCCTCGACGTCGAAGATGATCCTCTGGCCCTGACGTAGCAGGCGGAAGACGCTGCCCGCCAGGGATCCGGCCCGCAGGTACACCTCGCTCCGGTCCACGTCGAGCACGACCACACCGGCCCCGGTGTTCGGGTCGTAGAGTTTGACCACCCCTTGCATGGACTAGCAGTGTAGTCGGCTCCCGATCCTGCCAGCGGCGAGCCCGGCGATTGCCGCCGGAACCGACCGGCGCCGCCTGCCGTATCCTGATCTGCATGGAAAGGCCGACCGTGGGCAGCGGGACCACAACGGAAGTGAGAAGCCTCGCCTATCTCCACCGAGTCGGGGTTGATCGGGTCAGGTGGCTCGGCGGCAAGCGGGCCGCGTCGCTCTGCGAGAAGGGCATCGAGTCGGTCACGGACCTCCTGTTCCACATCCCCAGAAGTTACGTGGACCGATCTCAGATCATGCGGCTCGATGAGGTCGAGGAGGGGGTGGAGACCACCGTGATCGGTCGGGTTCTGCGGGTCTCGGTCAGGCGGCCCCGGCGCCGCCTCGTCATCGTCGAAGCCTTGATCGGCAACGACACGGGCTCCCTGAAGGCCATCTGGTTCAACCAGGAGTACCAGGCCCGGCGCCTGGACCGCGGCGCGGAGGTGGCGCTGTCGGGCAAGATCGAGCGCTACCGCGGTCGCCTGCAGATCACGTCACCGGCTGTGGACATTCTCGCAACCGGACGCGAGAACCTGGCGGTGGGCCGGGTGGTTCCGGTATACCGGGCGGTAGGAGACGCGACGCCCGCCTACCTACGACTCGGTCTCCACAACGCCCTGAAGCGCTCCCGGCCCATCGCCGATCCGCTACCCATCGCGATCCGGGAGGGCCACGAACTCATAGACCGGGACCGGGCGGTCAACGCCGTCCACTTCCCCGAGCACATCGCCGAGGTGGGTCCCGCCCGGCGCCGGCTGATCTTCGACGAGTTCTTTCGGCTCGAGGTGGCGCTGGCCATGACCAAGCAGCGCAAGATGGCCGGCTCCGTGGGCATCACCCATCGCACCGGGGCGGGCTTCGGCCTCGTAGAGAAGTTCATCGCCGGTCTGCCATTCCGCCTGACCGGCGCCCAGCAGCGGGTCATCGACGAGATCAGCGAGGATCTCGCCCGTCCGTACCCGATGCACCGGCTCCTGCAGGGGGAAGTGGGCTCGGGCAAGACGGTGGTTGCTGTCGCGACCGTGCTCACCGGAGTTCAGGGTGGCTACCAGGCGGCGGTGATGGCCCCAACCGAGGTGCTGGCCGAGCAACACTACGAAGGGGTTTGCCGCCTGCTGGCAGACTCGAGCATGGCAGCCCGCCCTCAGGGGTCAGTCTCACTCTTCGACATACCTGCCGAGCAGAGCAACGGGTCCGGACTGCTGGTGGCGCTCCTAACGGGCAACCATGCGGAGGTCAACGTTCGCCGCAGAGGAACGACCAGACGGGAGGAACTGCTCGAGCGGATCGCCGACGGCAGCATCGACGTGCTGATCGGTACGCACGCCCTCATCCAGGAAGGGGTACGCTTCCGCCGCCTCGGGGTGGCCGTCGTGGACGAGCAGCACCGTTTCGGCGTCCATCAAAGGGTCAAGCTCAAGGACAAGGCCGAGGGGGTCGACCCGGACCTGCTGATCATGACCGCCACTCCCATACCCAGGACCCTCTCCATGACGCTGTACGGCGACCTCGACGTGTCGGAGGTCGACGAGATGCCCCCCGGCCGCAAACCGGTCAGGACGCGGTCCTGGTCGATGGACGGTCCGGGCCTGGAGAAGGCCCAGGAGACGATCCGGCGAGAGGTGGCGAGCGGGCACCAGGCATTCGTGGTCTGCCCCCTGGTGGAGGGCTCGGCCCGGGTGGAGGCGGCATCCGCGGTGGCCGAGTACGGGAGACTGCGCGAGGTGTTCCCGGAGCTGAGCCTGGGGCTGCTGCACGGCCAGTTGCCCCCGTCCCGGAAGGAGGCGGTGATGGACTCCTTCCGCAGGGGCGAGACCGATGTACTGGTGGCGACCACCGTGATCGAGGTGGGGATCGACGTCCCTAACGCCACGGTGATGCTCATCAGGGACGCCGACCGCTTTGGTATGAGCCAACTGCACCAACTGCGCGGCCGCGTCGGCAGGGGACCGGACCTCTCGCAGTGCATCCTGCTTGCGGATCCCACCACAAAGGACGGCGCCCGGCGTCTGGAAGCGATGGTCAAGCACGCGGATGGCTTCCGCCTGGCGGAGGAGGACCTCCGGATACGCGGCCACGGCACGGTCTTCGGAGCGCGCCAGTCGGGGTTCTCGGACCTGCGGATCGCCGACATCCTCAGGGACCGCAGGGAGCTCATCGCGGCCCGCCGAGAGGCTTTCTCCCTGGTGGAGGAAGATCCGGGCCTGGATATGCATCCTGAGATCAGGGAAGAGGTGAGGGTGCTGCTCGGGGAGCGGGTGGAGTGGCTGTTCAGATCATGACATGAGGGTGATCTCGGGAGTGTCGAAGGGCCGGCGGCTCAAGGCACCTCGGGGCCGCGTCACGCGGCCGATGACCGACCGGGCCCGCGAGGGGATTTTCTCCGCCATCGCCGCGGTGCTCCCGGGGGCGGACGTGCTGGATCTCTACGCCGGCACGGGCTCGCTGGGTCTGGAAGCGTTGAGCCGCGGATCCGCATCGGTGGTTTTTGTCGAGAACGACCGCAGGGCGCTGCAGGCTCTGCGGGCCAATGTCGACTCGGTGGGGTTAGGCGGGGAGATCGCCGCCGTCGATGTCGACCGGTTCCTCACCCGGCCTCCTGGACGTTTCGACCTGGTGTTCGTCGATCCCCCCTACCACCACTCGGCGGCCTCGGTCGAAACCACCCTGCGCTCGGTGGTGCCGCTGATGCGGATCGGTGGGACGGCGGTTCTCCACCGGCCCGACGGGGAGCGACGGCCGGAAGCGCCGGGTCTCGAGGCTGCCGGCCGGCTCGGCTACGGGACGGCCCGGATCTGGCGTTACCTTCGTGTCCCGGAGGTGGGGAATCGGTGGACCACCGGTTAGATTGAGGGCAACTGCCGGACAAGGGAGAGAAGGTGACCACAGCGGTCTGTCCCGGGAGCTTCGATCCCCCCACCAACGGACATATGGACGTCATCCGCCGGAGCGTCTCGGTCTTCGACCGGGTGGTCGTGGCGGTCATCCGCAACCTCTCCAAGACGCCCATGTTCACATCCGAGGAGCGGTTGGAGATGCTCGACGACCTGTTCGCCGACGAGCCCAGAGTAGAGGTTGCCTCCTTCGACGGTCTCCTGGTGGACTTCGCCCGAACGAGGGATGTCGGCGTGATCGTGAAAGGGTTGCGGGCCGTGTCTGACTTCGACTACGAACTGCAGATGGCCCAGATGAACCACAGGCTGTCGGGAATCGATACCGTGTTCATCCCCACAAGTCCCGAGCACGCCTACCTATCCTCTTCCCTGGTCAAGGAAGTGGGAAGCCTGGGCGGTACAGTGGACGGCTTGGTACCGGGAGAAGTAGGCCGGTTGATGAAGGAACGGTGGTCGCATGAACGGTGATCGAGAAGAGGCAGGCGGGACGGTCGCCCTCCCAACGGTCGGGCAGGTGCAGAACCTCGTCTCGGAGATGATCATGGCGATCTCCGAGGCGAAGACCATACCCGCTTCGGGCAAGGTGATCATCGACCGGGAGCAGATGCTGCAGACCCTCGAAATGCTGCAGGACCGCCTACCCGAGGAGTTGCGGACTGCCCGCTGGATGGTGAGGGAGCGTGAGACCTTCGTGGCCCGGACCAACGAGCGGGTACGAGATCTCATACAGCGAGCCCGGCAGAAGGCCGACGAACTGGTGTCCGACACCAACATCATCGCAGAGGCCACCGAGGAGGCGAACATCCTCGTGCGTAGGGCCGAGGACCACTCGCACAGGATCCGGCTGGAGGCCGAGGACTACGCCGAGGACCGCCTCGAACGGCTGGAGGCCCTGATGGGCCGGGTCCTGGACCAGATCCGCGCCATGCGGGCCGAACTCCGCCAGACCCGGTCGGTGGGCCAATAGACCGGCCCTTCCTGATCCACATCTCCGACCTGCTCGGCCGACCCGGATCCCGTCGAGAGGTCTCCCTCTCGGGCTCCATGGAGATCGCATTGGACCAGGTGGAGGAGTGCGGACCGGTCGACGCGGACCTGCGCGTCGAGGACATGGTCGGGGGTGTGCTGGTCCGCGGCGATGTGGGGGCTACGATGCGGCTCAGGTGCAACCGTTGCCTCCGGCCGGTGTCCTTCCGGGCTGGCGCTCCGGTGATGAAGGCCTACGGTGAGGAAGCCAGCGGGGATATCGGCCCCGACGGGGTGATTGACCTGGCCCCGGTGCTTCACGACGAATTGTGCTTGTCAGTCCCGCTGGTACCGCTATGCTCGGAGTCCTGCCGGGGACTTTGTCCGTCGTGCGGAAACGACTTGAATGTAGATCCCTGCGAGGGGCATTCCGTGGCGAGAGGCTCTCCGTTCGCCGCTCTGGAAGGCTGGTTGGAAGCACCCCCCTCAACCTGACGTGACCGGAAGGGATACGCCATGGCTGTACCAAAGAGGAAGATGTCGCGCTCACGCACGCGGAGGCGCAAGGCGGAGGCGATGAAGATGCGCCCTACCCGGACCGTTACCTGCCCGCGGTGCGGTCTGCCGAAGCTACCCCACAGGGCCTGTACGGGAAAGGGCGGTTGCGGTACCTATCGCGGGCGAACGGTCGTGGAGGTGTTCGATTGAGCGGGGGGTCACGCCAACGGGGGGCGTCCCGTCTCGGGGCTTCAGAGGGAGCGCCCATCCCGCACACCTGATCGGGGACCCGTGGCTCGCATAGCAGTCGACGTGATGGGAACCGACCAGGGGCCCGCCGAGATCGTGGCGGGCGCGGTCCTGGCGGCAGAGGCGGGCCACGATGTCGTGCTCGTGGGCCGCGAGGAGGTCGTCGAGCCTGATCTGAATGCGATCGGAGCTGATCTGCCGGTGGTCCACGCTCCGGAAGTCGTGGAGATGCACGACCACCCGGCCAAGGCGGTGCGCGACAAACCCGACTCCTCCGTACTCACCGCGGCGCGGCTCGTAGCCTCTCATGGGGCCGACGCCCTGGTGTCGGCCGGTTCCACAGGAGCGGCCATCGCGGCCGCCTCGATCGTGATCGGACGCATAAAGGGGGTGTTGCGCCCTGCGATCGCCACTCCCATACCGCGCCCGGGCAAACCCGTCCTGCTGCTCGATGCGGGCGCCAATCTCGAGGTACGCCCCGTGCACCTCCTCCAGTTCGGCGTGATGGGCGCCCAGCTGGCAGAGATCGTCTACGGCATCGAACGTCCCCGGGTGGGTCTGCTCAACATCGGCGCCGAGCGGGCCAAGGGCAGGGACGTCGAGCGGTCGGCTTTCGAACTGCTCGAGGAAGCACCGGTCAACTTCGTGGGGAACCTCGAAGGCGGTGACATCATAGGCGAGGTCGCCGACGTGTTCGTGACGGACGGCTTCACCGGCAATGTCGCCCTCAAGACCATCGAGGCCGCCGCCGGTCTGGTGGCCCGCTTGATCGGCCGGGCTTTCGAGCGCCTCCCAGAGGAGGTGTTGCCCCACATTGCCGCCCCGATGAACGAGATCCGCGAGGTCATCGACCCGGCCAGGTACGGGGGCGCCCACCTCGTCGGTACGTCGGCAAGCGTCGTCATATGCCACGGGTCATCCTCGCGCCGGGCGATCTTCAACGCGATCCGTCTTGCTACAGAGGGTGTCAAAGGGGGCCTGATCGAACGACTCGAACACGGCCTGGTCCGTTCGTGAATGACTCGAGTTCTCACGCCGGCCTGGAGCAGGCCCTCGACCACTCCTTCGCCGACCCCGAACTTCTGAACCGGGCGCTCCGCCACCGTTCGTGGGTTGCGGAGACCGGGGAGGAGCCTTCCAACGAGCGCCTCGAGTTCCTGGGAGACACCATCCTGCAATTGGTGGTGACCGACTTCATCTTTGGCCACTTTCCGGACTATCCAGAGGGTGAACTGGTCAAGTTGCGTGCGTCTGCAGTCAGCAACCGGGCCCTCTCCGAGGTCGCGGAGGGTCTGGGTCTCGGCGAACACGTGCTGCTGGGAAAGGGGGAGGAGGCGACCGGAGGCCGGGGTAGGAGCTCCATCCTGGGGGACGCCATGGAGGCGGTGCTCGGCGCGGTCTACCTGGATGGAGGTCTGGAACCGGCCCGCCGGGTGATCCTGCGGCTGTGGGAGCATCGGATCGGGAGTGCCGCAGTTCGGCCGGGCTGGGGCGACTACAAGAGCCGGCTGCAGGAGTTGCTTGCCCGCGATGGCACCCGGCCCGAGTACCGCATCGACTCCGAAGGTCCCGATCACCGGAAGGTGTTCACGTCGGTCGTGTCGGTCGACGGTGCCGAGTGGGGATCCGGCGTCGGGCGCTCGAAAAGAAGGGCCCAGCAGGAGGCCGCCCGCGCGGCGCTCGAGGCTATGGCGACCGACCGGGAAGAGTCGGGCTAGTGGCCTGCAAGCGAGACGATCCGACCTGTCCGGCTAGCCGGCGCTCCTCGCTGCGTTCCGCCATGCCCGAGCACGTCCCCGGTACGTCTTCGCCGGATCGTGTTGCCGGGCACGCCGGCGGTCGCGCATCCCACACCGCCGCATCGCAGGCAGCCCACTAGTTGCCCGAGCTACCGGAGGTCGAGACGACACGGCGAATGCTGGTGCCCGAACTCGCCGGACGAAGGATCGTCTCCACGAGGGTTCTCCACCCCCGGATGCTGCGGCGCCAACCCGAGCCGGATGACTTCGCCGCTCGCCTGGAGGGACGGGTGGTGCGCTCGCTGGCGCGGCGGGGCAAGTTCCTCATGTTCGATGTGGGGGAGGGACTCACCTGGGTTTCTCACCTCGGGATGTCGGGTCACATGGCGATCAGCGGGCCCGCCGAGCCCCTGGGGCGCCATACCCGGGTGGTGATCGAGACGGGTTCAGGCCGCGAGGTGCGGATGATCGACCCGCGTACCTTCGGTTTCGTGGCTGTCTACACGGCATCCGAACTGGCGGCATCGACTCTGGCCCTCCTGGGACCGGACGCCCTCGGTGAGATTCCCCCCGCAGAACGGCTGGCGGCGGCGGTCCACGGGCGGCGGGTGGCCGTCAAGACCCTCCTTCTCGACCAGCGCTTCATCTCGGGGCTTGGAAACATCTATTCGGACGAGGTCCTGTTCGAGGCACACGTCGATGGCTCACGACCCGCCGGTTCCCTGACGGTCGCCGAGATGGCGTCCATCAGGAGGGCTATCCGCTCCGTCCTCGAAGCGGGTCTGTCCCACGGTGGGACCTCGCTCGACGACCTCGCCTACCTGCTCCCTGACGGCAGGGCGGGCCGGCACCTGGAGTACCTGTCCGTCTACGGCAGGGAGGGGCGACCCTGCCGAAGCTGCCGGACGCCCATCCGCAGGAGCGTGATCGGTGCCAGGTCGTCGTACCGGTGTCCCTCTTGTCAGACCTAAGTAGCCGCTAGTCCGTAGTTGCTAGTTGGTTATACCGCGCTATCGAGACCGGAACACGACCCGATCCAACCGTTCTCGCCGACCATCGATTGCCGGTTCGAGACCAGAGACTTCTCATCCGGTTGCCGCGGTAGACGCGCGGGAGCCGCTATCGTGCGCGGGGACGCGAATCACACGGGTGTGACTTGTATCTGAAATCCCTGAGACTGGCCGGCTTCAAGTCGTTCGCCGACCGCACCGGTCTGGAGTTCGAACCGGGCGTCTCGGTGGTCGTCGGACCCAACGGGACCGGCAAGTCCAACATCGTGGACTCTCTGGCGTGGGTGCTGGGCACCCAGTTCACGCGGGCGCTCCGCACCGACCGGATGGAGGATGTCATCTTCGCCGGCACGGCCACCCGGCCGGCCCACAGCCGGGCCGAGGTCACCGTGATGCTGGACAACCGGGACCGCGCCCTGCCCCTCGACCTCGACGAGGTTTCCCTCACGCGCCGCCTGTTCAGGGGCGGTCGCTCCGACTACGAGATCAACGGAGTCCGGTGCCGGCTGCTCGACGTGCAGGACCTTCTCTCGGACAGCGGAGTGGGACGCAGCCAGCACCTCATAGTCGGTCAGGGTCGTCTGGAGTCGCTCCTGACCGCCAAGGGAGACGAGCGGCGGCGCATCATCGAGGAAGCGGCCGGGATCCTCAAACATCAGGTCCGCAAGGCAAGGGCCCTGCAGCGTCTCGAGCGCACCGACGCCGACCTCCTCCGGCTCCATGACATCGTCGCGGAGATCAAACGCCGCAAGCGCCCCCTCCGGCGCCAGGCGGCGGCCGCCGAGCGGCACGAATCGATGCGCGCCGAACTCAAAGCCCTTCACCTATGGCTCGGCGGCGTTACCCTGCGCCGTTCCCGGCAGCGATCCCGCGAGTTGTCGCTCGAGCGGACCCGCTTGGAGGAGACCTCGGCGACCGGCCGGTCCCGCCTGGTCCGGCTCGAGGAGACGCTGGCCGGCATGGAGCGCGAGCGGTCGCAACAGGCTCGGTCTCTGGCTCGGGATGCGGGCGCGGCTGCGAGGTTGGACACCGTGTCCGCCAGGCTGCGCGGTATCGCACAGGTAGCCCGGGAACGCCGTAGAGGACTGGTCGGCCGGATCGAGCAGGCAACCGTGCAGCGGACCAGCCTCGACCGCCAGATCGACCGGTTGGTGCACCAACTCGAGGAGGCTGACGGCCGGGAGCAGGACGCCGGGCGGCAGGTCGAGGCTACCGAGGCAAACCTCCGCGCCTCCGCGGAGCAGCTTCAAGGGCCGCCGGCGCCGGAAGATGCGGATCCGGTAATGCTTCGCGACGACCTGAGGTCCCTCGAGACGGCGGCCGCCCGTGACGCCCGAGAGTTCTCGAAGCTGACCGAGTTGCTGGAAGGGACCACGGCCCGCGCCGACGCGGACAGATCCCGGGCGAAGGCGCTCGAGCGGGAACTCGATCGGACCCGGGAACGGACCGCGGCCGCCCGGAAACTTCGCGAATCGTCCTCGCATGCACTGGCCGCCCGCAATGCCCAGTGGGAACGGTCGGATCGGCTCCTGCGGGAGGCTCGATCCGGCAGAGCGGCAGCCGAGGCCAAGGCGGAGGCCCTGACGGCGGCAGCCTCCCGTTCCTGGAGGCCACTCAAGGAACGGCTCACAGACCTCGGTGGCGTCGCCGGGGTCCTCACCGCCCTGCTGGATCCCCCCGACGTGATGGCAGCTGCGGTCGACGCCGCGGTGGGTGAGTGGGCCGAGGCAGTCGTCCTCGACGGTCCGGACCGTCTCCGGCGAGCGGTGAGTATCTTCAAGTCGGAAGGTCTGGGGGGGCTCCCCCTGATGGCAGGACCGACCGGCGAGGCCGGGATCCCGCTCGCGCCGACCATCGCCCGGCAATGGGGAGTCGACGCCTTGGTGGACCGGCTGGGACCGGGCGCCGATCCCGAGCTGGCCCGGTCCCTCCTCGGGGATGTGGTCCTCGTCGAAGGCTGGAGCACCGGATGGGACATCGTGGCACACGAGCCGCGCGTGCGGGCGGTCACTCCGGACGGTGATCTGATCACATCGCTGGGTGTCAGGACCGCCGATCAGGATCGCAGCACGGCCGCCACGCTTGAGGCGGCCCGCAACTCGGCTGAGGCCGCCCGGGAGGCCGAAACGGCCGCCAGGCAGGCCGAGGAGGATGCCCGGAGGGAGCTGGCCGCCGCGCGGGACGCGGCCGCGCGTGCCCACGATGATCTGGCGGCACTGGAATCAGCCGGGACCAAGGCGGAGACCGAACTGGACCGGCTGGGCAGAGCCGAGGCCTCCGGCGGGGACGCCATCGCCGGGATCGAGCTCCGGGTGGCCGCGCTACGGCGGACCATCGAGCAGCGGAAGGGTCGAGTCGCCGCACTCAGGGAGAGGATCGCCGACGCAGAGACCGAAGACGGGGAAGCTCGGGCGGAGCGGCGTCGCGAGCGGGACGCAGCCGAGAGGGCGCATGCGACCGCACACAACGCCAGGGATGCGGCTATCCGGGAGCTGGGGGCTGCCGTGGAGCGCCGCCACATGCTACGGGATCGCATCGACCGGTTGGCGGCCCGGCGCGAGGCGCTGCACGAGGCTCCATCAGGAACCGAGCAACTCGAAGAGACCCGCACGGTCGAGGAGATGGCCCTCCAGGTTCTGGAGGTGGTGCGAGTCAAGCTGGCGGAGGTGAAGGAGCGCTGCGAGTACCTGAGGGCGTCGATCTCGGATCAGGACGGACTCCTGGCCACAACCCGTACCGAGATCTCGGAGGTCGAGACAACCGTGACCGGCGTCCGCGAGCGACTGGGCCGGATCGATGTGGAACAGACCGAGCTGCGGATGCGCGAGGAGTCGGTGGCCGAGGGCCTGCGGCGGGATGCGGACGCCTCCGTCCAGCAGGCGCTGGCCGCGGAGCGTCCCCTTACCGAGGGTGAGGAGCCCACTGCGCGAGCGGAGCGCCTAGGGGCGCAACTGGCGGCCATGGGTCCCGTGAACCTCCTCGCGACCGACGAGTTCCGCGAACTCGACGAGCGTCACCGTCTGATGACCGATCAGCTTGCCGACCTCGAGAGATCGAAGGCGGACTTGAACAAGGTAATCCTGTCATTGGATGCCGAGATGCAAGAACTGTTCAACCGGACCTTCGAGGATACGGCCCGCCACTACCGGCGGTTCTTCACGGTACTGTTCCCCGGCGGCACGGGCGAGCTGGTCCTGACCGGCGCCGACGAACCACTCGAGGCCGGAGTCGAGATCGTGGCCCAGCCCTTGGGGAAGAAGATCGGCAAGCTTGCCCTTCTCTCCGGAGGGGAGCGGTCTCTGGCCGCTCTGGCGTTCCTGTTCGCGGTGTTCGAGGCGCGTCCGGCTCCCTTCTACATCCTCGACGAAGTGGATGCAGCCCTCGACGACGCCAACCTGCATCGCTTTCTCCGGCTGGTGGACGAGTTCCGCGACCACGCCCAACTGATCGTGGTCACCCACCAGCAGGCGACCGTTCGAGCGGCCGACATCCTCTACGGCGTGACGATGGAGCCGGGCGGATCCTCCAAGGCGTTCGTTCACAGGATGGACGAGGCGGTGATCGGGGCGTAGCGAGGCAGGTGTCTCGATCCGCTTACTTCAAGCCCCCGATTAAGTTGTGCCCATGATTGAGTCTGGAGTCCCGCCCACCGTCGACGTAGCGGGCCGGCTCGGATGAATCCGGTCGTCTGGGGTCTGGTGGCCGTGGCTCTGGCTGCCGTCATCGTGTGGCTGGTCCTGCGGTCCCGGCGTTCGTCAGGCGCCTCCGAACGTGGCGCCGCCAGGTTGGGACAGCCATTGGCGGCCACCCGCAGCCGCCTGGCGGCCCGTCTCGATTCGGTGCTGTCGAGGTCCTCCGTCTGGGAGGAGCTGCAGGATGAGCTCATCGCGTCCGACCTGGGAGTGGGGGCCAGCGCTCGCATAGTCGACGCGGTCCGCCGCTCCGGAACCTCCGACCCGGCAGAGGCGCGTTCGGTGATCCGTACGGAGATGGTCCGTATCCTCTCCGGGGTGGACCGCCGCCTGAACCTCCGGGGTGACCCGTCGATCGTGGTGGTGGTCGGCGTCAACGGCGCTGGTAAGACGACCACCGTGGCCAAGCTGGCGGCCCGCCTAGCCGGTGAGGGTCGCACGCCCGTCATCGGCGCCGCCGACACCTTCCGACCCGCTGCCGATACCCAGCTAGCGGTGTGGGCCGAGCGGGCCGGGGCGCAGGTCATCTCCGGTCAGGCGGGCGGCGATCCCGCGGCTGTAGCCTACGACGCCCTCCGGGCCGCCAAGGCGCGGCGCGCCGATGTGCTGGTGGTCGACACGGCAGGCCGGTTCGAAACCAGGCACAACCTGATGCAGGAGCTGGCCAAGATCATCAGGGTGCTGGGCCGGGACGGTGACGAGGTCGCCGAGGTGCTCCTGGTCATGGACGCCACCACCGGCCAGGGTGGCCTCCCCCAAGCGCGGCGGTTCGCCGGGATGGGGGTGACCGGGATGATCCTCACCAAGATGGACGGCTCGGCCAAGGGCGGCGTGATCCTGGCGATCGAGAGCGAACTGGAGCTACCGGTCAAGTACATCGGTACAGGCGAAGGACTCGATGACCTGGTGGAGTTCGACGAGTCCGAGTTCGTGGACGCTCTGCTCGGGCCGGCATGAACCGGACGGATCTGGCCGCCCGCGCCCGGCAGGCCGCCCTCCGTTCCTACTCGCCGTACTCGGGCTTCCGGGTCGGTGCGGTCGTCGTGGACGAGCACGGCGACGTCCATACCGGCTCCAACGTCGAGAACGCCGCGTACGGTTCGTCGATCTGCGCCGAGGCCACGGCCATCTCGGGTGCCGTCGCGGCGGGCCTTCGCCGGATCTTGGTTGTGGCGGTGGCATGTATCGACGCGGAGAGCGTGGACGGAGCGTACCCGTGCGGTAATTGCCGCCAGCTGATGAACGAGTTCGGCACCCGATGGGTGATCGTCACGGCCGGTGAGGGGAGCGACGTCCGCCGCCACACCTTGGAGGAACTCCACCCGTTCGGCTTCTTCCTGGGTTAGAAGTTTGGGTGCATGGTGATTCGTGATTGGGTCATTGGTTAGTTAGAGCTCCACCATCCACCATGTCCTAAGCTGCGGCGGATGACCTGGCCGTTCACACCCCCCATCAAACCCATGAAGGCAAGGGTCAGAGCCAACCCTCCCTCCGGCGAGGGCTGGATGTACGAGCCCAAGTGGGACGGGTTCCGGATGGTCGCCTACGGGGGTGAGGAGGTACGCCTCGATTCCCGCAACGGTAAGACGTTGCTGCGCTACTTCCCCGAACTGCGTCCGGCGCTCGACCAGCTTCCCCGCGGAACCGTGGTGGACGGAGAGGTGCTGGTCGTGGTGGAAGACGTGACCAACTTCGACCTGTTGCAGATGCGGATCCACCCGGCGCAGTCGCGAGTCGAGCGCCTGGCGGCGGAGTATCCGGCCCGGTTGGTGGCCTTCGACCTGCTGGCGGAGAGAGGCGAGAGCCTCGTCGAGGCCCCCTATTCAACCCGCAGGGCGCGCCTCGACCGGCTCGGCTCGGATCTGGACGAACCCTGGCACCTGACACCGGTGACCCGCGAATTCGAGAGAGCCACCAGGTGGTTCCACCGGTACGAGTCGGCCGGTTGCGACGGCATCATCTGCAAACGGGAGGACGGCCCCTACCGGCAGGACAAGCGCGAGTGGATCAAGTGGAAGCACCGCCGGTCCGTGGACTGCGTGATCGGGGGTTACCGGGTCCATAAGGACGGGGACAAGGTCGGCTCCATCCTGCTCGGCCTCTACAACACCGAAGGGAACCTGCACTTCATCGGCCATTGCTCTGGATTCTCGAACCGCGACCGCGCCGCGATCCTGAGCATGCTGGAACAGATCCGCACCGAGGAGAGCTTCGGCGGCGGCGATCAGACCCGGGCTCCGGGAGCGCAGAGCAGATGGTCGACCCAGAAGTCCATGGAGTGGGTCCCGGTCACGCCGGGAGTCGTGGTCGAAGTGAGCTACGACCAACTCCAGGGTGGTCGTTTCCGCCACGCCACCCGGTTCGAGCGATGGCGTCCCGACAAGCCGGCCGCCGAGTGCACGATGGACCAACTCGTGCGTCCGTCCGGCGCCGGATTCTCCGAGGTGGTTGGTTGAGGACGGTCGTCCCGCTGCGCATAGCCGCGGTCCGCCCCGAGACCCCCGACGCCGTCACCATCACGTTCGACGATCCGCATGCCCGGGTGGGGGGAGAGGCGGGCCAGTACGTCATAGTCAGGCTCGCGATCGACGGAGAGGAACACCGCCGGGTGTTCTCGCTCAGCTCAACTCCCGAACTGGGACAGCCACCATCGATAACCGTCAAGCGCATACCTGGGGGAGTGGTCTCGACCTACCTCGTGGAGCGGGCCGAGGCCGGCCGGACGGTCGGGGTGGAACCGGCCGCGGGCGCCTTCACGGTGGGGATCGCTCCCGCCAACCGCCGTACGTACTACGCCTTCGCGGCCGGCAGCGGGATCGTTCCGGTGATGAGCATCCTGCGCGGGGCCCTGTCGGTAGAACCGGGCTCGGTGGTGCACCTCGCGTACGGGAACCGGCGACAGCAGGACGTGATCTTCGCCGGCGAGCTGGACCGCCTGCGGACCGCCCACCCGGACCGCATCAGCGTGGTCCATGCGCTGAGCGGGCGCGGGCAGCGCATCGACTACCGATTCGTGGACGCCCTCTTGGTCGCCAACCCGCCGCTGACAGCCGACGTCTGGTACCTGCTGTGCGGACCGCCGGACATGAACCGTGCGATCGAAGCGCGCCTGCTGACCCTGGGCGTTCCCGACGATCGATTGCTGGTGGAACACTACGTGCCGCCTCGGCGGGACAGCATCCCGGTCCCGTATGACGGTGCCCGGATCCGCCTCGAAGGTCACGACGCCTTGGCTGTGCTGGAAGCTGGAGAGGTCCTGCTCACCGCCATGGACCGGTTGGCGGTGCCGGTTGCCTACGCGTGCCGCTCGGGCGTGTGCGGGACCTGCCGGGTGCGCCTGGTGGACGGACGGGTCGACCCCGGCGTCCCCTTCGCCCTGACCGAAGCGGAGCAGGAGTCGGGCATGATCCTGACCTGCGTCGCCAGGCCAATCACTCCCGAAGTGGTCCTCCGCCCGACCGCATGAGCCCGCCAAGCCGACCCCCGGCTTCTGTAAACGACATCTTATCTATACGATGTAAGGTTGTTTATAGACGTTAGAGTGTTGGCAGCAGCAGATCGAGGAGGTATGAACCAATGGGGACATTCAGCTGGCCGATGACGGTTGCGAACATCGACGGCAACCCGTCCCGGGACCTGGAAGCGATCGTCGACACGGGTGCGGCCTATACCACCCTGCCGTCCTCTCTGGTGCGCGCGCTCGGGGTCAGGCCCAAGGCCAAGCGCACCTTCCTCTTGGCGGACGGGAGGCGGGTCGAGATGGACTATGGCGAGGCCCGGGTGACCATCGACGGCGAGGACGTCACCACCCTGGTCGTCTTCGGGGAAGAGGACGGCCCGGCCATCCTCGGCGCCTATACGCTGGAGGGTCTCGGCCTCGCAGTGGACCCAGTGAACCAGCGGCTCATCCCGACCACGATGATCCTGTGCCAGGCAGCTGCCTAGACTAGGTATTAGCCCTGATTCTTCATGTTTCCCGACACACCCACCGACGAAAGGCCACTTCAGGCCTGTTTTCGCGGCTCGGTCCGCATGCACCCGACGGGTGACGGTGGATGTCGGCTCGGACGGGCTTGTCGAGTCCGCCCTTATACCAGGTCAGGAGTCCGATCAGAAGCCCCTTCTTCGATCAGACAAACCCCGTGCATGAAGAATCGGGGTTAGGTGTTAGTTGTCAGGTAGGTAATAAACTGTTGTTCAATAACGATGTGCTCGCGGGAGGGTCGTCCCAGATTCGCCCCTCGCCACTCACCAACCACCAACCTACTCCCAGTTCTCCTTCACCATTTTCGAGGGCTGGACTCTGGGTGGCTCGCCTGGCATCTTGGGATAGTTGGGTGGCCATGGAGCGTCGCCCTGCCCGGCGGCCTCGTCCCGAGCGACCCATTCCAGCAACCGGTCGATACGGCCGGGGGCCTCGTCGATCCCTTCCGTGAGGTCGCCCACCGCCCTGTAGCGATCGGCGAAGCGGTCCATCGGGAAGTCCTGTATGTCCACATCGGTCAGTTCGTCCCACGTGATGGGTGCCGAGACGTACCCGGTGGGACGGACTCCGTAGGCCGACGACACGGTCTTGTCGCGGGCGTTCTGGTTGTAGTCGACGAAGATGCCCCGGCGCTCCTCCTTCCACCACCTGGTAGTGATCAGGCGAGGATGGCGCCGTTCCAACTCCCGTCCGAAGGCGAGTACGGCCCGGCGGGTCTGGAAGAAGTCCCACAACGGCTCGATCCGCACATACACGTGGATGCCCCGGCTTCCCGAGGTCTTCGGCCAGCCGACCAGACCCAACTCGTCGAGCAATTCCCTGGCGTGCATGGCCGCCCGCCTGACATCCGCGAAGCCGAATCCCTCGGTCGGGTCGAAGTCGAAGCGTATCTCGTCCGGATGGTCGAGGTCCTCGGCCCGAACCGGCCACGGATGCAGATCCAGGCATCCGAGCTGCACGAACCGGAGTATGTCGGCCGGGGTCCGGGGAACGTTCATCCGGCCCGGCCGCTGCGACGGGAAGCGGATGGTGGCGGTCTCGAAGGGGCTCTTCCTGGAAGCGCGCTTGTGGTAGATCGGAGGTGTGTCCACGTTCTTCATGTACCGCTTCATCATGGTGGGCCGCCCGTACACGCCGCGCAGGCAGCCGTCAGCCACGACGCGGAAGTGTCGCACCACATCGAGCTTGGTCCATCCCTGGCGAGGGAAGACCACCCGGTCCGGCGAGGTGACCCTTACACCCTCGCCCCCGATCTCGACCGTCGTCGCCTCCGACACCACGGGCTGACGGTACCCGACGGGACCGGTCATATCGAAAGCGGCGCCGATCGGCCCGGATTGCACGTGTTGGCGGCTGCCGCGGTGCGAGAATCCGGGTCGGTGATCCGAGTCGAGCCATCTGCCGTATCCTCCATGTGCCGCAGGCGGCGGGTGGCACGCGGCTGGATGCTGGCCCTGTTCCTGATCGCCATCCTCGCCTGGGCCGGTCCGGCTGGAGCGGAGTCCCCTTGCGGGCGGGACTCGGTAGTCCCCGGGGACCGACCCGACCTGTCGAGAGACTGCGAGATCCTCTGGCGGTTCTACTCGAGCCTCGAGGACCCGGGCGTCCTCGACGACACCGGCAATCCGAACGCCTGGTCAGACTCGAATCCGCTCAGTGAATGGCAAGGGGTGGTCGTAAGGGAAGGACGGGTACGCTCGCTATTCCTGTCCGTGGCCGGGCTCGTCGGACCCCTGGTGCCGGAGCTCGGGGCACTCACCGACCTGGAAGACCTGTATCTCGACAACAACCGGTTGACCGGATCTCTCCCGGCGCAGCTGGGCGGACTCACCAGTCTGAAGGTGATGGAACTAGGGGGTAACCGGTTGAGCGGACCCATCCCCCCGGAACTCGGTGGTCTGACGAGCCTCGAGGCGCTGTTCCTCCATAACAACCGGCTGACGGGTTCGATACCCGGACAGCTCGGAATGTTGACCGCTCTGCAGGTGCTCGAGTTGAGCGGCAACGAGCTGGACGGGTCCATCCCCCCCGCACTCGGCGGGCTGACCAACCTCAGAGGCCTGTTCCTCCACTCCAACCACCTCACCGGCCCGATACCAGGCGAACTGGGTTCGCTGGTCCTTCTCGAGCAGTTGTTTCTCTACGACAACCGGCTCACCGGATCGATCCCGCCGGCGCTGGGTCTGCTCCACAACCTGCGCAGCCTCGACCTCAGCCAGAATCGATTGGTCGGGCGGGTACCGACCGAGGTCCGGGCGCTCAGCGAGTTCCTCGTGATGAGGCTAGACGGCAACGAGTTGTATCTCGCCGGGCCGGATCGGGGCCCTTCGTCGGAGCCGGGCGTGATCGGTTCCCCTCGCACACCGGGCGTGCCACGGTCTCCTTCGGGAGGAGCTAGGTTCTCCGATGACGACGGCAGCGTGCATGAGGCAAGCATCGAGATCGTCGCGGCCCTCGGCATCACCGCCGGTTGCAATCCGCCGGCCGGCGATCGCTTCTGCCCCCTGGAAACCATCACCCGAGCTCAGATGATGGCCTTCCTGGCCAGGGCATTGGGCGATGCGAGGGAACCGGCCATGGTGGCCGGCGGCTTCGATGACGTTCCGGACGGTGCGTGGTACTCGGGCTACCTGAACGCCATGTCCGAACGGGGCGTGGTGGAGCAGTACGAGGACGGGACCTTCCGCCCCCTGGAGCCCGTCAGTCGGCTCGACATGGCCGTGTTCGTGACCAGGGCGCTGCCCACCGTCCCCCCAGTGGCCGAACCGCAGGGCGCCTTCGTCGACGTTCCCGCGGACGCGGACCATGCCGCGGCGGTCGAAGGCATCCTGGCAGCCGGTGTGACCCGGGGCTGCTCGAAGGCGCCCCTCTCTTACTGTCCCGACAGCCCGGTTACCCGTGCTCAGATGGCCTCCTTCCTGGTGCGGGCTCTCCAACTACAGCCCGAGGCCCTGATGCCCGGCGACGGCATCCGCGTACGGATGGCCAGGGCCAACTGGGCGTCCGGACACTTCCAGGCCGCCCTCTACCGCGCTCTGCTCGGTGAACTCGGCTACGAGGCCAGCGACCCGGCAGACTTCGAAGCGGGCCCGGCGCTCGCCTACCCAGCCATGGCGGACGGTTCCGTCGACTTCTGGGTGAACGGCTGGTATCCGTACCACGACCGGTTCCTGGACCGGCAGTTGCCCGACGGCTCGACGGTCCGGGATCGTGTGTCCCCGGTCGGAGACCAGATGGCGGCCGGCGGCCTGCAGGGGTTCCTGATCAGCAGACGCTTCGCCGCGGAACGGGGAATCGCGACTCTCGACGACCTGGACCGAAGCCCCGCGGCCAGAACGGAGTATGACGCAACCGACGCCAACCCCGGTAACGGGCGGGTGGACATATACGGATGTCCCCCGAGTTGGCCCTGCTACGACATCATCGAGAGCATGGTTGCCTTCTCGAACTGGATGAACGTAGACCAGGTGACATCCGGATACGACGCCATGCACGCCGCGGTCACCCAACACCTCCTCCGGGATGAGCCGGTTGTCACCTACGCATGGGCGCCGAGCCGATACGCGGCGACCCTGCTCGGGGGCCGGCACATGGTGTGGTTGGGGATCGACCACGTCCTGGACGACTCCAACCCGCTCGGTCGTCCGGACGGCGAGACCTGGGATCAGAGACCTGGAACCGGACAGGTTCCCGCCCGGCAGTGTCCCGATGCCGTGGCCCGGGGCATCTGCCAGGTCGGTTGGCAGGTCTCCGACATCAGGGTCACCGCCCGCAACGAGTTCCTGGACGCCAATCCGGCCGCGGCCAGGCTGTTCCGGATCGTCAAGTTGGAACAGGCCGATGTCTCCTACCGGATCGCCCTCCAGAGCGAGGGCGCCGCCACCGCGGACCTGGTTTCCCGATGGATTGAGGAGCACCGCGTCCTGGTGGACATATGGCTCGCCCAGGCTCGGATCGCGGCGTTGTGACTTCCGGCTACTCCCAGACCCCGCTGGCACGGAAGCTGGGGATCGCGCCGGGCGACCGCGTGGAGGTGGTCGGCGACCCGGGGCACCTGGCCGGATTGCTCGACCCGCTTCCCAAGGGTGCGAGGCTGATCAGGAACCCCCGCGCGCCGTGTCCGGTCGTGGTGGCGTTCGCTCCGACGACGAAGCGGTTCCGTACCGTGTTCTCGCGCCTCCTGCGCCGGCTTCCCGCCGACGGCGCCCTGTGGATCGCCTGGCCGAAGAAGTCTTCCCCCCTCCATGTCGACGTCGTTGAAGACACGATCCGCACCGCGGCTCTGCAGGTCGGCCTGGTCGACAACAAGGTCTGCGCGCTGGACAGAGACTGGAGCGGCCTGAGGCTGGTCGTCCGGCGGGAGAACCGGGGCGCGTGGAGTCCGGATGGATCGCCCGCGGGGGGTAGGGCCGCGCCCCGCTAGCCCCTGGCCCGCAGGGTCTCGGTGAGCTTGGGCAGCACCTTGTGGAGGTCCCCCACGATGCCGAGATCCGCCACCGAGAAGATCGGCGCCTCCGGGTCCTTGTTGACAGCGACGATGCGCTTGGAGTCCTTCATCCCGACCAGGTGCTGCATGGCGCCCGATATGCCACAGGCCAGGTAGACCTCCGGCTTGACGGTCTTGCCGGTCTGGCCCACCTGCTTCGCGTACGGAACCCAGCCCGCGTCGACGATGGCGCGGGTGGCGCCTGTCGCAGCTCGGAGCGGCTCAGCCACCTCGTCGATCAGGACGTAGGCGTCGGCGCTACCGAGGCCGCGCCCTCCGCTCACGATGACCTTGGCGTCGCTCAACTGAGGCCCCTCGGCCCGTTCCACGATCTTGTCCACCACGCGGGGCGACCCGGCATGGCCGGTGCCTGCCAGGGGGACGACCTCCACTCGATCCACGTTACCGCCGCACTCCTCCGCGGCGAACGACTTGGGCCTGACCAGCACCAGGTGAGGGGCGGGCCCGGTGAACTCGGTGGTCACCACTTGGGTGCCGCCGAAGATCTCGCTGGTGACCGCGTTCCCCGAGCCGATCCCCACATCGACGGCGTTGGAGATGACCGGTCGATCGATGCGAGCAGCCAGGCGTCCGGCGACGTCCCGCGAGGTGTAGGTCTGGGCGAACAGCACCAACTCCGGCTGTTCCCGGTCCACCAGCCCCGCAAGGGCGGCCGCAGCCGACGCGGCAGGGAGATCCCCTCCACCCGTGAGGTGGTACACGGTGCGGGCGCCGCACGCGCCGAGCGTCCCGATCCCGGCGGTCGCATCACCACCGAGGTACACGACGGTCACATCTCCCACGCCTGCGGCCCTGGTCACCAACTCCAGGGCCGACTCGCCCGGGCCACCATCCACTTCCTCGGCAAAGATCCATGTAGACATCTAGATCACCTTTGCACCTTCGAGGAACTCGACGATCCGCAGATGGCCGGTTCCTTCGTCCTCCACCACTTCTCCGGCCTGCCGCTCCGGGGCGGGGGCGACCGAGACGACCTCCTGGCCGGGGTTCCCGCCCACGCCGAGATCGGCCGCGGTCAACCGGTCGATGGGCTTGCTCTTGGCAGCCATGATTCCCCGGAAGGTCGGGTACCGGGGCTCCACCGCACCCGCAGTCACCGCCAGCACGGCCGGGGGGTCGGCGTCGACTACATCGAACCCTCCCGCGGTCTGGCGTTCGATCCGCAGACCCTGTCCTTCGAGTTCGACCTTCCTGGCGAAGGTAAGGGCGGGCACCCCCAGCAGTTCGGCCACCATCTGGGGGACCACTCCCGAGTAGCCGTCCGTCGACTCGACCCCCGCCACCAGCACGTCGAAGCCCTCCCGGCGGGCCGCCGCAGCCAACACCTTGGCGGTGGTCAGGGCGTCGCTCCCGCCCAGCCCGTCATCGTCCACGATCACCGCCTTGTCGGCCCCCATGGCCAGCGCTTGGCGGATACCCTGCATGGTCCCAGTGGGCCCCATGGACACGAGCGTCACCGAACCCCCCGTCTTCTCACCGAGTTGGAGGCCCACCTCGATGCCGTAGCGGTCGGTGTCGTCCAGCACCTGCTCGGGGGGGCGTACCAGACGGTTGGTAGCCGGATCGAGTGACGACGGCGAAGCCGGGTCCGGGATCTGCTTGACGCATACCACAACCTGCATGAGCGTTACTCCTGTCGATGGGCGACGACGGCTGCGAAACGGATGCCATGGTAGTCGCCTCTCAGCCGACTTCCTCCAGTATCAGCGGACGTTCCTCGGGGGGCCGGCCGGCTAGCGTGTAGGCGCGCGAGACCCTGGCCGCGGCCGCTTCCACGTTCCGCGCGTCGTTGAAGCGCAGCGTCGCGAGGACATCACCCCGGGCGACCGCACTCCCGACCTTGGCCGACATGGTGATGCCGGCCGCGTGGTCGACAGTGTCGGTCATGGTCCGGCGGCCCGCACCCAGTTGCATTGCCGCCACCCCGATCCGCCGGGCGTCTATGGATGCTACGTACCCGTCACGCTCCGCCCTGAGGCGGCGGGCACGGGCAGCCGCCGGTAGGGTCTCGGGCCGGTCGACGACCGATCCGTCGCCACCCTGGGCCTCGATCATCCTCCGCATCAGGTCGAGGCCGGCGCCCGAGTCGAGGGCGCTCCGGATGCGGGCTCCGGCGAGGTCAAGACCGGCAGCCTCCAGCATGGCCCCGCCGAGAACCGTCACGAGTTCGGTGAGGTCGGGGGGGCCACCTCCCCGCAGGACAGAGATAGCCTCGGCGACTTCGTTGGCGTTCCCGACCTCGTAACCGAGGGGTTGGTCCATGCTCGTCAGAAACGCGGTGGTCCGGACTCCGTGCGATTCACCGATCCCCACCATCGTCCGGGCCAGGACCCGAGCCCGGTCGACCGACTCCATGAAGGCGCCTGTCCCCACCTTGACGTCCAGCACCAGCGCGTCGAGGCGTTCGGCCAGCTTCTTCGACATGATCGAAGAACTGATGAGAGGGACGGATGCAACGGTGGCCGTTGTGTCTCGCAGCGCGTAGAGGATCCGGTCGGCCGGCACTACGCTCTCCGACTGGCCCGCTATCACCACCCCGTTGGTCTCGACGAGACGGGCGAACTCGGCGGCACCGAAGGAGGTCCGGAATCCGGGTATCGACTCGAGTTTGTCGAGCGTGCCCCCGGTGTGGCCGAGACCGCGACCCGACATCATCGGGACGACTACCCCGCATGCGGCCACCAGCGGCGCTAGGCAGAGGCTGACCTTGTCGCCCACCCCGCCGGTGGAGTGTTTGTCGACCTTGGGTCCGGAGCTCCCGATCTCCAGCCGCTCTCCCGAGTCGATCATCGCCGTGGTGAGATCGGCCAGCTCGCGGTCTGCCATCCCCCGGAAGAAGATCGCCATCAGCAGCGCGGCGGCCTGGTACCGCGGGATGGAACCGTCCACCACTCCGGACAGGAAGTAGCGGATCTCGTCGAGTTCCAGCACGCCGCCGTCCCGTTTGTGGCGGATGAGTTCCGAGGCGCTCCGCACCTTCAGCCTCCTCTCCGGCGGCGAAGGCCGGCCACGTGATCACCTTCGACGGCCACTCCTTCAGCCGCCAGGCGAGCGGCGTGCTCCGCCTCGATCCCCGGAACCAGCCGTCCCGTAGCGGTTACCACCCGCCACCAGGGCAGCCCTGCCGATCCTGCCAGCAGGTTCCCTACTGCTCTGGCCGCTCCAGGCCTTCCCGCCTGGGCCGCTATCTCGCCGTAGGTGGCCACATCTCCCGCCTCCAGGCCCGCCACCGCGGCTTCCACCCGTTCCCGGAAACCGGAACCCGATCTCACAGCGTGGCGAACAGCCGATCCCCCATATCCCCCAGACCGGGCACGATGTAGTAGTGGTCGTTGAGGTGGGAGTCCATCGCCGCGGTCACGACCCTGACATCCGGATGGATCCTCTCCATCCGCGCGGCCCCTTCCGGGGCCGCCACCACGCAGAGCGCCACTATGTCGTCGGCACCGGCTTGCTTGACCCGCTCCACGGCCCAGGAGAGTGACCCCCCCGTGGCGAGCATCGGTTCGAGAACCAGCACCGTACGGTCGGTCATATCGGGAAACTTGGTGTAGTACTCCATCGGTCGGGCGGTCTCCTCGTCCCGCTGGACGCCGGCATAGCCGACAGCCACGTCCGGGATCAGATCGATGACCGCGTCGATCAGTCCCAACCCGGCTCTGAGCACCGCCACGGCCACCACCGGCCGCGCCAGCCTACGGCCCGTCGCGGCCACGAGCGGTGTCTCGAGGGAGTAGTCCTCCAGTTCCGCCGAGTTGGTCGCCTCCGTCAGCAGGAGGTAGGCGAGGCGGCGCGTCGTGTTGCGGAACTCCTCCGGCTCCGTCGTCCTGTCCCGGAGGATGCTCAGGTAGTGATGGTTCAGCGGATGATCGAGGACGGTGATTCCCAACGGTGCTCCCCGGTGTGGCTGCTGGTACCAGGTAAGGGTACCCCGCCCGCCCCGGATATGATGGTTGCCGCCCGCCGCTCCAGGAGAAACCTGCCTTGTTCGAGTCCCTGACCGCACGCTTCGAAGGTGTCTTCGACCGCATCCGGGGACGGGGACGGCTGAGCGAACGTGACGTGGACGAGGCGCTGGCCGAGGTGCGTGTCGCCCTCCTCGAGGCCGACGTCAACATCGAGGTGGTCCGGAGCCTCCTCGACCGGATCCGGCGCAGGGCCGTCGGGGCGGAGGTGCTTCGCAGCGTGTCTCCGGGCCACCAGGTGGTCAAGGTCGTGCACGACGCGATGATCGAGACCCTCGGCACAGAGGCCGTGCCGCTCGAGCGCGCCGGCACCAAGCCCCTCACGACCCTGATGGTGGGTCTGCAGGGATCGGGCAAGACCACTTCGGCGGCCAAGGTGGCCCGCTGGCACCAGCGTTCCGGAAAACGGGTCCTGCTGGTGGCGGCCGACCTGGTCAGACCGGGAGCCGTCGAGCAACTCCGGTTGCTGGGAGAGCAGATCGGAGCGCCGGTGTTCACCGGCCGGCAGCGGAGTCCGGTCACGCTGGTGAGGAACGCCATGCGTCACGCCCGGGACGCGGCCTTCGACGTGGTGGTGGTGGACACGGCCGGCCGCCTGCAGATCGATCCGGGCCTGATGCGCGAGCTGGCTGCCATCACCCGGGTGGCGAACCCCGCCGAGGTCCTGCTGGTCGTGGACGCGCTGACCGGCCAGGAAGCAGTTGCGGTTGCCCGGGGCTTTCTCCTGCACACCCGGCTGACGGGAGTGCTCCTCTCCAAGCTGGACAGCGACGCCAGAGGCGGCGCGGCGATATCGGTGAGGGAGGCCACGGGGTGTCCCATCAAGCTGGTCGGGACCGGCGAGCGTCCCGACGACCTCGAAGTGTTCCATCCGGAGAGGATGGCATCACGCATCCTGGGGATGGGCGATGTCCTCACCCTGGTAGAGAAGGCGGAAGAGGCATTCGACGCGGAGCAGGCCGAGCAGATGGCCGACCGGCTCCTGCGAGCCGAGTTCACCCTCGAGGACTTCCTGGAGCAGGTCCGAGGCCTGCGTAAGATGGGGCCGTTGGGCGAAGTGCTTGGTATGATCCCCGGAACCCGCTCGGCGCCGGCGGACACGCAGGTGGTTGACCGGGAGATCCGTCGCTCCGAGGCGATCATCCGCTCGATGACCCCGGCCGAACGTGCCAACCCCAGGGTCATCAACGGAAGCCGCAGGCGTAGGATCGCCCTCGGATCGGGAACGTCCATCCAGGACGTGTCCGGCCTGCTGAAGCAGTTCAACCAGGTGCGTAGCATGATGCAGTCCCTGTCCCAGGGGAAGGCACCCGGAGGTCTCCAGGGCCTGGCGGGGGGTTTCCCCGGCATGCCGGGACCCGTGCCGGGCGGGAGGATCACCGGGGCACGGCCCGCCGGAAGGAGAACGGGGGGAGCTTCGCGGTCGGCCCGGAAGCGACCGCGGACGCCGAAGAAACTACAGAAGAAAAAGAAGAAACGGAAGAGGTGACGATATGGCGGTGAGGATCCGCCTCAAGCGTATGGGTAAGAAGAAGCAGCCCACCTATCGCGTGGTGGTGGCCGACGCCCGGGCGCCGCGCGACGGCCGCTTCATCGAGGCGATCGGTCGCTATGACCCCCGTCCGTCCCCGTCCGTGGTCGAGATCGACAACGACCGTGCCCGCTACTGGCTCGGCAACGGCGCCCAACCCAGCGAACGGGTGCGGAAGTTGTTCGAGATCTCGGGTGCGGTACGCCGGCCCAAGGTCTCGCGCGCCGGCGTCTACCGGCTGGACGACGATCCTCTTCCGGACACGACGGGCGAGGGGACGGGTGCCGGGAATGGCGAGGCAACCGACGAGCCGCCGGGCCCCGAACCGTCATCGGCGAGCGAGGCTCGCCAGGAAGGCAGCGATGGGACTCCAGACACCAACGGACACGGTGATTGAGCGATGACCGGACAGATAGTGGAAGAGGTGGTGCGTTTCGTCGTCTCTTCGATCGTGGACGACAAGGAAGCCGTTCAGGTGAGCATGGTCGAACGCGGCGAGGACGAGGTGGTCGCCCAGGTAAGGACCGCCGCCGGCGAGATGGGAAGGGTTATAGGCCGCGGGGGACGGGTAGCCCGCGCCATCCGGACCGTGGCACAGGCAGCGGCAGAGGAAGAGGGCCTGACCTCCGGCGTGGAGTTCGTCGACTAGACGATTAGTCCCTGGTCTCTGGTCGGTAGTTGGTGATCGACGGTCAGCGTTAGATCACATCGTTGTCCGGCCTTGAATGCCTGTCCGAGTTCACCTCGGTGCCGAGGGTGCCTCGCAGACCGAGGATTCGGGACCCGTGGAAAGAGGGACAGACGTATTCCGGTCACGGCTGTCTTGTCCACCGTTGTGTACCGATGGTTCAATGCCATCGCTTCGGTGGGTTGCTCGCGACTGCCCGTCCAGGAGGCCGGAGTACGGCTGTGAGCGGGTTCGAACGTAGGACGGGGTCCATGCGCGACGGTGCGAGAACGTCCGGGATGGTGACGGTGGGTCGGATAACCCGCCTGCACGGCGTGCGAGGAGAGGTCTGTGTGCGGGTCGAGTCCGACCACCCGGAGAGGTTCGCCCCCCGCTCCGTCTTCCACACCGATGTCGAAGGGGCCCGCCTCCTGGTCCTGCGGGAAGTCCGCGGCGGTCCCAACGGCCTGATCATCGGGTTCGCAGGCTTCGCCTCGGCCGAGACGGCCGCCCGGCTCGTCGGCGCGGAGTTGCTCATACAAGAGAGGGACCGGCGCCGGCTGCAGCCCGGGGAGTTCTGGCCCGATCAGCTCGTCGGCCTCGACGTGCGGATCGGCTATGAGGCGGTAGGGGTGGTCACCGACGTCATCCAGGGACCTCAGGACAGGCTGGTGGTCGCGCTCAGGACGGGCAAACGCGCGGAAGTACCCTTCGTGGAGGCGCTGGTTCCCGAGGTCGACCAGGCCGGAGGTTGGCTGCGGATCGAACCGCCCGAGGGTCTCCTCCCTACCTGACCCCAGGTCGAGGGGCCCGGCCCGTCACGCTCACAGCAGGCGCCGCGCTACCTCCCTGGCGTCGTCGAGCGTCTCGACGAAGCGATCCTCGGGAACCCGGCGGAGTACCTCGAGTGCTTCAAGACTGGTCTCCGCCACGCCGCCGAGGCCCATGACGATGCACTCGGTGCCCTCCTCGTGGGCAACGTCGACCATTCGCTCGACCACCAGAGCGGCGCTCTCATCCATGTAGACCGTGTCCGTGAAGTCGAGGATCACCACCTTGTGCTCGCGGATGTCGAGACTGAGCGTCGTGATCAGGCGCTTGGAGGAGGCTGCGGTGAACGTGCCCCTGAGCGCGACCATACCCACGCGGGCGGAGAAGGGATCGAAGTCCGCGTCCAGGTCCTCCGGCGGGCCGAGGAACGTCATGTCCAGCAACGGGACCGAGATCACCCGGTCCAGTTCCAGACGCTCGAACTGGCGGGCGCTGGCCATTGCCGCGGCGATCAGCCCGATAGCCACCGCGATGACCAGGTCGACGAAGACCGTGAAACCCAGGGTGAGGATCATCACCACGAACTGCTCCCTCTGGACGAACCGGAAGCGCCGCAGGTAGCGCCAGTCCACGATGTCGAAACCCACCTTCATCAGGATCCCGGCCAGTACCGCGTGGGGAATCGTGTCGACGTACCTGCCGATGCCCAGGACCAGCGCCAGGAGGATCATGGCACACAGCACCCCCGAGACCCGGGTTCGCCCTCCGGCTTTGATGTTCGCCGCCGTGGCGGTTGTGGCTCCGGCGCCGGGGATCGCCCCGATGAGGCCGGCTAGTACATTCCCGAGCCCCACCCCGATCAACTCGCGGTTCGGGTTGTGATCGCCACCGGTCATCGAATCGCCGACCAGCGCCGTGAGCAGGCTGTTGATGGAACCGATGAGAGCGATGGTGACGGCCGGCAGGAGGGCTCCGATCAGGGTGTCCAGCGATATCGCGGGCAGTTCGGGCCGGGGGAGTCCGGTGGGTACCTCCCCGATGGTGTGGGCACCACTCAGCCAGAACGTTCCCATCAGGGTCCCGACCACGAGCGCCGCGACGGTGGGGGGGAGCAGCTTTCGCAGCCGCGCCGGCCAGAAAGTGGCGACCGCAACCGTGATGAGCGCGAGCGTCAGGCTGCTGATTTCAATGTTCGCGAGGGCCTCGGGCCAGCGGCGCACCGATTCCAGCGGTCCGCCCAGCGCGACCTCCGAGCCGAGGAAGGGAATGCTCTGTACGAGGATGATGATGGCGCCCACGCCCGTCGTGAACCCCGAGATCACCGGATAGGGCGTGTATGCCACGAAGCTTCCGAGCTTCAACGTTCCCAGCAGTATCTGGATGATCCCGGCGAATATGGCGATCGTGAGCGCCTCGGCCAGGTTGTCGGCGTAGCTGGTCACCACCACCGACATGGCGACCGCCAGGGGCGCCGTCGGACCGGAGATCTGGGTCTTGGTACCGCCGAAGACCGCCGCGAAGAAACCCACCGCGATGGCGCCGTAGAGGCCTGCTATCGCCCCGAGCCCGGAGGCCACTCCGAACGCCAGCGACAGCGGCAGGGCCACCACGGCCGCCGTCATACCTCCGAAGGTGTCTTCACGGAGGGCCGACCAACTGTATTTCACGCTCTGCCAGACTCTAACCCCACGCTTTGGCGGAAGGCGTGCTTTGAACTAACCGGTGGTGAGTCTTCCAGCAGCGCGACCGCGGCGGGCTCGCGCCTGTTGGGCCGGCCGGGCCGCGCTGTTAGATTCCTGGTCAATGGGTCACCCGCCTGCTGACCGACAGCTCGCCATCGAGTACCTCGACGGGCTGCGCGATCCCGCTCCTCTGTTCGACCACGCCCGGCGCCTCAGGGACGAGGGCCGGGGCCGCGCAATCACCTTCAGCCCGAAGGTGTTCATCCCGGTCACCACCCTCTGTCGCGACACGTGCACCTATTGCACGTTCGCCAAGCCGCCGGGTGCGGGCGGCGAGTACCTCACCCCGGAGGACGTTCTGGCGATCGCCAGGGCCGGCGACGCCGCCGGATGCACCGAGGCTCTGCTCACGCTCGGCGACCTACCGGAGGAACGGTGGCCCCAGGCCCGAGTTTTCCTCGCTTCTCAGGGCCACACCTCGACCCTCGGCTACGTGAGAGCCATGAGCGAACTCATAGTCGCCGAGACGGGCCTGTTCCCCCATGCCAATCCCGGTGTCATGACAGCCGACGACATGGCTGCCCTGCGGCCTTCCAACGTATCGATGGGAATGATGCTGGAGAACATCTCGCCCCGGCTGATGGAACCGGGGATGCCCCATCACAACTGCCCCGACAAGGATCCGGCCCTCCGGATGGCCACCATCGAGGCAGCCGGATTCCTCAGGATCCCGTTTACGACCGGGATCCTGGTGGGCATCGGCGAGACTACCCCAGAGGTAGTCGACAGCCTCCTCGCCCTGCGCAGGATGCAAGCCCGCTTCGGCCACATCCAGGAGGTGATAATCCAGAACTTCCGGGCCAAGGCCGACACCCTCATGCGCCGCTCGGCCGAGCCCATCCCCGCGTGGTTCGCCCGGGTGGTGGCGGTGTCCCGCTGGATTCTCGGACCGGAAATGAACCTCCAAGTCCCTCCGAACCTGACCGAGAGGTACGAGGTGTACCTGGACGCCGGGATCAATGACTGGGGAGGGGTTTCCCCGCTCACCATCGACTGGGTAAATCCGGAGGCGCCCTGGCCCCACCTGGCGGAACTGCAGGAACGCACCGAGTCCGCAGGTTACGAACTGGTTCCCCGCCTGCCGGTCTACCCCGAGTTCATCGACGATCACTGGATCGATCCGGGTCTCGTAGGACGGGTGCGTGACGCGGCCGATCACCGTGGGTACGCTATGCGACTTCAGGAGGAAGGCATCAGATGACCGAGGCTGCTACCGCCGATATCACGTTCTTCAGATTGCGTCCGGCTACGGAATTCACCGAGGTGACTGCGTCCACCCGGCTGGCAGAGGGCACCACGGGCCTGGAACTGGATTCCGCCGATCCCGAATCGATCGCCGCGTGCCTAGCCGGGGGAGTGCTCCCGGTGGCGGTCGGTCACACCGGCGACGGCGCCATCGGATGGGTCGTCGAGCCCGAGGATGCGCTGGCTCTGTCCGAGTCGGGCGTTCCAGGGTGGCGCCTAACGGTCATCCACACCACCGACCGGGCAGCAGTGGTCGACGCTCTTGCAAGGTCGGAGGCCGCCTACCTGCGGACGGGCCGCAGCCGGGTGGCCGAAGCAGCCGAGATCTGCGCCCTGCCGTCCATGGGCACCCGGGTGTCGGCATTCGTCGACTCGGTAGGCGATGCCCTGGCGGCCGTCGAGGCGGGCGCCACCGATCTCCTGCTCCGGGACTGGGACTCGGAGGGCATCGGCGAGTTGCGCGAGGTCGTGGGCGGGCGCCTCGGGGAACGGGTGGCCGTGCCTCCCCGCATCCCGGTGAACCAAGCGCGGAAGTCGCTCCCGAAGGATCTGTTCAAGGTCTACCTGAACCTCATCGACGGCGGCGGGTACGCCCGACCCCGTTACGAGTGGGCACCGGGGATGCCGATCGAACCACCCCTGAACCCGCGGCGCTTCTCGGCCGCCTGGCCGGACGCGATGTGGACCGCGGCAGCGGGCCCAGGTGTCGGCGGCGCCACCCGAGCGGTGCGGACCATCCTCGAGGCGTCGCTGGAAGGATCACCTCCCTCGGTGGAGGAGACCGCCACCTTGATGGCGGCTCGTGGCAGCGATGTCGACGCCATAGCGGCTACCGCCGATGCGCTCCGGCGGGAACGGGTCGGCGACACCGTGACGTACGTGGTCAACCGCAACATCAACTACACCAACGTCTGCTACTTCCGGTGCGGTTTCTGTGCCTTCTCCAAGGGTCCGCGCAGCCTGAACCTGCGAGGAGACCCCTACCTGATGAGCATCGACGAGGTCGTCCGGCGCACCACCGAAGCCGCCGGACGGGGGGCCACCGAGGTCTGCCTCCAAGGGGGCATCCACCCGCAGTTCACGGGACAGTTCTACGTGGACGTCCTCTCGTCCATCAAGGAAGCGGTCCCGTGGATACACGTTCATGGCTTCACCCCGTTGGAGGTCTGGCAGGGCGCCGAGACGCTGGGGATGACGGTCAGGGCGTTCCTCCAGATGCTCAAGGAGGCCGGGCTGGGTACGCTGCCAGGCACCGCGGCCGAGATCCTCGACGACCGCGTCCGCAAGCATCTGTGCCCCGACAAGATCCGCACCGCCCAGTGGGCCGAGGTGATGCTGATCGCCCACGAACTCGGGCTGAGGTCGACCTCCACGATCATGTTCGGGCATATCGACGATCCCCTCGCCTGGGCCAACCACCTGGAGGTGATCCGCGAGATCCAGCGCCGGACCGGTGGGTTCACCGAACTCGTACCGCTCCCGTTCGTCCACATGGGAGCGCCGATCTATCTGAGAGGCCGGGCCCGGCCGGGACCAACCTGGGATGAGGTGGTGCTCGTCCACGCGGTCGCCCGGCTGGCTCTGGACGGCCTCGTCCCCAACATCCAGGCCTCCTGGGTCAAGCTGGGCCTCGACGGCGCTGCCCGGCTGCTGGAGGCCGGGTGCAACGACTTCGGCGGGACCCTCATGAATGAGACCATCTCGAGAGCCGCCGGCGCCTCGCACGGCCAGGAGGTCGACGCGGAGGAGTTCGAACAGCTCATCTCGGGATCCGGGCGCGTTCCCAGGCGGCGTTCCACCCTGTACGAGCTCATCGATGAGACGCCGCTTCCCGTGGTGCGGTAGTGGCTATGCGCCGCACCGCCGCGCTCGGCGCAACCGGCCGGCCCGGATAGGAGAGCCGCAGCGGGCGCCCGGCATGGATCACCCGTGCACATAGCGGTCATCACCCTGTTCCCCGCCTACTTCGAGGGTCCGCTCGCGGTGGGGACGGTCGCGAGGGCGGTGGCGGCGGGAGTTCTCGATGTCGAGTTGGTAGCGCTCCGGGAGTACGGCGTGGGCAACCACCGCCAGGTCGACGACGCCCCGTTCGGCGGGGGAGCCGGGATGGTGCTCATGGCCGGCCCGCTCACCGACGCCGTCGAGGGCCGGGAGGACTCCCACCGGGTCCTGCTGACACCGGCGGGACACCGCCTGGACCAGGCGACCCTCGACCACTGGGCGACGCTCGATTCGCTGACGCTGGTCTGCGGGCGCTACGAGGGAGTCGACGAGCGGTTCACCGAGGCGTCGATCGACGAGGAGGTATCCCTGGGCGACTACGTGCTGGCGGGCGGTGAGGCGGCTGCCGTGTCGGTCATCGAAGGGGTGGCTCGGCTGCTTCCGGGTGTGCTCGGCAACCCGGCCTCCATCGAGATCGAGTCGTTCCGAGACGGGCTCCTGGAGGAGCCACAGTACACCCGCCCCGCCGTGTTCCGCGACCGCCCGGTACCGCCCGTGCTCCTGTCGGGCGACCACGGACGGATCGCGGCATGGCGCGCCGAACAGCGGATCGAGCGCACCAGATCCCGGCGTCCCGATCTGCTGGGGGAGTATCCGCCCCGGCATTAGTAAGACCACCGCGCACGCGGTAGACTGCACCTTTGTTGCGGGCCGGGTCCCGTGGCGGTCCCCACGAGCCTTCGAACCAACCGGGTCGCGGGCGACCAGGATCGCGATCGTGAGGAGACCTCGATGAACGACCTCCAATATGTTGAGCGCGCCCACCTCAGGGAAGACATTCCCGAATTCCGTCCGGGTGACACGGTGAAGGTTCACGTCCGGGTGGTGGAAGGCGGTCGCGAGCGTGTCCAGGTATTCGAAGGTGTGGTGCTCGCCCGTGACGGCGGCGGACTGTGCGAAACCTTCACGGTCCGCAAGATCAGCTTCGGGATCGGCGTCGAGAGGGTGTTCCCGGTCCATGCCCCAATCATCCAGAGGATCGAGGTTGTCCGGCGCGGTCGCGTGCGCAGCGCCAAGCTGTACTACCTGCGAGGCAGGGTGGGCAAGGCCGCCCGCATCAAGGAACGGCGCTAGCCGGTCCAGGGCGGCCGCTCGATGCCGAGCGATGGCCACCTCCTCGTGACCGACACGGCCAACCGATTCCCGCCCGATGGCGAAGAGATGCCGGGCAGGCCGGGCCCCGATGGGGGAGGGGTGGGCGACCGTAGCCCCTGGTCCCGTTTCTTCCGTGAGTTGCCCGGCGTCATCGTCATCGCCCTCGCGCTGGCGATCCTCATCAAGACCTTCCTCATGCAGGCCTTCTTCATCCCCTCGCCGTCGATGCTCCCTACCCTCGAGATCGACGACCGGGTCCTGGTCAGCAAGCTGGCCTACCGGTTTCACGGTCCTGAGCACGGCGACCTGATCGTGTTCGATTCCCCCCTCGTCACCGAGGAACGCCCCGAGACACTCTGGGAGACGATGGTGAGGAACGTCTTCGAAGCGGTGGGCGTGCGCACCGCCCGCGTCGAGGACCTCATCAAGCGGGTGATCGCGGTGGGTGGGGATCGGTTGGAGATCCGCAACAACCAGGTCTGGGTGAACGGCGCGGCGATCGACGAGTCGTACCTGGAACCGGGTTACTACATGAATGACCTGGCCCCCCGGTACGTGCCGAGCGACCACGTGTGGGTGATGGGGGACAACCGCGACAACAGCCAGGATAGCCGCCGCTTCGGCCCGGTCCCGATGGACGATGTCATCGGGAGGGCGTTCGTCCGAATATGGCCGGTCCCGCGCTGGGACGCCCTCTAGCTACACACGACCTGACACCAGACACACGGCACGGGACGAGCGAGTCCCACCTACCTCAAAGGAACCGCGGAGGCCGCCGGCGACCAGCCCGTCTAACACCCAACCACCCGAAGAAAGCAATGTCACAGCCCCCGCCTAGCTTGGAGATCCACCCGATCCCCGGAGGAGCACCGAGTTGCGCGAGACGCCGATCAGCAGCCACCGCGGGCTCTTGGGGTCGCTGGGGGAGTGGGTCGCCGCCGCCTTCCTGGTGCGGCACGGAGCCAGGATCGAAGGCCGCAACGTGGCGGCCGGCAGGGGCGAGATCGACCTCGTGGCCACTGACGCCAGCGGCTGTTTCGCGGTCGAGGTCAAAGCTGGCATGGCGTCGGTGAACCACCACCCCCGCTGGAACTTCACCGACCGCAAGGCCGACCGGGTGCTGCGCTCGGCCCGCTCGCTGGGGATTCTTCGGGTTGATCTGGTCACGGTCGTGTTCGGTCCCGACGGGGCAACGATCGAATGGCACCGGAGGGTCGCCTAGTGGCTGGCGGCTGGTGGCGGCAAACGGCTACCACACCTGGCTTCATCGTTACCCGGATATAGCTCGCCAACCGAGTACCGTCAAGAGTTGTACGGGCGACGGACAAGCGGTCCACCGTCAGCCGAACACGATCGCACCAGCCGGCAGCGGGGAACAGGCCAACGGACAACGGGCAACGGCTCTGCACTCTCCTAACGGGAGGGGCGGCCGGTCACGCGGCGCTGCTCCTTGTACCAGCAGCCGTGGTGCCAGTGGCGCCGTAGATCGGGTTCGTCATCCGGGACCACCACCAGGTGGAATCTCCGCTCGGCGATCACCCCCTCGCATCCCGGGCAGAGGTAGGGCTTGGTAGCCGACGCGGGCTGGACGTGGCGGACGGTCACCCGCCCATGAACGCCCATATCACCAGGGCCGCCGTCACGAGCACCGTGCCCACCACCATCACGAGATCGGCGGTGCTTCGCTCGTGTTTCCGGAACGGATTGAATCCCATAGGCTGATGGTATCGCAGCCGGGGACATCGAAGGCTCCCTCGGAGTTCTGTCACACACCCGCCTTACCTTCGAAACCATGTTTGCTTCAACCAACTCCGTAGCACTGGTCGGTGTGGAGGCGCGCGCCGTCAGTGTGGAGGCTCACGTAGGAGGAGGAGAGAAGGGTCGGCTCAACGTGGTCGGCCTACCCGATACCGCGGTCCGCGAGGCGAAGGACCGGGTGCTGGCCGCCATGTCGGTTTCCGGATACCGGTTCCCGGCCCGTTCGGTGACCGTCAACCTGGCGCCCGCCTACCTACCCAAGTCGGGGAGTGCGTATGACCTCCCCATAGCCCTGGCCCTGCTCGCCGCAGCCGGTGAGATCCCGGCCGGGGCGTGCAACGTCGTGGCGATGGGGGAACTGGCGCTGGACGGCAGCCTCCGGACGGCGAGGGGCGGTCTCGGCGCGGCCGTGGTCGCCGCCAGGATGGGGAAACGCTGCCTGCTCCCGGCCGAGGCGGCTACCGAGGCGAGCGTGGTCCCGTCGGCCGACGTGCAGATGGTGGGAACCCTCGCCGGCGCGATCTCAGCCGCCCTGGGAGAGGTCGACTCGCCCCCGCCGCCGCCTCCCGCCCGCGAGAGGACCGACCTGGAGGACCTCGCCGAGGTCCGCGGCCAGCCTCTCGCCAAGCGGGCACTCGAAGTAGCGGCCGCAGGCGGGCATCACATGCTCCTGTCCGGACCCCCGGGCGCCGGCAAGACGATGCTCGCCAGGTGCCTGCCCGGTGTCCTACCCGACCTGGACCACACGTCCGCGCTGGAAGTCGCGCAGGTTTGGTCGGCGGCGGGCCGTTCCCGCACCTGCCTCTCCAAGCCGCCCATCCGTTCACCCCACCACACCGCGACCACCGCGGCGGTGATCGGCGGAGGCTCCGGGATACCGGTGCCGGGCGAGATCAGCATGGCTCACAGGGGAGTCCTTTTCCTCGACGAACTCGGTGAGTTCCGTCCCCACCTGCTTGACGCCCTACGCCAGCCGCTCGAGGAGGGCCGTGTGACCATCGCCAGGAAAGGGGCTTCGGTCACCTTTCCCGCCGCGGTGCAGCTGGTGGCCGCCACCAACCCATGCCCGTGCGGGTTCAACGGCAACTTCCGCCAGGGCTGCGTCTGCACCGACCGGATGGTGCAACGCTACCGGCGCCGCCTGTCGGGACCGCTGCTCGACCGGTTCGACATCCGAGTGCAGGTGAATCCCGTGGACCCCGATGCCATGATCGGGCCGCCCGAGGAGCCGAGCCACCAGGTTGCAGGGCGTGTCGCGATGGCGGTGAGCGCCCAGCAGGCCCGGGGACGGCGTAACCGTGACCTGGCCCGGCGTCACCTCGATGCCCTGGAGATGGCGACCGGGGCCGAGCGGCTCATCGAGGGAGCACTGCGGCATGGCGCCCTCACCGGCCGTGGATTCGACCGTGTGCGGCGGCTGGCCCGCACCATCGCCGATCTCGACGGGTCCGGGCCGGTGAAGGAGGAACACGCATCCCAGGCCCTGGTCCTCAGGGGCTCGCCATGAAACCCTCCGAGGACGCACTCATACGGCTGGCCCACGTGGGGATGCACCCGGACAGGCTGCGCGAGCTGGTATCCAAGACGGGCTCCCCCGGCCGGGTCCTGGCACGGATCGAGCACGGGGATCTCACCGTCCCGGCGGCCGCCCGGGAAGCCGCCCGTGTCCCGGCGGAGCAGCGAAGGGAAGAAATGCGGGACGCAGGGATCGACTTCCTGGCGCGGGACGACCCGAGGTTCCCGCAACGCCTGCGCGAACTGCCCGACTCTCCCCTGTTCCTCTTCCAGCGCGGACAGGACTTCAGCGGAACCGCGGTCGCGATCGTCGGCACACGGGCGTGTACGACCTACGGCAGGCGCCTGGCGGAGAGCTACGGCCGGGCCGTATCGAGGGCCGGTTGGTCGGTCGTCAGCGGGCTGGCCAAGGGCATCGACGGAGCAGCCCACCGCGGATCGCTGAACGGGCCGAGCCCGGGTGTCGCGGTGCTCGGTTCGGGCGTCGACGTGTGGTACCCGCGGAACCACCGGGACCTGGGCAGGTCGCTCCTCGATCGCAGTGGAACGGTCTGGAGCGAGTCCCCTCCGGGTGCTCGACCGCTGGGGTGGCGCTTCCCTCCCCACAACCGGATAGGGCATAGTATCCCCAGGTAACAGCGTTATAAGTTAAACTCGGTACTCATTCGAGTACTACCAGAGGACGCATATACCGCTTGCTCCTCTGCGCCACCACAATTCCAACTGAACGAATTCCTGAAACCACTCTGCTCGCGGTCTCGCTGCGAGTTCACAAAACGCTTGGATTGTAAGCCCGTGTCCGAGGTGACTCTATCGGTGCTCATCCAGTTCCATGGTACCGGGTGCCAAGCCTGAGGCAACCGGGTTGCCCCGTGGGTCACGCGGCTTCCTCGGTCCGCTTTTTAGCCTGGTCGGGTAGTGGTGGAGACCACCAGGGCCGGTCGGGCTCTCACGTAATCGACCTCGAACTCTCGAGAAGCCGCCCGCCGTGGAGGATCACCCGTACCTCATCCCCTTAGGGTCGGCTCACCGGCCTGGTGGTAGCGGTCGGCCAGGTGGTCGATGTAGGGCGCCCCGGCCCCTGGCCTCGTCGGCGGGCATTGCCTCCGTGTACCACGCCAGGAACGGCCCCAAGCTCCCCACCTCGTAGCTGGGCGTCCCGTCTTCTCTCCCTAGATCGTTGAGGCGCCGGATCGTGAAGGCCGCGTTAGACCTCACTCGCCACCGCCAGACCGGATAGGTCGAGGCGCCGGGTATGGCCATCCCGCCGGCGGCGAGTTTCGGGAAGGCTTCGGCGCGCCCGGCGAGGTCATGGGCGTAGAGGCTCTCGAAGCGGAGGGATAGCGGAGCGTCGAGCTTGGCACCGACGCTGGCAGGCCAAGGCGGTGCCGGTAGCCGACTCCACGAGATTGCTGCTGGCAAGCTACGCGCGTTCTACGATGCGGGGGCTGGCCAGGGACTTGTTCGATATCGGCTCCTCGGCAGGCCAACACCTCGGCCGCGGGTTGCACCGCGGTGGTGAAGAACCGGCGGAAGGCTTCGCGTTGCGCGGCTCCGTCCGCGTCGGTGTAGAGAGATAAGGGTTCCCCGCAGGCACCGAGCACCGCCCCGAACACATCGAGGCGAAAGGCGCCCGAGGCGTGGCCTAGCTCGGTGCGTGACCGTTGTGCCGATCGGATCACCACCGCGCATGTGATGGCTTGTCTGTTGCCGATCTGGCATCCCGTCCAGAGACGGCAAGGCGGGTACGTCAGCGGATCGGCACGGTGATGCGTTGGGCGATCGCGCAGGGATACCGGGTGGACAACCCGGCCGGGGACGCTATCGCGGCGGCGCTGTTGACGATCATTGAAAATCACTCATACTGGATATGCCCTGTTTGTTGGGGGGCCGCTGCGATGATCGGGGTGGCCCGTTGGACCGGGGGGGCGGGTCTGACCCGAGCGAAATCCGGCGTGTGGAGCGCCTTTGTGGGGATCTGTCGGCCTGTCCCCCCGGTCTGGGGTTGGGGTTCTGGCCTCGGAGCGGATGTGACTTTGTAGACACACTCATACTGGATTAGCCCTGTTTGGTGGGGGGTCGCTGCGATGATCGGGCTGGCCCCCCGGGACCGGGGGGCGGGTCTGACCCGAATAGACACCGGCGCGTGTGTTGCC
>JAPPFW010000051.1 GCA_028821575.1 bacterium | reverse complement strand
ACCACCGTACCCCCTCTGACCAGGCAAAACACGAAACACCCGCCAAACTCGGGTCCTACGGACGGCTGACCGAGAAACGTACCGACAGTTCGCGCGTAGAGAGATCGACAGCTTCGCCGCTCTAGCGGCCGCCAACGCCCGGTTTCGCCCAACCGCCCGCGGAGCAGATCCCATGTTGGCGGTGCAGCGGACATTGTTCGAGGCGGCACTGCTCAACGTGGAATCTGTCGAGCTTCCGGACTATGCCGACTTCAGGCAGCTTTACCGCAACGCCCACCGGCGCAAGCAACTCGACGTGGATCTCAAGCAACCGTTCGCAGGCACTGACGAGGGGGTGGACGAGACGCTCGCCGCCCTGCTCGGACTCCGCCGGAGGTATCCGACACCGCCGGGTGGAGCCCCCTGCGGGTCAAGTCGATAGCCGACCGTCTCGACCTACTGGCCGATTGATGAGATACATTCCTTAGCCTTAAGTCTCACCCAAACTACAGGGGTATTGGAAGGTAGCGTAATCGAGGAGTCGCTCCTTGCCCTGAGGAAGTGGTCTATCGCTGTGTGGATGCTTACCGAGAGTCCGAAGAGTGTTTGCTGAACTCCCACGTTCTCGCCCAGCCTCACTTTCCGAGTAGTTGACCTATTCTCTGCTTCAATCGTTCTCGCCGCGCGTTGTAGAAGGCATCAAAGTTGATGATAGAGTCCGGAACTCTCCCAAGCATATGCCGTTCTTCATACGTTCGTCTCGTAGCATCGTCAGGGTAAGTATTCATCAGCCATTCCGCTGGCATGGTGTCGTTCTTCTCGTTGTTCTTGGCACCTTGGAGCAGTTGCAGATTGGGGAGTCTATTCTTGTCTCTCATCAAGGCGGATATCATCTCATCCGGTACATTCGCGGTCCTGAGGTAACGCTGGGAGAACCGTGAGCCAGGGAATATGTGATCAACATGGTATTGATCCTGTAGATCGATAAACGGGAAAACCAGCGACAGCAGGGCAAAGGTAAGCTTCCCACCATAGCGCATGTCGACCAGATCCTCTATCTCTTCCTCGTCAAACGTTAGCTGCCTACCTCTACGCACCATCGCCTCCCGGATACGGGACACCGGAAACTCATCGTAGCTGCTTTCCCTAATGACTCGTCTGAGATCGGTTAGCAGTGTGTCCAAACCGCTGCCCCATACACCGGACTTGAGTAGGCTCCTGATGAGCCACTCCCGAATGATCGCTCTGTCTTTCGCGAATCTATTGTGTGATAGATAGAGCTGGCCTGGTTTCTTATTATAGAGATAGTATGCTATTGGTAGGATAGCATTGCTCGCCGTTAAGCTATACGCCGTAAAGCCAAAGGAGGCAACCAACTGTACCGTTAACGTAAGGGCCTCTTTAATCTCATCCCAGTTACTCTCGAAGGTATCCATATTCTCCCGATTAAAGTTGTCAACCTTGAACCCGACGCTGCCAATGTCGCTCAACATTAGCCCAGCCTTCAGGACAAGATCCTTGGAAAAATCAAAACGAGTACCGATACGATTAAGGTCATCTACCAGATTATGTATCACTTTTCTGGCATCATGGTGTGTCCATTGTGCAATCGCTATCGAGAGCAACAGGTCAGAATGAGAAAGTGGCGTACCACCGTCATTCATACGAATGAAAATCTGTAATGCTCGGTCTAGCTCCTGGCCGGTCTCCTCGTAATAGGCGATGAGGTGTTTGTTATGTACTACCTCGTATAAACGAAAGAGGACTCCGAAAGCTGAATCAAGTCGCTCCTGAGACAGCCGCTTATTGAGCCAAGCCAACATGGCCGGCCCAGCGTCTTGTAGAGACATGACATGTTCAACCGGGAACCAACAGCTATCCGGCTTGCTTGATTCAAACTGTTTCTGAGTCAGGAAGCTGAAGCGGTATTCAAACTCTTCCTCACTATCGGCAACTGGGTCCCAAAGTAGATCTAGATATAGCTTCCGCTCCGGAAAGGCATCCGGACTATTCCACCACTTATAGGGGAGCTTCCTAGCGAGCGAACCGCACAGCCCGATATTGAGAGCTGTCAAACGCTGTTGTCCATCAAGGACAGCCGTTAGTTGACGGCGTGACATTACAGGAAGAGGAGGACAATGGGGGTTGTCACGTTGGTGATAATCGCGAACAAAATCAAAGAATTTGAACTTCGCACTATTCTCGGGCTGGACGGCCCAATAGAGAAATGTACCAAACGGATAGCCCTGCATGAGACTGTCGAATAGCCGGCAAATCTGTTCGGGACGCCAGACAAACTCACGTTGGATAGCAGGTAACACTAAGTCATGTCTTTGAATAGCGTCAAGAGTCTTCTTGATAGTATCGCCCGTCTGGTACACCTTCTCTCTCCTAGTCTAGATGCCTGCAAACTAATTCAACCCTTTGTAGCCAGCCGTTTAAGCTGGAGGATACTCAGAACCTCTATATTCCGACTAGAACCTCAGCCATGCCACCTTCAGAACGGCTACATCGTAAGCTCCCGACGTTTCGACCACGTGTTTGCTTCCCATACAGAAGAGTAGGCGCCGCAGCGCTGTCGCGTTGAGCCGGGAGGGATGAGACTGGCGACCTTGGGCTTCTTCTTCGTCCATCGAGCTGTTTGCGTCAAGCAGGATCCTCCAGCACCATGCGGGGTCAACGAGAGGGGCCGCCTCGGGTCGGGCTCGTAGTCGTTGGGCGTACGGGTAACTACGAGGTTCTCGGCTTCGAGCCACTTGTGGTGTTTGCAGCAGATGGCGACCAAGTTGTCGATGTCGGTGTGGCCGTTGTCGCGGTGCCACTCTTGGATTTCGTGGAGTTCGCAGCGGTGCATGGGGCATTGCAGTCGAAGCATCCGCCGTCCCGGACGGCTACGGCGAGGCGTTGGTTGCGGCCCAGTCAGCGGATGGCCGGTCCGGTCGACATCATCCCGGCCAGCTCGGTGTCCGGCGTGAGGGTCTTGAGGATCTCGCGGGATACGGGACCAACCCCGATCATCTCGACATGAGCCTGGGAGTCGGTACCGTCCACCACGCCCATCGGTGCGACCAGGATCACCTGGGTAGCGGCCTTGGCCTTGACATTGGGCATGTGGTCGATGAACTCCTCGGTGTCGGCGTCCCGGTTGGTCATTAGCTCGAAGATCGCATCGGCCAGGCGCTGCTTCGGGCTGCGGACACTGTCGGGATCCCGGCCGTCGGCGCCTTCGCGGCAGAGTAGTTGCAGGTAGTGATGGTCGATGGCCTGGCGAAGGTGGTTGAACTGCGGGCGCCGTCAGCTTAGCCAGCAACGTACCGAAGCCGGTCCAGTCCTCGACCCAGAGTTTGGCTTCCCGCGCCCGTCGTTGGCGTTCCAGCGGGTTGACACCTCGTTCGATCAACTTGCCCCCCCCCCGACTAGTTCGCTGCATGCTGTTGGAAGGTGTCCGAAAGCATCTGATCGGCCGACTCCAACAGGTCAAGGGTCGGCCTCGACCGTGTCGGGCCCTACCTTCTCGGCGGCGTTGGCCAGGGCGGTGGCCTGGTCCAGGTCGATGCGCCCTTCGGCGAACTTCTCCCTCACCTTCGGCATGTCGGACAGCTTTCGGGCTAGTCTTCGCCATCCGTCTGGACTCCACTCCCACCAGTGGCGAAGGAGGGCTATTCGCAGTCGAACTTCCCGATCGGGCTACTCCCGGAACGGGTTAACGAACCAACCTTCAACAATTCCCCAGTCCTCCTCTCCAAAACTCTGGCCAGGTTCAGTTGCAGGGGGTATGTCGCATATCTTCGATCCGTTGGTGGACCACAACACGGTGCCGCCAATGTCTCGGCAGTGACGCTCTTTCTCTGACGCCTGCGGTACGTTGGCCCACTGGTCGACGGCGAAGTCCTCAGGACCGAATAGTCCGCCTTCTGCTGCCTTGGGGTGACGGTCGCACACCCGCCCCCCGGTCGTCGATAGTTCGATAGAGCCGTTCAAGGCAGTGCATTGAACCTCTGCGGGCGACGGCTCGAACACTCCGGTATGAAGTATCAATACGTAGAGGATCCCACCGAGAACGACAAGAATGCCGAGGAGTGTCAGAGTCGTTCCGGCGCCGAGTGTAATAGTGGTGGGACTGTCCGGTTGCTTGTCGAGTATCAGATCGGGCGTCGGTTCGTCGGCCATGTTTGTTCCCTTCAGGTGTCGGTGTGTTCGGAGAGTAAAGCAAGACGGTGTGACAAGCCGCGGCCGGAGGCGCGTAGTGGCCAACGGAGAACCTCTCCCCTAGTGGCGCTCGTTAAGGCACCCACCGCGATCATCTGCTCGTTGTATTCGCTGAGCAGGGCGAAGCGGTTGCCCCAGGACGGGAAACCCTGGCCTATCATCCCCCTCCTCCACCCGACCTCAGGTCAGCGTGCGGGGCCGTTTCTGGATCGGGCTTCGTAGCCGTTGAGGGTGTGTACGACTACGAGGTTCTCCGTTTCGAGCCACTTGTGGTGTTTGTGGCAGATGGCGACCAAGTTGTAGATGTCGGTGCGGCCGCTGTCGTAGTGCCATTCGTGCATGTGCGGAGTTCGCAACGGTGCATGGGGCATTACATTCGAAGCACCCTCCGTCACGGACGGCTACGGCGAGGCGTTGGTTACGGCCCATCCAGAGCGGACGGCCGGCCCGGTCGACGATCATCCCGGCAAGAACTCCGTGTCCGGAGTCAGGGTTTCGAGGATCTCCCGAAGTACGGGACCGACGCCGATCATCTCGAGATAAGCCTAGGGATGGTGCCGTCCACCACACCCATCGGTGCGACCAGGACCACCTGGGTGGAGGCCATGGCCTTGACATGGGCAGGTGGTCGATGAACTCCCCTGTGTCGGCGTCCCGGTTGGTCATTAGCTCGAATGGTGTATCGGCGAGGCGTTGTTTCGGGTTGCGGACACTGTCGGGATCCCGGCCGTTGGCGCCGTCGCGGCGGAGGAGTTGCATGCGGCAATGGTCTATCCATCCGCGCAGATGAGTGACTGGCCGGATCCCGTCCACCGCCGGGCCGTGATGAATCCATGCGACCGGCCAGTTCCATCGGCCTAGTAAAGATGCCAGGCACGCGCCTATCGGGGGTGCACGTTGTGGACGTTTGTCCATCGGCATTCCGATGGCTACGAGTCCGAGTTGTTAGGAGGTCTTGGACAGGGAGGGTCATGAAGGCGCGAGTAAGGCGCCTGCGAGGATGATCCCAGGACATGCCTTTGCGTTGTGGTATATTTTCTGGTATGAAATCCTATCCCGATTCCGAGAAGATACTTGAGGATCTGGGCGACAAGGTGCTCGAAGCCTTCTCCGAGGCTATGTCAGCGGCCCGGGCCGACCTCGCCCAATACCGTCAGGATTCGCCCGAGTTCGTTGTCGACGCGTCGCCACGTGGATTGGCCAACTGGATTCACGACCGCCTGATGAAACGCCTGATAGATGCAGTCGAGGGGATGGACCATGTGTCGGTCGTCGAGAGCGGCCCGACACGGGAGCTCTTCGTCAGCGGCTCGACCTTGCTCTACCGAATCCGGGCTAAGCGCCACGACGTTGTGGGCAATGTCAGGACCTATCCCACCCAAGGAGCGCTCGAGTTCTTGGAACAGACCTTCCAGCCAACCCTCGACGGTCTGTTCGAGGTGCACCTGATCCTGGGTTATCGATGGGAAGCGGATTCCTACGAGATCGGACCGACGGTGCTGTCCTTGCGCGACGGCATAGAGAACATCATCTGGCTGATCGAGCTGGACCGACCCGGCTCCACCGGTTCCGGCGCAACCGATCTCCGGCCTCCTTCCCTTCCGGACCCGCCGCGGATCGGGCTACCCCTCGACGGTACGGAAGCGGACCGCGGCTCCTAGATGGGGCTGGGCGAGGCGATCGCCACGGGACGCCGAGCCCGTGGGCTGACCCAGATCCAGCTCGCCGAGCAGCTCGGCCTGACCCAGGCCGCCATGTCCCGGTACGAGAACGACCTCCGTGATCCGTCCGGAACCCTCCTCGAAGAGCTGGCCTCGGCGTTAGGTGTCACGGTCGAGTTGCTTCGGAGCGCCGGAAGGATGGAGGGCGCCCTTGCGGTCGGTGCTCACATGCGCAGGCGCGCCACGGCGCGGCCTACGGTATGGAGACGGCTCGAGGCCCAACTCAATCTGGCCCGGCTCCATTGCCAGCAGCTTGCCGACCGTGTTGACCTCGATACCGATCTCACCATTCCCTGGTTAGATCCGTTCGAGTTCGATCCGGCTACCGCGGCTCGTCTCCTGCGCGCTGAATGGCGCATGCCGGTCGGTCCGGTACGCGATCTGATCGGCTGGATGGAAGCCGCAGGGTGCTTCGTGTTGGAGACCGACTTCGGTACCAGGAGGGTGGACGGGCTCTCCCAGTGGGCGCGGACGTACTCGGTCATCATGATCAACGCGACGGCGCCGACCGACCGCAAACGGCTGACCCTCGCCCACGAGTTGGGGCATCTTTGCCTTCACAGCCAGGGAGTTCCGGATGATGTCGAATCCGACGCCACTGCGTTCGCATCGGAGTTCCTGATGCCCGCGGAAGTCATTCGCCCCCAGCTGCGGAATCTCACTACGGGGCGCCTGCACGACCTGAAGCGGTTCTGGGGCGTTTCGATGCAGGCCTTGATCGAACGCGCCTACCACCTCGGCACCCTTACTGCCAGGCAGCGAACCTACCTCTACAAGCGGTTCAGTGCCCTGGGATGGCGAACCCACGAGCCGGTAAGCGACGAGTTAGCGCCTGAGCGGCCCCGGCTACTCGCGGACATTGGGCGCGAGCTGCTAGACCGTGGCTTCACTCCGCCCGAAGTCGCCGCGATGTCCGGATATGCAGCGAAGGCCGCCGACAACCCACTCCTCAGCCAAGGCCCGCATCTGCGCGTCGTGTGAACACAGCCAGTTCCTACTCACCTGACAAGAACCCCGTATTCGCCCATAGCCGTTCGATGGCTCTTCGGCGTTGGACTAGGGACTAGTCGCGGTTCTGGGTTTGGAGGGGTTCTGTCTGCTGGCCGCGACCGAGGATGTGTGCGAGTTCTTGATGCTAGTGGCCATGACGGCGTCGGGAGGCACCTCCGTGATCGCACTTCTGGGAGGACTCGACGAGGTACGCAGGTTCAAAATGGTACGTCATCGAAGTCCTCGGACTCCGGACGTACGGCGCGATCATCTTCGGAATCTGGAGTCCGGACAAGGTCTAGCGTCTGTCGAGCCTGGGCTAACAGGTGGTCGTAGCTGATGACTGAGATATCCGCAAGTCTCCGGTTCAAGCCGTGCAGTGCTTGGTGCTGTTGTTCTGACCACCTCTCGCTACGTCCGATTACTACGGTCGCCCTGGGGTGATATGCTATGACATCTGGCGCATCACGAATCCCGCTCAGACCAACCTCACTATGCAGCACATCCAAGTAACGATGGCATTGCCCTATGGCTCTGGATACTTCTGCTGACCAGTGCCAAGACCTGTGGGAGCTGTCATACACGAGTATTCGCATATCTGGTCTCTTAAGTTCAATCAGATCGCGAAATCCTCCAAGGCTCCGAGGGAGAAGAAGATCAATCCGATCACCGGCCGAAATGGATCGAACCTGGTCGTTAACAACGTAGGCGTTCCCAAATGCCCAGCTATGTCGTTCGCACCAGCCCTGGTAGATGCTCTCATCCGCAGTGCCTCTTCGGAGGTACGTCGCTAGTTCGGATACGGCTTCGTGTAGTTCACCAAGGCGCAAATCGGTCCTGAGGGCGTGCGCTAACTCCGCCCCTAGATCAACGCCCACTAAGTGTTCCACAATTCCGTCGGTTTGGAGCAAGTCACTAATGGCTCTTGCAACCTGGTCTAAGGATAGGCTCGACTCGCTGGAGACAGAGCCATCCGCCCGTAGAACTATGTAGGATCCAGACTCTTCTTTCGTAATCAACAGGTGACTTGTTAAGGAGTCATGTAGTTTTCGAAGTGCCGGTTCTTGAAGACTAATCGAGGTCTCTTGCCATCCTGCCCTCTTGTCATATCGAACTATCTTGCAGGCTAGTTGATCATCTTCCGACCTCGCGATAAAGAAGGGTACCAACTCGATTAGTAGGTGGTCTGTATCGTGCAGCATTACGGCGTCTCCGTAATCCACTTGAGGAGACACTGCTGGGCGACGGTGGATTCTGTCAGACATGCTCTGATCCTAATCGGATCTGGTCCCTGCTGTCTGTATTTCTACAATGACTATTGCGACGGATCGTGCTCAGCGTGACCAACACCGTTCGGGTCAGCTCCGTCCGTATTCTATATCGGTGGCGATGTCGCTACTACACTTCAGCCGGGCCTCTCAGTGACAGGACGGTTCGCGGACGGTGCCCACGGGCAACCGACGCTCTCACCAGCGACGGCTTCCGCCTTGGTAGCGAACTGAGCCGCCGACCGAGCTGTCAGATGGTTATGAGAGCCGCCGGCGAGTTGGGGTATTTGAACGGCCATGAGCGGAGCGAACAGCGGCAGTGCCAAAGCAGTCGTGCATGAGAATGTTCCTGCCAACTGCCGCAGCGGCTGCCATCGTGCGGAGCTTACCCACCTCACAAAGAGCAAAAGTGGTGTCCACTCTTGGGTGTGCGGGGGTGAGGGCTCCTTTAGTCAAGTGATCACGTCAGTCTCAAGGCACCGCGTGGTTCCCTGGCTTGGAGCCGAGTGCTAGCTGATCCGGTTAGGTCAAGATTGGGACGTTCACTGTTCGCTCTCGACCGGATGGCTAGCTACCAGGTGGGGACGAGATCCAGTCGGCGTACCATCTGTCGAGATGACGGTGATTGTTGGAGCGATGAGTGGGTAGCGTGGCCCCGATGAATGTAGCGGATGGCCATGATCTGATCCGGGTTTCGGGGCCGTGTGAGAACGACCTTAAGGATGTGAGCGTCATTATTCCCAAGCGGCGGTTGACAGTGTTCACGGGGGGTGCCGGGGTCGGGGAAGAGTGCTCTGGTGGTCAACACGATCGCCGCCGAGTCGCAGAGGTTGATCAACGAGACCTACAGCGTCTTCGTGCAGGGGTTCATGCCAGCTCTGGTGAGGCCCGTTGTCGATGTGCTCGAGGGGCTGACCACGGCCATCATCGTTGACCAGGAGCGCATGGGGTCCGACACCCGCTCCAGGGTGGGTACCGCCACCGACGTCAACACCATGCTGCGGATCCTGTTCTCCAGGTTGGGGGAGCCGCACATCGGCCCGCCCAATGCGTTCTCGTTCAACGTGCCGTCGGTGCGGGCATCCGGTTCGATAACGATCGAGAAGGGTTCCGGCAAGACCGTCAGGAAGACCTACAGCCGGGCGGCGGGATGTGCCCGCATTGCGAGGGCCGGGGCACGGTGTCGACATTGACCTGAACCAACTTCTCAACGTGAATCTCGCAGAATTTCCGGCCAACGGCTACTACTGGGAGCGTTATCGCGACGCCCACCGGCTCAGCACCTCGACGTGGACCTCGAGAAACCGTTCGTTGGGCACCGACGAGGGCTCGCACCAGACGCTCGCTGCCCTGCTCAGCTTCCGCCGAAGGTACCCGACACCGCCGGCGTTATCGTTCAGGTCAGTAGGTGAATGTGCCTGACATGGTCATGGTGCCGTCGACCGAGGCCTCGGCGCGTGCGGTCGTTTGGTGGGTTTCGGCGTCGATCTGCAGGCGGCATCCGGGGTAGACGGGCCTGGAGAAGCGCACCTTGGCTGCGGACAGGTCCGCCGGGTGGGCGCTCACGGCACCGGCCGCGACCCTGGCTGTGATGCCCATCGTGGCCAGACCGTGCAGGATCGGGCGGTCCAGCCCCATGGCGGCGGCCACGGATGGGTCGACGTGGACGGGGTGCTTGTCGCCCGTGAGCCGGTAGAGCGCCGCTGCGTCAGGCGCTACGTGTGCCGTCGCGGTCCATGTCGGTGCCAGTGCGGGGACCTTCTCGGTGGGAGCGGGCGGATCGCCGCCCCAGGCTCCGACCCCGGGTAGCAGGATCGTGTAGGCGGCTTGGAATCGGGAGGCTGTCACGTCGATCTCGACGATGGTGAGCCTGAGCTTGTCGTAGACGGAGCGGATACGGCCGTTCATCGGGGTTGGTCGGGGCTGCAGCGGCTCGTGGACCGCCAGGCTCTGGCCGACATGGAGGGACCGGGTGGGATCGTAGGCGCCGAGGCGGCCGGCTGCCTCCACCGCCCATAGGCCCAGGGCGCAGGCATAGGTCGGCAGGACTCGCAGGTCTCGCTCGTAGACCAGGTCGAGTTGCGAGGCGGAGGCTCCTACGGCGAGGGCGTAGAGGATGGCGTCGTCGGCCGAGAAGTCGACGGTGCGGGTGCCGAGGTCGTGGCCGGCCAGATCCTTCAGGTTCATGTCTTCTGGTCCTTTCGGATCGAGGCGCGGCTGTTCTCGAGGGCTTCCCGGCGGGCCGGTGAGACCAGCAGGGCTTCTCGCTCCGCCTGCCAGCGGGCGGGGTCGAACCCGGCATGGCTGTCGAGGGACGCGAGCAGGGCCTTGGTGACCGCGGTGGCGTCGCGGGCCGCGGAGACCGCCTGCACGAGGCGTACGGCGGTCTCGACCGCGGCGCCCGGCTGCGCCACTATGGCCGAGCCGGGCGGGAGGTCCCGGCCCGCCAGCTCCTGCTGGAGGACCATGAGACGGCGCACGACCGACGAGCCGAGCCGGGAATGCAGGCGGGCCACGGACACCGGGTTGTACAGGATCCCCAGCCTCGTCGACGGCAGGGCGAGGCGCGCCTCCTGCGAGACCGCGACCGCGTCGCAGGCCCACGCTAGGTCGACGCCCGCGCCGTAGCAGGCACCCTCGACGGCGGCCACCACCGGCAGGGGGCTGCGGGTGATCCGGCGGCAGAGTCGTTCGAGCTCGTCGTCGAACTCGATGTCCTCGAGCGATCCGGTGAACGCGGCGAGGTCCGCTCCGGCGCTGAAGCGTCTGGAGCCCCCGGTGATCACCACCCCGCTGATGTCGGCGCCGGGGAACCGGGTCGGGTCGGATTCGGGCGCTTCAGCCGCGTCGAGTGCGGCTTCGATCTGGTGGATGGTGCGGCACAGCAGGGCGTTGGCGCGATCCGGCCGGTTGATCTCCACTACGAGGACGGAGCCCTCGAGCCTGCGGGTCACGTCGGTCATGAGACTGGGGTCGGGGACGGCGGCCGGGCGAAGGGCCGGAGGTTCAACCGGGCTTCGAGTTGCTCGGCGAGGGACAGCAGGTGGAGGTCGGCATTGTGCCGTCCGACCAACTGCATGGCGACGGGTAGGCCGCCCACGAATCCGGCCGGGAGCACTACGGCGGGATGCCCGGAGACGTTGAAGGGCGCCGCGAACGGGAATGCGCCCCAGAGCCGCCCCACCCGTCGGCCGGCGATGGTCTTCGGCCGGCGTCCGAGTTCGAAGGCGGGGGTGGCGGTGGCGGGGGTGGCGATCACGTCGTGGTCGCGGAAGCACCGGTCCACCCGGGCCCGGTAGTGCGCAAGGGCCGAGCGGGCCTCGCGGATGGTCTCCGGGTCGAGTTGCGCGGCCGCTCTCAGGGACCGCTCCTGGTACGTCGTCAGGCGGTGGGGACCGCTGAGCAGGTGGCCCCGGCGCTCGCCCTCCTCGGCCAGCACGAGCGGCCCGAATATCTCCTCCCACCCGCCGAGGTCCAGTTCGACCCGGCTGACGTGGTGCCCGCCGGCGGCGAGTTGCTGCACCGCGGTGGCGACGACATCGGCGAGGCCGGGGTCGACCGGGCGGCCCTCCGGGTCGGGGCACCAGGCGACACGGAGCGGGCCCGCCCCGGGCGGCGTGCTTCGGGTTGCGGTGCCGTCCGGAGCGAGCACGGAGTGCATGCGCCGGGCGTCGGCCACGCACCGGGCCAGCGGCCCGGCGGAGATGAACGGGCTGAAGGCCCGGAAGCCGCCGGCGTCGTGCACGGTGCCGTAGGTGGGTTTCAGGCCCACGAGGCCGCAGAACGCCGCCGGGATGCGGATCGATCCCCCGCCGTCGGAACCCAGCCCGAGAGTGCAGGTCCCCGCCGCGACGGAGGCCGCAGCGCCGCCGCTGGACCCTCCCGCGGTCCGACTGGGGTCGAAGGGGTTGGCGGTGTCGGGGCCGAGCAGGTTGTCGGTGGTGGCCGACTGGCAGAACTCCGGGACGTTGGTCTTGCCGACGAACACGGCTCCGGCCCTGCGGAGGCGGCGCACGGCGCCGGAGTCGTGGCGGGCCACGTCGCCGGCATGGGCCAGCGAACCGAGCGTGGTGACGTGGCCCTCGACGTGGAATGCGTCCTTGATCGAGACCGGGACGCCGGCGAGAGGGCCCGGATGGCCGTTCCGGTAGGCGGCTTCGGCCGCCGCGGCCTGGCGCCGGGCCAGTCCGGGGGTGGCCAGGACGAAGGCATGGAGGATCGGATCGGTCTCGGCGATACGGACCTGCGCCATCTCCGCAACCTCGACGGGCGAGAGCGAGCCGTCGCGGTAGGCCTCGACGAGCCGCTGCACGGGCCACCAGAGGGGACCGTCATCCACGGGCGGACACGCCTCCCGAGACGGTGAACACCTCGCCCGTCACGTAGCTCGCCTCGTCCGAGGCCAGGAACGAGACCATGCTCGCCACGTCGTCGGGGCGTCCCACGCGGTCCAGGAACGCCTTCTCGGACAGGTAACGGTCGAAGAACTCCTCGGGGTAGATCCTGCGGAGGAAGTCGTTGTGGATGAGGCCCGGGGCGACAGCGTTGACCCGCACCCCGTGGACCCCGTTCTCGGCCGCGGCGACCCGGGTGAGGGCCAGGACGCCGGCCTTGGCGGCGGAGTAGGCCGCGCCGTGATCGGCCGACATCTCCCAAGCCGCGATCGAAGAGATGTTGATGATCGAGCCTCGGCCCTTGGCGATCATGGTGGGGAGCGCATAGCGCATGCACACGAACGTGCCGGTGAGATTCACGTCGAGGCACCGCTGCCAGGTCTCCAGAGACATCTCGGCCACCGGCTCGATCTTCGACCATCCCGCGTTGTTGACCAGCACGTCGAGGCGATCCCTGCGGGCCACCACGTCGTCGATGACGGCGCCGGCCTGCGCGTGGTCGGTCACGTCGAGGGGGTAGGAGAGGACCTCCCGTCCAAACTCGGCGGACAGGGTCCGGGCGAAGGCGCGGCACCGGCGCTCGTGGGCGTCGGTCACCACCACGTCGAGGCCGTCCGAGGCGAGCCGGCGCGCCACCGCCGCCCCGATGCCGGCTCCCGCGGCTGCGGTTACCAATGCCACCGGCCGGTCGTTATCCATCAGCTGCCTCCTGCTGCTTCGACGGCGGGGATCACCGTGCCGGACAGGTGGTCGAGACGCTGCTGCCGCCCGCCCGACAGGAGGGCGAAGGTGATGCGGTCGATGCCGAGCCGCCACAGCTGTCGGAGCCGGTCGACACAGGTGTCCAGGTCGCCGGCCAGCGCCACCGACCGGGCGAAGTCGTCAGACACGATCCGGCGGTGCCGTGCCTGCAGCGAGAGGTGATCGACGAGTTCGTAGGCGCCGGCGGCCCGGGCGAACTCGGGACGGAACCTCTCCCAGGCCGGTGGCATGTGCTTCCACGGGTGGAAGGTGGCTGCCTGGCTGGTGGCCCAGGCCCGGATGTCCGCGATGGCCGCCGCCTCGTCGTCACCCACCGACATGGTGACGAACAGGTCGATCGTCAGCTCCTTGCGATCACGTCCGGCGCTCGCCATGCCCTCGTGTATGAAGTCGAGTTGCCACGAGCAGAACTCGGGGTCGGCGGCGCCCATCAGCACGACACCGTCGCAGGTCTCGCCGGCGAGGCGCAGCATGGCCGGCTGCGACGCGGCGAGATAGATGGGGATCTGGCGGGTGGCGGCCGCCAGGCGGACCCGGGTACCGGAGAGCTCGCACTCCTCGCCGGTGAACAACCGGCGGAACCCGTCGATCCCGGCGCGCAGGTCGCCCAGCTTCGACGGCCTGCCCCCGGCGCCCAGTACTGCTGACCAGCCCGCGCCGAGGCCGAGCACGGCCCGGCCGGCTGACAGCTCGTCGAGGGCGACCGTGGCGTTGGCGGTGACGGTGGGGTGCCGGGTCACGAGGTTGGTGACACCCGCTCCGATGAGCACTCGCTTGGTGGACAGCGCGGCCAGGTTCATGGCCGCGTACACGTCTTTCAGCCCGAGTTGGAAGTCGATGTACCAGATGGCGTCGAAGCCGCGCTCGTCGATGGCCCGGGCCAGCCCGGACGTGTGGCGCAGGGGCTCCCGGGAGCTCACTCCCAGCGAGATCCCGTAGCTGCGGCTCATCGGGCACCCCCTCGGTCCAAGAGCCGTGCGAGCAACCGGCCGTAGGCTTCGGGCCGGTCGACCGAGAGCAGGTGACCGGCGCCGGAGATCTCGTGGAAGCGGCTGTGGGGCACGGCATCGGCGATGATATCCGATGCCCGGCGGGGACAGAAGACATCGCGGTCCGCCCCGACGATGTCGAGGGGCGCCGTGATCTCCGACAGCAGCGTATTGAGAGGTTCGGCCCGGATCCCGATCATGGCCCTGGCCGCGTTGATGTAGCCGCGGCCGTCCCCGACTGCGGCCATCCGGTGAGCAGCGAGGGAGTCGAGGTCAGCCTCGGTGACGACCTGGAGCGCGGTGTCGTCGCGCAGCCCGGCGGCGAAGCCGGAATTGTCCCCGGATTCGAGCTGGGCGATGCGGCCGGCGAAGAACCCGGCTGCGGCCCTCCCGACGACCGATGAGGTGGCGACCACCACGAGGTGGCGGATCAGGTCCGGTGCGGCGGTAGCGGCCTTCAGACCGATAGTGCCGCCGAGCGAGTAGCCGACGACCGCGGCAGGACCGCTGACGGTGGTCAGGAACATGATCAGGTCGTCGCTCAACTGTGACAGCGTGCCCGAACCCTGGCCGGCGGTCGTCCGGCCGTGGCCCCGGAGGTCGACGGCGTAGGTGGTGAACGAGCCCAGATGGGCGGCGACCGAGTCCCATGAGCGGTGGTCCTCTGCCAGTCCGTGGAGGAGCACGACGGCCGGGCCTGAGCCGCGCCGGCTGTAGTTGGCCACGATGTCGTTCAGCTCGACAGCCGTCATCGGTCGATGCCTCTACGGTCCCGAACCGGGTTCGCGGGGGTGCGGCTCCCGGCCCCGGGGACACGGCTGAGCAGATCGCGCCGTAGCTCAGGCTTCCGGATCTTGCCCGCGGCCGTGCGGGGGAAGCGGTCGACCAGCTCCAGACGCTCGGGCCAGTACCTGCGGGACAGGCCGTGCTCCGCGCAGAATGCCACGATCTGGTCGAGGTCCAGGGGGGCGGTGGCCTGCACGACGGCGCAGATACGCTCGCCGAGACGCTCATCCGGCCAGCCGATCACGGCAACCCCGGCCACATCGGGGTGGGCGGCGATGATGTTCTCGGTCGCGACGGGCGAGATGTTGACCGCGCCGCGGATGATCAGGTCCTTGACCCGCCCGGTGATCGATACGTACCGGTCGGCTTCGATGCGGGCCAGATCGCCGGTACGGAAGAACCCGTCACCGACCAGGTGCTCGGCGTACAGCTCGGGCTGGCCGAAGTAGCCGTTGAACACGCCCGGTCCGCGCATGGCCAACTCGCCGGCGCCGGACGCCTTGAGCCGCATCTCGGCGTCGAGGACTCTTAGCTCCAGGCCGGGCAGCCCGATACCGACGGTGGTCTCGACCTGGTGGTAGGTGGAGCTGTCCACGCAGGTGGTCAGACCGCCCTCGGTCATGCCCCAGAGCGGCGTCACGAACGTGTTCGGGAACTCGCTGCGGCACCGCCGGATCAGCGCCGGCGGTACCTGGGCGCCCCCGCACAGGAAGCTCCGGAGCGAAGCCAGCTTGGGCTCGGCGCCGCGCCACTGGGCATTGGCCAGGTCGAGCAGGAACGGCGTCGCCGCGGCGGTGAACGCGGCGCGGTGACGTGACACCAACTCGAGGGCGGTCGTAGCGTCCCACCGGTCCTGGAGGATGAGCGGCGCGCCCAAGAACATCGACAGCCGGGCGCCGTGGATGGCGCCGACGCTGTGGCCGAGGGGCGACGGCATGAAGACGGGTGTACGGGCGCTGAGGTCGAAACGCTGCGCGAACTGGCGGTTCAGCGTCGCCAGGGAGTCCTCGCCGTGGCTCACGGCCTTCGGCGGACCGGTGGTGCTCGAAGTGAACATAAGGTGGGCGGTGGCCTCGGGAACCCGGTCGGTCCCCTCCGGGCCGCTCCCGGTGTCGAGCACGTCAAGGGCGGTGCCATCGGCCAGGCCCACGGCCACGCCACCGGTCCGGGCAGCGGCCTCCCGGACGGCCTCGGCGGGCGATGCTCTACGGTGGCGGCTCACGGAAATGGCGAGCGCGGGTTTGACCAGCTCGAAGATGTGACGCAGGTGGCCCGCCTCGGTGGTCACCGGCGGGGTCGCCGGGACGTGGCCGGCCCGCAGCACGGCCAGGAACATCACCATCCAGGAGGTGGTGTTGGGCAGGTGCACCACCACGACCCGCCTGCCGTCGCCGACGACCGCACGGAGCTGTCGGGCTGCATAGCCCGCCGCGTTCCAGAGGTCGGCCCGTGACAGGCTGTCGCGGCCGCTCACCAGGGCCGGATCGTCGGGGGACTCGGCGACGTGGGACTCGAAGCGATCCGCCAACCCCTGGCCGGTCCACCAGCCGGCGCATCGGTAGCGGGCCGCGACATCGCCCAGGAGGCTCTCCGAGTCCGCCGGCGCCATGGTGTCGATACCCGTGACCGCGCTATCTCAGGAGGCGGCGTCGACCCGGCATGACCGACACGGTAGCCGCGGGTTGGGTGTTAGGTGGCTGGCGGGAAACGAGTGTCCTCAGTTCCCTTGAGCTAGTTCGTCACTTGCCCGTCCAGTATCAAGGGTTAGATGCCCGATGCCGGTCCACCTCCAAGCACCCTTGCAGGCTGAGTCACGCCACCAGCCACCAGCCACCAGCCACCAGCCACCAGCCTGACGGGTTCCCGTGTCAGGGGAGTCGGCCCGGTTGGTTGCGCTGCGCCCGGGGTGGGGGTGTCGAGCCGTCCGGGGGGTTTCGCAGCCTCTAGCCGGGCTTGTTCATCAGGTGGGTGGCAGCGTCGTCGAAGTGGTCGGACATCATGGTCCGGATCTCCATAGGCAGCGGGCGGCCGGTTCCGTCGGCGAGGGTGGCCGCATCGAGTGAGGATGTCATGTGCATGATCCACGCGTCACGCTCGGCCCGGCCGATGGCGAAGGGCAGGTGGCGCATCCGCAGGCGGGGGTGGCCCCGCTCCTCGCTGTAACGCGGCGGACCGCCCCAGTACTGGGCCAGGAAGCCGGCCAGTCGAGCTCTCGAAGGCCGCATGTCCCTCGGGTACATCGGCCGTAGCAGCGGGTCTTCCTCCACGGCGTCGTAGAAACGGTCGACGAGATCGTCGAAGAATCTCTGGCCTCCCACCGCCTCGTACACCGTGGGAGGAGCCTGCATCGCCTCTCGCAGCGACCCGCGCAGGATGACGTCTTCCATAGGTCCCCCACCACCCGTGCTGCCGGACTCGCTCACGTCCTTCAGCCTAGGGCTTCCCTCGCGTGGCGATCAGCACGAACGGGCTCAGGGGTGCCTGTCGAACTGCCGGGGCGGATCGGACGGTTCTCGGCTCCTAGGCAGTTCCGCACTCCCGCAACCGGCCGAGCCGCCTCGCTTGCCTGTCGTGTTCAAGTAGTTGTCAGGCGGGAGGCTTCGGCGTTCAGCAGTCGGGCGGGGATCTCGGGATTGTCGATGGTCACGACGAAGACCTTGCTGTCGTGCAGATCGAGGCGGATGCCGGGACCGGCGCGCAGGACCACAGCGGCGCGTTTCATGAGGGTCAGGCTGCCCCGGTATCCCCATCCGCCCCATTCGGTGGGGCGGACGTCTATGGCCCGGGCGGTGGCGATATGGCGCAGGGGCACCGACGTGCGGGGCCAACCGAGGAACCCGTAACGGACCTGCAATCCCGACCGGTCGGCTGTGACGCGTATACGGCTGAAGGTGGTCATTGCTATCGCGGGAACCAGCAGGACGATCCCGATCCACATTTCGGTGAGTTGGGCTAGACCCAGAGCTACGAGGAGGGCGACCAGGCCCAGCAGCAGCGGCCACCTGGCGTACAGGCAGGAAGTCCAGAAGGCCCGCTGGCCGGGGGCGAGTTCCATGATCGGCGGTACCATCCCGGTGCCGGGATCGTCGGCGGTCGGAAGCGACGAGGCGATCCAGGCCGCAGCGCTACCGACGACGAGGCTCCCGCCGATCCATAGGATCAGGGCCCAGGGGGACAGCGTCGCCTCCTGCCACCGCTCCAGCCCTCTCTGGCCGATGGCCGTGGTGGCGAGTATTCCTGCCGCCAGCGCTCCGACGAACGCGCCGATGAACGACGCGCCCAGCACGACCATCGGCTGGAGCCTCCGCCGGATCAGGGCGACGGCCATGCACATCCCCAGGCCGAGCACCATCAGCACCCCGACAACGACGAGGAACAGCTCGGGTGTCATGGAGTCGTCTGCCCTACCGGAGATGCCGAAGTGACTCGCCACCCGATCCGGGAGGTCGGACCGGTAGGCCAGGTACGGGCCGAGGCCCGCGCCCACCACCGCGGCGGGGATGCCGGCGCCCAGGACCGCTCGCCTTGTTGACTCGTTCATAGTTGCACCTCTACCAGTCGGAGGATCTCACGGTTGCCCAGACCGGCGCGGCGCGCCTCGCTGACCAGGCTGCGGGCGAGCTCGACGTGGCGGGCCGCCGACTCGGCGTCCCGCGCCACCGATGTGCCGCGGCCTCGGCGGACTTCCAGCAAGCCCTCGTCGCGCAATGTCTGGAATGCCCGGAGGACCGTGTGCATGTTCACCCCCAGGCCCTTCGCCAGGTCACGGGCCGGGGGCAGCTTCTCGCCTTCAGCGAGCTCGCGGGCGGCGATGCCACGGCGTATCTGACCGGCCAGCTGTGCGTGAAGGGGCTGCGGTGACTGCGCATCGATCTTCCAGAGCATAGTTCTATTATGACTAGAACTATCCACATTGGCAATCCGCGGAGGCCGGATTCCCTTTATGCCGTGGGTAGCACAGGGTCTTGGAGCGGGAAACGTGGGTCATGGTCTCCGCGTCGTGGTATTTTGGCGGACAGTTGGCGGGCCTACGGAGGAGGCGCTAGTGGGTGACACGGTTGCTCTGTTGGACCGCGAGGTCTATGGCATGGGCCAGGTCGACCGTCTTTTGGGCCTCTCCCGTGGTACAGCGTGCCGTTGGATCGATGGATACGAACGGCGGGGTCGGCACTACGAACCGCTGGTAAGGGTGGCCGCGACGGGTTCGGAAACCGTCACATGGGGAGAGTTCGTAGAGGCCCGGCTCATTTCAGAGTATCGGCAGCGGGGCGTGTCCGTCTTTCGGATGCGCCCGGCGATCATGGCGCTCCGCGAAGAGTTCGGCACCGACTACCCGCTGGCCGCCGCTCAGCCGTTCTTGAGCGCTGAGGGCCGGGAACTGGTCCTGCTGGTGCAGCAGGTAACGAACCTGCAGCCATCGCTTCGCTTCGTGGTTCGTAGCGGGCAGGCCGTCTTGCCGTCCCTTGAAGTCCGCCGCTTCCAGCAGGCCGCGGACTATGAAGATGCCATCGTACGCCGGTTCCGCATCGCGGACAGCATCGTGATCGATCCTGAGTACGCGTCGGGTGAGCCGACGATCGCCGGACGCCGTCTACGGGTTGCCACAGTCGCCGAGTCTGTTGTCGCGGGGGAAAGCCGGGGTGCCGTCGCCGAGATGTGGAACATCACACCGCGGGCGGTGGATGACGCGGTGCGCTGTTCCCGCGTCGCGTAAGATCAGAGGTGTCTTCGCTGATGAGAACATCCTTCCGGTGGGAAGGAAGCTGGCCGAGCTACCAGCAATAGGCACCGTTCTGTATCCGGGGCGCGAAGGACACCGAGATATTCGAGGAGATTGGCGCCGATCGGAGAGACCTGCTGTTCATCACCCGTGACAAGAGGATCAGGACTCGGCCGGTAGAGCGTGCCAAGCTACACGACGCGGGAGTCAGAGCCGTCTTTCTCACGGGAAGCTCGAACATGACACAGGACGACATCTACGACCTCATCATCAAGTTCTGGGACGACCTAGCCGCGCTGGACTCACGAAGCGGGCCGTGCAGCTTCGCCCTAACTACAGGCGGGCTCCGGGAAATGTGTTCCCGTACGGGTCGGACACTCGAACAGTAAGCACCCGGCGAGCAGGCCCGCGGGTTCCTCGGGCAATGGGGCGGCCATGAGGTCGTTAAAGGACAGTTCCTCATGGGCGTGCTCCCGCTCTCGGATGTAGTGGTGTGGTACCTGTCACAAGGCCCCGTTACGTTTCCTGGGGAGATGCGCGAGGGGGTGCGTGCACAGCCAGATCGAGGGGACCGTGTGCGAGTCGGGGCTGCGACCCTCAACAGCGCGAAGCTAGACGACGCCGCGGGGAGATCGGTTGATGCGGAACGAGGACTCGCTGGCGACCGTCCTCCTGGTGAGCAGGATGGCGCGGGACGGCGCGGCGCCGCTCAGTGCTTCGCAGTTCTGGCGCCTGGTCGATCAGGCCGGTGATCCGGGTCATCTACTCGGAAGGTCCGAGGACGATCTGATCGGCTCCGGGTTGGCGGAGGACTTGGCAGCCCTTGTGGTGGGGCTTCTCTCAAGGGCAGTCGCGATGGCCTTCGAGTTGGACCGGCTCGACCAGTCGGGTGTAGCGACGCTCACGCCGTTCGACGAGGGCTATCCGCAGCGCTTGCACGCGAGGCTCGGATCGAAGAGACCGGCAATTCTCCATGCTGCCGGTGCCTTCGAACTCCTCGATCAGCCGGGTGTCGGCGTGGTGGGAAGCCGCAACGTGAGCAGGGACGGCGCAGTGGCCGCCAAGGCGCTGGGGCGGCAGGCCGCTTCGCTCGGGCTCCCTCTCATCTCGGGCGCGGCGCGGGGAGTCGACCAATTGGCGATGAGCGCGGCATTCCGGGCCGGAGGAACCGTGGTCGGAGTCCCGGCCCACTCTCTGGTGCGGACGCTGAGGTCTCCCGATGTGCGGCGGGCGGTTCACGACGGGCGGACGGTGGTGTGCACCCCGTACGCTCCGGACTCATCCTTCTCGGTCGGCAAGGCGACGGGTCGGAACAAGCTCATCTACGCGTTGTCGGACGTGACGGTCGCGGTCGCCGCCGACAACGGCTCGGGCGGAACCTGGTCGGGCGCTACGGAGGCCATCAGAGGCGACTACTGCCGGATGGCCGTGTGGAGGGGAGACGGAGAGGGTCCCGGCAACGCGCCGCTTGAGCGGAGAGGCGCCCTCGCCCTGACCGATCCATCCGAACTCGAACGGATCCTGGGTGGAGCCCGATCCGATCACGAACAGGAGTCACCTCCGCGCCAGGCCGCCCTCTTCTGACCTAGTCCGTACCCGACTCGTCGCGCCGAGGCGACCATGTTGCAAGGTAAGAACGTGGAGTAGCTTGGTAAGACAATAGGGATTAGTGATATGAGAAATCGTGGATTAGTCGGAGTTGAGGCCGAAGCACGGTCGTCTCGCACCAATGAGCCGGACCGCTACTCCACACGGCTCTGGAACAGCATCTCGAAGAGCCACCAGACGAGGTAGCCGACGCCCAGACCGAGCGCCAGTGAGAGCAATGGTGCTCCTGGCCAGTCGACGGTCGGGGTGCCCAACCACGTGTGACAGCGCTCTCAACTCGGAACCCCGTTCACATCGTTGCAACGTTCACATCGTTGCAACCGGCGACCATGGTGCTCAGGAGGGTGATCACGCCTGCGGCGACCGACAACACGGGTCTCAGGACTGCAAGCAGCAGACCTACTACATCCCGCGGCGGTCGCGACCCGACCGGCTGCCAACGGCGACGCTGGACACCATCCCGCTCACGACACCTCGGACGTCATGAGCCGATACCGCACCCAGCACGGTGACGGCGAGCAGCGTTCCGGCGATAATCCAGCCGATGACCACACGCATAGTGGCGCCCAACCTACTGCCGGGTTCGCGTGGCCGGGTCTGCTAGCGGAAGCAGCCGGCTTCGCCGTGCCCAGCCGATGATCTTCTCGTCCGTTGTGGCAAGGCGCATACCTGCCAGCATGGCCGTGGCGACGATCAACTGGTCGGCAGGGTCGCGATGGAAGCCGGTGTTCATGAGCAATACCGACTCAACGGCGATATCGCCGCTGACGGGAATCTCCCGCAGACCTGATCGCAGCCGCTCACGACGCCAGACGGCCGGGTGGCATCCCAGGTCGATACGCCCGTGATAGTGCAGACGGGTGGTCTCCACGAACGTTACCGTGGAGATCGAAATCCTACCGACGGCCAGACCGGACTCGACCTCCTCCTTGAAGGTCTCGCTGATGTCAATGCTGTCGACTACGACGCGTAACAGGACGTTGGTGTCCAGAAGAAGGCTCACCGCCGGGGTTCTCCTTCAGACAGCGTGATCTTGTGCCGGCTAGGTAAGAGGGAGGGCGAGCATGTCCCAGTCGTCGGCGGGAATGGCCGGGTCGCTGTCGATGTCTCCGATGATCCGCAACTGGCCCTTACACGACCCGACCAGCGTGGGTGGCTCCTCGCGGAACGGACTCACCCTCACGACCGGACGGCGGTGCTTGGTAACGACGATCACCGTTCCGGTCTCCTGCACCTCGTCCATCAGGCGTAGGCAATTCGTCTTGAACTCCCCGGCCGGCACCGCGCGCTCTGCCGGGTTGATGCTCGGGTTCGCCATGCCCGCAATTATAGTCATATTCTTATGACTATCAATCGGAAACTGGTGGTGCCGGGGGTCAGCCCATTCTGCGTTGTCGATCGCACACCTCAGTTGCCTCGCGGGTCGTCCTGGGTCATGTCCGTCGTTTCGGGGGGAGGCTCAGGGCCTGTGGGATCGGCCAGTGCGGCAGGGTCCGAAGGCGAACGGCAACCGGATGACATCGCAAGCACAACATGGGTCTCAGGATTGCGAGCGGCAGACCTACCCCGCGGCGGTCCCGGCTCGACCGACACGATCATCGCGCCCAGCCCGGCTGCCGGCGCGACGCCTAATCCCATCCAGCAAGTGTCGAGACACGGGGGGACTCGACCCGATCGGATAGTTGTGACAGCCAGGCCTACCGTATTGTCATCGTCGCTGTTTCAGGCGAGCGATCACGCCCTTCCAGGCGTCGGGGTTGACGATGTGTGGAGGTCTGCGTCCTTCGATGACCATGATTGCCTGCTCGACGGCGGGCTTGAACATTCGCACACGGGCCTCGTCGGTGCCGGCGGCGACATGAGGGGTCACGGTCACGTTGGGCCGGTGCAGTAGCGGATGGGAGGGGTCGAGCGGCTCGGGATCGGTCACGTCGAGGCCTGCACCGAAGAGCTGGCCGCTGTCCAGTGCCTCCAGAAGGTCATCGTGATCGACGAGGCCGCCGCGCGCCGCGTTGACGAACACCGCGCCCGGCTTCATCGTGGCGAACGCTTGGGCGTCGAACATCCGCGCGTTGGTGGGGTTCATGGGCACGTGGACCGACACCACGTCGCTGGTGATGAGTAACTCCTCCAGAGTCGGCACCCGGACCACCGGTGAGGGAAACGCGTCTTCGGCGAGGTAGGGATCGTATGCGCGTACGTGCATGCTCAGGCCGGTACCGATGGCGGCGACCCGGCGGGCGATCCTTCCGAATCCGACCAGGCCGAGGGTCTTGCCGTAAAGTTCGATCCCCAGGTGGGTGGCGTAGTGGTCACCGTCGCCGCACGCGTTGCGGAGTTGGTTCCCGGCTCGCATCAGGCTCTTGGAAGCGGCCAGCATCAGTGCGGCCGTATGCTCGGCGGTGGATATCGTCGGTCCGTCCGGAGCGTTGCAAACGGCGATTCCGCGCCGGGTGGCGGCCTCCAGGTCGATGCTGTCGCAGCCTATGCCGGTCCGGCAGATGGCCACCAGGTCCGGCGCCCGGTCGAAGACGTTGTCGTCGAAGCGGGACCTTGCGACGATGCCTGTCTGAGCGGTTTCTATGCCCGCGTGGATGTCGTCGGGTCGGCCAGGCCCGAGCACCTCGACGGACGGTGGAACGTGGGGCCGCAGGAGGGGCATGACCCTACGTTCGAACCAGATACGCGCCATGCGAGGTACCTCCTGGGCGGGTCGCCGGATGCTAGCACTCGAGCTTCGAGACGCCTTCCGGGTGTCGGGATCTCAGGTACCTGCGAAGGGAGCGTCGGGTAGTCCGGCGACACCGGGGTCGATGGCGAACAGGTCACCGGCTCGCGGCTCGGCGGCATCCCGCGCATGGCTACCCCCGCCTCCGATCGAGGTCACGAACAGGGTTCCCAGGTCGGATCCGCCGAATGCCGTCATCGAGGGCTTGGTCACGGGCAGGTCGATCCTGCGGTCGACGGCGCCGTCGGGAGTGAACCGCAGCACCGCCGAGCCGCGGACCGCCGCCACCCAGTAGCAGCCCTCGACGTCGATGCACGCCCCGTCCGGCCGTCCCGGGAGGTCGCCGAACTCGACGAAGACCCTCTCGTTGCGGGCCTCTCCCGTCTCGAGGTCGTAGTCGTAGCACAGCACGGTGCGGGTCAGGGAGTCGGCCCAGTACATCCGGTCCCGTTCGGTGTCGAAGGCCAGCGCGTTGGGTACTCCCACCCCGCCCCGGGTGACGGTGAACGACCCGTCGCCCTCGATCCGGTACATGCTACCGGTATGGCGCATGTCGTCGGCGAACTCGTACATCGAGCCCACCCAGAAGCGGCCCGCCGGGTCCGTACGGCCGTCGTTCATCCGGTTTCCGGTTCCCGGTGGTTCCAGAGTTACCCAAGGATTGGTGCTTCCGGTCGACCAGTCGAACCAGACCAGTTCGGTCTCCGATGCGATGAGCAGCCTCCCGGGCTCCGACGTGAGAACCATCGAGCCGGGCCGTCCCGGCAGTTCCCGGGTCAGGTCCTCGCCGGTGGCCGGGTCATAGCGGTGCACCAACCGACCGTCGATGTCCTCCCAGTAGAGCACCCCCTCCTCGGGACTCCAGAGCGGGCACTCACCGAGCAGCGCATTAGCCCGGACGGCTACATCCACCTCTACCACGGAAGCACTCCCGAGCCGGAGAGAGGCAACGGACCGGGCGGGACGGCCGGGCAGCCAAGCCCGCCAACCAATGGGGACCTACCGGACATGTTCTTCATAGGCGATCCCTTCTCCGTTGTCAGTTGTCAGTTGTCAGTGAGTTGGTAGACGACCATTGACGGCTGGTGGCTGGTAGCCCTTCTCGCTGCCCACCATCCACCATCCACCACTGCCCACTGACCAGCGGTGTGTCACCGCCATCGCAGCGTGCAGCCCTCGCCGGACCGGTACGCAGCGTCTTCGTTCCGTCGGCGAGCGAAGCTACACGCCCTCTACCAGGATCATACGCCCTATCGAGGTTCGATCGATGATCTCCCGGAGTTCCGTGAACTCGGGGGAGTCCGCGAAGGTGCGCGCCTTCTCGAAGCTGCCGAATTCGATCACCACCACGCGGCCCGGTTGCCAGTCACCGTACCTGTACTCGGTCCGCCCACCGCGGACCAGGTAGCTTCCGCCGTATGTTGCGACCACGTCCGCTATCCGTTCTATGAACTCGGCGTACCCGTCCGGGTCGGTTATTTGAGTGTTGACGATCGCATATCCTCGCATCGTTGCTCCTTTCGTGTCGGGTTTTGAATCAGGACTCGGGTAGGGACTCCACCTGGACTCCCACGATGTCTATTCCGTAGTACTTGCTGTGCCGGACCGAGGATGCGTAGTGGCGCAGGAGGCGGAACGAGACATCTCTCGCGTCCGGAGTGTCGGTGTGCTCGACCAGGTACGCCAAGTGGTCCTCGATGTTTCCCTCACCGAAGATGGCCATGAACTCCAGATCGATTACACGAGGACTGCCCTGAGCCGTGACTATCAGACGCGGCTTGGCCTGGTCCTCGTAGTCCTCACGTAGCTGCAACATGGTCGAGAGGGTCTCCTCTCCGGCGGCGGTCAGGCGTTCTATCGAAGCTGCACTCCATCTAGCACGGAAGGCGAGTCCGGTGAGGAACGTGTTGATCCTGGGAAGGTCGGACATGTCGAGTTCGACCTCCAGCCGCTTGCGGCGCGGGCCCGACAGTTCCATCAGGGATGTCAGCACCACCACCGCCAGGACGCCGACCACCAACCCGCTGCCGAACAGCACACCCCAGGTTCCAACCAGCAGATCTTCCAGGACGTTGTTGCTCTCCAGGCCGATGCCTATCGCCAGGGATGCTCCGGCCACCATCCCCTTCCGATGGTCGAGACCGTCTCGGACGATGGTCCGCATACCCTCCACCAGGAGCACTCCCATGATCATCAGAAGCACCGCCCCCATTACCGAAGTCGGTGTGGCGAGCAGGACGGCGAGGCCCTTGGGGAACAGCGCCAGCAGGATGAGCAAACCCCCGATGACGTGCCCGACCCTTCGGGAGGCGACCCCTGTGAGGTTGATCAACGAAATGGAACTGGCCGAGACCATGATGGGAGGAACCGTCCCGGCCATCCCCGACAGCAGCATCGTCACTCCGCTTACATTGAGAGTCCCCTGCACTGTGCGGAAGTCCGTGGCGCGCGGATGGCGGCGTGAGACCTGCTGGATCACGGCGCCGTCGCTGCTCGACTTGACGGCCACGACCAGGCTCACGATCAGGAACATCGGCAGCAGCCCCCAGAACTCCGGGCCGGGCGTCAGTTCCAAACCCGGCCATGCGGCCGCATCCGGCAGATCGAACCAGGGCGTATTTCGGACCGGCCCGAAGTCGTACAGTCCCACCGCCGCGGCGACCAGCGAGCCGGCCCCGATACCGATGGGTATCGCCCACAAGCGCCAGATATTCGTGCCTCGCAATACCAGGAATAGGAAGGCGAGGGCCGCCGCGCCGGAGGCCGCCAAGCCCTGGGACGGCGACGTCCCGGCAGGTGTGTCCACCAACCTGGCGATGGCTACCGGTATCACTGTCGTCGCGATCAGCATGTGCGCGGTCCCGGCGACGACGGGTGTGATGATCCGGCGCATCTTCGGAAGCCAGGTGGCCACCAGGAACTGGAGCACCGACGAGACGACCAGCAGCGTCGCCAGTGTGGCCGGACCGGCTTCGGTCATCGCCACCACGCAGACACCTATGAACTGGCCGCCCGACGCCATCATCAGAATGTGACCTGCTCCGAGCTTTCCCAGGCGGCTGGCCGCAAGCAGGGTGCCGAGCCCGGTGATCATGAGGGCGGCAAACACCGCCCAGGAGAGGTAGGCCCTGTCTCCGCCCGCCCCGAGGACGAAGATCGTGACCACGATGACCGTGATCGACAGGCTGATCATGGTCCCCTGAACCGCCACACCCAGCGTCAGGCGGGCAGAGCAGCGTTCGTCGGGTTCGTAACGGATGTACTCGTTGACGCGCATCAACGACCGGCTGCGTCCGGCGCAGGGTTGGCGTACTCCGGAATCCGCTGGTCAACCACGGCCATCAAGATTACCGAACACTGAGCCGACTCGCTTCCCCACAAGACCAACTGCCGGGTGGTCTCGCTAACCGGAACTACCACCATGGTGTGTACTAGCCGCCTGTATCAGAACGTAAACGCCGATACCGCACCGCCTGCCGCGACGCGTTGCCCGGACAATGCGGGGCCTTCGTAGCTGTGAGCGGCGGCTATGGTCGGTATCAGCGAGCGCCGGCCCCAATCCGGCGCCAAGGAATAGAACTCGAATGACGGGACGCAGTCTGCGACCTGGCCGTAAGTGGCTCGCAGGGTTCCTGGCCGCCGCCGCCATGGTGGGGTGGTCGGTGGGGGTGCCCGAGAGCGCGGCGGGCAAGGATGCGTGTTCGCGGGAGGGCGCTGAGGGTGGTTCCCCGGTAACCCTCTCGGCGGTGGGGAATACGGCTGCTTTCGGTTCGGGGACTATCGCCTACAACAGCCAGAGACCGGACCACAGCCGTGCCGGGATCTGGGTGGCAGACCCGGACGGCGCCAACCCGCAGCGACTGGCCGACCACGGCTCGAACCCGGTGTGGTCACCCGACGGGAACCGCATCGCCTACGAAGAATCGGACAGCGGCGGGATCTGGACCATCGACGCCGACGGCGCGAGCCCGCAGCGACTGGCCGACCAGGGCTCGAGCCCGGTGTGGTCACCCGACGGGAGCCGCATCGCCTACGAAGAGTGGGACGACCCTGTCGGGGTCTGGGTGATGAACGCGGACGGCACCGACCCGCGGCGGCTGACCGACGGTTGGGCCCCGGTGTGGTCGCCGGACGGGAACCGTGTCGCCTACAACAACGGCGGGATCTGGACGATGGACGCGGACGGCAGCGATCACCGGCTGGTCGCCGACCGAGGATCGGAGGCCGAGTGGTCGCCGGACGGGCGCCGTATCGCCTATTACGAGTCGGGTCCGGATCGCGGGGTGTGGGTCATGGATGCGGACGGCGGCGACAGGCGGTGGCTGGTCGGCGGTACCCAGCCGGTCTGGTCGGCGGACGGGAGCCGTATCGCCTACCGCGACGGAGGTGAGCGCTCCGGGATCTGGGTGATGGACGCGGACGGCAGCAACCGGCGTTGGTTGACCCGCAACGGTTCGGGCCCGCATTGGTCTCCGGATGGGAGCCACATCATCTACCTGGAGATGAGGCGTGACGAGTACGTATTCGACCTCTGGGTGGTGGACACCCACCGGGGGGACCGGCGGAAGCTGGCCGCGCGAGGAGGCCATCCGGCCTGGTCGCCCGATGGAAGCCGGATCGCCTATTCCAGAAGGGTCGAGCACGTTCCCGAGATATGGGTGGCTGATGGGGCCGGTCACCGGCGGCTTGCCGACGGTCGGGGACCGGTGTGGTCGCCGGACGGAAGCCGCATCTCCTACACTAGAACGGATGGGGAGGGTGTCGGACTCTGGATGATGGACGCCGACGGCGCCGGAGCCCGGCGGTTGGCTCGCAGGGGTTCGGAACCTGCGTGGTCGCCGGACGGGCATCTCATCACCTACTCCGGGCATGGTGGAGCAGTCTGGGTGGTGGAAGCGGAGACCGGTACCCGGCGGCGGCTCACCTACGACTGGCGGCCGAATGCCAGCTACGGCGGCTTGAACCTGAGCTGGTCACCGGACGGCGCCCACATCATCTACAACCGGTGGGTTGCCGGCTCCGGTCGCGAGGTTCGGATAGTGGCCTCCGACGCTGGCCACCACCGGCGGCTGATCGACGGTCTAGCGCCTGCGTGGTCGCCGGACGGGCGCCGTATCGCCTACGAGAAGGCTGACGACCTCACGAACGAGGTCTGGGTGACGGATCCCTCCGGCGACAGCCCGCGGCAGCTGTCCAGCGGTTCGAGCCCGGTGTGGTCTCCGCATGGAGACCGCATCGCCTACGTCGAGAACCGTGTCATGGTGATGGATGCCGACGGGTCCGGTGGCCGTCCGGTGACCGGAGACTTCGGATGGGCTCTGGCATGGTCACCCGACGGGAGCCACCTGGCCTACTCCACCGTATGCGATGGCCGCTCGGAGGTCTGGGTGGTGGACATCGCCAGTTCGGAATCCTGGCTGCTGGCCGAAGGTGCCAATAGGCCGGCCTGGTCACCGTATCGAGGACGGTAACCGTACCGTCCCTGGGCAGGCCGATGGATGGGTCGATACCGTGCCCGACCTTCCCGTGGGTTTTGCATGAGTAGTGGGCAGTGGTCAGCGATCGTCTGGTCGGCAGGGTCACGATTGAAGCCGGTGTTCATCAGGAATACCGGCTCGACGGGGACATCGCCACCGACGGGGATGTCCCGCAGGGCTGATCGCAGCCGTTCACGCGGTTTCGCGGACGGCCCGCCCGGGGTCTTTGTTACGTGGCAGGCCGGTACGTCACGCCGCGCAGCCACAGGTCCCCTGCGACCTCCACCGTTTCCCACTCCGTTCCGTCCCGGCTGGTGAGGGCGACAGGTACCGCGCTCCCGACGTTCCCGTTCTCATCGGTTCTCTCGTTCTGGCCTATCACGACGAAGGTACCGCCGCCGTAGGCCACATCCGACAGCGATTGGGACTCACCCGAATGCTGGACGGTCCAGTCGGCGCCATTTGGGCTGGTGATGATCGTGCTCACCGAACTCTTGGCGGCGGTGTCGTACTCGTCGCCTACCGCGACGAACAGGCCACCTCCGTGGGCCACTCCCCGTAGGAAGGTCACACCGGAGACACCGGAGTTCCGGGATGTCCACTCGACGCCATCGGAGCTGGTGAAGATCGATCCGTGTCCCCCGGTGATCACGAACCGGTCGTCACCGTAGGCGATGCCGAATAGCCGTCGCGGAGAGTCGAAGGGGCTCGGCGCCCAGGCAATCCCGTCCGCGCTGGTGGCCACGAACGCGGTTCCAGCAGCTACGAACACTCCCTTCCCGTAGGTCACCGTCGCCAAACCGGGCAGGCCCGAGGCCACCGGAGACCACTCGACCCCGTCAAGGCTCGTCAGAACGACCCCGCCCGAGGTGAGATCAGGGTTGACCGCGTCGCCCACCGCGACGAACCGACCGGCGCCGAAAAGCTACATCCGATGCGCCGAAGAGAGCTCCGGGGTCGCGCTGGATCACGGTCCATCCGCCGCTTTCGTCGCTGGCGCCGATGCTGCCCTCCAGTCCCACCACCACCAGCCGACCATTGCCGGAAGCCGCGCCGGTGAGGTTCAGGGCACTCACACCATCCGTCCAAGCGATCCGATCCCAATCGGCGCCGTCACTGCTCGTGAGGACACCGGAGCCCACGGCGATGAAGTAGGGCGGCGGAACCGGATGGATGTCTTCCCTCACGGACGGTTCGCCCCCACCGTCACCGCAAGCCACGAGAGACACGGCGACCAGCGCTATGAACCAGCCCCTTCGCAACGGTGCTACCACGAGCAGGCCCTCCTCGACGTCCACGGATGCCTGCGCCACATTATGGTGCTCGTCACCCTCCCCGTCGGTGCGAGCGATAGACGGATACCGGTGGCCTCAGTTGCCTTGCCGGCCGTCCAGCGATCACCGTTTCGGGCTCGCGGAACCCGCCATACACCCGGAACGTGCCACCACCCGGAGGCTCAGTTGCCTTGCTGGTCGTCTTGGGTCGTGTCAGTCGTCTCGGAGTCGGGCTCAGCGTTTGTGGGTTCGGCCAAGGCGGCGAGTTCCTCGGCGACGAGGCGGACTATGAGGTCGTCCAGGGACAGTTCCTCGTAGTCTCGCTGGTCGATGTCGGTGGCGCTGCCGGTGGCGCGGCCTCCGGCGCCGTAGGTGAGGAACACGTAGCGGGCGCCGGTGAACTGGGCGAGCTGGCGGAACACGAACTCGGCCTGGTCGTCGGTGCCGGACGACGACACCGGGAAGATCTTGATGCCGCGCCGGGCTGCTTCTCGCATCGACTCTGTGTAGGGCACCGGCACCTGCCGCAGCACCTGCGGGGGCGCGTCGGCCACCAGGAAGACCAGCTGGACCGTGTCTGCGGCGGAGCGCCACGACGGCACCGAGAGGGCGTCGGCCAGCGCCTCGTCGAGGGCTTCCGGCCAGTCGCCGCCGTCGGCGGCCACGACCTCGGCGAGGGCTTCCGAGAAGTCCCCGACGTCGGGGGTGAAGTCGAAGGTCCGGGTGAGGAAGACGTCGCCCTCGTCCCGGTAGAGGGTCATGCCCAGGCGCACGTCCACGTCACCGGGGAGCCGGTGGATGCGCTGGGCCACCTCGTCGATGGTGATCTTGAGCTGGTGGATCTCGTCATCCATCGAGCCGGTGGCGTCGAGCAGGAACAGGACGTCGAGAGCGACGGTCTCCCCAGTTGCGGTGGGCAGGGCGCTCTCGAGGGTGACGTTCTGGCCCCGGGTGGCCGTGGTGCTCGCATCGCCGGCTGACACGGTGAACGGCCCGGCGCCGGCGTCGTAGGCCTCGGGGTGGAAGCGCACCGTACCGTCGGCGGTGGTTCGCAGGCTCACCTCCAGCCCTTCCCCGGCCACGACCACCTCGGCGCCGGCCGCCGGGAGGCGGTCCTGGCCGATCACGGTCACGACGATACGTCCGGAGGGGTCGAGGTCGCGCACCCGGATACCCAGGCCGAAGAAGTCCGCGCGGTAGGCCAGGTAGTCCTCGAAGCGCTCGTTGTCGTCGATCGACCCGCCGGTGAGCTTCGCCTGCGGTTGCTCCGACTCGTATGCCACCGCGTCCTCCGTCCGGTAGTCGTCGTCCGATGCGGGCGCTGCCGCGGGGGCGGAGGTCATGTCGACGGCTGCGGTCTCCTCCGCCATCTCCGGTTCCGCCATCGCCTCGTCCGCCGTAGCCTCCTCGGGCATCGCCTCGTACTCGGCGGATGCCTCCTCGGACGTGTCGCTGCCGTCCCAGTCGGGCTCGCCGTCGATCCACCCGTCGTCGGCCTTCGGAGCGCCATCGTCCTCCACGCGTGGTTCGGGTCCGGGATCGACCGGCTGTGGTGATGTCGTGGCCGGCGCGGTGGTCGGGCCACCTTCATCTATCGGGCCGGGGGTGGTGTCGGCGGTGCAGGCGCCCGCCAGGACGGCGACGACCGCTACCAGTGCTATCAGGGGTCGGATGGTGCCATGTGTGGTCTTCATGGTTCTTGGACGGCGCCGGCCCGGCTGCGGGTTCCCGACCATTCGGATTCGGCTCCTCGCGGAATGCGCGGCGATCCGGAGACCCGTCCCGGCTGATTCCACTGCCCCCACCGTTGGGGAGAGAGCCCGGCTCGGTCAGAGGGCGATCAGGGAAAGCGCCACCAGCGATAGCAGGAGGCCTGCGATGCGTTGGGGAGGAGCCTTCTCCTTGTAGACCAGGAAGGCCATGACCGCCACCACCGCCGGGTAGAGGGACGATGCCACCGCCACGAGTCCCAGCGGCCCGGATCGCACCGCCAGCAGGTAGGTGAGGTTGGCCAGCACCGAACCCCCGGCGGCGAACGACAGGAGGAGGTTCTTCCTCGGCAGGCCGAGCGGAATACCCTGCACCCTGACCAGGACCGCCGCTGCGCCGACGCTGGCGCACTTGAAGGGAATCAGCGTCCACATCCCGGCCTCGCCCGAGACTTGCGCGAGGCCGATGAACATCAGAGAGAAGCCCAGACCGGCTCCGAGACCGTAGATCGCTTTCCCCGGACGGTCTTCACGGGTGGGAGTCGCAACGGTCAGCCACAGGGCGGGGGCGGCGACCACCACCCCAATCCACGCCAACAAGGCGTAGCGTTCTCCGGTCAGGAACCCGAACAGGAAGGGGACCAATGCCAGGGTGACGGCGGATACCGGAGCGACCACCGCCATCTGGCCCTTAGCCAGGCCCTCGAAGTAGAAGACCACCCCGGCGACCGCGGCCACGCCGCTCAATGCGCCCCAGGCCAGGTCGGAGACGGTGACGGATGCCCCGAACACCAGGTGGTACAGGAAGGCTATGACCCCCGAGAGAGCCAGGCCCGTGAGGTTGGACCAGAAAGCGACCGCGAAGACATGGACCCGGCGGGTGGCCATCCCACCTGCGAAGTCGAACACCCCGTAGAAAACCGATGTCAGGGCGGCCAAGAGGATCGCCATGGGTCTGCCATGGGTCTCCAGGGAAGGTGTGGCAGGCCTTACCGGGTCATCCTAACGTCGCCGCAGGCAGGCGATGTTGACGTCGTCGGGATCGGCCGGAAGCCGTACCGCTACTCCACGCGGTTCGGGAACAGCCTCCCGAGGAGCCGCCAGACGAGGTAGCCGACGGCCAGAGCGAGCGCAAGGGCGAGCAGCGGTGCTCCCGGCCAGTCGACGGTCGGGGTGCCCAGCCACGTGTGGCACCGTTCCCAATCCGGAACCCCGTCCTCATCGTTGCATCCGGCGACCATGGTGCTCAGGAGCGTGAACGCGCCCGCTGCCACCGCCAGCATTGGTCTCAAGACTGCAAGCAGTAGTCCTTTTCGCCCACGCCGCGGCTCCGGATCGGCGGACGCAGCCATCGCACCCAGACCGGCTGCTATGGCGACGCCGACCACCATCCAGGTCACGACCCCTCGGACGTTCTGGGCCGACACTGCACCCAACACGGTGACGGCGAGCAGAACACCCAGGATGATCCAGCCGATGGCTACACGCACCCGCGTATCCTCCGTCGCCAACAGGCCTACCCGGCCTTATGCCCGCTTGATATAGATCTGTGCCTGGCCGCCGATCATCCTCTCCTCCGTTTGCAGGACGTCAGGTCGAGACTTGACGAGCAGCGACATCCGCGAGAAGCCATAGCTACGGGAATCGAAAGCAGGATCCAGCTTGCCTATCTGGGCGCCGACCTCTCCGAGGTTCGCCCAACCATCCTCCTGCAGGACCGCATCTATGGCGAGACCCATGGTGGTGACCCACTCCGAGCGCTGTTTCGATGTGAGTTGGTCACGCGAAGACCCCTCCGACTGCACGAGGTTCTCGGTGTATACGAAGACCTCGCATGCGTTCACCAATGAGCTCGGTGTACGCCGGCGGCCTATCCCCATGACAAAGAGACCCTGCTCACGAATCCGTGTGGCCAGCCGCGTGTAGTCGCTATCGCTGGAGACTATGCAGAATCCGTCTACCGCTCCGGTGTGCAGCAGATCCATGGCATCGATTATCAGCGCACTGTCGGTAGCGTTCTTGCCCTTCGTATATCGGAACTGTTGGATGGGTTGGATCGCATAGGTCTGCAGCCCTTTCTTCCAGCCCGACATCTCAGGCATGGTCCAGTCCCCGTAGATGCGCCGAGTCGTTATCACACCGTGTTTGGCTACCTCGCTCAGGATGGGCTCTATGAGGGACGGCTGGGCGTTGTCACCGTCAACGAGCAGCGCAACGTGGCGGGAGGACGATGCAGGGGCCGGCACGGTCAGGAGTGCTCCTTCGATCCATCGTGGGCGCGGCCACTGTACCAAGCCACCCGTTCACATCGCCGTGGGGTCAACGCCGGACTCGATGCCGAAGCGGGTCTATACGAGTGGTTTCCAAGGGATCGGCTGGTAAGGATTCCCTTGCCCTCGGTAACAACACAGCACAACACACCTCTCAACCACTACTCCTGGGTTCTCGGCACGGGGCTCCGAATCCTTCCGATCATGAAAGCCGCCCGAGACGTGACTCGGAAACGGGAGTATCACCACCGAGGCAGGTAACATGACCCAACCTATCACTGCCCACTGACAACTGACAACTGACCACTTCACGAACCCGTTGGAACTAACCACCTATGTGGGCAACGGCGGTGCGTGGTGACGCGAGCCTCCAGCACCGGGTCCGGATCAGTCCGACTCCGTGATCGTCACCGAGTTGATGGTCACGTCGGTCAGCGGGCGATCGTTGCGGTCGGTCGGGACCTTCTCCATCGCGTCCACCACGTCCAAGCCCTCCACCACCTTGCCGAACAGCGCGTAGAGCGGCGGGAGCCGCGTGCCGTCGGAGCCGCTGATGATGAAGAACTGGCTGCCGTTGGTGTTCGGCCCGGCGTTGGCCATGGCCAGCGAGCCCAGTTGGTAGCCACCCGGCCCCGGTAACTCGTCGGCGAAGCGGTAGCCGGGCCCGCCCCGACCCGTACCGGTGGGATCGCCGCCCTGGCAGACGAAACCCTTGATGATGCGGTGAAAGATCACGTTGTCGTAGTAGTGGTAGCGGGACAGAACCACGAAGTTGTTCACGGTGCGGGGAGCTGCGGCGGCGTCGAGTTCGATGGTGATCGACCCCATCGAGGTGTCCATCACCGCGGTGTAGGACTTGGAGGCGTCGATGCACATCGGGGGCGGTCTCCGGAACTTGCGGCGGAGGGGACTGGATCCGTCTGCCGCGGGGCAGGGTGTGTCGGCCATGGGTGTTCCTCGACTGTTCTCTCGTCGGGCGGAAGGACCGGGTAACCCTAGCCGTGACATTCGACCGGGTGTGGAGACCGCTATGTCGCCGCCCGCGAGACCGACTCGACCTCCTCCTTGAGGGCTTCCCTGATGTCGCTGCTGTCGAGGGTGAGGAGGGGCCCTCCGGGCACAGAGCCGCCCCGGCGGAAGGTGCTCCGATTCTTAACAGACCGCCTCTACACTTCTCGGGTGTTCCGGAGGTTGATGCTCGTGGCGGTTCTGGTGGGGCTGTTCCCCGCCGTTGCCGCCGACGCCCACCACACGCCCGGGTTCGACTTCCAAGGCGCGGGATGGGGCCATGGTGTCGGTATGGGCCAGTGGGGAGCCCGAGGGCAGGCGCTGGCCGACCCGGCCAAGCCGGGCGAGGAGATAGCGGCTCACTACTTCCCGGGTTCGGAACCGGCCTCCCTGGCGGATCTCCCCCTCCCCAACGACCTGCTGCACACGCTGGACAAGCCGCTGTGGGTGAACCTGGGTTCCCAGGTCACCCTGCTGGAGTTCACCGCGGTGGGCGGTCCGCTGGACCTTTGCCTGGCAGGCGACGGCGCCGGTCCCTGCCCGAAGCCGGAGCATCCGCAGTCGGGTGAACGTTGGGAGTTCCGCCGTCTCGGCCCCCGGTGAGTGCGGGTTCTTCCACGGGGGCGAACAGCAGGGGACGGCGGGTGGCTGCCGGGCGGCCATATCGTGGCCCGACGCCAAGGGGGTCCGGCTCCGTCACGGCGAGGACAGGGGCAAGCTGTGCGTTTCCCGGGCCAGCGAGGAGTGCGAGTACCGGCACGGTGAGTTGAAGATCCGGGACGACCCCGTCGAGGTGGGTTTCCACGTGGTACTGGCGGTCGGGCTCGAGGACTACCTGAGGGGTGTCGCCGAACTTCCCGACGACTGGACAGCTCCGGGGGTGAACGAGGCCCAGGCCGTCACCGCCCGCTCGTACGCCGCTTTCAACTTCTTCCAGTCGGAGACCGGGACGCGTCCCGCCGATCCTGACGAGGATCCGGGGATCAGCTCCTCCCGCAAGGACCGTTGCTGGTGCCATCTCTACGACAGTTGGCGGGACATCAACTACATCGGGTGGGCGAAGGAGACCCGGTCGAACGGGCAGCCGTGGCTCGACGGGGTGGAGACGACCAGGGACCGGGTGCTCACCTACTTCGGCGACGAGTGGGAGAAGTTCACGAAGGGGGGGATCGTGCAGACGTTCTTCTCGGCTTCCTCCGGCGGGATCACCCGCAGCAACGTGTATGGGTTCCGCACCGTGCGGGACGGCAGGACGTCGGCCCGCGAGTGGCCCTACCTGAGGCCGGTCGCCGATCCTTGGGACCTCGACCCGGCGGTGGGCAACCCGCACGCCTCCTGGGAGAAACGCGTGAGCGCGGCGGCCGTCGCCGGTTGGCTGGGCTGGGACGAGGTCACCGAAGCGGTCCTGGAGGTGAGAGCGTCTGTGTCCTCGCCCACCCAGGTCCGGTTCCGCGGCGTCCGCGACGGCGCACCCGTGTCGGTCACGATCGCCGGGGACGGGTTGCGGACCGGCCTGGGCCTCAAGTCCTCCAACATCACAGCCATCGACGGCATGGCCCCTCCCGACGACCCGGAGGATCCCACCACGGACGACGGTGACGGCGCGGGCGAGGGCAACGGCGACGGCGGCAACAGCAATGAGGATGAGGGTCAGGACCCCGCCGAGCCGCCGGAGTCGGACCACTTCGACGACGACAACGGCGGCGTCCACGAACCGTCGATCAACCGGCTCGCCGAGGCGGGTGTGCTGGAAGGTACCGAGTGCGGCGATGGGCTCATCTGCCCCGCCGAGCCGCTCCTCCGCTGGGTGATGGCGGTGTGGATGACCCGGGTCCTCGACCAGGCTCCGCCTGCTCCCGCGGCTCAGACCCGATTCGAGGATGTGGCTTCCGAGGCTTGGTGGGCGGGCTACGTGGAGCGCCTGGCGGATCTAGAGGTGACCGCGGGTTGCAGCACCGAACCGCTCCGGTACTGCCCGGACCGGCCGGTCACGAGAGCGCAGATGGCCGCCTTCCTGGTCCGGGCGTTCGATCTGCCCCCTGCGGAATCGGCCGGCTTCGACGACACCGCTGGCACACTCCATGAGGCCAACATCGATGCCATGGCCGCGGCCGGTGTCACCATGGGCTGCAGCACCGAGCCGCTGCTCTACTGCCCGGAGCGACCCGTAACGCGGGACCAGATGGCCACCTTCCTCGTCCGTGCCCTCGACCTGGTCTCCGGAACGACCAACTGAGCGTCCGGCGGCCCCGGATCGTCGGTGCGATCAGGGGTGCAGTGCGATGAGTCGGCGGCACCCCCCTCGTCGGGACCTCACTCGCCCAGCCGGTACACCTTTCGAGCGTTCCCCTGCCCTATGGCCATGGCGATCCCGACGGCGTCCGCGTGGGCGCAGAAGCCGCGCCGGCGCCAGTCGCCGAGCAGCGAGGCGAGCGCGCTGCGGAACCGCATCGCTCCGACGTAGTAGAGCTCGGGAGCACCTAGCGCGTCGCTGGAATACAGCACCTTCTCGAACGGCGCCACCTCGAGCGTCTCGGCCAGGATGCGCTCGTAGCCGAGGGCGGCGTGCGTGTTTAGCGCTCCCGTGTCGAGGTAGACGTTGGGATAGACCGCGGCCAGGAACGCGGCCTGGCGGTGGTACGGCCAGCAGTGGAGGAAGCAGATCTTCACCGACGATGGGATACGGCGTAGCCATGGGGTGAAACGGGTGGGGTCGGCGCGCCACAGATCCAGGTCACGATCGCCGAAGCCGCTATGGAGCTGGATCGGGATACCCAACCCCTCGGCCACGTCCACGCCGACCCACAGGCAGTGGCGGAGCAGCACAGGATCCGCGATCCGGCTACCCGGACTCCAACGAGCCAACGAAATAGAGACCGTCCGGGCGACCGGACGGGCCGCGTCGAGATCCAGGCCGGCCCGGTACGCGACGATGGACTTGAGCCCGACCGCGCCGCGGGCCCGGTCGGCGAGCGCTCGAGGAAACTCGTCGACGAACGCGCCGCCGCCGGCCGTTGCGAAGACCTCCTCGGCGACCGCCTCGATCCGGACGATCTCGTGGGTCCTGTACCGGCCCAACCGGCCCATCCCTGCCGGAGTCAGCACCTGATCGGCGAGGTAGCCGGTGTCGATGAGGAGGTCGCTCAGTCCCGCGGCCGCCACCATGCGCCGGGCCACCTCGAGTTCACCCAGCGCCGACCGGCGCTCCATGTACTCCTGGATGGGGGCATGCGGATCAATCCCGAGAACCGGCGAGCAGAGGGATCGGACGGCCAGACCGAGCGGGGTGGCCATCGGGTCGATGGCTCCCAACATGTCCCGGCCGCCTTCGGTCAGGAACGACGCGAAGGCCTCGTAGCCCAGGGGGGCGGCGCTCACACCATGGCAATGGTGGTCCACCAGGTCGAGATCGTCGATCTCGCACATCGGCTCCGCTTCATGGCTAGTACGCATCGAAATACCTAGCGATCACCATCGTCCACCAGGTGCCCGGATGCATCTGGCTCCAGATCGGCCGGGACCCGCGCCGTGGTCGGGTATGGCGCGGCCACGCGTGATCGTCGCCGGATCGGTTTTGCCAACCATGTCCAGATCATGTCACATCCATCTCCCGGAAGGGTGCTCGAGACCCCGGGCAAGCGGGTGGCGCGCGCTGCAATCGACCCTGATGGCCATCGATAGGGATGCCGGGCCGGGTTCCTCCTTCCTCGGTCGTTCAAGCCCAATTGTGGGTTGCCGGACGCGCAACTACCTTTGTCCGGATGCTGTCCAACGTTGAAGGCACCATCCCCGCCGGTGCAGAGTTGGTGATCGTCGGCGCCGGGGTGGTGGGCGCGTCCACTGCGTTCTGGGCGGCTCGGGCCGGGCTGTCAACGGTGGTTCTGGAAGCCCTGCCCGTCCCAGCCGCCCTCACTACTCCCGTGGCCACCGGCGCCTTCCGCCTCCAGTTCGACAATCCTGAGGAGACCGAACTGGTGCGGGAGTCGGTCGAGCTGATCCTCGACTTCGCCTCGATCACCGGCCAGGACTCCCGCCCGTTGGGGATCCGGCAGCCGGGATACATCTGGGCGACCACCTCCGAGAAGCGGGCCGGGGAGCAGCGGCGGCTCGTGGCTCTCCAGCACTCCTGGGGGCAGACCGACATCGAGATCCTCGGTGGCGACGAGGCCCGCCGCATGTTCCCGTACCTCAGCCCCGACGTGGTCCAGGCCCGCTACCGCGCCGGGGACGGATTCGTCGATCCCAGGGCCCTGACACTCGGTCTGCTGCGGGCATCACGAGCCCCGCTCCACACCTCCTGCCGGGTGGTGTCCCTCCGGGAGCTCCCCTCGGGTGGTTTCGACGTGGGCACCGACCGGGGAAGCATACGGGCGGAGCAGGTGGTGATCGCCGCCGGACCCTTCACCGCCAAGCTGGCCGCTCTCGCAGGGGTGGACCTCCCGCTGAAGGTGAAGCCGCGCCACAAGGTGGTGATTCCCGATCTGGCCCGGGTACCGCCCGACGCTCCGATGACCATCGACGACGACACCGGGGTGCACTGGCGACCCGTCCTCTCGGGAGCCCACGTGCTCGACGCCGCTCCCCGCGGACCGGGCCGGGATCCCGTGGAGGATGTGCCTCCCGACCACGACATGGCCTTCCGGGTGCTGGATCCCTCCCGTTCTGAGGCCGCAGCGCGGATCAGTCCCTTCTGGGGCGAGGCCTGGAGAGCCGGGGAGTTCTCCTGGATCGTCCACTCCGGGCAGTACACGATGACCCCCGACCACCGTCCCCTGATCGGACCGACTCCCGTCGCCGGCCTGTGGGTGAACACCGGATACTCCGGGCACGGCATCATGTGTTCCCCGGCCGGGGGAAGGATCCTCGCGGACCTGATCACCTCCCGGATACAGGACTCGCCGTTCTCAACCGACCGCACCTTCGTCGACCGGAGCCTGGATCATTTGTAGTGGTTTGTGGCTTGTGATTAGTGGCTTGTGGCTTGTGGCTTGTGGCGCTGCCTATCCACGCTGGGCGTCAACTATTCTAACTAACCACTAACCACTAACCACTACTCTCTGATCAGGGTGCGGGCCTGCTCGCGTACGTAGGAGCGCATGTACCAGGGACCGCCGCTGCCGGCGCCCGAGGTGCCCGAACCCTTCCAACCTCCGAAGGGCTGGATGTCCGGCCACGCCCCGGTGGTCGACCCCGCCCGGCGGTTGGCATATACCACCCCGGCCTGGATCCGCTGGAAGAACAGATCGACTTCCTCGTCGGTGCCGGCGAAGACCCCGGCGGTGAGCCCGAAGATCGTGTCGTTGGCCTTGTCGATCCCCTCCTCGAGAGAGTCCACCGAGGTCACCGCCACGAACGGTACGAACAGCTCCTTCTCCCAGATCCAGGTGTCCTCCGGCGCGGTCACCACCGTGGGTTGCACGAAGTTACCCCTGGCCAGGTCACCATCCGTAACCACCTCGCCACCGGAGAGCACCTCGCCTCCAGCTTCTCTCACGGCCTCCACCGCGGAACGGAAACGGTCCACCGCCTCGCCGTCGATCACCGGTCCCAGGAAGGTCTCGCGATCGCGCGGGTCCCCCAGGAGGATCTCATCGGTCTTCTCGGTGAGCAGGTCCAGGAACTCCCGGAAGGCGGGCCGCTCCACATACACCCGGGAGTTGGCCGAGCACTTCTGTCCGGAGAGCCCGAAGGCAGCCCGCATCACCCCTTCGGCGGCCAGATCCAGGTCGGCTGAGGCCGCCACCACCGCGGGGTTCTTGCCGCCCATCTCGCAAACTACGGGCTTGGGGCGACCGGTGGCCACCGTCCGGTAGAGGTACATCCCGACGTCGTAGGAGCCGGTGAAGGTGACCCCGTCCACGTGGTCATGATGAGCGAGGCGGTCACCCGCTTCGTCACCCCCGGTCACCACCTGCAGGGCGCCTGCGGGCAGCCCGGCCCGCGAGTAGATGTCGGCAAGAAGCAGCGAGCCCAGCGCGCCGGTGTTCGACGGCTTCAGCACCACGGTGTTGCCGGTCAGCAGAGCCGCGGACGTGGGGCTGGCGACCAGGGCGAGCGGGAAGTTGAAGGGTGAGATGACCGCCCACACTCCCCAGGGCCTCAGCACGGAGTGGTTGGTGTCCCCCACCCCGTACTGTCCCATGGCGGTCGACATCCCGTCGGACTCCTCGAGCCGGTCGCAGTAGTAGTCGATGAAGGCCACCGCTTCGGAGACATCGCCCAGCGCCTCGAGCCGGTTCTTACCGACCTCCAGAGTCAGGAACCCGGCGAGGGTGGGAGTCTCCTCATCCACGATCTCCGCCGCCCGCCGGATGATGGCCAGTCTCTCCTGCCATGGAGTCGCCTCCCACTCCGGCTGGAAGGCGGCGGCGGCGGCTACGGCCTCGTCCACGTCGTCATCGGAGGCCTGCGAGTAGATCCCCACCACCAGGTCCGAATCGATCGGGGACCGCTCGGTGAATGTCTCGCCTGTGTACCGCTTCTCGCCGTTGATCAGCAGCGGATGTGTCTGCCCGATCGCGGAGGTGGCGGCGGCCAGGCCCTCCTCGTAGGCCCGATGGAGAGCCGGATCGTCGGCCGACATGGTGGCATAGGTGATCTTTCCCATTGTTCCTTACCTCTGCGGGGGGTGGATGCAAAACAGCCTAGAATCTAGCGGGTCTCAGCACCTGCCCTAACCGGGAGCCCCCATCGATGGCCTTCATTCGACGTTTCCACGTGATCGACTCCCACACGGCGGGAGAACCCACCCGGGTGGTGACCGACGGCTTCCCGGAACTGGAGGGGGAGACCCTGCGGGAGATGGAAGCGGATCTCCTGGCCAACCATTCGGATCTGGCGAAGATGCTGGTCGGGGAGCCGCGCGGGCATGCCCCGTGGCACGCCGTCCTGCCCCTCCCTCCGTTCCATCCGGAGGCGGACCTCTCCATGCTGATCCTCTCCGCGCTCGGCTCGCTCACCATGTGCGGCCACGCCCTGATCGGGACCGTCACCAGCTTGGTGGAGATGTTCAGGATCGAGCCGGTGGAACCCGTGACCAGGGTGGCGGTGGAGACCCTGAGCGGCCTGGTGGTGGCCGAAGCTCGGATCGAGGGAACCAAGGTCAAGTCGGTCACCTTCCAGGGAGTGCCCTCCTGGGTGGGGTTGACCGGGCTCGAGGTGGAGGTCGACGGGCGCCCGATCGAGGTGGACATCGCCTTCGGCGGCCTCTGGTTCGCCCTGGTCCGGATCGAGCAGATCGGTCTGCCGATCGCGGTGGAGTCGGTGCCGAACCTCGTTGCCCTCAGCCATCGCATCCGGCTGGCGGTGAACAGTGCCCTCCGGGAGCGAACCGGTCTGCCACCGGGCACACCGGAGAAGGTGGAGCAGCTGCTGTACGTCGGGCCGCCCAGGAGCGCGGGCGCCGACGGGCAGAATCTGGCCACGTCCACCGGCCTGGGCTTCGACCGCTCGCCGTGCGGGACCGGGAGCTGCGCCCGCATGGCCTGGCACCACGCGAGGGGGGAACTTGCGGTGGGCGACACCTTCGTCCACGAGAGCGTGCTCAACACCATGTTCACCGGCACGGTCGAAGCCGAGACCGAGGTCTCGGGGCGAAGGGCCATCATTCCCACCATCACCGGCTCGGCCTACCTGACCGGCCTGAACCAGTTGGTGCTCGACAAGCACGACCCCCTGGGAGAGGGGTTCTTCATCCCCGCCGCCGGAAGCATCGACGCCTGAGTCCATCGCTTCCTTTGGGGTAACGAAGGTGCGTTGGATTGGTCAGTCGTGACCGGATCGACCCTAGGAATACGACCTGTTGTGACAGTCAAGGTAGCGTAGGTACTCGCGAATGCAGGTTGAGAGCCGCTATCGTCATTACGGTTTACTGGATTGCTTTGTGAAGGGAGCTGTCTGGATGCAGGTTCGCTACGACTTGGAGGCGGACGCTATCTTCGTCGTGCTACGCCCCCCTACCGGAGGAGAGGCAGGTGGACGCCGACTCGACGAGACCCGGATTTCCCACCTCGATCGGGCCGGTCGTGTTTTCGCCTACGAATTCCTAGCAGTGAGCCAGGGGGTTTCCCTTGAAGGGATTGGAGCCGACGACCTAGCACTCATCTCCGAAACCCTCCAGCCGGTGAAGGCGATCGCTGTCGCGTGACGCCAACCGGGGTGAGCAACCTCGTGATTACCCACCTAAGACCCGCTCACCTCGTACCAGCCGGAACCGAAGATCAGTCCGTCGTGGCGGACCACCCAGGTGTGCTTCCTCTGTTCCTGGCCCGTATCGGGGTTGTGGAACACGTAGCTGACCCAGCGGCCCTCGTCGGTGGCCGCCAGCACGTCATCGCCGTAGAAGTAGCCGGTGGAGTCCACGCGCTCGCTGGGATCCCGTCGAATCATCGCCGGATTGTGGTGAGCGATGGTGTACCCGTCATGGTCGATGATGAACGGATACCACTGGCCGTCGACGCTCTCCAGGCTGTTCACGAAACGCAGGGTTGCCTGTCGCCCGTCGCGCTCGTAACGATCGATGGTTCGCTCCACGACATGTTGGGTGTAGGCGCCAGGTTCGCGCCTGCTGGGGGCATCATCCCCGCTGAACAGTGCTGTTACCACCACGACGGCCACGACCCCGACGGCCAGCCCGACCATTCGAGCATCCTTGCGGTCGGGTCGTTCAGACATGTTCGAACTCACCTCCCGACTGAACCAATTGTCCCGGTTCGAGGGTCAGACCGATGACACCTTCGCGCACGCTCAGTCTCAATCAGGTCTGACCACCTCGCCTCGGCGGGAGGACTCGTAAAGGGCCTCCATCACCGCCGTAGTACGGCGACCCTCCCAGCCATCCACCAGCGGCGGGCGGCCCTCCGCTACCGCCGCCACGAAGTCCTCCATCTGGAGGTGGTGCAGGGTGGAGTCGGCGTAGCCGGCCGTGGTCAGCGTGTCCCCCCGGTCTACCGGACCGGCGTTCATCAGTTCCCCGATCTCGGGTGAAACCCCGCCGGGTACATCCCACTGCACCAGGTCGTCGTCCAGCAGGCCCACCGTCCCCAGGGTCCCCCGGATAGTGAGGCTGCGCGGCCTGGGGTTGATCGCCGCGGTGGTGCTCGTCACGGTGGCAAGGGTCCCGTTGGCGAACCTCAGCACTCCCAGCGTGGAGTCCTCGACCTCGATCCGGTGGAGAGGCGAGGTGCTGTAGAAGCCGGCGACCGCGTCGACGTCGCCCAGCATCCAGATCATCAGGTCCAGGGTGTGGCTGGTCTGGGTGACCAGCGACCCTCCTCCCTCCGTCTCCCATCTGCCCCGCCATGCGCCGGAGTCGTAGTAGGGCTGGTCCCGGTAGAACAGCCCGGTGCACTCGGCGATCAGGGGTTGGCCGATCAGCCCTCCGGTTACCGCCTCCTTCATCCGCAGGGCGATGTCCATGAAGCGGTACATGTAGATGCAGCCGAGGGTCACCCCCGCCCGGTCACAGGCCTCGATCATCCGGTCGGCGTCGGCCACGGAGGCCGCGATGGGCTTCTCGGTCAGCACGTGGAGTCCTTGGGCGGCGGCCCCGACGGTCATCCGGGCGTGATCGCCGGTGGGCGACGCCACGCACACCGCATCTATGTCCGACCGGATCAGTTCACGCCAGTCGGTGAATACCTCCGTGACCCCGTATATGGCGGCGAAGTCGGTCGCTTTCTCCCGGTTGCGGGAGCAGACCGAAACCAGGCGCGCCCCGCCGGGACGGCCGGCCAGCGCGCCGGCGAAGAGGTGGCCCCCTCCCCCGGTGCCGATGAGACCGAACCGCAGGCTCATGCCGAGCGCAGGGAGGTGACGGAGCGAAGGACAGCGGCCCTCAACATCGGACGTAGTATACGCCCGCAGCCATCCGAGAAGGCAGTTGGCCGATGCGCCGAGTCCCAACCACATCCGCGGCCGGAGCGGAGCTAGTCCCGCTCTTCAGGGACCACCTGGAATTGTGCAACGTGCAGCCCGGCGAGACAGTGCTCGGGTTCACCGACACCATGAGCAACCAGGTGTACAGCATCGCGCTGGCCGCAGCGGCTCGGGTGCTCGGGGCCGACTACTTCCAGATCGTGGTGGCCGCCGACGAGAGCTGGATGAAGTCCCGGGCCATCATCGACGCCTGGAAGGGATCCGATCTGGTGGTGGCCACGCCCACCACCGAGTGGATCTACAGCGACGCTCACAACGCGGCCCTCGATGCCGGAGCGCGCACGCTCATGCTCCTGGAACCCGAGGACATGCTCCGGCGGATGTTCCCGATCCCCGAGATACGGCGCCGGGCGGAGGTCAGCGAGGCCCTGATGCAGGCCGGCACCACCCTGCACCTCGAATCCGAGGCCGGGACCGATCTGACCCTGAGCTATGCGGGACGTCCGGTCATGACCCAGTACGGGTACACCGATACGCCGGGACGCTGGGACCACTGGCCGTCGGGACAGGTGGTGGTGGCCCCGTTGGAGCATTCGGCGGAAGGCACCCTCGTACTGGACGAGGGCGACTGCCTCATCAATCTTGGCCGGTACGTGATGTCCCCAATCAAGATGGAACTCCGGGAGGGGAGCATCGTATCCATCGAGGGGGGAACCGACGCCCGGCTCGCCAGGGATCACTTCGAGGCGCCCCGGGACGAGCGCACCTACGGCGTATCCCATATCGGGTGGGGATACGAGCACCGGGCCAACTGGAACGCCCTCGGTCTTCGCTACTGGGAGGGTGGCGGAGTGATGGACGTCGAGAGCTACTACGGCAACATGCTCATCGCCTTCGGCGCCAACTTCATGAGGGCTCTCGACGGTGAGAACCGGGCTCCGTTCCACTTCGACATCCCGACCCGGAACCACTCGATCTGGGTGGACGACCTCCAGGTCATCGACAGGGGGAACTTCGTCATACCCGAGTTGCAACTCGACTACCAGGAAGGAAGCCACCAATGACCAGCCTCGTTATCCGCGGCGCCGAACTGCTGGACTGCACCGGGGCCGCCCCGCAGGCAAGCACGGATGTGGCTGTATCAGAGGCGCTGATCAGCGGCATCGGCCGCGGGGTGGGGAGTTCCCCCGATCGGGTCATCGACGCAACGGGCCTGACGCTGATGCCCGGACTCACCGACGCCCATGTCCACATGGGCCTGGTCTCCCCGGCGGGCGGTATCGGTGACCTGCCCTGGATCGACTACGTGTTCACGGTCCGGCGCATCATCGAGAACACGCTCCAGGAGGGCTTCACCACCGTGCGGGACGCGGGCGGCCTCGACCCCCACTGGGCGCGCCTGGTGGAACAGGGCGTCATCGACGGGCCCCGCATCCTCCCCTCGGGCTCCGTCCTCTCCCAGACCGGCGGGCATGGCGACCTGCGACCCGCCCATCACATCGAGCATCCCCGGGGGAGCATTCCCGGGCTGTCGGCCACCCCGGAGATAGTCGACGGCGCCGACGAGGTACGGCGGGCGGCCCGCGAGCAGTTGAGGAAGGGCGCCACCCAGATAAAGGTGTTCAGTTCCGGCGGGGTCCTCTCCCCCACCGATCCGTTCGACAGCCTCCAGTTCAGCTACGCGGAACTGCGGGCCGCGGTGGAGGCGGCAGCGGATTGGCACACCTACGTGCTCGCCCACTGCCACACCTCCGACGCCATCCGCCGGGCCCTGTCGGCAGGGATCCGTTCCATAGAGCACGCCAGCATCCTCGACGAGGACGCCGCCCGCCAGATCGTGGAGTCCGACGCTTTTGCGGTGGTCACCCTGGCGGTGAAGTACGACCTCCTGGCGGATCCGGAGCATGCCGGCCTCACGCCGTCACAGCTCACCAAGCTCCAAGCGGTCGAGACCGAGGTGGGCCGGAGCATCGAGATAATGGGAGAGACCGGGGTCAAGGTCGGTTCGGGCTCCGATATCGTCGGCCCCCTGCAGGACAGGCGCGGCCGGGAGTTGCCCAACAAGGCCAAGTTCATGAGCCCGGCCGAAGCGATCGCCACCGCCACCACGGGAAACGCCGAACTCTTCTACATGGCTGACCGGATCGGCACCGTCGAAGTGGGCAAGGAGGCCGACCTGATCCTGGTGGAGGGCCGACCACTGGACGAGATCGAGGTTCTGGCCGACCCCGCCCGGATCGTGGGCGTGATCAAAGGTGGACGCATCCGCAAGGACACCCAGGGGAGAACATCAGGGGTTAGGGGCTAGGTGTTGGGTGTTGGGTGCCGGGTGCCGGGTGCCGGGTGCCGGGTGCTGGGTGCTGGGTGCTGGTGGATTCGAACCTGGGGATTGCCATTCAACCGATAAACGACAACCGGCGACGGCCTGGTCAGTACACACGGGATCCTACGTTGTACAACATGATATCAGATAAATCAAGAGGTGTGGATAGGGGCCAGGTATCAGACACCGGGCGCCCGGTAGGTGTTGACCTGTGCCCAGTGCTCACCGCCCACCGGCCACCGGCCCTTGCCTCCTGCCCTGTGCCCGTTGCGGGAGTACAATCAGCCGGTCGACGCCCCCAGGACGATCCACATCACATGACGCCTATAGCTATATGACCATTCCGGCCAGGGTGGAGGATCCGTTGAGGTCCCCACTGGTGAGAGCGGGGCTGGTGGCGAGTCTGATTTACCTGTTCCTGGTCGGTGTCTCGTCGCTCGAGTCCGGCATCGGCCACCTGGGCGGCAACACCCAGGAGGCACTCTTCTCCAGCGTCAGGAACCCGCTCGCCGGACTCTTCATCGGAATCCTCGGCACGGTGCTGGTGCAGTCATCTTCGGCCAGCACATCGGTCATCGTCGGTCTCGTCGCCTCCGGCGCGCTGGGTTTCGAGTATGCCGTGCCCATGGTGATGGGCGCCAACATCGGCACTACGGTGACCAACACCCTCGTGTCACTCGCACATGCGAGACGGTCGTTCGAGTTCAAGCGAGCCTTCGCGGCGGCGACCGTGCACGACTTCTTCAACGTGGCGATCGTTGCGATCCTGTTGCCTCTCGAGTTGACGACCCAAGCCATTTCGCGTCTCGCCCAGCGGATCAGCGAGCCGCTGGTCGGCTCGGCCGGCACCGAGTGGAAGAGTCCTGTGAAGGCGTGGGTGAAGGAACCGGTCGGCTGGCTCGAAGATCTGTGGAGCGGCGTCGGGGCAGTTGGCAACACGCTCGGCGCGCTGCTCGTCGTCTGCGGGATAGTGACCGTGCTGCTCGCGCTCGCGCTGGTAACCAAGAGCATGCGCCGACTCGTGGCGGCCCGCGTGGAGCAGTCCCTGAACACGGCTCTCGGCAAAGGCAGCGGCATAGTCGCCCTGCTGGTGGGGGTGGCGATCACGATCTCGGTGCAGTCATCGAGCATCACCACATCGATGCTGATCCCGCTGTCCGCCGCCGGTGTCCTATCGCTGCGTAACGCCTACCCGGTCACCCTGGGAGCCAATGTCGGCACCACTATCACGGCATTGCTGGCGGCTCTCGCAACCAGCAGGCCCGAAGCCCTCACGATCGCGCTGGTCCACACCCTGTTCAACATCGGCGGGATCCTGCTGCTCTACCCGATCACGCCGTTACGGGAGATCCCCATCCGTGCAGCCGAGACCCTGGCCAAGGTGGCAGTCGAGCGGCGATTGCTGGCCGTGGCCTATGTGGTGGGAACCTTCATCGTCGTGCCGCTCGTCGGCGTCGCTCTGCTCCGCTGAGGAGTCCCCCACGGAAAAGTGCCAGCCAGATGGTTAGTTCCAAGGGGTTTCTGGAAGTGGTCGGTTGTGGTTGGGTCATGTTCCCTGCCTCAGTGGCGGTATCCCCGGTTCCGAGTCACGTCTCGGGTGGCATTCACGATCAGAAGGATTCGGAGCCCGTGCCAAGAACCCCGGAGCAGTGCGTAAGAGGTGTTTGTGTGTGGTTTGTTATGTACCGATCGCAAGGGAACCCTTGCCGGTCCGATCGCTTGGAACTACCCGTCTGGGCATGGCGGTGGGACGGTGCTCGCCGGCCTCGTCGACCGGGCGGCCATCGCGGGATCGGTCACACCGCCGGCCGTGGCCTAGGCCGGCTACGGAACGCTTAACCTCGGATCCGTGTTCTGGGCCCGCCGGCGCCGGGCCGGTCAGGAACCTCCCTCCGTGGAAGCCCCGGCAACTGCGGCCAACTCGTCCAATACGCTCTGAAGCATCTCGAGTGTTGCTCGATCGCTGAGACACCCGTCCGGGTCGACCAGGGAGAAGACGTTCTTGACCGGGTGCGGACCTCCGACGACCCTCGCCCCGGCGCTCCCGAGGACTGCGATCGCGGTTTGCTGGGACCTCTGAGCGCCGAACCGGGATGGGCTCCCACCCACCACCGACACCGGCTTGCCTTCGAACGCAGACCGGCCGTACGGGCGCGATGCCCAATCGATCAGGTTCTTCAGGACACCCGTGATGCTGCCGTTGTACTCGGGAGACGCGATGAGCACTGCGTCGGCCGAGCGGATCCTGGCACGCAACTCCAGCACCGGCTGTGGCGTGAGGTCCCCCTCGGAGTCCTCGTTGAACAGCGGTATCCGCAACCCGTCGTCGTAGATGTCGACTTCGACAGCAGCCCGGGCGAGCCGCTTCGCTGCCTCGAGCAACTTCCGGTTGTACGAGGCCCTCCTGAGGCTGCCGGGTATGGCCAGGATCCGTATGCGTCGCTCTTCCGAACCGGCCTCCCCAGCAGGAAACCGCTCACCCACCGGGACCCGGAGCGGCTGGTCCCTGCTGCCCTGCCAGCCAGTCGAGCGTCACCCGGTTGAAGGTGACCGGATCCTGCATGCCGAACAGGTGCGACCCGCCGGGAAACACCACCAGCTCCGCGTCGGGGATCCCGTCGGCGAGTTCACGGCTGAAGAACGGCGGCAGGCACATGTCGAGTTCCCCCACCGTTACGAGCGTGGGCGCCCGGACGAGGGACAGACGGTCCGCCTCGTCATGCGTCAGGTTGGCTGCGATCTGTCCGGCGAGCCCATCGATGGGTGACGAGTTGGCTTTCATCCGTGCCAGCATCTCCTGCGCGAGGTCGTAGTGCTCGGTCAGGAAGTCAGGCGGGAACAGGTAGAGCAGCGCGGCCTCGTAATAGAAGTCCAGACCACCCTCCTCGAGAAACCGCCCGAGCAACGACAGGTACATCTTGGCGTAGCCGTGGGTCTTCGCCCAGGCGCCGTGGAGTTGCAGGGTCGTCACCCGCTCCGGAAAGTCGATGGCCAGCCTGAGCGAGATCGCACCGCCCAGCGACATGCCGGACAGGTGGCACGTCTCAATCCCTAGGTGGTCCAGAAGCGCGATGGTGTCCTCCACCATCATCGGGACGCTGTAGGGGCCCGGGGGGGCCGAACTCCTTCCCGATCCGCGATTGTCGAAGATCAGGCACCGGTACCGGTGACGGTACTCCTCCACCTGGGGTAGCCATCGGGATCCGTCGGCGCCGGTACCGCGCACGAATACGACCGGTGGGCCATCGGCCGCGCCGTGCCACTCGTAGTAGAGGTCAACGCCCGTGTTCAGTGCAACAACCGCCAAGAGACTCCCCGATCGTGATCGCTAGCGCCCGTATGCTACAGGTGGGAACCCGGGGCTTTCGAGGAGTTCTGCGGCTCCAGCCGCTGCATTCATCACCGCGTTCTCGGACAGGGCCGGGCCGGTCAGCTGGACTCCCAGAGGGAGTCCGTCGTCGTCCAGCCCGTTGGGAACCGCGCACACGGGCAGTCCGAACAGATCCTGGGGAACGGTGTAGTCCATCACCACATCGCGGAACGGCCCCTCCCCGGTACCGTCGAACGAGATGTCGGGCTCGGAAGTGGTGGACGGCCCTCCGGCCGTTATCGGGGTGACCACCACGTCGACCTCGTCGAACAGGCGGGCGAAGCGGTGCCGGAGGACCCGCTTGCTTTCGAGAGCGGACAGGTACTCGGCCAGCGTGACGCCTGCCGCCAGTTCCAGCCGTCCTCTCACGTCGGCGCCGTATTCGGACGCCCGCTCGGGGAAGAATCCCAGAACCGACGAATGGGTGTGGTGCGCTTCGGCCATCTGGATCGCCGCGAAGGTCGGACGGATCTCGTCCGCCCCCGCAAAGCCGAGAGGGACGAGTTGGGCGCCCGACCCGGACATGGCCTCCAGGGCGGCTTCGAATCGCGCCTGGTGATCCCTGCGCAGTGGCCGGAGATGGAGGTCGGCAACCACACCCACCCGGACACCGGCGAGTGAAGCCGTAACCGAACCGGAAGGCGGCTCGACGGCCAGGGTGCTGGGGTCCGAGGCATCGTATCCGGCCATGGCTGCCAGACCGATCGCCAGATCCGGGACGGTGCGGGCTAGCGGTCCCGGGTGGTCCAGGGACGGCGCGAGCGAGACCGCGCCTCGCTTGGCCACCCGGCCGTAGGTCGGCTTGATCCCCGCTATCCCGCAGAAGCAGGCCGGGATCCGGATCGAGCCGCCGGTGTCGCTTCCGAGCGCCAGCGGGACCATGCCGACCGCGAGCGCCGCAGCCGATCCCCCGCTCGACCCGCCCGGTACGCGGTCGGTGTCCCAGGGATTCAGGGTGCTCCCGAACTCTGCGTGCTGGGTGGTGATGCCCCAGCCGAACTCGTGCGAGCGGGTGGTACCGACGACTATGGCCCCGGCCTCCCGCCAGCGGGCCACGGCGGCGGCGTCCGACGGAGCGATGCGGTCCCCCAGGATCGTGGACCCGTAGCAACCCGGCGCGCCCTCGACATCGAACAGTTCCTTGATGGCAACGGGGACTCCGTGGAGCGGACCCGCCCACTCTCCCCGGACGAGTTGGTCGGTGCGATACCGCGCCTCGTCGATAGCGCGCTCGTGGAGCACCTCGCGGAATGCTCCGATGTTCGGATCGAGACGCTCTATCCGCCGGAGGGACGACTCGACAACCTCGAGGGGCGAGACCTCCCCACTCCTGTAAGCGTCGATGAGCTGTGAGGCCGAGGGCTGGCCGGTCTCCAAGGTCACAGCGCGCTGGCGGGTACGTAACCGGCGTCCTCAAGGCTTCCCGCTCCGCCCAGGACCCAGTAGATGACCAGTTCCTCAGCGCCGACGGACTCGGCGCCGTGGAGGGTGTTGCGCGGTATGAAGATGATGTCACCCGGTCCGACGTCGTACCACGTGTCTCCCACGAGGTGGCGGCCGCGGCCGGATAGGACGATCACCACCTCCTCAGCCTTCGGATGGAGGTGAATCTCGTGGGTCCCGCCGTGGGCAGGGTAGATCGTCTGGCCCACCCCGGTGAGTTCGGCACCGTTGCGTTCCCCACTCACCAGCCACCGCACATCCAGATGGCTGAAGGCCGTTCCCGAGAGGTCGGACGGGGGCGTGGTATCGGCTCGAACGACGTATTCCGGCACTCGGACCTCCTTTCCTGAGGAGGCATATACTCTAAATGACCTCCCGACAGGCGAACTCGATGGTGATCACCCACGACACGGCGGGCCTCGGCTCGAATGGCTCGGCTTCCGACCGGTCTGACAACTCCGTTGCGCTCGAGGTGCGTGCGCTGTCGAAGTCGTTCGGGGCCGTTCGAGCCGCGAGGGAGGTGAGCTTCGAGATCCGGCGCGGCGAGGTGCTCGGCCTTCTCGGCGACAATGGCGCCGGCAAAACGACGGTGGTGAACTGCGTCTCGGGTGGCCTCACCCCCGACTCGGGTGACATCCTCATCAACGGCTCGGTCGTTTCCATCGAGAGTCCCCAGGCTGCCCACCGGCTGGGCGTGGAGACCGTTCACCAGGATCTCTCGCTGGTTGACACCCTGGATGTGGCGACCAACCTCTTCCTGAACAGGGAACACATCTTCAAGTGGGGACTCTTCGGCTGGCTGGGGTGGATGGACCGCCGCCGCATGTACAGGGAGTCCCGGGAGATACTCGACCGCCTCAGCATCGACATCCCGTCGGTGCGCCAGCCCGTCGACAAGCTCTCGGGCGGTCAGCGCCAGGCGGTGGCGGTGGGCAGGGCCGTGGCATGGGGAAACCACATCGTGGTGCTGGATGAGCCGACAGCCGCACTCGGAGTCGAGCAGACCCGCTTGGTACTCGACCTGATCGGACGTCTCAAGAAGCAAGGGGTGGCGGTCCTGCTGGTCAGCCACAACATGCACGATGTCATCAAGGTGTGCGACCGGGTGGTGGTGCTGCGCCACGGCATGAAGATAGGCGAGCTGGAGAGCATGGAGGGCATCACTCCCCGCCATCTCGTCGACATGATCACCGGGGTGGCGCTCGGAGATCTCGATACCGCCCGCCACACCGATACGTAGGGCAGGGCTCAAAGGCGATGAAAACGGCTGGGCCGCTCTCGTCGACCCTTCGTAGGGGCAGAACTATCCCGGCGCTGTTAGACAGCGCCAACCTCTACTCAAGAGTGCAACAGGTTCCTATAGTTGTCACAGACCACTATCGTTGGTTTCGGAGCGACGAGAAGGGTATGCGGACATGGGCACACGGAGCGGAACCCTGATGGATCGGGAGACCTTGATGCCGGCCAGCCTGATCGAGGATTGGGCTTCAGCTGCTGCCGCCCAAGCAGTGGTTGAGCCGATGGAAGCCCCGGACGGGTTTTATGCTGAGGTGGCTGAAACGCCGGGCGCGTGGAGCTACGGCGAGACCGCAGACGAGGCGCTGTCCGTTCTTCATAGCGTGTTGGTCGGGTGGGCCGCTCTGAAGTTGGCCGATGGGGACACTGACATTCCTGTGATGGGCGGGGTTAGCCTCTACCAACGATGAGCCTCCGGCTGGCCCCTGTCAGCCGGAGGCTCCTGATCCGCCGGATGCGGCGCCTGGGCTTCGAGGGTCCGCGGCCAGGGGGTAGTCACGACTACATGATCAAGGAGGATCATCTCAAGGTATGGATCCCGAACCCTCATGGTGGCATGATCGACGTGGGGGTTCTGGCGAGAGTTCTCAAACAGGCGGGTGTGTCCCGTTCGGACTGGTTCAGCACCTAGGATGATTGGTTATTGGCCGGTAGTCGACAATCGGTGGCTGGCCTCAGACCGTGTCGATTCCGGTTTCCGGTCGCTGCTGTCCGAGTATCGCGTGGTTATTTCACCTGAAGGTCCGGAAGGATCCTCGAGAAGGCTGATGGCAGTTGGCCCGTCCCCGGTGACCGGCTATTTTCGACATCGACCACTCCGGCCAAGAGGGAGTCTCCCCTCCTAGGAAAGGAATCGAACCGTGGCAACGATGTTGATGGGCTATGACACGGAGTACCACGCCATCGGTGAGAACCTGGCGAGAGGCGGCGGGGAGAGCTTCTACAGCTCCCTGCCCGACGACGCCACCGAAGCGGGCGTCGACATCATAATGGCCAATCACGAAGCCCTAGGCGTCACGGGCACGCTGTTCGTCTGCGGTCGTACGTTGCTCCACTGCCTGCCCGCACTCAAAGAGGCCGCCCGCCATCCTCTGATGGACATCCAGCAACACACCTACAGCCATATCCTCCTGAAGGACGACACCTGGCGGGGTGGCCTGTTCCCGCAGTCGCCGTCCGAAGCCCTCTACCACGAGCTGGGAGCGACATCGGCGCTCCTCAAGCAACACCTGGATGTGGACTGCATCGGGCTGCGGACCCCCCACGGTTACTACCTGGGTCTCTCCGACCGTCCCGACCGGCTCCAGATGCTGGCGGACGTCGGCATCGAGTTCGTGAGCTCCTGGGGCCGGAACTCCGAGCACGACAACCCGACACCCATGGACGTGCAGCCGTTCTGGTACGAGGAGCAGGGTTTCCCGGACATCCTGGAGTTGCCCTTCCAGCACTGGCTGGACGGTTTCTGGTTTGAGGAGTACGGCATCGACCGGGGCGCCGAATTCCTCGAGGTCCTCAAGGAGGGAGTCGACGAGATCGTCGAGCAGGACCTGGTGTACGGAGCATGTTTCCACGAGTGGGCGATGATCCGCTACGACGAGGCGGGAACCGGCTGGGCACGAGGAGTCATGGAGTACGCGCTGGAGCAAGGGGTGGAGGTCATGTCCTACGCCGACTACTACAACCAGCAGTTGCAACAGCGCGGGTCGTGAGGGATCGGGCGTCGACCTGTGGGCGATTGTCGCTCCTGGTCGCGATCTCGCTGCTGGCGGTATCCTGCTACCTACCCCGTGCGGAGGGCGACCGGGACATCGAGACATTCATACTGGCGAGCGTCTCGCAGTGTTCGTCGGAATCGGTCGGGGGTGTGTTGCGGAACGACGCCGACGTGGCGGTGCGGTTGGAACTCGTCGCGATGTGGCTGGACCTCTCCAGCGAGGTCTACCACGAGGTGGAGTTCGAGGTGGCCCGCGTCGAGGCTGAGAGCGAACTGCCGTATTCGGTCGAGGCGGGGCCCGAGGTGGACCCGCCGCTGCTGTGCACCGTGGAGACGTCAGCTGTAGAAGTCATCGAGTGAGTACGTAAACACCCCTCAGGTGGATACCGAACGGTAAGGAGGTCAAGCATGCAAACGGTGACGGACGAGGTTCGTACGAGCGCGCTGAGCGCCGACGAACTCCTCGAGTTCCACCACAACGGGTTCCTACGGCCGGGCCGCGTGTTCACCACCGAGCAGGTGGAGAAGCTCCGGGATGTGGTGGAGAGGGCCCGGGTCCTCCAGAGGGGGAAGGGCGAGGAGTGGGACCTGCTGGATCCCGCCATCTGGCCCGAGGACAGCGTGCTGCCTCCCGAGCCGGGCAAGTCGGTGGGATTCCTGTTCAACCTCTGGACTTGGGACCAGGACATCCGGATCGTCTCGTTCAACCCGGTCCTGGCCGGGTGGGCGGCCCAGCTGATGGGATCCCGGGAGGTCCGGATCCTCGAGGACAACGCACTGTTCAAGGATCCGGGCAAGGGGGGCAGCCTCAAGTGGCACCAGGACTACCCCTACTGGCCACTCGCCCAGCCGAACGCCGTCACCGCCTGGGTGGCGCTCGACGATGTGACCGCCGAGAACGGAGCCATGCAGATGGTGCCGGGGAGCCACGTAATGGGCGAGACGCTGCCCGCCGCCTTCGGGACCGGATCGACCTACCTGGAGGACCTGCGGCCGCCGACGGTCAGGCCGATCGACGATCCTGCCGAAGTGGGCCTACCCGTGGAGACCATGACCGTGCCGGCCGGGTCGATCTCGATGCACCATTGCCTCGCGTGGCACGCCTCGCTGCCCAACGTCTCGGCCTTCCCGCGCCGGGCGATCGTGGTGCGTTTCTTCGCCGACGGCACCCGCTGGCTCGGTAGCAAGCGGTATGAGTTCAACTATTCGGATGACGAGGTGGGCATCGAGATCGGTGAACCCATGGGAGGAAAGTACTTCCCGATCGTCCCGCAGTAACCGGTGGAATAGGAGGCAAGACCATGACCGCGTACCGCTTCAACGGGGGCCGGGTACTGGCGTGCGAGGACGAGTCAGTCATCGATCGGGGCTGCGTGGTGGTCGAGGGCGACCGGATCGCCTGGGTCGGTGACTCCGATGCCGTCCCGCAGGAGTTCCTGGCGAACGGCTACGAGGAGGTGGACACGACCGGAACCACCGTGATGCCGGGGCTGGTCGATGGGCACATGCATATCAGCTTCGGCGAGGCGACCTCGGAGGAGGAACTCTCGATCTACACGCCTGCGGAGTACCGGGCCATCCGGGCCTCGGTAGATGCCGAGAAGGCGTTGATGGCAGGCGTCACCTCGAGTTGCGACCCCGGAGGCCCGTACTCCGTGGCGATCGCGGTGCGGGACGCCATCGAGGCCGGCCTCGTGCAGGGACCGAGGATGGCGTGTGCAGGGAAGCAGATCACCACCCAGCAGGGGATCTCGGACGGTTTCCCCAGCTGGATCGGGGTTCCGGAGTCGTCGTTCGGGGCGCTGGTGCGCAACCGGGACGAACTGCTCCAGGAGATCCGCAACGAAGTCAAGGACGGCGTCAACGTCATCAAGATCGCCGGGTCCGGCAACTCGTCCGACGAGTACGCCTCCTTCCGGTTGGAGGAACTCGAACTGGCGGTTGACGAGGCGCACCGGCTGGGCCGTCCCGTGACCATCCACGCCCGGTCCCGCCAGTCGGTCGAGTACGCGGCCAAGGCGGGGGTCGACTGGATCATGCACGCCTCCTACATGGACCACCCGACCCTCGAGATGGTGGTTGAGAAGGACATTCCCGTGCTTCCGGCCATGACGCTGCTGGTAAACACCCTAGAGGCCAACCGCGCCGACCTCTCGCCCGCGCTTCGAGACCGGTTCAAGCGCGAGCTCGACGCGGCGGCGGCAATCCTCAGCGAGGCGCACCGGAACGGCGCCACGCTGGTCGGTGGATCGGAGTCGGGCTTCGCCATGACCCCTTACGGGGAGTGGCACGCCAGGGAGATGGAGCTCTTCGTCGACCTCCTCGGTATGTCCCACTTCGAGGCTCTGCTCTCGATGACCCGCAACAGCGCCATGACGCTGCCCCAGCATGCCCAGTCGATCGGCACCCTGACGGAGGGCAAGTACGCAGACCTGCTGGTCGTGGAGGGCAACCCGGACGAGGACGTAACCATCCTGCAGGACCGGGAGAATATCCGCACCATCGTCAAGGCCGGCCAGCCGGTCTCGCCATGGCGGCCCACCTCGGTACCGAGAACCAAGCACCCGTTCGAGAAGACCCACGTCTACACCCCGCAGGTCTACCGGTTCGAGGAACGGGCCGGATCGATGGACTCCTACGCCGCGCTGATCTCGACTCTTTGATCTCGTGGTCTGTCTTGCAGAGTTCGCTGTGCCATGCTTGCCATACCGCCGTATCGCAGGCAGCTTCCTGGGGTCCAGTGATCGGTGGTGAGACCATGAAAGATAGGAGAGTCCATTGAGTGAGGGGTTCCCGGACTTCATAAAGGCACTGCCCGTTCCGGACAGCCCGGTCGACATGCGGGCCCACATCGTTCCCAACGAGTACTGCATGCCCATGTTCTACGAGATCGACCATGACGTCGAGGTACCGGAACACGTCCACGGCGCGCAGTGGGGCGTGGTGCTCGAGGGAGAGATGGAGATGACGATAGGAGGCGAGACACGGACCTACCGCCGGGGTGACACCTACACCGTGCCCGCCGGAGTCACGCACATCACCCGCATCCGCGGGGGTTACCGTGGGATCGACGTGTTCGCCGACGCCGACCGCTACCTGCCCAAGGAGGAAACGACATCATGAGAGCCGCCCTTATCACCGAAGCGGGCGCCAGCCCCGTAGTGGAGGAACGCGAGCTTCCGGATCCGGCTGAGGGCGAGGTGACGGTAACTCTCGAGGCCGCCTCGCTGAACCCGGTCGACCTGGCCATCGCATCCGGCGGCTTCTACGCCGGACATCCACCGATGCCCTACGTCCCCGCCATCGAGGCGGTCGGCCGGGTGGAGGGCGACGGGCGTCGCGTCTTCGTGATGGGAGGCGGCATCGGAGTCGTCCGGGACGGTACATCCGCGGAGCGTTTCAACGCGCCCGAGAGCGCCCTCGTCGAGATCGGTGACGACGCGGACGCGGCCACCGCCGCGGCGCTCGGGACCGCCGCGCTGGCCGGCTGGCTGCCGATCACTTGGACGGCCAAGCTGCAACCGGGGGAAACCGCGCTCGTCCTGGGAGCGACCGGGGCAGCGGGGAGCATCGCGGTCCAGGCGGCCCGTATCGCCGGAGCCGCAAGGATCGTGGCGGCAGGGCGCAACCCCGAACGCCTGGCCGCACTCGAAGGGATGGCCGACGCAGTCGTGTCCCTGGAGGGCGACAACCTGGCCGCCCGCATGCAGGCCGCCTGCGAGGGCGGGGCCCACGTGGTGTTCGATGCCCTGTGGGGCGCACCCCTGCAGGCTGCCCTCACGGCCACCGCGCTGGGAGCCCGGGTGATCCACATCGGGCAGGCGGCGGGAGACACCGCCACGGTCGCATCCGGGCTGGTCCGAGGCAAGCAGCTAACGATCAAGGGCTACAGCAACTTCGGGATTCCACGCGCCGAGCTGGTGTCGGCCTACCTGACGATGGTGGACCTGGCCACCGCCGGGGAGTTGACCCTACCGGTCGTCACCACACCGCTCGCCGATGCCGGCTCGGCTTGGGCGGGCGTCGCCGCGGGTGGCGGCAAGCAAGTGCTGATCTCCGGCTGAGGAGAGTGCTCGTGGTCCGCACGGTAAGCGATATGGCCTTCCCGGCTTGGCACGCCGCTCTCTCGCAGACGGACCGCTGATGGCTCACGAGGTCTTCATTCCCAAGACCGGCATCTACATGGACGACTGCCACCTGATCGCCTGGCTGGTCGACGAGGGGGCATCCGTCCGGGCCGGCGACGCCCTGTTCCTCATGGAGACCAACAAGGTCGAGATGGAGATCGAGGCAGGCGCCGCCGGGACCTTGCACCATGGGGCCCCGGTCGGAGAGGACTACCCGATCGGGAGGGTGATCGGGTGGATCGCGGAGAACGACGCCGAGTACCGGAGCCTGCTCGAGGGAGGAGCGCCCGCATGACGATCGCGGACCGGACACTGGTGGAGATGTTCGAGACGATGACGCGGATCCGGCTGTTCGAAGAGCGGGTCACGCTCGAGTACCAGCGGGGGGACATGCCCGGTTTCGTCCACACCTACATCGGCGCCGAGGCGGTGGCGGCCGGGGTGTGCGCTCACCTTACGGACCGCGACCTCATCGCCAGCACCCACCGAGGCCACGGGCACAGCCTCGCCAAGGGATGCTCGATCGCCGGCATGCTGGCGGAACTGTACGGGCGGGAGACCGGCCTGTGCAAGGGCCGGGGCGGATCGATGCACATCGCCGACTTCGAGATCGGGATGCTGGGGGCCAACGCCATCGTGGGCGGGAGCATCGGTCTGGCCACCGGAGGGGCGTTCGCCCAGCAGGTCAAGGGCACGTCGAACGTCTCGGTCAGCTTCTTCGGGGACGGGGGATCCGGGCAGGGCATCCTCTACGAGTCGATGAACCTCGCTTCGATCTGGAAGCTGCCGGTGATATACGTGTGCGAGAACAACGGTTGGGCGGAGTCCACGCCGGTCTCCTACTCCCAGAGCGTGGCGGATCTGAGCCGCCGGGCGGACGGATTCGGAATCCCGGGCCGGATTGTCGACGGCGCGGATGTCTTCGCCGTCCACCAGGCAGCCGGGGAAGCGGTCGAGCGCGCCCGCCGCGGTGACGGTCCGTCGTTCATCGAAGCGAAGATCCCCCGCATCTCGGCTCACTACGTGGGCGACACCCAGAAGTACCGCAACGAGGACGATCTCGCCGCGGCCAGGAGGAGGGACCCGCTGAAGCGACTCCAGTCGGAACTGAGCGCCGCCGGGCTGCTCGACGAAGCAGACATCGAGAGGATCCGGGCAGGAGTCGTCGAGGAACTCGACCGAGGCGTGGCGGCCGCCAAGGCCGACCCGTGGCCGACCTCCGCCGGTGTGACGGACTACGTCTACAGCGGAGCGTACGGTGGGTAGGAGGCCGATCACCATGATCCACGCGGTCGGCGAGGCCATGTACCAGGCGATGGAGGCCGACGACACCGTGGTCGTATACGGCGAGGACGTCGTTGGTGGAGCAGGACTCGGCGAACCGTACGAGGGAGCGATGGGAGGCACCTTCGGCGCCACCAAGGGCCTCTTCCACAAGTTCGGGCCCACGCGGGTCCGGGACACCCCCATCTCCGAGGCGGGCCTGGTCGGGATCGCGGTCGGCGCGGCGGCGTCCGGGATCCGGCCGGTCGTCGACATGATGTGGTCGAGCTTCACGCCGCTGGCCTTCGACCAGATCCACAACCAGGCCGCCAAGCTGCGCTACATGTTCGGCGGCCAGGCCAGCGTCCCGCTGGTGCTTCGCATGGCCATCGGCGCCGGACTGGGGGCGGCCGGGCAACACTCCGACACCCTGTACTCCGTCTACACCCACCTGCCCGGGATCAAGGTGGTCGTCCCAACCACGCCGTACGACGCCAAGGGCCTGCTGCTGGCGGCCATCGCCGACGACGACCCGGTCCTGTTCTTCGAGCACATGCGCCTGTACAACACCCGCCAGGAGGTACCGGAGGATCCCTACACGGTCCCGATCGGCTCGGCCTCGGTGACCCGTCCGGGAACGGATGTGACCATCGTGGCGATCTCCTACATGGCGAAGCTGGCCCTCGAGGTCGCCATCTCCCTGGCATCGGACGGCATCGAGGCGGAGGTGGTCGATCCCAGATCCCTGTCGCCGCTCGACTCGGAGACCATCCTGGAATCGGTCCGCAAGACCGGGCGGCTGGTGGTGGTGGACGAGAGCCCGCCCCGATGCAGCATCGCCGCGGACATCGCCGCCATGGTCTCGGAGCATGCATTCGACGCGCTGGCCGCCCCGGTGAGAAGGGTCACCTGCCCCCACTCCCCGGTGCCGCTGAGCCCGCCGTTGGAGAACGCCTACATCCCGGACGCGGCTCGCGTCGTGTCGGCTGTTGATAGGGTTCTTAACCAGTAGCGACTCGCTGTCTCCAATCTCTGTGTTCGAGTATTTGTTACACACCTGGAGACTGTCCGACTCCGCCCAGGGCCACTAGGTGCTGTCGGATCGCCAGCGCCCAGCCCTCCGGGCGCCTAAAACCTCATACCGATAGTATTAGATATGTGTGCTTAGTTAGCGGTTAGCAACCTCGCAGATACGGTCGGTCGACATACACCTGACGATCCGGCGACTGGTGTTCGCACAGGACCGCTGGCACCTGGACAGTTAGCGAGCGTCACCCGAGACGCCCTTGACGAATGCAGAAAGTTTAGTAATACTAAACTACCATTGGAGGCCGGGTGCCGGGAGCCCCCGCGGATCTCGACCCAAGGAGGAGTCCACGCATCCGGGCGGCAAGAGGCGGCAACGGACCACACGCTCGCCCAGCGGCAAAGCCCGGGGTTGTCTCGAAGACTGCTGGAGACGAGTGACATGGGCTTTGACTTCATGGGGGATCCCATCGATCGGGCAATGCTCGTCGAGACGCCCTTCACGTCAAGCCTCCGCAACTCCAACGAAAAGGGGGTGTGGACGACCTGGGGCGGGTACGGGATGCCGGAGACCCTCGCCGGCATCCGGCAGGAGGCTCGAGCGGCGCGGTCATCCGCCATGCTCGAGGACAAGTCACCACTGGTGACGGTCCACATTCGTGGGCCTGACTCCGAGCGATTCGTCAACCGCCTTATCCCGCGCGACGCCGGCAGGATCTCCGTCGACCACGCCTACTACACGCCATGGTGCGACGAGGACGGCAAGGTGATCGTCGAGGGTCTCCTGTTCCGGCTCACCAAGGACGACTTCTTCCTGACGTCCTGTGCCATGGATCGGTGGTTCAACCAGCAGCGGCAGGGGATGGATGTCGGATTCGAGGATGCGACGGACCGCTTCGGGATACTGGCTCTGCAGGGGCCCGACTCGCTCGCCGTTCTCGAGGAGGCGACCGGACAGCGCTGGTCGGACCTCCGATTCTCCCGCGGCAGGCGAGGAAGGATCGGAGCAGCCGACGTGCATGTGTGGAGGACGGGCTTCACCGGCGTCAAGGGCTACGAACTGTGGGTGCCGCCCGCAGCGGGGGACGAGGTCTGGAACGCGCTGGCAGCGACCAGGGCGGCGGAAGCCCTCGAGCCGTGCGGTACCGCGGCCCAGGACATCGTGCGGGTGGAAGCCGGCCTCGTGCTGCCGGCAATCGACTATGCGCGGGCCGGACCCGACACGGTCAAGGCCCATAGCTACGGGTTGGCCGGAGCCGAGTACTTCGCATCCCCGTTCGAGATCGACCTGGGCCGGTTCGTCGACTTCAGCAAGCCGGACTTCGTGGGCAGGGACGCTCTCCGGTCGGAGTCACGCACCACCGGTTCGGGACGCCGCATGCGCGCTCTCCGCATCGCCTGGCGCGAACTGGTAGAGGCATTCCTTGCTCGCGATGAACTCCCGCTCATCGACGAGACCGTACGGCGCTTCCCTCCCCTCGAACTCACGTCGGAGGGTGCTCGGGTCGGGTACGCCACAAGCGTCGGGTGGAGCCACGCATTGAAGGACATGATCGGGTTCGCGCACCTGCCGGCCACATTCCCGATCGACGGCGAGCCGGTGCAGGTGCGGTGGCCTGACGACGGCCGAGTACTGGCGGCCGGTGTCCGCTTCGGGCCCTTGCCGTTCATCAGGCCCAACCGGAAGTGAGGCCACAGGCCGAAGAGCGGTGCGAAAGACAAGATTCAGCCGGGATGTCCGGCTGGGGAGGAGGACCGAGACGTGCAAGGAGCCAGATATCGAAGGGCTTGGATGCTTGTCGTGATCGCCGCGGCGATCGGACTGGTCGTGCCGGCATGCGGTAGCGACGAGCCGGCGGAGACGACCGCGGCCCCGACGACCACGGCAGCACCCACCACCACGGCAGCACCCACCACCACCGAAGCGGAGATGGTGGAGCCGACCGAGTTGGACGTAGCCATGATCGTTGTGGGTGCCAAGGAACAGGGCTGGTACGCCACGATGATCGACGCCATCGGTCGCCTCGCAGAGGACAACCCGTATGGCCTGACCATGACCCTGGAGGTAGTCGAGGGGATCGCCTTCGCCGACGACGAGCGGGTTCTCCGTGACCTCGCCCAGACGGGCGAGTACGAGATCATCCTCGGCCACAGCACCCACTCGGATGCTATAGCCGCAATCAAGGATGACTTCCCGGACACCCTGTTCGCATTCTCGGGATCGGGTAACGACCCCTTGGGCGGCAACGGATACTGGATCGACGTTTTCATCCACGAGCCCGCCTATCTCGCCGGGATCATCGCCGGGATGATGACCGAGACCGACCGGATCAGCGCGGTAGCGGCGTTCCCGTTCCCCAACGTCAACGGTCCGCTCCACGCGTTCATCGACGGCGCCAAGTCGGTCAATCCCGATGTCACAGCCGAGGTCACCTACATAGAGAGCTGGTTCGACCCGGCAACGGCCCACGAAGCCGCGGCGGCCCAGATCGCGGCCGGCTCCGACATGATCTACGCGGAGCGGTTCGGACCGTTCGCAGCCGCCGAGGAAGCCGGCAATGTCCGGGTGTTCGGGCACTTCACCGACCAACTGGAGATGTCGAACGTCGTCGTCACCAGTGCGGTCGCCCGTTGGGATGCCGCGTTCCTCGACCTGATCCACGCCTGGTACGCCTACGTCACCGAAGTCACGCCGTACGACGGGCCGATGGAGCGGATCGTGTACACGTCGATGGGTGACGGCGGATCCAGCCTGGGCGCGATCAGTGACGACCTGCCGGATGACGTGCGGGCCGCTGTGGACGAGGCCCACGCGGCGATCCTGAGCGGAGACCTGGTCGTCCCGCTGGTGATCGACCCGATCGAGTAGACACATCGGCACGGATCAGAGAGCCGCTAGCCGTTCCGCCCTTCCGAGCCGTCCCGGGTTCCGGGGCGGCTCGGAGCCTCCCGTGGACTCCATCGTTCACCACCCATCAGGGTCAGGCCGTCCTCGCTATCGTGACCGATGATCGGTCTTGGTAGTCCGGTCCACCGATCCCGTGAGACTAGGAGCAGCGTGCGGTCCACCTCGAGAGATGGCGTCGACATCGAGTCGCTCGGGTTGAGAATTCGTTTCCTGCGGAAAGCCAAGAGGCTGACCCTGGCGCGGGTCGCCAGCGCCACCGGCCTGTCAACCGGCTTCCTGAGTCAAGTGGAGAACGGGCAGACCAACATCAGCCTGTCCGCCCTGTACAGGGTCGCTCGAGCCTTGGAGACCACCGCGCCCGAGTTGCTGGCACAGGTTGACGAACCCCTCGTGAGCGTCGTCCGCAAGGACGAGGGGCCATGGATGAGTGTCGACTCGGATGATCCGCCTCAATTGGCGCGGTCGCTGACATCCACGCCGCGGATCCGGCTCGAAGCACGTGAGTGTCTGATCCCCCCGGGGTTTCGCAGCCAACCGGCATGGTCTCATGTGGGCGAGGAGGTGGTTGTCGTCCTGGAGGGTTCCTTCTCGGTGGAGGTCGCCGGCCACGGCACCGAGACCCTACTCCAGGGAGACTCGATGGTGTTTCCGGCAAACGTCCCGCACCGCTGGATCGGCGGCGACGCCGACACCAGGATCCTGAACGTCATTGCCCTGCCCGCCACCCAAACGACCAGTCACAGTCCAATGCCGGAACCCCGCCACGCCGGCCAGCGCTCACGATGACGTTGTCCCCCGATGCCGGCGCCCAGCAGACCGAAGGCCGCCGACCCGGACGTATACGCCGGGCTTCTATTCCCGACATTGCACTGATCAGAGCATCCGTCAGAGCGGTTCTCAACGAGTAGAAGTCCGAAGCACGGCTGAGCAGGCCTGAAGGTGTAACCCACCAACCCCGAGGCATCTGCCGGCTTCTCGCCCACCGACTTATCGCCGACGCGGCGATACCCGTTCGTCTAGCCTCAATCAGCAAAGTTCAGCCAACCGACCACAGGGTCCGGCCGCCGACGCTCCTGCCGGCGGTCCGCGGGCTGGACCAAGATCCATAAGGCGAGGGAGGCTCGATGAGACTGCGACCCCTTTTCCGTATGATTGCCTGCCTGCTGGCTGTAGGGCTGGTGGCAGCGGCGTGCGGAACCGACGAAGAAGAGGCCCCGGCGACGACTCAGGCGCCCGCGACAACCCAGGCGCCCGCGACAACCCAGGCGGCGGCACCGGACACAACTGAGGCGGCAGCTCCGGACACAACCGAAGCCGCCATGATGGACGGTCCGCAGCGCGGCGGTACGCTCGTATTCGCCCGCCAGCTCGAGACCAACACTCTCAACCCGTTCGAGCTGTCCGACAACGGCCAGATATACGCGCACGAGTTGATCTTCGACACCCTCGTCTACGCGGATCCGAAGGGAGGCACGTCCATCATTCCGGCTCTCGCCGAATCGTGGGAGGTCAGCGACGACGGGCTCGATTGGAGCTTCACCCTCCGGGAGAACGCCATGTTCAGCAACGGTGACCCGGTCACGTCCGAGGACGTCCAGTACTCCCTCGACCGCTTCGCCAATCCCGAGATCAACACGATCCTTCCGTTCCTCGCCCTCGGGTACACGGGTACGGAGATCATCGACGACCGTAACTTCATCATCCACCTCGACCAGCCGATCGCTGCGTTCCTCGAGAACATCAGCATCTTCCCGGCGTACATCGTGCCGAAGGCGGTTCTCGAGGCCCAGGGCGACGCCTTCTGGGAGGACCCGGTCGGAAGCGGGCCGTTCAAGCTCAAGGAGTGGATCCGGGGCACGAGCATCAGCTTCGAGCCCAACCCCTACTACTGGGAGGAGGGCAAGCCCTACCTCGACGAACTGCGCTACGACTTCATCGTGGACGACAACACGCGGGCCCTGAAGCTCGACTCGGGCGAGGCCCATGTCATGGAGAGCGTCCCGTTCACCCAGATCGACGCGATCGGAGATATGGAGGGCGTCACGGTGCTGGTGCGCGAGGTGACCCGCCAGGAGCCCGTCTGGATCAACAACAGCGCCCCACCGCTCGACGAACTCGCCGTGCGGCAGGCATTGAGCTACGCCACCGATAGGGATGCGATCAACGCCGCGGTGTTCGGAGGGGTCGGCACGATCCCCAACCACCTGATCCCGCCGCTCAAATACAACGCGCCGACCAGCGAGGTGGCCCCGTTCGAATTCAACCTGGACAAGGCGAAGGAACTGATCGCCTCGTCGTCGGTTGCCGACGGGTTCAGCGTCACCTTCCAGTTCCCGGCCGGTTCCGGTCAGCACAAGTCGTTGGCCACCGTCCTGCAGGCCCAGTGGGCCGAGATCGGCGTGGACCTGCAGCTGGTGGAGCTGGACGAGAGCACCCTGGCCGACAACCTGTTCAGCTACGGCTACGAGATCACCATGCCCTTCCTGAAGTGGACGTCGGACGTGCTGGTTCCCGACGAGTTCGCCCTGCTGATGACGGATCCCACCGAGGGTGGGCTGGACGGCTTCTTCAGCGCATGGGGCAATGAGTCGTTATGGGCAAAGGTGGAGGAAGCGGTAGCTGCCACCGAGGAGAGGCGCCAGGAGCTCTGGCCCCAGATCCAGGCCGAGTGGGTCGCCGACATGCCCTGGCTGAACATCTTGTGGCTGCCCCTGGCGACCGGTGTCCGCGACGGCGTACACGACGTCGACCAGGACGCCCTCGGCGTGTACCACTTCGAGAACACGTGGATCGAGCAGTAAGGAACGGCCTGAAGCCTCAGCGGTACAAAGTGGTCTGTCTGCAAAACGGCTTGCCGCGCCCTGCTTGCCATCGACGTCCCTCGCGACGTTCCGCCTCCTCGACGTACCGCTGCGGGTACGCCTTCGTCGGCGGGCCTTGCGAGGAACGCCGCTGCCGGCGCATGCCACGGCGCAGTTCCGCAGACAGACCACCGGGCGGCTGACCCGCGAACGTGCTCCGTTACCTGGGTCGCCGCCTCCTGCACAGCATCCCGGTGATCGCGGCGGTAATCGTCGGCGCGTTCGTCATAATCGTGCTGGTGCCCGGAGACCCTGCACTGAACATGCTGGGGTACAACGCCACGCCGGAGAGCCTGGCCATCCTGCGTCGCGACCTGGGTCTTGACCGTTCGGTACCCGAGCAGTTCATCGGCTTCCTGAGGGGTGCGGTGGTCGGTGACTTCGGCGAGTCGATCATCAAGAAGGAACCGGTTCGCGACGTGATCGCCACCCGTGCCGTGATCAGCTTCTCACTGCTGTTGTACAGCGCGGTGATCGCGATCGTGGTGGCGGTTCCCCTGGCGATCCTCTCCGCCGTGAAGCGGAACCGCTGGCAGGACCACCTCATGCGGCTCGGCAGCATGATCACCTTCGCCATGCCGTCGTTCTGGCTCGGCCTGCTGCTGGCGCTGTTCTTCGCCATCAGGCTGGGCTGGCTGCCGGTAGCGGGCTACGACAAGACGAACATCCTCACCATCGTGCGCAGCCTCACCTTGCCGGCGGCCACCATCGGGCTGTTCCTGGCGCCGATCCTCGCCCGAACCCTGCGCTCGAGCATCATCGAGGTTCTGGACCAGGAGTACGTCGAGGCCGCCCGGGCCAGGGGATATCGCGAGTCCAGGGTGATCGGAAAGCACGTCATGCGGAACTCGCTGATCGCCACGGTCACCGTGCTCTCGCTGATCATCGGCTTCATGATCAGCGGATCCGTGATAGTCGAGAACGTCTTCGCCATCCCCGGACTCGGCTCGCTGATCGTCGAGGGCGTGCTCGAACGCGACTACCCGGTCATCCAGGCCCTGGTCCTGTTCTTCGGGCTCACGGTGATCGTGATCAACCTGGCGGCTGACCTGACCTACGCGGCCATAGACCCGCGCGTGAGGCTGGTGGACGGATGACCATCGGCCACGAGGTTCCCGCGCGGCAGGAGCGGCTGCTGGTGGCGACCCGCCGGCTGCGAAGGCGGGCCCTGTCCGATCGGCGATGGTCGAACGTCGCGCTCTTCATCGGCGGGTCGATCGTGGTGCTGGTGGTCGTCGCCGGGTTGTTTGCGCCATGGATCGCGCCCTACCCGCCCAACGAGCTCAACCTGATGGAGACCCTCCAGCCCCCATCGGGCGACCATCTCTTCGGCACCGACGAACTCGGGCGCGACGTGTTCTCCCGGGTGCTGTACGGGATACGCCTGGACATGGCCATCGTGCTGGTGATCACCTACGTGCCCTTGCTGGTAGGCGTCACCCTCGGCATGCTCGCCGGCTACTTCGGGGGCTGGGTAGACACGGTGATCAACCGGGCCGTTGACATCGTCATGGCCTTCCCCTTCCTGGTCGTGGTCATCGCGGTGGTCGCCATCACGGGGCCCGGGCTGGTAGGCATCTTCATAGGCGTGCTGGCGGTTGGCTGGGCTCTCTACGCCCGGCTGTCCCGGGGCGAGATGCTGGTGATCCGCGAGCAGCAGTACATGCTGGCTGCCAAGGGCCTCGGCTACTCCACCGCCCGGATCCTCGGCCGTCACGCCGTCCCGAACCTCATCCGCTCGCCGCTGGTGTTCTCGGTGGCGGATATCGTTCTCAACCTGCTGCTGATTGCCGGCGTCTCGTACCTCGGTCTCGGGGTCCAAGCACCCACGGCCGAACTCGGAGTCATCGTCGCCGACGGGCAGGGCCACCTCCGGGTCGGTTGGTGGATCACCACCCTGTCCGGGCTCGTACTGGTGACGATCGGCGTCGGTTTCAGCATGCTCGGCGACGCCCTCGCCGACCGGCTGGGAGAGGAGTTGCGATTGACGGTGTAGGCGGGTCCCCGCTCCTCGAGGTGGAAGATCTCCACACCGGCTTCCCGACCCTGGAAGGGCTGCTGCTCGCCACCAACGGCGTGAGCTTCAGCCTGGAGCGGGGCTCCACCCTGGCGCTGGTCGGCGAGTCGGGATCGGGGAAGAGCATGACGTGTCGATCCATCATCGGACTCGTCCCGAGGCCGGGCGAGGTCATCGAGGGGCGGGTGGTGTTCGACGGCCGGGACCTGCTCGGGCTGTCCCGTTCGGAACTCCGCAAGGTGCGCGGGAGCGAGATAGGGATGGTGTTCCAGGATCCGACCGCCTCGCTCAATCCCGTGTACAAGGTGGGGAACCAGATCGTCGAGGTACTCAGGATCAAGCGCCGGATGGGTACCCGGGAGGCAACCCGGCGGGCGATCGAACTGCTCGACCGCGTCGGCATCGCCTCCCCGGAGACGCAGTTCCATTCCTACCCCCACGAGATGAGCGGGGGGATGCGACAGCGGGCGATGATCGCCAGTGCCATCGCCGCCGAACCGATGCTCCTGATCGCCGACGAACCGACGGCGGCTCTCGATGTGACGGTCCAGGCCCAGATCATGACGCTGCTCAGCGAACTCCAGCAGGACACGGGAATGGCGATGATCCTCGTCTCCCACGACTTCGGTGTGATCGCCCAACACTGTGACCACGTTGCTGTGATGTATGCCGGCTACATAGTCGAGCAGGCACCGGTTCAGGAGATATTCGATCACCCGAGCCACCCGTACACGCAGGCGCTGCTAGCCTCGATCCCGCATCTGGACACCGGCGGGCGGTCGGAGATCGTCCCCGTCAAGGGGCAACCTCCTGACCTCTCCAGGCTGCCTCCGGGTTGTCCGTTCAGCCCCAGATGCGGGTTCGTCGGGGACGGATGCCACTCGGTTCCGATGTCGCTGCAGCAGGTGGGAGCCGATCATGCCACGGCCTGCCCGTTCGTGACGTGGCGGGATCGCGCGGCCAGCCCGCCGGATCTACAGGAGGCGCCGCGGTGACCGGGAACCGCCACTCCGAGGGCTCGAGCGGGGACGTCCTGCTCCAGGTCGACGGCCTGACCAAGGCCTACCCGGTGCGCCGTACGTTGGGGGAACGGATCAGGCGGGCTCCTACCCGTCGGTTGGTCGCCGTCGAGAAGGTCTCCTTCGGCGTGCGCCGGCGTGAGGTGTTGGGCATCGTGGGCGAGTCGGGAAGCGGCAAGACCACCCTGGGCCGCTGCCTGATCCGCCTGGTCGACCCCGATAACGGAACGGTCCGATTCGACGGCATCGACGTGCGATCCATAGAGGGGACCGACCTGCGGAGGCTACGCCGAAGGGTCCAGATGGTGTTCCAGGACCCGTTCACCTCCCTGAACCCCCGCCTCACGGTGGGCGCGGCGATCCTCGAAGCCGGCAAGGTGCACGGTCTCGTGGAGGCCGGACACGACGATGAATTCGTGGCCAGGCATCTTGAGAGCGTCGGGCTGTCCGCCACCCTGGCCGACCGGCGTCCCAGGCAGCTGAGCGGCGGGCAGCGGCAGCGGGTGGCCATCGCCCGGGCCTTGGCGGTCGGCCCGGACATGCTCGTCGCCGACGAACCGGTGAGCGCCCTCGATGTCTCGATCCAGGCCCAGATCATCAACCTCTTCCGGGATCTGCAAGCGCGCCTGGGGCTGACGATGATCTTCATCGCCCACCAGCTTTCCGTCGTCTCCCAGGTGGCCGACACGGTGGCGGTCATGTACATGGGGAGGATCGTCGAGCGCGGGCCACTGGAGAAGGTGTTCGGCCGACCAGAGCATCCCTACACCCAGGCCCTCCTGGCCTCGCGGCCCGACCCGAACCCGCACCACCAGAGCGAGGCGCCGCTGCGCGGAGACGTTCCCTCGCCCCTCGACATGCCGCCGGGATGCAAGTTCTCCACCAGATGCCCGTTCGTCGAGGACTTGTGTCACCAGGTCGAACCCACCCTCGAGAGCACGGAACCCGGGCACCTGGTAGCTTGCCATGTGAGGCCGCGACCCTGGGAAGGCGACGGTTTATGAGTCCAGCCCGATGTCTGTTCAGGAGGTCGGGTTCGAGCCGGACCGGACCGACTCCGGCAGCCACAGATGCGTCCGCCTGACTTCGCGTTCCGCTCGTCCGCAACCCTCGAGGACGCCATCGCGGTCTTGAACCGCGAGGAAGACTCGGTGGTGCTCGCAGGGGGCCAGAGTCTCATCCCCATGCTGCGCTTCAGGCTGGTCCGCCCAACCGTTGTCGTCGACCTGGGAAGGATCCAAGGTCTGGACTCCATCGAGTCCTCCGGGGACGTGCTCGAGATCGGTGCCCTCGTGACGACGAGCCGGGTGTCGGAGAGCCCGATGGTCCGTTCCCTCTCCCCGTTATGGGCCGACACCGCCGCGGTGATCGCGGACCCGCTCGTCCGCAATCTCGGAACCGTGGGCGGCAACCTGGCCCACGCCGATCCCCTCAACGACCTCCCCGCCGCACTGGTGGCCGCCCGGGGAAGGGTCGTCGTCGAGGGAGCGAAGGGCACGCGGGTCATCGAAAGCGACGACCTCTTCGCAGGGCCGTTCGAGACCTCGTTGCGGCCGGGCGAGTTGATCACCGCGGTCCGGCTGCCCGGCGGGGCGGCCGGGGCGTACGAGAAGATGAAGCGCGCGGCGGCCGACTACGGGGTAGCGGGCGTAGCCGTCCAGATGACCATGGACGGGGCAGGACGCGTTACCGGTGCTGGGATCGCGGTGACGGGGGGCGAGCAGGTCGCCACACGAGCGGCGGAAGCCGAGACCCTCCTGGTGGGATCGGACACCGATCCTTCGACCATCGCCCGCGCCGCCTCCGCCGCCTCCGCCGTCAGGATGCCCGGCGATGACCGCGGCAGTTCACGCTACAAGAGCGAACTCGTGAGGGTCCTGGCCGAGCGCGCCATCCGGCGCGCCACCCAACGGGGAGCCGGCGGATGAAGGTCGGCGTGGTGGTCAACGGCGCCAGGGTCGACGTCGACTGCCATCCCTCGACGCTGCTGGTGCACCTGCTCCGGGAGGAGCTTCAACTGACAGGAACCCACGTGGGCTGCGACACCAGCAGCTGTGGCGCGTGCACCGTGATTCTGGACGGGGCCGCGGTCAAGTCCTGCACCGTGCTGGCCGGTCAAGCCGACGGCAGGGAGATCGAGACGGTGGAAGGGCTCGCCGACCGCGGGAGGCTCTCACCGCTGCAGCAGGCATTCACCGATCACTTCGCCCTCCAGTGCGGATTCTGCACGTCCGGCTTCCTGATGGCCGCCACCGCCTTCCTGCGGCAGAACCCCGAACCGACCGAGTCGGAGGTTCGCAAGGCGCTGGAGGGCAACCTCTGCCGCTGCACCGGCTACCAGCACATCGTCGACGCCATCCTCTCCGGCCCGGCCGGCGGCGTGCAGCAATGACCGCCGTCGGCGCCCGGCTACCCCGCAAGGAGGATCCTCGCATCCTGGCGGGCCAAGGCCGGTACGTAGACGACCTCACCGTGGCCCACACGGTCCACGCCACGTTCGTCCGAAGCCCGTTCGCCCACGCCGACATCACATCCGTCGACCTGGTGGACGCACTGGAGACGCCTGGTGTGTTCGCCGCGTTCTCCGGATCCGAGTCGGCTGCGGGGATGCCCCTGATCCCGACCGCCGCAGCCGACGACGCGCCACCGAGGACCCCCCTTACAGGGGATCGGGTCCACTACGCGGGCGAGCCGGTGGCGATGGTGCTGGCCCGAGACCCGAGGACTTCCGTCAATGGCGCGGAGCGGGTCGATGTCGACTACGAAGCCCTCCCCCATGTCCTTGATCCGTGGGAGGCGCTCACCCCCGGCGCGCCGCTGGTGCATCCGGATTGGGGAACCAACAAGATCGGCGAGATACACAAGGTGATCGGGGATCCCGACGAGGCGTTCGCCAGGGCCGCCCATGTAGTCACGCGGCGGCTGGCGGTTCAGCGCATCTCCGCTTCGCCCATGGAACCGCGAGCCATCCTAGCAGTGCCGGAACCGGCCTCCGGCCACCTGACCGTGTGGCTGTCGTGCCAGGGTCCCCACACCCTGCGCACCTGGCTGGCTCACATCTTCGAGCTAGACGAGTCCAAGCTGAGGATCGTCGCCCCCGATGTGGGCGGAGGGTTCGGCAGCAAGCTCAACCTGTACTCCGACGAGCTAGCGGTCATCTGGGCTGCGCTGAAGCTGGGTGTCCCGGTGAAGTGGGTCGAGACCAGGACCGAGAACTTCACGGCCGGCGTCCACGCCAGGGACCAGATCCACGATGCGGAACTAGCCCTCGACGCCCGGGGGAGAATCCTGGCTCTCCGCAGCCACTTCGTCGGCGATCTCGGCGCTTACTTCCACTTCTTCACCCCCGTCGTTCCGGACCTGACGATCGACACGCTCACCGGCAACTACGACATTCCAAGTGTCGACATCAAGCTGGAGAAGGTGTTCACCAACAAGATGTCCATCGAGGCATTGCGCGGTTCCGGACGTGCCGAGGCCACCTTCGTGCTGGAGCGAATGATCGAGGAAGCGGCCCGCGAACTCGAAATGGACCCGGTCGAGATCCGGCTGCGCAACCTCGTCGCTCCCGATCAACTCCCCTACCAGACCCCATTCGGCCTGACCTACACAGGCGGCGACTACCCCGCCCTGTTGAGGAGAGCGGTCGAGCTGGTCGATTACGAGTCGGTGCGGACTCGTCAGACGGAGGCGAGGAGATCAGGTCGCCATATCGGGATCGGTTTCGCAACCTACAACCTGCTGTGCGGCTTCTCCCCGTCGGGCCACGACTGGAACCCGATGAAGTTCTTCCCCGGCCACGAGTCGACCCTCATCCGGGTGGACCCCCAGGGCAAGGCGGTCGCCTACTCGGGGCTCTCGCCCCAGGGGCAGGGTTCGGACACCGTCGTCGCCCAGATCGTCTCGGACCGGCTGCAGATCCCCTTCGACCACATCACGGTGGTGCACGGCGACACCGAGACGATCCCGTTCGGGGGCGGCACGCACGGGAGCAGGGGCGCGGTGGTCGGTGGCCATGCCGCTCTGATAGCGGCCGAGCGCGTGGTGGAGAAGGCCCGGCAGGTGGCGGCGGCCATGCTGGAAGCCGCTGTGGAGGACATCGTGTACGCAGACGGCTCGTTCACCGTCGCCGGGAGCCCCGAGTCCACGGTCTCGTGGCAGGAGGTGGCCGAGGAGGCGCACTTCCTCAAGCGCTGCGGGCCGATGTTCGAACCGGGGCTCGAAGCCACCGCCTTCTACGATCCTCCCGACGTCAACTTCGCCTTCGGCGCCAACGCGGCCGTCGTCGAGGTGGATACGGAGACCGGACAGGTGAAGATCCTCGACTTCGTGTCGGTGGACGACTACGGCGTGAGTATCAATCCGGGAATCGTCGACGGCCAGATCCACGGAGGGATCGCCCAGGGAATCGGACAGGCTCTCTACGAGCAGGTCAGCCATGACGAGTCGGGCCAGGTCCCGTCCGCCAGCTTCGCCGCCTACCTGCTCCCGTCCGCGATGGAGGTGCCCCGGCTGACCCTTGACAACATCGTGTCGCCCTCGGACACCCCGCTCGGGGTGCGCGGCGCCGGCGAGTCCGGAACGCTGGCATCGCCGCCTGCGATCGCCAACGCAGTCGCGGACGCGCTCGCTCCATTCGACGTGCAGGTCGACCGGACCCCGCTGCGCCCCGACGTGGTGTGGGAACTGTTACACCCGGAGTGATCTCCACCGACTCCGCAGTGTCGAACAGCAGGATCGGCGGCGCCGCTCCCCCACCCTGGACTGGATACCCTCTTTGTACGGCGCCTTGAGGAGCATGTCACATGCCAGATCCTTCCGGTAAGCGAGACCTGACACGTAGCCGGGCCGTCGTGGCTCGAGACGAGGCGGTGATCACGCCGTCGATGAAATACCGGCTGTACCCCTTCGTAGTTGCGAAGTCGGACGGGGTCCGCATGTGGGACAAGGACGGCAACGAGTACCTCGACTGGATGGCAACCGGAGGAACCGCCGCCACGGGATACGGCCACCCGAAGGTGCGGCAGGCGGCCATGGACGCCATCGACAACGAATACAGCGGTCCGCTCGTCTGCTATATCCACGAACCCGCCGTCGAGTTGGCGGAGCGGCTGATCGATATCTTCCCGGGTGACTTCGCCAAGCAGGCCTGGTTCGGCGTTTCGGGCTCCGACGCCATGGACATGCTCGCCAAGGTGGCGCCCATCGCGTCGGGAAGACCGCGCCTCGTCTCCTACATCGGCGCTTTTCACGGAATGACGATCGGATCGGGTGCCATCTCGGGCCATGGTGCGCTGACCCGGCCGATACCGGGCGGCCACATCACCAAGGCGCCCTACCCGAACCCCTACCGGTGTGCCTGGGGCCCGTGCGACAAGAACGAATGCTCCCTGAGATGCCTCGACTTCCTCAAGAACGACCTGCTGGTGAACGTGTCGCCCTCCGACGAGACCGCGGCGATCTTCGCCGAGAGCATCCAGTCGGACAGCGGCGAGATCGTTCCCCCGGACAACTACTTCCCGGCTCTAAGGGAGTTGTGTGACGAGCGGGGGATCTGGTTGATCTTCGACGAGGTCAAGGTCGGTCTCGGGCGAACAGGACGAATGTTCGGCTTCGAGCACTTCGGGATCGAGGCGGACGCGGTCGGGCTTGCCAAACCGCTGGGAGGAGGCTTCCCGCTGTCGGCCGTAGTAGGTCGCCAGGAGATTCTCGACGTCGACCTCTACACCGCCTACACGCTGGGCGGCTCGCCGTTGTCCTGCTCCGCAGCCGTGGCGGTGCTGGACGTGATCGAGGAGGAGGGGCTGGTCCGCAACGCCGACGAGATGGGCCGCTACCTGCGCGACAAACTCGAAGCAATGAAGGCCGACCACCCGCTGATCGGCGATGTACGAGGCAAGGGCCTGCTGATCGGCGTCGAACTCGTGACGGACCAGCAGACACGGGAGCCGGCGGAGACGGATGCGTACCGGCTTGCCTACCGCTGCTTCGAGCTCGGCCTGACACTGCTGGCGTTCGGCAACGTGATGGAGATCACCCCGCCGCTGACCATCACCCGGAGCGACGCCGACGAGGCTCTGGACATCTTCGACCGCGCCCTCGCCGACGTCGAGGCAGGCCGATTCGACGACGCCAAGCTACCGGGTTTCTTAGCGCACTGATCGCACGCCGCCGGTTGGAACACGGGACTGACACAACCTCCGAAACAGCCGGTTTATCGAGTCGCCCACGCCTTGTCTACAGGGGTCTCGATTGAATTGTCAGCGCGCCGGGCCAGAGTTTCAAATCACCCCGCCCGACGCGCTCACTCGGAGCTTCTAGTCCTCTCTACTCGCTCATCGCCATGTCGCGCAGGATCACGAGGAACGCGAGAGCATGCCCGAAGATGATGTGGCCATAGAAGCTGGCTCCTAGACCAAACTGGAATACGTCGTTGCCGGCAATAAGCGGCATGATGAGGTTGCCACCCACAACCCACCAGATAATACCGTAGATCAGACCGCCTACCACGATGGTCACTAGGGGATTACCCAGTTTCACGTTCGGCGCGAAATAGGCCGTGTAGAGGGCGCCGATAATGGCACTGAAGATGACGTGCAAGATGAAACCTACGAAGTCGTTGGCGTTGATCATGCCGCCGACCATGTCTTGCATACCCCCGCCGGCGTAGGCGAGGAATAGGTAGCCAGCCATGACGCCAGGGATGACACCCTTAACCAAGTTGCTCTGCATGTTGCCCTTTCTTAACGCGGATATCTACATGTATGAGGCTACCCAGGAGAATCTCTACACACAACTCTTATGCTGAGGGCACGATACGGGGCCGTCCGAGGCCAATACGGGCCTAGATATGGAGTTGGCTGCACTCCAGATGGCCTATTGTTGAAACCTACAAGTAAAAGCAGGGGCCCGTAGTCGCTAGATCCCGTGGCAGTTTGGATCCCGCGCGGAGACCCGAAAACGAGCATCACATAGTCAAGACGCGGGCGTGCACAAGGCTCAGTGACCCGCCGCCGGCACGTAACCCTCAAGAGGTTGGACCAGGATGCCGCCGTCGACGACGAGGAAGGCGCCGGTGACGAACGCGGCCATGTCGGAAGCCAGGAACAGCACGGCCCTCGCCACGTCGTCTGGGTCGCAGAGACGGCGGAGCGGCGTCCTCTCCTTGATGCCGTCCCATTGTGCCTCCACGTCGATTCCCTCCGGTGCACCTGCGGTGACCAGGGCGATCGCCCCCTCGGTCATGGCCGCGCCCGGACACACGGCGTTGACCCGTATGTTGTGGGCCGCCAACTCGATCGCCATCGACTTGGTCATCCCCCCGATGGCATGTTTCGAGGTCGTGTAGTGGGCCAAGCCCTCCGCGGATGTGTTGAACGCATCGACCGAGGCAATGTTCACGATGGAACCACCTTGCTGGTCGGCCATCATCCGCTGGGTGACCGCCTGGGACATCTGAAAGGTGCCGACCACGTTGACCGAGACCGTGTCGGCAAACTCCTTTGGGGGCATGTTCGAGAAGTAGTAGTTGGAGTAGATGCCGGCGTTGTTCACCAGTATGTCCACCCGGCCGGCCCGTTCCACCGCAGCCTCGACCAGCGCCTCCACCCTGCCCCTGTCAGCGATGTCCACGCTGTGCGCGATAGCGTCGCATCCGAGACCTCTCAACCGCTCCGCCGATTGCTCGGCACCCTCCACATTCCGATCGGCGACGAAGACCGTGGCGCCCGCTTCGCCGAGACGTCGAGATATGGCAGCGCCGAAACCCTGGGCTGCTCCCGTAACGACGGCGCACTTCCCCTCGAGGCTCACAAGCTCGCTGATAGTCGGCAGTGCCATGTCGCATCCTTCGATCGTCGTTTCCCGGTGCCGGACGATCTTACCGCCGAGGCAGCGGGACCCCCTCTGCCATCCGGTTACTGTGGGCTAGGCGGTGAGCGGTCCGAAGGCGTGGCGTTCGTCCGCTCGGAGACCGGGTGTGAATCCACGACATGCGGTGCCGGCTCCGGTGGCGAACCGCCGTCTCGCCATGCGGAGATCAGACCGAGAGGTGACGATGAGGATCGGGTTCATAGGAACGGGCATCATGGGTCGGCCGATGGCCGGACGCCTGCAGGATGCCGGGCATCGACTGTTCATCGTCAAGCACCGGTCCGCTCCGCCGCAGGACCTCCTCGACGCCGGCGCCGTGCTGGCGGAATCTGCCAAGGCACTTGCAGAGGCATCCGATGTGGTATTCACGATGGTTCCCGACACCGCGGCGGTGGAAAACGCCCTGTTCCGGGACAGGGGGGTGGCAGCCGGCTTGACTCCCGGGAAGGTGGTGATCGACATGAGTTCGATCTCACCGTCCGCCACCGAGGTGTTCGCCAAACGCATCCGGGAACTGGGCTGCGAGTACCTGGACGCGCCGGTGTCGGGTGGCGACCTAGGCGCCAGGGACGGCACTTTGTCCATCATGGTGGGCGGCGCTCGAGAACCCTTCGAGAGGGTCAAACCCCTTTTCGACGTCATGGGCCAGACCGTCACGCTGGTGGGTGGGTCAGGCTCTGGCCAAGCGTGCAAGGTCGCCAACCAGATGATCGTGGGCATCAACATCGCAGCGGTCAGCGAGGCGTTGGTCCTGTCATCGAAAGCAGGATTGGATCCAGTACGGGTCAGGGAGGCACTACTGGGAGGATTCGCATCCTCCCGGATCCTGGACGTGCACGGTCAGCGGATGATCGACCGTGCTTTCGAACCTGGGGGCCGGATCGAGTTGCATCAGAAGGATCTGGGTCTGGCGCTCGCCGAGGCGGGGCGGCTGGGGGTTGCAACGCCAATGACCTCGGTGTGCCGAGATCTGATGGATGCCTGTGCAGCACAGGGCGGCGCAGGATGGGATCACTCCGCGCTCGTCAGGGCCTACGAACAGCTAGCCGACCACAAGTTGAGCACCAACTAGGCCCCAAAGCTCCTGCCGCGACCGGCTAACCCGGCGCAGCTCAGGCATCCGGCCTTGATAGCCGTTGCTTCTGGTGTTCTGCGCCGGATGGCCATCGACGCCGGACAGCCCTGATCCCGACACTTCCCACGATCCCCTATCCGGGGTACAAAGGCATCTGAGCCATGAAGAAGCGCGACTTGCTAAAGCACCTCCAGGATATCGCGAGGTCGGCCGATACCGACTTGGTCTTCCTGCGCGAAGGCAAACATGAGGTATGGTGCCTAGGCGGTGAGAAGTTGTACGTTCCGCGGCACCGCGAGGTCAGCGAGGGTGTAGCCAGGAGCATATTGAAGAGGGCGAGGAAGACGGTGCAATGACATCTGTCGCCACGACGATCACCTATCAAGTCGAGACATTTCAGGAAGGCGACTGGTGGGTGGCCAGGGTTCTCGGGCTAGATGCCAACTACACCCAAGCCAAGACCTTCGAGGAAGTCGAAGGCATGGCACGGGACCTCATCGCCCTCGCGTTGGATGTCGCCGAAGCCGATGTCGGAACGATCCACGTATTGGAAAGAGACTGGCGCTAGCGGTCTGTCTCCGAAAACCGCAACACACGAAGACTCCATCGATGGCTCCTGCCCGGTGCTGGTGGTCCGCCATGTCCGACCTTCCGCCTGCGAGCCGAACCGGCCGCTGGTCAGGGTAAGCGAGTCCTGGCTAGCCCACCCTCCGGGGTCCATGCACTCACTACGAGGGACCGATCCTCCACTCGAGTAAGAACCACGCGGGTGATGTCGGCCGTGAACACCGCCATGGTCGAGGGATCATCGACGGGAAAGCGATGGCCTTGCACGAAGAGGACCACGTCCGTGTCCGCCGCCAGCAGGGCACGCCCCTCGATACGGGCATCTCCCATTGAGAGTTCCTCTCCGTCGGGAGCACTGTGCATCGAGAACCGCGGGTCTCGACGAAGATCGTCCGTCTTGCGGGAGACGGCGTCCATGGCCAACCACAAGTGGCCATCCCGGATTGGGGCCTCCATGCCCGAGAGCCGGGGTGCCCCGTCGCGCCGGAGGGTCGCCATCACCGCGTGGCGGTGGCTCTCGAACCTCTCCTGGACAGCAACAGCCAGACCGGGTTCGGCCTGGCGGAAGTCCGACCAGGTCACCGCCACTTTGCTATCAGACCCCGGACCCTCCGGATCCGGCTCATCTCGGCGAACCCGGTGGCGCCCCGGCGGTTGACGGTGCTGACCCGGATCAGAAGAGCGTCAGGTACTGGTCCACCTCGGATCGGGTCACCTGGTGATGATGCTCGAGGAACTCCTGCCGCTTGACGGCCGCGAAGTAGTCGCTGTACGGCCCGTCGGGCGTCATCCCCAGCCCGGCGCGCAGCACGTCGCTGCCGGCCAGGTTGTCGGCCGCATGCAGCAGCGTGGGTGGGAGGGTCTTGATCCCCCTCGCGGCAACCTCTTCGGGCGAGAGGGTGAAGAGGTTGTCGGTGTTCGGATCGCCCGGGTCCATCCCGTTGTCGATGCCGTCGAGCCCGCAGGCCAGGATGGCGGCGAACAGCAGGTAGGGGTTGGCGGCGCCGTCGGGCAACCGGATCTCGATCCGGTCGGGCTCGGGCACCCGGATCATGTGGGTTCGGTTGTTACCGCCGTACGCCGCGTAGGCCGGCGCCCATGTGGCACCGGACGTGGGCGCCCCGACCCCCATACGCTTGTACGAGTTGACGATCGGGCACGCCACCGCCACCAGCGACTCGGCGTGGGCCAGGAGACCGGCGGTGAACTGGTAGGCCATGTCGCTCAGGCCGAGACCCTTGCTGTCGGTGTCGCCGGCCGGGAACAGCGGCTCGTCGTTGTCCTTCGTCCACAGGCTCATGTGGGCATGGAGCCCGTTCCCGGTCCGGTCGGCAAAGGGCTTGGGCATGAACGTGGCGAACCGCCCGTCCCGCTGGGCCAGAGTATGGACCATGAAGCGGAACAGGATGAGCCGGTCGGCAGTGGTCATGGCGTCCGAGTACTTCCAGTTCTGCTCGAACTGGCCGTTGGCGTCCTCGTGGTCGTTGGCGTAGTTCTCCCAACCCATCGCGTTCATGTGCTTCGACACCTCGGTCAGGTGAGGCAGCATCCGCGTAAGCCCGCGGGCGTCGTAGCAGGGTCGGGGATCGGTGTCGAGCGGGTCGGCAACCCGGATCGTCCCGTCGTCGCCACGAGCCACCAACGAGTACTCGGCCTCGAAGCCGGACTTCAGGACCAGGTTGCGTTCGGCCAGGGACTCCAACGCGGCCCGGAGGATGACCCGGGGGGCAAAGGGCCACAGTTCACCCTCCACGGTAGGGTCGCACTGCATGACGGCAACGTTCGGTTGCCACGGCAGCTGCGTGTAGGAGGCGGGATCGGGAATCGCCAGGATGTCCGGGCTGGAAGGATCCTGGCCCATGGGCCCGGCTGCGAAACCGGCGAAACCGGCGCCGTCCGCCATCAGACCGTCGAGCGCCTGAACGGGCACCAGCTTGGCGCACGGCTTGCCGTGCATCTCGACGAACATGGAGTAGATGAACTCGACGCCGTCCGCTTCGACCCTGGACCGGATTTCCTCTACAGAGCCCATTCAAAACCTCCTCGCGCAAGCTTCCCGGCATTCGAGCACCGCGGCTTTGGATCCCCGGCGACGACCGCTGAGAATCGGGTCATCACTAGTAGTGTTCGGGGCTACATTAGCCCCGGAGCCCCGGGGGCAACCTGATCGGAGGGCACCATGTGCGGCATCGTCGGCCTCTTCCTGAAGACCGAACGGTTCCAGTCGCGACTGGGCGAACTCACCGCTGACATGCTGCACGAGATGCGGGACCGGGGCCCGGACAGCGCAGGCTTCGCCATCTACGACGAGGGTCGAGCCGGTATCACGCGTATCACAGTTTTGGCGGAAGGACGCCGCCCCGACTGGGACCGGACCGCCCACGACCTGGAAGCCGTCCTGGATGCCGGGGTGTCGGTCCGGCCGATCCGGGATCACGCCGTTCTCGAAACCGCGGGTGACGGCAGCCGGGCACGCCAGTGGCTGATCGACACCGCTCCGGACGTCGATGTCCTCAGCTACGGCTCGCAGATGGAGATATACAAGGCGGTCGGCGATCCCGACCTGGTGGCGATCAACTATGACCTGCGCTCGCGTACGGGCACCCATGCCCTCGCCCACACCCGGATGGCAACCGAGTCCGCCGTCACGACCAACGGATCCCACCCCTTCGCGACCGGCGCCGACACCTGTCTCGTCCACAACGGGTCCCTATCGAACTACAACTGGCTCCGGACTCGGCTCGAGCGGCAGGGAGAGATCTTCCAGACCGAGAACGACTCGGAGGTGGCCGCCGGTTACCTGGCGTGGCGCCTCCGGGAAGGCGACAGCATCAAGAAGGCCCTCGAGCGCGCCCTGGTGGCCCTCGACGGGTTCTTCACCTTCGCCATAGGGATCGCGGACGGCTTCGCCATCCTGCGTGATCCGATAGCGTGCAAGCCCGCGATAGTCGCCGAGACCGACGACTGGGTGGCGATGTCCTCGGAGTACCGCGCCATCACCCACCTACCCGACTCCGAACACGCCGCGATTTGGGAACCGCAGCCGGGCGTCATCTACACGTGGACCCGGGCTGCGTGAGCGTAACGGATCCGGTAACCACGATCGACCTGGCGGAGGAATCGCTGCGCGACCTCAACCAGATGCTCCACCTCGCCGAGCAGGGCTCCTTCCGGGTTCTGAACCCGCGCGGAGCCCACGCGGTCGCGTGCGGGATCGACGCGGAGGTCAGCGTCGAGATCCAAGGTTCGGTAGGCTACTACTGCGCGGGCATGCACCAGAAGGGATCGGTGTACGTGGACGGCAACGCCAGCACCGGGCTGGCTGAGAACATCATGTCGGGAACGGTGCGCATCACCGGAAGCGCCACCATGTCGGCGGGCGCCACCGGCCACGGCGGTCTGGTGGTGATCGAGGGGAATGCCGGGGCCCGGTGCGGCATATCGATGAAGGGTGTCGACATCGTGGTGGGGGGCAACGTGGGCCACATGAGCGCGTTCATGGCCCAGGCGGGGAACCTGGTGGTGCTGGGCGACGCCGGGGCGGATCTCGGTGACTCCGTGTACGAAGCCAACATCTACGTGCGGGGCGAGGTGGCGAGCCTCGGAGCCGACGCCATCCGCAAGGACATGCGGCCCGAACACATCCGGACCCTCGCCGGGCTGCTCGAAGCGGCGGGGATGGAGGCCGATCCTGCCGATTTCCGACGCTACGGGTCGGCCCGGAACCTCTACAACTTCCATATCGACGACGTGGACGCCGAAGTGGCCGGGAGAGCCGGATGAGCCCGACCGGTGACAACTGGCACCTGCGGGAGTCGTACACGTTCGACCGCCATGTGATCGCGGAGATCCAGCGGGCGGCCAACACCGGCGTCTACCGGATCAGGGGCTGGGGCGCCAAGCGGAAGATGCCGACCCTCGACGACCTGGTGTTCCTGGGCGCGTCGATGTCGCGCTACCCCCTGGAGGGCTACCGCGAATCGTGCGGGACCGATCTCGTCATCGGGGAGGAGCGAGCGGCCCGACCCCTGAAGATCGACATACCGATCACCATCGCCGGCATGAGCTTCGGCTCGCTGTCGAGCCAGGCTAAGCAGGCCCTGGGCCGGGGAGCCAGCGCGATGGGAACGTCGACCACCAGCGGCGACGGCGGGATGCTCCCGGAGGAGAGGGAGCACTCCGCGAAACTGGTGTACCAGTACCTTCCGTCCCGCTACGGGCAGAATCCCGACGATCTCCGCCGGGGCGACGCCATAGAGGTCGTCGTGGGACAGGGGGCGAAGCCCGGTGGGGGCGGCATGCTCCTCGGCCAGAAGGTCAGCGAGCGGGTGGCCGGGATGCGCACGCTACCCTCCGGCATCGACCAGCGGTCCGCCTGCCGCCATCCGGACTGGACCGGACCCGACGATCTCCAGATCAAGATCCACGAGCTGCGCGAGATCGTCGACTGGCAAGTTCCGATCTTCGTCAAGATCGGCGCCGCCCGGCCCTTCTACGACACGGCCCTAGCGGTCAAGGCAGGCGCCGACGCGGTGGTGGTCGACGGCATGCAGGGCGGCACCGCAGCCACCCAGGACGTGTTCATAGAGCATGCCGGGATCCCCACCATCGCCGCCATCCCCGAAGCCACGCGAGCCCTCCAGGATCTCGACGTCCACCGCAAGTCGGTGAAGCTCATCGCTTCGGGTGGTATCCGATCCGGCGCCGACGTGGCCAAGGCCCTGGCCCTCGGGGCTGACGCGGTCTCGATCGGCACCGCGGCGCTGATCGCCCTAGGCGACAACGACCCCGCCTACGACGAGGAGTACCGGGAGTTGGGTTCGGCGGCCGGTTTCTGGGACGACCTGCAGGATGGGACCGACCCGGCGGGAATATCTACCCAGGACCCGTGCCTGACCTCGCGCCTCGACCCGGTGATCGGAGGGCGCCGCCTCGCCAACTACCTGCAGGTACTCACCCTGGAGACCCAGACCCTCGCCCGGGCCTGCGGTAAGTCGCACGTGGTCAATCTCGAACCGGAGGACCTGGCCGCCCTCACGGTGGAGGCGGCCGCCATGGCCCAGGTGCCGATCGCCGGCACCGATTGGATCCCCGGCGACCGGCGCAGACAATAGGTATTCAGCCGACCCTGTCCACCAAGGGGATTATGCGGAACTCCTGACCGGCGTCGAGGGAGCACCAGCACCGATTCGACCGTTCCGTACATCGCCATCGGCGGCACCTGACGGACTAATACAGCCCTCCGAGAACTACACGCCTGTTAGCCGGCGCACATTGGTACTATTCGCCCGTGGCTGACGCTGACTACCAAGAGATCATCGCTCTTTCCGAAGATCCAGACCTCTCGGTCGACGGCGACCGTGGGCGCCCGTTCACTCCCCAAGAGGACGCTTGGCTGGCCGAGTTGGCTGACGCCATTTTTCTAGGGCGGCCCATCGAGAAACAGGTTGCCGACATACGGGACATGCCGATCGAGGTCTCGATAAGGCGCCTCTTGCAGTTGGGCGCACCACGGCAGGTGGAGATCCTATCCCGTCTACCCGATGACCTCGCCCGCCTACTCCGGCCCCAACTTCCTGTTGGAGTCAGTTGACATCGCCGTCGCGGGTCCCACGGTCCTCAGGTCAGCACTGAAGAGGTTCACCGAGGACGACATTTTACTGGGTACTCTCCAACCCGGTAGGCAAGCAAGCTGACTTACCACGGGAGGGCATTGCCGTCGTCGCTGGGTTCGCGACCAACGGGATCCCCATGGTCGTTCTGATCGACATGCGAAGAAGCTGCGTGTTTCACGCCCAGCGCCTCGAGAGAAAGTACGAACACCTATTCGCCTCGTAGAGCGCCCCGCTCGACTCAGAACCCGTATTGGCTGAACGGAAGACCGCTGGAATCGCACTCCAGCCGTCTAGTCGATCGACTCTCCGAGCGGGCTGATGCCGAACTCCTGGCCGGCGTCGAGGATGACCTCGAACAGGTACTGGCCGTACGACCGGTCGCAGGAGATCAGGTACGAGGGCGTATGTTCGAGGTCGTTGCGAACGAGGTCGCAGGTCACCTTCGCTACCGAACCCGACACGGCGGCACCGTCCGGGGTCATGTGGTCGTTCCAGTCGAGGCTGCAGAGCTTCTCGAGTAGCGAGGCCGCGTCGGCGCCGGTCAACCGGAACATGGCCCGGCCATGGGTGCTGTCGATGACGCTGACGTGGCCCGCCCGATCCAGGCTCTCGACCAGGCCCCCGATTGCGGTTCGCCGACCCAGGAGGACCCACTCGTCGGGTCGCTGGCCGACGATGAGCACGCCTGCCTCGGTCCTGCTGGTGCCGAAGGGGACGGACATGCGGCGGCTGGCATTGGTTTCGGGTCCCGCCCTCACGATGATCTTCGTAGTCGGAGAGATGTCACAGAGGGATAGCGGCGCGTCGGGTTGGCCGGGCTCCATCGGTACGCCCGCATAGGACACGAAGGGCGTGCTCACCGGACTCTCGAAGGCGGGGGAATCAGCCACGGACCCGTTCTCCTTCCGGGTCGAAGTGGGCGTGGTGTCCCATCACCCGGGCGGTGATGCGGCGGCCGTCGACCATGACCACGGTCAGTTCCGAACCCGGTTCCGAGACCTCGGGTAGCACCTGGCCGAGGCAGATCGAGCGCTCGAGTGTCGGGGACATGCGGGAGGAGGTGATCCGGCCGATGATGTGGTTTGTCCCGGGCCGCACGATCTGGGCGGCCTCGTCCGGCACGATACGCGGGTCCGTGGGCTGGATGGCCACCAGGACCGGCTCCGTCGTGTCTTCCAAGGCCCGGGCCAACTCGGGCTTGCCGACGAAGTCGTGCTTGTCCACCTTGATGAGGTGGCGCAGTCCCACGGCGGGCGCCTTGGTGAGCCCGTCCGTGTCCTGGCCCACGATGAAGTGGCCCTTCTCCAGCCGCATGATGCGCTGGCACTCCACACCGAAAGGCCTGATACCGAGATCCTCGCCGGCTTCCAGCAGCGCCTCCCACACTGCCAGGCCGTAGCCGGCGGGTACGTGGAGCTCGAAGGAGAGCTCCCCGGTGAAGCCGATGCGCCACATGAAGCAGTCCCGGACTCCGGCCACCGTCGCGGTGCGCATCTGCATGTACCGGAAGGCCTCGGGGTCGAGGTCGGCATCCTCCACCAGGCGGCGCATGAGGGTCCGTGACTCCGGACCCGCCACGTTGATGCTGGTGTAGCCGGAGGTGACCGGGGTGATGTGTACCTGCCAGTCGGGATGCTCGGTCTGGAGCCAGTTCTCGGCCCACTCCCACACCGTCGCGGCGCCTGAACTGGTGGTGGTCATCATGTAGTGCTGATCGCCCAGCCGCCCTGTGATCCCGTCGTCGAGGATCACGCCATCCTCACCGCACATGATGCCGTAGCGGACCGAGCCGACCGCCAGCTTCATCCACTTGTTCGTGTAGAGATGGCTGAGCAGCTTCGGCACGTCGGGTCCCCGGAGGTCGAGCTTGCCGAGCGGCGTCACGTCCATGATGCCGACGTTCCGGCGGGTGTTGAGCACCTCGCCGGCCGGGTCTCCGTAGTGGTCGGGCCGAACCCACTGGCCTGCCAGCATAAAGGTGGCGCCGTTGGCCTCGTGCCAGGGATGGACCGACGACACCCGCACCGGCTCGAACATGCGCCCGCCGAGCGCTCCCATCGTGACGGGCGCGTAGGGCGGACGCCATACGGTGGTGCCGACCTCGGCGATCGTCTGCCCGCGGGCCTCGGCCAGCACGGCCACCGTGTTGACCGTTTCCAGCTTGCCCTGGCTCGGTCCCATCGTGGCGGTCGTGTAACGCTTGAGGAGCTCGACGGAGTCGTATCCCTCGGCCGCCGCGCCCACCATCTCCTTGGAACTCACGTCCTCGGAGTAGTCGACCATCCCGTGCGTGGTCGACCGGAAGAGCGGTGGATGGGGATCCCGGGGCAGGGCCCGGCGCCGGTCCTGGGGCCACTCGGGTTCGTCACCGTTCACCGGCAGGGCCCGAGCCGTAGCCGACTGGAGTCGGTGGTTCACCGACCGCGCCCTGGCGGCTGCCAGCCGGCCGGTTGCCGCCGCGTGCGCGATGAGTTCCTCCAGGCTGCCGTCGCCGGCCAGCCCTCCGGTTGCGAGAACGTTGCCGATCGGGACCGAGGGAAAGAACCGGGCGGCGGCTTCGTCGTACACGGGTCGGTCGCCGGACATGTTCAGGAGGGAGGTGGGAGCCGTCCACCCGACCGCCGTGACCAGCAGGTCGCAGCCCAAGCTCCTACCGTGGCCCAACTCCACACCCCTCACGGCCTTCGATCCTCCTACCGCTCGGACGATGTTCTCATCCTGGCGGGCATCCACCAGTGTCACGTCCGCGCCGGCCCTCTCCAGGTCGGCGGCCGCGGCGTCCCCGTCGGGGTTGGCTGTGAACACCACCGCGGTGCTGCCCGGCCTAACCGCGTACATGTTGACGAAACGGCGTACTGCCCCCGAGAGCATGACACCCGGCTTGTCGTTGCCGTCGAAAACGTAGGGACGCTCGATCAGGCCCGGCGCGGCGATCAGCACCTTGGCCCGGGCCTTGATCAGACGCTCCACCGCGATCGGGTGGTTGCGCTGGACTATGGCGGTCCAGTTGTCCTCGTAGCGACCGGTGACGGTTGAATCGACCAGGACCTCGACCCCCGCGGCTTCGACTCGGGCGGCGAGCTCGGCGGCCAGGGCACGGTCGGGTTCATCGCCCCAGAGGAGGTGGCCACCCAGACGGTGGCAATGCTCGACGAGAAGCACCTTCGCCCCGGCCTCTGCGGCTGCGATCGCGGCCGACATCCCGGCCGGACCCCCGCCTGCCACCACCACGTCGGGATGGGTGTAACGCTTGTCGTGGTAGCGGTGGGGAGTATCGAGGTCGATCCTGCCCCCCGGCGAGAACGTGGACAGCACCTTCTCGTAGGTGGGCCAGAGCCACTGCGGCCGCATGAAGGTCTTGTAGTAGAACCCGGCGGTCAGGAACCGTGACGCCAGCCCCGTCACCGCCCGCAGGTCGCGATCCAGCGACGGCCAGACGTTTTGGGCAGTGACTGCCATGCCCGGCTCGATCAGGCGATGGGCCGACCGCACGTTGGGATCGTCGCCCACCTGCACCAGCCCGTTGGGGTCCCAGTAGTCGTTGCTCATGTAGCCTCGAGGCCGGCGGTACTTGATCGACCGGGAAACGACCCGGACGCCGGCGGCCGTCAACGCCGAGGCGATGGTATCGCCCCCGAAGCCCGACACCTTTTGCCCGTTCCACGTGAATTCGACGGGATCGGAGCGGTCGATCACCTCGCCGGGCTGGGGAGGGAGACGGTTCACGGTCTCTTCCCGATCTTGGCAACGGGTGTCGGCGGGTTGGTGAACTCGTTGCTGACGGTGTCGCGTTCGAGCGTGAAGTAGCGGCGGCAGCCGGAGCGGCAGTACCACGTCTCGCGCAACATTCCTGCGGGGTTCGCCCTCTCGTACAGGTAGGCGCGCCAGTCGGCGGCCGTAACCGAGTTGGGATCAGGTCGCGGACGGGACTCGCCCACGTAACGCAAGTCGGCAGAGTTCCGGGGGCCGCAGTTGGGGCAGGGGACGATCAGCACGCATACCCCCTCGAAAGGTGCTGAGCCGGAGAAAAAGCGCGAAAACCGCCACCGCCGAGCACACCTCCCCCATCGGGCCCTCCCCCAGCCGCCACCACCTTGGTGTCGTACGCGTCCCGCCCAGGCCCCCTGAGCAGAGCGGGCACAACGATATGTTCCCTCGCGCGGTCCGGTCGACGCCCGGAGCCGGACCACTGGTGCTTACGGTTATCCAACATCATAGAACGAGTGTGTGACACGAACTCGCCAACCACGGCTCGGACCACTAGTGCCCCACCGCTGCCGCGCCCTTTTCGCCGACGAGGGAGTCACTCTCGAAGCGCGACAGGGAGAAGGGTGCGATCAGATCCGGGGTCCTCTGCGTGGCGATCGCCTCGGCCATCTGCTCGCCCGACACGGGACCGGCCTTGAAGCCGTACGTGCCCCATCCGACATCGCACAGGAACCCCTCCACGGGGGTGAAGCCCATCACCGGCGAGTAGTCGGGGGTCATGTCGCAGAGGCCGGCCCACTGGCGCAGCAGGCGCATGCGGGAGATTCCGGGCATGAGCTCGAGCAGGTGTCCCGCCGTCGCCTCGGTGAAGTCCAGGGACCCGCGGATGCTGTAGGTGTTGTAGGGGTCTACCGAGGCGCCGAACACCAGCTCGCCGCGGGCGGTCTGGCTGACGTAGACGTGCAGCGTCCCGGATACGACCACGACGGGGAGGAAGACCTTGACCGGCTCGGTGACCGCGGCCTGCAGGGGGCGGGTGCTGATGGGTAGCCTCACGCCGGCCATGTCCGATATCAGCGTGGCCCACCCCGCCGTGCAGTTAACGACTACGGGGGCGGAGACATCCCCACGGTTCGTGCGGACCCCTGTGACCCTTCCGCCGGGACCCTTGCCCCCCGGTCCGTCGCCACCCTCGACCAGTATGTCGACTACCTCGGTCTTCTGGTGCATCTCCACGCCCAGGGAGTCGGCTCCGCGGGCGTATCCCCACACCACGGCGTCGTGGCGGATGATGCCTCCCGGCGGGTGGTAGAGGGCGCCCAGGATCGGATAGCGGGGGTGGCTCGACGTGTCGAGGACCGGCGCCAACTGTTTGATGCGGGCGGGTTCGATGACGCTCGAGTCGACACCCTGGAGCTTGTTGACCTCGGCTCTCCAGTGCATGGTCCGCAGCGACGCGTCACTGTGCGCGAGGGTTATGTGACCTCGTTGGGAGAACATCACGTTCATGTTCAGGTCGGTCGCCAGGTTCCTGTACAGCTCCAGGGAGCGGTCGTAGAAGACCACCCCCTCGGGTGTGAGGTAGTTGGATCGCAGGATGGCCGTGTTGCGCCCGGATCCCCCGCTCCCCAGGTAGGACTTCTCGAGCACGGCCACATCGGTTATGCCGTGGTTGGCGGCCAGGTAGTAGGCCGTGGCCAGCCCGTGCACGCCGCCGCCGATCACCACGACGTCGTAGCTGCTCCGCAGGGGCATCTCCCGCCATACCCGGGGCCAGGTTCTCTTCCGCACGCCCATGGAAAGCAGCCCGGCTGCTGAATACCGGATGGGAGGTTTCTTCATCGGTCGCGCATGGTAACGGTGCCTCCCGCTGACCGGAAACAGTTGCCACCTCCTGAAATGGCGACCTCTGCCCGGCCTGGCAGTCAGGCCTGGAGTGTGCGGCTGAGCGCGGCCAGGCGCTCTGGAACTGTCCGGTAGTAGACCCAGCGACCACGCTTCTCGGACACCACCAGACCGGCCCGACGCAGAACCTTCAGGTGATGGCCGACAGTGGGTTGGGACACGCCCGAGCGGTTCGACCATCTCGCACGCCGCACAAGCCTCCCCCTTGGCCCCGATCAGGCTCAGCGGCCGGAGCCATGATCCTGCGGGACCACGTTTCCGCCGCCCGGGTGAAGTCACAACCCGGGCGAAGCCGTGTTTTCGTAAGGGAATTATATACGTGAGTGCCCAAACGGGTTAGCGGGCCCGTTTGGGCGGGGTGGCTAGTAGCGCTCGCATCACGTTCTCGGGGGTGTCAGGTATCGGTTTGGGCATGGGTTTGGTGACCGGACGGCCACGCCTGCGTTTCTTCGGCTTTGGTCTGGTCATGTGTTCCTCTCTACTTCCTCTAGCCGTGTCCGGGCTAGATGTTCAAGCCTTTGGGATTGGACCCAAAGCGTTCTACGGATGCCTGGCCGTACTTGTCGCTCGCTTATAACTCGAGCCAGGTCGCTGATTGTGCGTGCCCTGCGCGCTAGCCGGAGATCGGGATGTTCTCGGACTCGGCGGCTACCTGCCGGGAGCAGAGACCCGCGCACCGATGGCGGCAACTGGATGAGCTCGGCCTCTCTGATCTCGCCCTCGTTGAGCACGGCGCTAAACCTCGACTCGGTAAGGGCGTGCTGGTAGACGGTGAACTCTGCTCTGTGAAGGGTGTCACCGACTGGTCTGTCCTCTAGCTCCCAGAATGGCCACATCTCAACCTCGGCGACCTCGAACGGGTCCAGTACCCGCATCGCTACGGCATCCGTTCTCTGGTTGGTCAGGTGGCGGCCTATCCTCGAACGGAGCTTCTCCCTGGTTTGGCCGACGTAGATGGGCTCACCGTCATAGTCGACAAACAGGTACACGCCACGGGTACAGTCACTGGCTCTACGCCCCGTCTCATCGGTGAGATCAAACAGGCGTTTCACCCCGGCGTATAGCTCGTTGACTTCCGGCGGAGCGCTCACGCAGTGAGCCTCTTCACCCAGTTGTCCCCGATCCATTTCATGACCGGAACGCAGACCGCATCACCAAGCGCGTACATGGCCTGACGTTCAGAAACAGCGTCGTAACGCAACCCCTCCGCGCCCTGCAGTCGAGCGTATTCGTCGAGCACCATCCAACGCATATCGAACCGGCCAGCACCTATGCGGGCTATCGCTTGGCGGGCAGAGCCGCCGCTGAGCGTGCGAAGAGTGCCCGCTATCTGGTCGCTGCGAATCTCCCAAACAGGTCGCCCGTTACGTGTCCGGCGGAAGGCCCCGAAGTAGCGCACGCTGCTGTCCGCCTGCCACTGGTTCACACGTGCCCGTTGCAGCGGCGACAACGACGCAAGGGCATCATCGCGGCGGCGACGTGGCCACCACGGGCTATCGGTGCTTGCTACGTCCACGAGCCGCAACGAAGTGGTCTCTCGCGGCGGATCGGGGACTGCCGGTGCCTCTCCCTGGGTACCTAGCAGAAACACACGGGCACGGCTCTGCGGCACAAACGCCGCCGCGTCGACCGCGACGTCGGCTACCGAGTAGCCAAGCGATTCCAACCGGCTCACCACTAGAGCGAAGTCACGGCCACCATTGACGGTGCGGAATCCGGGCACGTTCTCGACTATCACGGCCTTAGGTATCCGCTTGCCCGATTCGGTAAGGATGCGGACGAACTCGTTGATTAGGCCAGACTGTTCCCCCTCCAAACCGGCACGTTTCCCCGCGACCGACGTGTCGATGCACGGGAACGAGGCTGTAGCGATCTCTACATCAGGGATATCCGCGGCGCTGACATTGCGGATATCGTCCTGGACTAGCGCATCCGTCCCCCAATTAGAGCGGTACAGCTTTGCCTTGGTCGGACAGATGTCGTTGGCGTACACAGTGCGGACACCGACCTGCTCTAGCCCAGCCCTTACCAGCCCCATCCCCGCAAAGAACTCGGCGGCCCTCAAGTTGCGACCCCGCGGGCACCATCTGTGAGGTCGGTGTAGGTGAGCCGTTTCCCGACGAGGCCGACGAACACGGCGACCATCTGATCCACCGTGTCCAAATCCCGCACGTTGTGACGTCCGCAGAACTCGTTGACATAGCGCTGCAGATGCTTTGCGGACATGCGATGGTACGTGCCGTGATAGCCACGCTTGAGCATAGACCAGAAGCTCTCCATCCCGTTCGTGTGAGCCTCACCGCGGACATACTCGCCGACGCTGTGAGCCACCTTCTCGCGGTTAGGAAGCCCGTCGTAGGCGGTAGCTCCATCCGTGTACACCGGAGCATTCGGCACCCTACGCTCTTCCACGAAGCCCTGGAGCGTCGCTGCCTGGGTATTGGGCACGACTCGGGCGGCCACCTTCCGGCTTCCCCGATCACGGGCACCGACCACCGCCGTCTTGCCCACCGTGCCGCGGCCAGCGTTGAGTCGTTTGCTGGCGTGCTTGTTGCGCTCTTTGCCGCCGATGAACGTTTCGTCAACTTCGACCGGGCCGGTATAGGCGGCCTGAACCGTATCCCACGCCTCCCGGATACGGTGAGCCAGATGCCACGCCGACTTCTGAGTGATCCCAAGGTCACGGTGGAGCTTCATCGAGGCCCGCCCCTTCAACTCGGTGGTCATCAGATACACGGCCAGCGCCCACGTCTGATAGCCCAGCTTGGAATCCTGCAGGACGGTCCCGACCCGCACCGAGAACCGCTTCCGGCATTCCTTGACCCGGCAACGGTACGGCATTGTCTTATGCGCCGCGCCCGACAGAACATTGTCGGAATCGCAGTGCGGGCAACGGGGGCCGTCCGGCCAGCGAATCCCCGCGATCCAAGCCTCCGCCGCGTCGTCTGTGGGGAACATCCGCATGACTTCCACCAGCGACAGGCCCTCCCTGTCGTGCCGTCCCGGTGCGTTCTGAGCCATCCCACTTCTCCCTTCCCGAATAATGATAGTATAGTGCCCAACGTCAGAATAGGCAAGTCAAAACAGCTAATATCCTGCCCATGAAGCGAGATTTCAAGCTCATCTATCGCATCCTCTGCCACGTTGAGCGGCACACCAACGGCCCCATCCAAGTACCGGACATAGAGGGCTACGCGCCCGAGGTGGTCCACTACCACGTCGGGCTCTGCGATGAGGCCGGATACCTAGTCGCCGGAAGCGTCGGCATCTACGAGGGCAAGCGCATGTTCAACGGAATCGAACGCATCACCTGGGACGGCCACGAAGCCCTAGACCGCCTACGACGCGACAACGGTGGCACCGCCTAGCGTTTGGGCACTCACGTATATAATCCCCTTTCGTAATGGTATCCAGTCACAGCCAACTCTGCGATCACACGCTTCACCGGGCCGCCCGCACGGCAGGCATGTACGTTAGTCCACCGGGCTGGTGTAACCATTCGCATCCGCTACACTACTGGCCGACTCGTAACGGGTAGGAGGGGCAATTAGATGCGACAAGCCGACACCGGCAAACGCCGGGAAGTAGCTTCTCATGCCTAGATCTCAGGGATCCTCCGTCTCGGACAGAGGCTAGAAACCCAGTCGTGACATGCCCGACGTAACCTCCGGAGGCGAGCCCGTCACATCCAGGGACCGTATGGCGATTGCCGGATTCGTCTGCTCCCTATGTGTTGCACTAATCCCGGCGCTACCTTTGCTGATAGATGCCGATCTCATCGGTTTGCTGCTGCTGGTCGCGGCAATACTGTGGGTTACAGGGCTAGTCCTATCTTTGCTCGCCAAGAACCAGGCTCCCAGATATCGCAAGCTAGCCATAGCCGGTATAGTGGTTTCGGTAATCACGCCCATGCTATACATAGCCTTGGCCATTATCGCTGTTATAGCCGCATTAGAATGGTACTCAACCTTCTAGGTTCCAGCCGGGTGATACCCGCCGACGGGAACAACCTGATATAGAGCATGGAGTGATTTTCGTGTACGGGGTATGGTTCTGTTCCGGGCCCACTGCGAACGGGTCGGCATCGCTGTATTGAACCCCATGTCCCTCTCTAGCGGTTGGAGGGTCACGTTCGCGCCGTCGGGACCAGAGCGGTCCCCGGGACCTGTCGGTGGCCGGACATGCCCACAATGAGCGCGTTTTGTCTCCGACAATGGGATTGCGCTTTGGGAAGGAGTCCTGTTGGGAGGACAACGACCGAGACGGAAGTTCTCGGATGAGTTCAAACGAGACGCGGTGGAGATCGTCCGTAGCTCGGGCAAGCCGATACGGCTGTTCGCCGCAGAGTTAGGTGTCTATGACTCGACCCTTGGGAACTAGGTACGCCAGGACGAGATCAACCGGGATGAGCGGGAGGGTCTCACTTCCGATGAGCGGGAACGGCTCCAGGAACTCGAGCGGGAGAGTGCCCGGCTGCGGATGGAGCGTGAACTCCCAAAAACGAACTGTGGCCTTTTGGGTGAGGGAGTCGAACGAGTGACGCTGTATGGCTTCGTCGATGCCCAGAGGACCGAGGACTTCCCGGCAAGGCTCAGAAGCCGTCTCACCCTCCCGGTGATCCCCCGGTAGCCAGCCGCTCACGGTACCTTCGCTCGTCATCGAGGCACCGCCGACGGAAACAGGCACCAACGAGCCGCCGAAATGTTCTAGCCGATCAGACGGTGTAGACCTTGACCATGTCGCTCGTGGTGGTGTAGGTGAGTTGCTTTCCGTCAGACCCGAGTTTGGCGGGTTGGAGGGGTTTGGTGGGGGTGGTTGGTTCGCTG
>JAPPFW010000055.1 GCA_028821575.1 bacterium | reverse complement strand
TCCATATGATAATGATATCACATTAGTGTAATTTAGAGTGAACACGCCCTAGTCGGGTCGGCTGCGGATGGCGTAGACCTTGTAGTCGTGGCGGTAGATGCGATCCGCCTCATCTATCTCAGTCCAGCCGGCTACGCCTCGCTGGCGACACTCGGCCGTCCAGGTCACCCGCAGCGTTACCGGGTAGCCCTCCGGGTACCCGCTCCGAAACGAGGACCTGCGGTAGACCACGTCCTCGCCGCCGATGGTCACTGCCACCGTTCTTCTCAGAGACCGGGCGTCCCTGTACCGCGGTGCATGCCTGTGGAAGGCACGGCGTCCCAGTTCGACCCCGTCGAGCGTCCCCAGGTCGGTGAAGATCCAGGAGACCCAACTCACCCACATCCTCACGTACACCCGCTCCGATCCGACCCGGACCGTGAAGCTGTCCCTGTTGTCAGCGGTGTAGGAGGACTCCATGGGGACACCCACGTAGCCGTGCGCGCCCGGCCGCAGCCCCAGGCCCGGTGCCCGCTGGTCATCCATTGCGTCGTCCAAGGCCTCGTACGTCTCGGGCTCGAAACACGCCCAGGGATCGTCGGACACGGTGGTGGGAGGACCGGCGGTGGTCGGTGGCCTGGTGATGACGGGCGGGCTCGTGGTCGAAGACGAACTCTCGCTGGTGGTCGGCTCGGGAGTCGAAGTGGGACAGTCGGGAGGGTGGGCATCGTCGTCGCCGGGACAGTGGTCGTGAGGAGTGGTGACCCAGGTGCCGCAGTTGTTCGGGCCGGTGTCGGCGGGAAGGTCCGGGTCGCCTTCGCAGACCGGATAGGTGGGACCGGTCCGGTCCTCGTGCTTACCCAGATACGTGTACTTCTCGTTCACGTCGTCGCCATGCGGCTCGTGCCCACCTGCCTGCCCGATGCCGCAACTGTTGATCCTGTCCGGGTCGGGAGGCCGGATCTCGGAACCACACGGCTTCCATTCCGGTCCATCTTGGGACCAGCGGATGCACTTGAGCACGGGGACGCCTGGAAGATAGCCCTTTTCGCTACACACCCACCGCATCCAGTAGTTCCAGTGGCGCTCCCAGTCCCAGGTGGTAACCGTGCTTCCCGGATTCCACGACGATGCGGGCGGGTCAGCTCCACCTGGTTCCGACGCCCAGAGAGCAGCCACGAACAGCAGACCGCCCACGGCCAACCATCCGCCAGTCGCCAAGATGTGCTGACGACAGAAACGTCCAGAAACACTTCCAGCATTCGACATCGTCAGGGGCGGGGGACCGGAATGGCGTCGGGATACTCATGCTCGTTGATCTCGGGATTCGGGTCTGGAGGACACCGGGCCTCAAGTGCGTGGTACTCCACCTCGGGTTCGACCATCCGGCAGAAGCCCTCCCGGTAGGAAAGCTTCCAGTCGCCGTCGATCTGGACGAGGGTGACCGTCCGCCATCCAGCAGATGCATAGTCGGGATGGCTGAAGCTGTGGTCGACCGCGATCACCGCCCGGTCGAAATGGGGACCGCCGTGCCAACGGATGTTCCTGAACCGGATGTCCCACTCTCCCCGAGTCTCGGAGTGGAAGACACCGGCACCGAGCTTCTGTCCAACCTCCTCCAAGGCTGAGAAGACCTCATCGAGCAGGTGGCTGTTGCGGATGGCGGAACGGCGCTGCTCGTCCGTGCCGAGCCAGGCCCACCGCATCACCCTCTTCACCTCCGCCAGGGTGCAGGCATCCTCCACGGGATGACCGTCCCATTTCCAGACCTCCTCCACCGAGGCGCAGCGTTGCGATGTCTCCGCCAGGGTCGTCGGTGGGGAAGTTGTAGGCGCGACGGTGGTCGATGATGACGTCGTAGGCGCGATGGTGGTCGACGACGACGTGGCCGGCGGGGCCGTAGTCGAAGACGAGGCAGCGGGCACCCGGGTGGTCGAGGACGAGGCAGCCGGCTGAGCCGTGGTCGACGACGAGGAGGTCTGCCGGGCCGTGGTCGTCGAAGGAGCGTCCGTTGTGGGCGGAGCGGCCATAGAAGCCTCCGTCGTAGAAGCCAACTCCGTGATCTCCGGGAGGCTTTCGGTGGACGGCGGCCCGGTCGTGGTTGGCTGCGACGTGGACACCGGCGCGCTCGGCCCGGAGGCTCTGGTGGAGTTGGAACCACCGGGCGCGGGCGCGACCGCGGTGGCGCCGGTACCGAGCAAGTCGGCGCCGGAATCGCTGGTGGGAGTACGACTCGGACTGGTCGACGGTGCTGGCTCCGCCGCCGCTATCCGAGTCAAGGTCGCTTCGCTTGTGGCATCGGGAGTCGGCGCGGCGGTCTCCGGGGACTCCGGCGAGCGCACTGCCTGCCAGAGCAGGATCGCGGCCACGCCGATGCCTGCCAAGACGACGGCGATCAGGGCTTTCTCGACTGGACGGGCCATCTTCCAACCTCTCGGGAACGGGTCGACGGGAGGCGTTCCCCGGTCAGGTTATGGACTACTGCACACCTATAAAGTGTTAACTAACGATTACTTATCGCGATCTCACCCAATCGGTTCGTCGAACGAAGCGACCGCTGGTGTCGGTATGTCGGCTCTGCGGCATTGGTGGCCGGATCCGGAGAGGGAGGCTCAGGGTTCGCTGGTGGAGGACGCGCCCGCCTCGTTTACCAGAACCGAGCCGGAGACAGGTGGCCCACGTCGAGGTCTGTAGGTACTCCACACAGCATCTGGGCGACCAACCGGCCCGTGACAGGCCCGAGCGACAGACCCACCTTTCCATGACCGGTCGCGTAGGTGACGTTTTCCCACCGGCGTGCGGGGCCAACGATCGGAATGCCATCGGGAGTGACCGGCCGCAGACCCGCCCAACGCTCCCGAACGGTCAGATCGGGGTCAAGGTTCACCCTCGCCCGGACGTTGGCCTCGACGTGTGCCAACCGGCGGAGCGACGGTCTGGTGTCGAGGCGTCCCAACTCGAGCCACCCGCTCATTCTCATCTTGTCACCCATAGGGTTGACCGCCACCCACCGGTCGCCGATCAGGAGGTTCAGACGAGGGCCGGTGCGAGGTCTGTCCACCGTCATGCTGTAACCCTTTCCGGGCTGCACCGGGATGGACTCCCCCAGGAGCGCAGAGATCCTCTTCGTCCAGGCGCCGGCCGCGAGGACCACCTGGTCGGCCACCAGGGTGCCTCTCGAGGTTGTCAACTCGACGACCTTGCATCCCGAGGTGCGGAATCCCAGCAGTTCGGCGTGAGAAGCCAGACCCACGCCCCGACCGGCGATGACCTCGGCCAGGCCCGCCAGGAACCCGGCGGGGTCGAGGCCGCCATCGTCCACGCACAGGAAGCCCCCGATCACCTCATCGTTGAGTGACGGCTCGACTTCCCGGATCGTGGCCCGGTCGTACATCTCGACCTCCACGCCGTAACGCTGCATCTCGGCCGCCTCGTGTTTCGCAGCCTCGAGCGCCCGAGCGTCACCGTAGACATGGAGAAGTCCTTCCGGCCTGTAGCCGCACTCGATCCCCTCCTTGGCAATCAACTCCACCGCCAACTCCGCGCTCAGGAAGCCGAGGGCAGCCAGCGTGACCGCACCCCGGTGAGCAGCATCCCGGGTGCAGTTGAGTGCGAACCGCAGGATCCATCTCAGGTAGTCGGGATCAAGACTCGGCCGGGCGGTCACCGGTCCGGTCCGGCGCAGGATCCCTTTGATCACACCGGGCATGACCCCAGGTGCCGCCATCGGGATCACGTGGCTGGGAACGATAAAGCCGGCATTACCTACCGCGCTGCCACGAGCGACGGGACCCTTGTCGATAACCACCACCTCGCGGCCCATCTGCACCAGTTCGTAGGCAACGCACAGCCCGATGACGCCGCCCCCGATCACCGCAACGTCGGTCTCACCCGGGACGCATGGAGTGGGGTCGGTGGGAGCAACTGATTCCCGAGGCAACATGGACCTTTCTCGAGTTCCGTTGTCGTGGTCAAGGAGTGTCGAGTGCCATCACGATACCGGAGATGGTCCAGGTACCGGGCGCCGCGTGCCAGGTGCGCGCTGACAACTGACCCTAGACACTCCCGCGAGATCGGCGGTAGGCAACCAGATCTGACCCGGCGAAGACCAGGATGAGCACTGCCCCTAGGATCAGACCCCTCTGCCAGAACCACGCGGCCGCTGCCACGCCCACGATCAGGCCGATAATGCGGGCGTGCAGATCGCCGCTGGGACCGAGAATCCTGATGAGGACGACCCGCAGCATCTTCGATCCGTCAAGACCCCCTACGGGCAGCCAGTTGACCAACCCCCAGACGACGGATACCCAGATGAACGCCCCCACGACGAAGGTCAGGTACTCGCCGTGCAGGTCCGCAAGCCGGAGATGAACACGCCAGGGGGCGTCGATGATGAGGCTCGCCGCCTCGCCCATCCCGCCTGCCCGGACGAATAAGTAGAGCCCCAGACCTGCGAAGAGACCGACCCCGGAACCGGCTGCGGCCACGACGAAGTGCTTCCAGGGACGCATCCGCCGGCCACTTTCCCGCCAGACGGTTGCACCGCCGAGCGCATAGACGGTGATGCCCTCGACACGACCCCCGAACCGGCGCACCGTGGCGGCATGGCCCAACTCGTGCAGTATGACCGAGACAAGGATTGCGACGGCCCATAGGACGACGGCGACGCCGCTGAGCCCCGAGTCGATGAACAGGACGAGGAGGAGCAGGAAGCTGAAGTGGATCCCGATCGGGAATCCGAACAGCCTGAAGCGAAGCACCGGACCAGGGTAGTTGGTGGATGGTGGATGGTGGATGGTGGATGCGCAGGTCCTAGCGCGCTAGGTCTTGGGCGCTAGGGACGACCTGGGCAGGGCGGCCGGGTGGTCGATGCCACTTGAGTCTCGTCAGCTGGCGGATAGTCCCGTTTCAAGTGGTCAGGTACCCGATGAACCACGACTCACGGACCACTGCCCACCGACGCCAAACACCCAACACCTAACACCCGACACCCAACTGTTCCAGAGCGTGATCGGCGAGGCGTTCCACCGAACGGGCAAGTTCACCGAGGTCGACCTCGGCGATGTTCGCCATCGCTCCGTGGAGGTAGCGGGCGTACACACCTTCGAGGATGGCCGCCAGGCGCCACGACTGGAACGCCTCGTAATAGCGAATGCGGGAAACGTCAGCCCCGGTGAGACGCATGTACATGGCCACCATGTCGTCGCGGCGCGGGAACCCCCCCGCCTGGATGGCAGAGGAGCGCCACAACGACGGTTCGTCGGGACCGATCCAGTCGAGCGCCAGATAGCCGAGATCGGCAAGGGGATCCCCCAGGGTGCAGAGTTCCCAGTCCACCACCGCGCGCACCTTTCCGCCATCCACTATCAGGTTGCCCAGGCGGTAGTCGCCGTGGACCACGGAGGCTCGTTCTTGGCGAGGAACACGGTCCTCGAGAAGACCCCGCGCCCGATCCATCGCGGGGAGGTCGCGCTGCTTTGAAGCCTCGAGCTGGCGGGCCCACCGATACAGTTGGCGCTGGAGATAGCCCTCCCGGCGGCCCAGGTCCCCGAGTCCGATCTCGTCAGGATCCAGCAGGTGGAGGTTCGCCAACACCCTCACCGCCGAGTTAGCGACGGACGGGCGGTCGTCCGGAGGGATGAGGCCGCCTGCGTCACGATCGTGCAGCACCACCCCGTCCACGAATCCCATCACATAGAACGGGGCCTCGTTCACGCCCGGGTCGGAGCACAGCCCGAGCGCGGGAGGAACCGGCACCCGGGATCCCTGGAGGGCGGAGATCAGCCGGTACTCCCTGGCCATGTCATGGGCGCTTTCCAAGATTCGCCCCATCGGTGGTCTCCGCAGGGCGAACTCCCGCCCGTTGCTGCCGCGTACCCGGTAGGTGAGGTTGGAGTTGCCGCCCGGGATCGGCCGGAAGACGAAGGGCGGCTCAGCACCCTCCACATTGGCTGACATCCACATGCTGACAGCTCGCTCATCGATCCCTGCTACAGGCATGACTGCCCACCGTGGCACGCCGTGGGAGCCGCCGGAAGGCTACCGGGGATCCCCGTGCACCCGGTCGTCGCGGCCAGGATCGTCAGACCGCTCACCGGGACCGCATCCGTACGGGCGGGACCATCTAGGTGGCCCTCCGGGTCCGGCGCGGTGGGGACGCACTGACCGTTATCGGCCCACGGTCGAGTCTTCGTAAGAAGAACTGGACGAGGGGCCCTATCAACACCGCAAACACAACCGTACCGATCCCGATCGCACCGCCCAACATCCATCCCGCCACCAGCACCGTGCCCTCGATGATGGTCCGCGCTAGGCGGATCGAGAGTCCTCGGGCGGCCAGGCCGGTCATCACCCCGTCCCTGGGACCGGGCCCGAGGCGCGCACCTATGTAGAGCCCCGAACCAAGACCTATGAGGCCAACCGACCCCAACAAGTAGACCCAGCTGACCAGGGTGGATCCAGTCGCGGCGACGAGCCGGAGCGTGATGTCGATGGTGAGCCCTACCGTAACGGCATTGAGCACGGTCCCCACGCCCACACGCTGCCTCAACGGGATCCATGCCAGGAGAACCAACCCGCTGACCAGGATTGTCACAGTGCCGATAGAGAGCGGCACGTGGATGGAAACCCCCTGATGGAAGGCATCCCACGGCGACAACCCCAAACCCGAACGGAGCTTCAGGGCTATCCCGGCCCCGAACAGAACGAGCCCGAGCATCAGGCCAGGGACCCGAGCCAGGACCGCACGACCGTATGGAGAGGAGAGGCGGCCCGGAAGCAACACGGGCTCGCCTAACCCACCACCCGCATCGTTCCCAATAGCTCGATGAGGTCGACTACCCGGTTGGAGTATCCCCACTCGTTGTCGTACCAGGCGACCACCTTGGCGAAACGGTCCCCCAGCATCTCCGTGCCCTCCGCATCGAAGACGCTCGAATGGAGGTTGCCGATGATGTCCGACGACACCAACGGCTCCTCCGAGAACTGCAGGACGGCGCGCATCGGGCCGCGTGAAGCACGACGCATCGCCCGATTGATCTGCTCGACGCCGGCAGGCTTCTCGAGTTCCACCACCAGGTCCACAAGCGATCCGTCCGGCACCGGCACCCGCATCGCCATCCCGTCGAGCCTTCCCGCCAGTTGTGGCAAGACCTTCCCGACCGCCTTGGCCGCCCCGGTCGAGGTCGGGATTATGTTCTCGGTCGCGGCACGGGACCTGCGCAGGTCCCGATGTGGTACGTCCGCCAACCGCTGGTCGTTGGTGTACGCGTGCACGGTGGTCATCACCCCCTGCACGATGCCGAAGTTGTCGTGCAGAACCTTGGCCACCGGCGCCAGGCAGTTGGTCGTGCACGAAGCGTTGGAGACGATTCGATCCGAAGCAGCCAACTCGCTGTCGTTGACCCCCAGAACGACAGTGCAGTCGATTTCGTCCTTGGCGGGCACCGTTAGCAGGACCGTGCCAGCCCCCGCCTCGATGTGCTGTTCCAGCAGGTCACGGGTACGGAACGCACCAGTCGATTCGACCACCACGTCCACCCCGATGTCCTGCCAGGGGAGGTCTGCGGGACACGGTTCCTGCAGCATCCGGATGTGGTGCCCCCCCACCGTCATGGTGCCTTCCCCGACCGTCACCCGCCGGTCGAGTGTCCCCATGACGGAGTCACGCCGCAGCAGGTAGGCGAGAACGCCATCGTCGGCCAGATCGTTGATCGCCACAACCTCGATGGGAGAGTCGGGCCGCTCGAGGATGATCCGCAGCACCGCTCTTCCGATACGACCGAAGCCGTTGATGGCGACCCTTACGGTCACACCAGCACCCCCTGCCGCCGGTAATGGCCCAGCAACTCGACGATGCGGGCTGCGTAGCCCCAACCGGTATCGAACCAGACGACCGCTTTGAGCAGGTTCCCCCCGATCACCATCGTTGCCCTAGTGTCGAAGATTCCGGAGTAGGGGGAACCGCGAACATCGCTGGACACGATCGGATCGTCGGTGTATCCGAACACGTCCGGGTAGCCGGTCACGCAGGCCTTGCGCACCACCTCGTTCACCTGCTCAACGGTGGCGGGGTTTCGCAACCGGGTCACCACATCCACGGTCGATCCGTCGTCCACCGGAACGTTGAGGGCCTTGGACGAGAGTCGGCCGGCCAAATGCGGGAACACCCCTAGCAGGATCTCGGCCGAGTTGCTGCCTGCAGGAATGATGTTCTCCCCGGCCGCCCGGCTGGTTCGGAAGCCCCCCGCCGGAACGTCGCCGAGACGGGCCCGGTTCGTATAGGCGTGGACCGTCGTGAAGAACATCCGGTCGATCCCGAAGTAGCGATCGAGCGTCTCGACCAGCGGCGCCATGGCGTTGGAGGTATTCGACCCCATGGCCACCACCGGGGGGTCATACTCCAGGATCCCGTCGGTGACACCGCTCAGAAGGAGCGGGAGATCGCCCGGTTGCTCCGTCGTCGACGCCAGGATGACCCTCCGGGCGCCCGACTCCAGATGCCGGGAACACCATTGGGCGCTGCGATACTTGCCGGTGGCCTGGACCACGATCTCCACACCGAGTACTCCCCAGTCCACCTCGCCGGGCTCGGTGGCCTGGATTAGAGGGATCCGGCGCTCCCCCACCACCAGCACGTCGCCATCGAGCGATACCGGCTCCGGGAATGGGCCGTAGATCGAGTCATACTTGAGCAGGTACGCCAGGGCCTCACGGTCCGCAATGTCGACGATGGCCCGGACGCCGGTCCCACCGTCGGCGGCGAGTTGGCGGAAGATGTTGCGGCCGATCCGGCCGAAGCCCATGAGACCGATTGTCAAGGGCTTTCCCCTCTCTGACAGGACCAGTGAGTCTAGACAGCGATCGGGTTGCCACCGCCGCACTGATACCGGACGCCGGCGCGAGCACGTCCCCTGAATGTGGCGGTTAGGTAGCCATCACTGGTACCCTCGGGATGGAGCAGCAGAGTGTCGGGAACAATCCGATTGATTGTGGTTCCCTCCCGCCCGCGGTCATAATGGGGGCCAACCAGAAGCCGAAGGAGTCAGTGGAACATGGCCGGCTACAAGATGATGGTTTGGATCGATCAAGACTTGTGCACCGGTGATGGCATCTGTGAGGAGATCGCACCAGACGTGTTCGAAGGACGCGACGACGGGCTGTGGGTGGTGAAAGAGGAGGCCAGACACTTCGGCTCCAGCATCGTCTTCGACGACGCCGCCGGCGACGGCCACGGGCCGGAGGGGTCCCGCGGTGTGGCCAGAGTGCCCGACAGCCTCATGGAGGACGTCATCGAGTCAGCGGAGGAGTGCCCGGGCGAGTGCATCATGATCGAGCCCTACAACCCTGCACTCGTGGCGGAGGGCCGCTGACCCTTCCCTGCGGCACGCGGGTTCGCAGTCCGATCAAGCACCCCACACGGCGCGAGGTAGCCGCTTCTCCTTGTCCACGAACGGCAGCGTGTCGACGGTCGCCTCGTGGGAGACTCCATGACGGTCGTGCAGCAGCACGGTCTTGCCGAGCCAGTCGTCGCCCGGCAGCGGCCTGGCGAAGCGAACGTAGCCGACCCCCGTCTCCAGGGCCGGCGACCAAGTCCCGATCGTCACGTGCCCGACCCGGCCGTTCCCGGCACTCACCTCCATACCGGCGTCAGGCGCCGCGGTAGGACAGAGCAGGCCGTACAGCAACTGGCGGCGATCGGCATCCTGCAATGCGCCCCGGCCGATGAATCCTGCCTTGTCGAGCCGGACGAATTGCCCGAGACCAGCCCCGAACGGGGTCAGGTCGGGCTCGATGTCGGTGCCGTTGTCGAGGATCCCGGCCTCTATCCGCCTGACTCCCATCGATGAAGCCGAACTGAACTCCATGCCGAAGGGCTCACCGCACTCCAATAGATCATCCCACAGGGTGCTGTGATCGGTCGGCTCCGGGCCGCTGTTGCAGTAGATCTCTATCCCTACCTCGCCCGTCCAACCCGTCCGAGAGACCCACAGTCTCTGACCGCACACGTCAAAGAAGCCAGCGTGAAAGTACTTGAAAGCGACCGGTAATCCACCGCCAATGGCTGCGTCAAGTACGTGCAGAGACTTCGGGCCTTGGATCTGTAAGACTCTCGAATAGGGGTCAGTTACCTCCACATCTAGCCCCATGGAGTGAGCCTTGAGCCAACTCGTGAATTCGCCGTTCGCCTTGACATACCAGTACCGGTCTCTTCCAAGGCACATCAACACACCGTCCATCAGAACGGTCCCGTCATCATTGCAGGCGATACCGTAGCGAGCACGGCCTACGGGGAGTGTCTCTACTCTACAGGTAAGAACCCTCTCGAGCAGTGTCACGGCATCTGGACCGATGATCTCGAGCGGTTTTTCAGGAACGTCGTACATTAGGACACCACGGCGTAGTTTCCAATAACTCGCGACAGGGTCCTCATCCCTAGCCGTCTTGAGCGGATAGAGGCGCCCGCAGTAAAGGCCGAAAACCGTCCGGTCGGTCACGTAACGGTCGGCAAAGGGCGATTGTTCGATACGGTACGAACTCAACCTGACCGTACCGAACCGCTCGACATAGAAGTGTCGGTCACCTGTCACGTACTCCTCCTCGGTGCAGGCTTGCTTCGTGCCATTCACGGAATTCGATGGCCACCGAGGGAGGCCCGGCACACGGCGGGCTGCCGCTCTTGCGACGGGACCGTGCACCGTTTTAGCGGGCCTATTGATCGGTGTGCCACCACACTGTGCAGTATCTTCCCACCCTGTCCCCGACGTACAGGCGGCCGTCCCTTTCAGTGACCTTCGGCTCCAAGAGTGGTCGCAACTCTTGACGCCGGGCGATCGGCAGGGTCACCCGTCGCCCGTAAAAGGCCAGGATCTCATCCCAGTTCTGGAACCAGAGGCTCGTGGGCCGTTCCCACCGCTCGACGTTGGGCAGGATACCAAGCTCCTCGGTGATCACCGCCACCAGATCGTCAACCGACGGGCCACCGGGACGGTCGACACCGTGAACAGCCCGGAACAGAGGGGCCGTTACGACTCGCGGGTGCCGTTCCGACATCTCGAGCACCACGCCACGGCGGGCGGCTGCGGCGAGCGCCGTCACGAAAGGACCGATTCCCGCCACGTCATAGACCACATTGGCCGACATGGCGACATCGGTCTCAGGGACCTCCCCCGCCACCTCCGGCCAGCGTCCCCGGACCAGCCGGGCGGAGACACCGAGCCGGGCCGCCTCCTCTTCGAAACCGTCGGCCATCCCGGCGTCGGGCTCCACCGCGGTGAGGTCGTGACCCCGCACCGCGAGCGGCAACGAGGCGCGTCCCCTCCCGGCTCCGACGTCGACCACCGATCCATGCCCGCCGAGCAGGGTCTCAGCTATCTCGAGCGTGATCGGGGGCGTTCCGGAGCGAGCAGCCGCGGAGAGGCGCGCCCATATCCACGGCGCCCAGCCGTAGGGCGATTCCTCGGCGGCGTCGAGCAGACGCTGGGGGATAACCCAGGCCTCCAACTCGGCCCGCCAACGATCGACCGCTCTCAAGTGACCGCCTCCCGACCGCGGACGCCCCTCCGAACCACACCTAAAGCCACCGCTGGAGGAGCGAGTCCCGATCCTCGCCCCGCGTCCGGGCCAGTCCCCGCACGGGCACCCGGCCACGAACCAAGACCCGAGACCTTCACATTCATCATCGACGGACACTCTATCGGCCTCAGGACAATGATGACGGAGTGCGACGAGATTGTTCGCCGTCCCATCCCGGGGGGTCCTGGCAGTGACCTCCCGCGCGAGTGGCGGTGAATCCACGGGCCTCACATCGCCCGTAGACTGCGCACAGATGTTCGACGCCGGAGTTGATTGACGATGTGGACTCACGACCGAGTGTACGACTCGCCCGGATCGCGACACTCCGCCTCCAGGGCTGATGAGCCCTGTCCGATCCCGAGAGAGGCGGCGCGAGCATGACTCCCAAGGTATGGCTGATCGGGATGATGAGTTCCGGGAAGACCAAGGTCGGCCGGAAGCTCTCGCGGCGCAGCGGTCACCCGCTCGTGGATGTGGACGACGCGATCGTGGAACGGGCAGGGATGACCATTCCCGAGATATTCGCCAGCCAGGGTGAGCCCACCTTCAGGATCATGGAAGCCGAGGAGGTGGCGCGGATCGCCGCCAGCCGGCAACGGTTGGTGGTGGCCACCGGCGGCGGTGCCATCCTCGACGGGACCAGCCGCCAATTGATGAGGAAGACCGGTCTGGTGGTATGGCTGCAGCCCTCCATCGCGTCCCTAATCGCCAAGGGCAAGACCCGGAACCGCCCCCTACTACAGGGGCATGACAGTCTGGGAGCGCGCTACACCGAGATCTGGGAGGCCCGCAAACACCTGTACGAGGAAGCCGCCCACTTCAGCATCCCCATGGACGGAAAAAGCCGCAAAACGGTGGCCGCCGAAGTATGGAGACTCTGGCAGGCATCCTGATCCGGGCGAATCCGGCAACATCCGCTGCCGGGTTCGCCCGGAGTTACCGATCGGGCCGGAGCCATCCACACCGCAGGCAGGTAAGGTTCCCCTACCAGCGGCCTCGATACCTGGTCAGGGCGGGTGGTGGGATGGTCCGTGCACGCTGATCAGCCCGGACCTTCCCGTTCCGGTCTCCGAACCGCCTGGTAGCAATGATGCCCCGGTGCGCGGGGTATGCGGTCGGCGTCACGGTGAGGGGTCGGGTGAGCGAGAAGTACGTTTTCGGTTTCGACGAGGCCGATCCCCAGGACAACGCTCTGCTTGGGGGCAAGGGCGCCGGGTTGGCGCGTATGGTCGAGATGGGCTTGGCGGTGCCCCCAGGTTTTACCATCACGACCGCCGCGTGCCGCTACTTCCTGGCGGAAGGCCGGATTCCTCCGGGGCTCTGGGCGGAAGTGGAAGTGGCTCTGGCGAGGATCGAGAACCTGACAGGGCGCCGCCTCGGAGGGATGGGAGGAGCTCCGCTCCTGCTCTCCGCCCGTTCCGGGGCCGAGTTCTCGATGCCGGGAATGATGGATACGGTACTCAACCTCGGCGCCAACCATGCGGTGGTCTCCGAGTTGACGATGTGGTCGGGCGATACACGCTTCGCCTGGGACGCCTACCGGCGCTTGATCCAGACCTACGGGGATGTGGTGCTGGGAGCCGAACGAGCCGACTTCGAAGAGGTGATGGCAAGCCTCCGTGCCCGTAGGAACGTGACGGAGGACTCCCGGCTTCCCACTTCCGACCTGGTCGAGGCGGCCCGGAGATTCCGGATGATCCTCGCCGCCCAGCGCCAAGAGGTTCCAGCCGCCCCCATGGAACAGTTACGGGGATCGATACGAGCCGTCTTCGAGTCTTGGAACTCGCCGCGCGCGTACAGCTACCGCCGCCTCAACGACATCCCCCATGACCTGGGCACGGCCTGCAACATCCAGATGATGGTCTTCGGAAACCTCGGCACCGACTCCGGCACCGGGGTGTACTTCACCCGCGATCCGGCTACCGGCCACAAGAAGATGTTCGGGGACTACCTCGCCAATGCCCAGGGCGAGGACGTAGTGGCTGGTATTCGCCGGACCTCCCCTATCTCATCGCTCGCCGAGGTTCACCCCAGGGCACACGAAGAGTTGAGAGGGGTGGGAGACTCCCTGGAGTCTGCGTACGCGGACATGTGTGACATCGAGTTCACCATCGAGAAGGGGAAGCTCTGGATACTCCAGACCCGTGTCGGCAAGCGTTCTGCTGCGGCGGCGGTGAGGACGGCGGTGGAGATGGCGGGAGAAGGCCTGATAGACCGCAGTACCGCATTGATGAGGGTAGAACCCACCCAGTTGGAACGGCTGCTCGTTCCCGGGGTCAACGAGGAGAAGTCACCTCCCCCGGCGTTCTTCGGATTGGAGGCATCTCCGGGCGCGGCTATGGGAAGGGCCGTCTTCGACGTTCCCAAGGCGGTCGAATGGGCCTCTGAGGGCATCCCGGTGATACTGGTGCGGTGGGAGACGACACCCGACGACATAGATGGAATGTTCGCCTCCGAAGGAATCCTCACCAGCCACGGCGGTAAGACCAGCCACGCGGCAGTGGTGGCCCGGGCCATGGGCACGCCGGCGGTCACAGGCGCCACCGAGATGACGATCAACGCCGAGCAAGGCTTCTTCACCGCACCGGAAGGCGTCCAGGTGAAGGAAGGCGAGACGATCGCCATAGACGGAACCACGGGTCGGGTGTTCATCGGTGAAGTGGAGTTGGTGGCGCCATCGCCCCCGGCAGAGTTGACCACGCTGCTCGAGTGGGCCGACGAGACGCGACGTCTGGGGATCTGGGCCAATGCCGACACCGGCGAGGAGGCCGCCCGCGCCGCCGAACTCGGCGCCGAAGGCATCGGGCTCGCCAGGACCGAGCACATGTTCATGGGCGACAGGTTGCCGGTCGTGCGGCGCATCATCATGGACCAGGAACCCCGGGCTGCCTTGAACAAGCTCCAAGAACTGCAGGCCGATGACTTCACAGGTCTGCTGGAGGCCATGGATGGCAGACCCGTGGTGGTGAGGTTGCTCGATCCTCCTCTCCACGAGTTCCTACCGGATCGCTGGGATCTGCGTCATCAGTACGACGAGCTGAAGGAAACGGGCGGGTCCACGGCCGGCGTGGAACGCATGATGGAGGTTGTCAGGAGCTGGGAGGAGACCAACCCCATGCTGGGCCTCCGCGGAGTCCGGTTGGGACTCATCCGTCCTTCCCTCTACCGGGTCCAGATCCGCGCCGCGCTGCAGGCCATCCGCCGCCGCGTGGAAGCCGGAGGAGACCCGGTGCTGGAGATCATGGTCCCCCTGGTGGTCGATGCGGAGGAAATGGAGAGGGTGGCGGATATGCTTGCCGAAGAGCAGGCCGCCTTCGGTGTCGACCGCAGGGTGAAGTTGGGGAACATGGTGGAGATCCCCCGAGCAGCCCTGCTGGCGGGTGAATTGGCCCGCATCTCGGAGTTCTTCTCGTTCGGCACCAACGATCTCACGCAAACCACCTTCGGCATGAGCCGGGACGATGCGGAAGCTCGATTCCTCAACACCTACCTGGCAGATGGGGTCCTGCCGCTGAACCCGTTCCAGTCACTCGATGAAGGCGGCGTCGGCCAGTTGATCAGATGGGCTACAGAACAGGGCAAAGCGGCGCGGGCGGACCTGACTCTAGGACTGTGCGGTGAGCACGGAGGAGATCCGGACAGCATCGACTTCTGCCACCGAGTCGGCCTGGACTACGTGTCCATGAGTCCCCCGCGAATACCGGGCGCCCGCCTGGCGGCCGCCCAAGCGGCGATCCGCAACGGCGCCGGCAGTCAGCCCTGATTCCTAACTGTTTGGCTGGTTAGACAGTTCTATCCTTCGCGGGGAACGACTCCGAAGCTTCATCAGAGTGTGAACGATCCCGACATCGCGGTTGCATCATCGACGGACGCCTCGACCCGCGCCTCCTTTCCGTCGGTCTCGGCCGCGATGTGCAGCTCGATGTCCGAGTAGACGGGATTGGAAAAGCCGCCCGAGCGACGGACAGGTCAGCCAGGCGCACGCCCACGGAGGCCGCCACTGCCCGGGCTGTCATGCCCATCAATCGTGGCTGGCCCATGCAGGATCGGCCGGTCCAGTCCCACCCTGGCTGCCGCGACGGGATCGCTGTGGACGGGATGCTTGTCGCCGGTGAGCCGGTAAAGCGTTGCGGCTTCAGGTCCGATGTCCACCGTACCGGTCATTTCGGAACGAGCGGCGCGGGCTGCGGGGGCGATGCCGGGAAGGAGGATCGTGTAGACAGCCTGAAACTGGCACTCGCAACCGCAACGTCGACGATCGTGAGCCTTCCTGTCGGGAAGGACTGGTGACGGCCACGCACGGTGTGGTCTCACCGTGTCATTCGGTGGCTGTTTCGACGATTCGGCAGGTGTCGTAAACGGTGTATTCGTAGACGACTGTGAGTGAGGTGTCGTCGTTGCGGTGGGTGACGGTGACGATCCAGCCGTGGGGGTCCCATTGGACGGTGAGCGGTTCGAGCCAGCGGTAGAAGCCCCAGTCGGGTTCGATGCCGTGCTGTCGGTGGGCGCTCTGTTCGGCGAGGTCTAGTACGACTCCGGCGGGGAGTGTGCGGCTGCATGGGCGGCTGGGTTCGCGGTCGGTGATGATGATGCCGACGATGCCGATGAGGGCGGCGGCGAGGAGGATTCCGACGGTCTGGGCTAGTCGTTTCATTTCATTGTACTCCGTTGGTGTTTGGGTCCGGTGGGGGCCGAAAACGTCGCGGACGGCGGGCGATCGTAGCATGGCCCCCAGGCCGCCTGCCCCGCCGGATTACGGTTCGGGTTCCGGTGGTTGGCTAAGCCTCGATCCACCCATAGGGATGTGGCGGCTGGTGGTGAATAGACATGGAAAGTGCCTCTGATATGGGACAATAGCTGTACGCCGGAATGGCTGTTGACCCAGAGTCCGTAGGCACTTCCTGTGGGTGGATGTCGCACAGTGTTGACCGGTTTCGGATGGTTTTCGGATGATGCGGGGCTGGTAGCCGACGCGGGTTTGTTGGTGGCGGGGACGTCGATGAATCGGTTGGATTGGAGGATTCGGTGGATCAGGTGGTGCGGTTGGGGGGTCGGATGGGTAGAGCGAATTCGGCTCGTAAGGTGTTGATGTTGATGTCGGCGATGCTGGCAGGTGGTTCCCATCTCGATCATGTGGATCTGTTGCGGGCGGGATCGACGGAGCGGGTGTTGTCCCATCGGGCACCGGCCCTTCGACTGTGGGGTACCTCGTGGTGCCCCTTGGAACAAGGTATCCCGCTCCTAGGGAAGGAACTACCAGCTAGAAGATACTCTACGGAGCTAATTGGAACGGTATGAGTGGAGCTGAGGGGATTTGAACCCCAAATGCCTGATAGGGGCTATAGGCCCAGGTCACAGAGGGTTTTGTCCTTGGTAGTTACTACTTCTGGTACTACACCATGTTCTACCGTGAATCCCATTCCACTCGCATGCCGACAGTGCCATCCGTACGTTCACCTGCCACTGGCTCACTAAGGCCGAACCGCTGCTGTGGTATCCCGACGCGCTAGCCGGCGTCGCCCATGGATTCCTCGCCGATGGACAAGCACACCACTTTCAGCAACTCAAGGAAGCAGACGTTGTCACCGAGATCCACTACCCCGGCTCTTGAACACTGAAGACCCTCTTTTACCTTGGATGGCTCTGATATGTGAAGTCGGGGCTGGTTGATCACAGTGGCCTGGTCGGGACTTTCTCCTGTCAGCGAGATGGTCTCCGGTGGGGTTCCACCTGCCGTGGTTGCCTTCGTTCCAGCGCCAAGGCGACGGGGCTTCGGAAGCCGCTACCGACGGTAGTCGCCCGGACTGTGGTATGCAGAGAACGGTTCTAGGTCTCACCGTTGTTCTTTGTTCGGTCTGTTGAGGATATGCTTCCGAGCATGCACGCTAGGTGGAACAGTGTGATGTATTGGGACTCGTCGAATTCTGTCAGGAGTCCGTGGGCGAGGTTGTTTCGGAGGTTCAACGATCCTCTGTCGACGAGCGACGCTTCGAGGTACCGCGTTCGTGTCGGGCCGATCTGCTGTTCCAGGTCGTTTATCAGGGGCTTGAGCGTCCGGACCTGGGCGGTGGAGATACCCCCAACCGTTCGTGTCTCGGTGATGTTGGTTCTAGATCGGCAGATGGTCCGGACTATCGGCTCCAAGGTCAGGACTATGACCGAGACAGCGCTGATGTGATCGCCTTGTGTCCAGTGCCGGTAGGACACCCCGACGCGGGTAGCTAGGGCGTGTTCACGTAAAGTTACACCCATGTGATAATATAACCATATGAC
>JAPPFW010000019.1 GCA_028821575.1 bacterium | reverse complement strand
ACCCGACCCCCTCACACCCCCAACCCGCCAACCCCGTGAAGAATCAGGGCTAACATTTGCCGGAGTGTTCCAGTCCCCGCCGCACCTCCCCCGGCTGATCCTGCTGGCCTTTGTCTTCACGCTGGCAACCGGGATAGGGGTCATATTCTCGCTGCTGGCCGACATACAGGATCGGTTCGGCTTCCCGACCTGGTCCCTGGGCCTGCTGGCGGGAATACCGTTCGCCATGACCCTCTTCGGGAACCTCTGGTTGGTTCCACTGGCCGACCGGGGTTGGGAGAGGCTGCTGATCACATCGGGTTGCCTCCTGCTGGTGGCATCTCTCCTGTGGATGATCTTCGCGACCGCTCTCTGGCAGTGGGTGGCTGCGAGAGCTTTGATGGGGCTCGCTGAGGGAGTCGCCATGGGCCCCACCCGCCGGGTGATGCTCGGCTGGGATCCGGACCGCCAGGGACGTGCTCTGAGCTCCGTGATGGTGGCAATGATCGGAGGCATCCTGCTAGGCCCGGTGATGGGTGGCCTGTTGAACGAGATCAACCACACCTTTCCGTTCCTCGTCCCTGCGGTGGCCGCGGGCGCGCTGGTCTTTCTCCTGCAGATGGTCAGACCAGCCGAGTACAAGTCGGTGCGGACCCGCCTCAACCGTCGCCACCTCTTCGCCATTCCCGGCTTCGCGTCCGGGCTGCTTCTGGCCGCATCCAACTGGCTGTACATCGGGGTCGTCGACGCCATCTGGGCCCGCTACATGACCGACCTGGGCGCTCGCACCGTGGTCGTCGGATTCGGTTTTCTCGTGATCGCGCTCCCCTCCATCGTGTTGACACCGGTGAGCGGCCGTCTGGCCGACCGTATGAACCCGGTTCGGCTGGCGATGACAGCTGCCCTACTGGGACTTCCCCTGCTGGCGGCCTACGGGCTGGTGTCCGCCGTGCCATCACTCTTGGCAGTCGGCGCCCTGCACTCCGCCTGCTGGGCATTTGTCACGCTTCCCGGCCAGGCTGCGGTCGCCAAGGTCGGTCCCCCCGGCCAGGCTGCCGAAGCGCAAGGCCTCGTGGAGGTATACGGGTTGACGCTGGCGGCGGTGGGTGCGTTTGCGGCTGCGCCCATCTACGAAGCCGCCGGTCCTATGGCGCTCTTCGCAATCACCGCGGGCACCATTGCGATCACCCCGTTGGTTGTGTTCACAAGGCGGCGCAAGTGGAGTTCCGCCTTCTGAGCGGGCTGGTCAGATACCGAGATCCATCAGGTAGTCGATGCTCGTGCGGGCGTTCTCTATCGGTCCTTCTCCCGCCGGCGGTACACGCGTTAGGGAAACGTCCTGTTCAAGGACGTACCATCCCTGGTAACCGCTGGACTCCAGGTACCGTACTACCGCGGCTATATCCACGAATCCCTCGCCGAGCGGCTTGAACAGCCCGTCGATGACCGCCTGCCGGAAGAGCCTCTCACCGGCCCTGACCTGTTCCGCCATATGCTCATCGACATCCTTCAGATGCACGTGTACTACCCTGCTACCTGCCATCCTGGCCACTTCCAGGGGGTCTCCTCCGCTGAGCGCCACGTGACCAGTATCCAGGCATATGTCGACCGAACAGGTTTCCAGCAGTCGCTCGATGTGTTGCGGGCGATCCACCGCCATCGCCCAGTGTGGATGAAGCGCGGTCACCAGACCGTAATCTCCGCAGATATCGGTGACTCTCCGGAGTCCCTCATCGAATACAGCCCACTCCTCATCGGTCAGTTCGACCGGTGTGTCGTATCCGTCATGGATCGACGCCGGTCCCAAAACAAAGGTGCGGGCCCCGGCGCCGGAGAGCGTCCGGGCCGCCCGCTCCGCGGACGCCAACTCGCGTCGCATGATTGCTTTCCGGTAGAGGCGAACCGGTGTGAATCCACCTACGAGCTGCAGCCCTCTCGCCTCGAGAAGGGGATCCAGTTCGACAGGATCCACAGGGAGATAACCCTCGGGTCCCAGCTCGGTAGCACGCAGTCCCACCTCCTGCATCTCGTCCAAGACACGCGCACGACTCATGGAGACTCCCCACCCCGGTGAAGGATCCACACCCCAAGTGATCGGAGCACCGGCGATTCGCTGTTGTAACGCCAGCTTGTGCAAGATATAACCCCTCGTTTCCATGACAGAACCGGAAAGGTCCGTTCCGATATCTCGGCCTCTAGTTTAGCTCAGACTACGTGCGTGATGGTGCGTCCATTAAGTGCCTGAACCGGCCGATTGTTGGGACCGCCGGTTGCGCTCAGCAGGGCTTTGAACTGGGAATCCGAAATCGTACCCGTTTCTGCGATGACCAACCACTCCACCGGTTCGATACAGGGAGGAGTTGTAGTGGAACCAACATAGTGGTAATACTCCTCACCCCTTGGCTGTAGGAGTCTGCTGTGTAGCGGCCAATGAGCTTCCGATAGGATCCGGCCTGAGACCGCACCTTCTAGAAAGCTATCTATCAACGGATTGCTGTCTCCGAATTCGAACAGCCTCGCCACAACGGCTAGGTCACCTTGGGCACTCTCGTGGACAAGATGCATCTCTGCAGCGTATTGCTTACCATCGATCAGGTGCTCTGATGGTGCATGATGGTGAGCAGTTACGAGATCATATACACGGCCGCCAATGGCCATCGAACTTCCCAGTTCATACCATACGGATATCGTTCTTCCGGTGTTGTTGACTGCTATTACATTGCTGTCGTAGAGGAAGACGATCCGCTCACCTGTTACCCTCTCAATGGCTACGATATCAACAGGCGACTGTTGTAGACCCTCGTTACATCTCTTGAACGATTGGGACAACGACGACCAGTGCTCGGGCCCGGACTCTCCGTGGTACGACCATGCCAGGTCGGGAACGCTCCTATCTGTCACTTGTTGTATCTTAAGGACCGGGAATACCAGACACCAAACGATGCCATCCCGCTGCCCCTCTTTTGGTCGTAGTAGCGTATCAAGCGATGGTCGGTCACCGGAGCCGCGGGCAGCCTGGCGTGGTTGTCACTAGGAAAAACCAGGCGAGCACTAGTGCTGCACATCTTGAGGTGTCCTTCCCTCCTGCTGATCGGTCTCCGTTGCCGCATACCGCTGTCGAGGTCTCACCTTCTATCAACTATCCGGTATCCTCTACCGGTGATGTGACCACGGATGTGGCATCGCCGCTGGGGTGACCGAGGTACGACTCGAGAGATGGTCGGAGTGTTTAGCCAGTGGGAGTGGAGGAACTTCAAGATGAGGAAACCGGTTCGTGCCCTGCGGGGAGTCCGGCCGTGGTAACGGTCGACGTTGTCACCCGGGCCGGGGCGCTGCTGGGTGAAATGCCCGCCGTGGAGTCCAGCGGAGAGGTGCTGTACCGGGATGACATCGACGGGCGATCGGTACACCGGTACGATCCTGCTCTGGTTCGAGCGCAAGGTTACACCCGCGCTCGAACCCCACATTCCACCGTCGGTCGAAGTTCTAGGACCCAGCCGCACCGACAACGTCCACGCGGGGATTGCGACGGCCAGGGCCGTCATCGCCGCAGGATCCGTTACAAAGACGATGTGTTCGACTGGCCCCGCGCCTGGTGGCGGTATCCCGCACGGGGTTCGGTTGTGATGCTATCGACCTCGACCAGGAGCTCATGGTGATCGACGGCCGCCGACCCCCGCATCCCGTGAATGCCGACCCCTGGGACCGCGTGTTCGCACGGCTGGAGCGCCGGGGATGAGCAGGCGGCTGCGGATCGGCCTGGTCGGATTCGGATGGATGGGCCAGGCTCACTCGCGCTCCTACCTCTCGATCCCGCTGTACTTCCCGGATGCGCCGTTCCGACCGCAGCTCACCGCCGTCGCCGACACCGTCCCGGCCCGGGTGAGACAGGCAGTCGACGACTTCGGGTACGAACGGGGCACGACCGATTGGCGGGAACTCATCGAGCAACCCGACATCGACGTCATCGACATCACCGCTCCCAACGCCATGCACCAGATGGTGGCCGAGGCATCGGCGGCGGCCGGAAAGCACATATTCTGCGAGAAGCCGGTCGGTATCTCGGCGGAGGCCACCGCTCACATCGAAGCAGCAGCCCGCAGGGCGGGGGTGATCACCGGCTGCGGATTCAACTACCGCTGGGCCCCGCTGGTGCGCTACGCCAAGCAGTTGATCGACGACGGCCGGATCGGCCTTCCCACCCACTACCGGGGCCGCTTCTTCAGCATGTACGGCCGGGACCGGCTCGGCCTGCTGACCTGGCGTTTCCTCCGTGACAAGGCCGGCTACGGTGCGCTCAGCGACATCATGTCACATGCCATCGACATGGCCCAGTTCCTGTACGGGCCGATCCGGCGGGTGGTGGCCACCCGGGAAACCTTCGTGAGGGAACGCCCTCTCCCTACGCCCGGCAAGGGGACCCATTACGACCGCGGCTCACGGGACGACCCGACCGGCGAGGTGACCAACGAGGACTACGTGGGGGCTTTGGTCGAGTTCGGCAACGGAGCGCGGGGCACCCTCGAAGCCGACCGCTCCATCTTCGGACCCCAGAGCCAGATGGCCTTCGAACTCAACGGGTCGAAGGGCGCCATCTCGTGGGACCACGAGAAGCTCAACCAACTCCGCCTCTACCTACCCGAGGAGCAACCCGACGATGGATTCATGGAAGTCCTGGCCGGCGACAAGTTCTACCGGCAGGCCAACCTGGTGCCGGGCGGGGGTAACTCCATCGGTTTCGAGGATCTGAAGATACTCGAGGCCTACGAGTTCCTCAGCTCAATAGTGGCCGGACGACCGCACGAACCCGGCTTCGATGCCGCGCTGGCCAACGCGTCGGTGGCCGCCGCGATGATACGTTCCTGGGGTTCGGACCGGTGGGAGCTCGTGGAGTCGCTGCGCATCGATTGAGAAGCCGCACCGCGCAAGAAACCTGAAACCGAGGCAGGAGGACATCAGATGGAAACCGTCCGGCTGACAACCGCCCAAGCCATCGTCCGGTGGCTGCTGAACCAGTACACGGCCATAGGGGGCGAAGAGGTACCGATCTTCGCGGGCGCTTTCGGCATCTTCGGCCATGGAAACGTCACCTGCCTGGCGGAGGCCCTGGAACCGGTTCAGGACCGGCTTCCCACCTGGCGCGGACACAACGAACAGTCGATGGCGCTGGCAGCGGTTGCCTACGCCAAGGCCATGCGCGGCCGGCGCATCATGATCGCCACGTCGTCGATCGGCCCGGGCTGCACCAACATGGTGACCGCCGCGGCGGTTGCCCACGCCAACCGGCTTCCTCTCCTCATCCTCGCCGGCGACACCTTCCAGCACCGGATCGTCGACCCGGTACTGCAGCAGATCGAGGTGTTCGAGGATCCCACCGTAACCGTGTGCGACACCTTCAAACCGGTCAGCAGGTACTGGGACCGCATCACCCGTCCAGAGCAGGTCGTGAGGTCCCTGCCGCAGGCCCTGGCTGTGATGATGGACCCGGCGAGCCGGGGCCCGGCTTTCTTCGCCCTCCCCCAGGACATCCAGGCCGAAGCTTACGACTTCCCTGCCCGCTTCTTCGAGCGCGCCGTCCACTACATCCGCCGACCCAGACCCGACGACCGCGATCTCGAGCGGGCTGTCTCGGCCTTGGCGCGGGCGCGCAGCCCGATGATCATCTCGGGGGGCGGGGTTCACTACTCGGGCGCGGTCGGCGCGATGACCTCCTTCGCAGAGCGCCGCGGTATCCCGGTCGTGGAGACCGTAGCGGGCAAGGCCACCTTGATCCACGATCATCCCAACTACGCCGGTCCCATCGGGGTGACCGGGTCAGCGGCTGCCAACTCCGTGGCCGAGGATGCGGATGTCGTTCTGGCGGTGGGGACCCGGCTCCAGGACTTCACGACCGGGTCCTGGGCGGTCTTCAAGCATCCTGACGTCCGCTTCGTCTCCGTGAACACGGCTCGCTGGGATGCCCACAAGCAGCTGGCGATCCCCGTAGTTGGCGACGCGAAGGTCTCCATCGAGGCCCTCGACGGATTGCTCGGAGACTACCGGGCCCCCGAGTCGTGGCTACGCGCGGCGCAGGGACACATCGGTGCATGGCACAGCTACCTGGACTCCTGGAAGTCCCGCGATGTCGAGGGCTCCCCTGCCTACGCCCAGGTGATCCAGGTGGTCAACCGGCTGTGCGACGACGATGACTACTGCCTGTCGGCGGCCGGCGGCCTTCCGGGCGAGTTGACCATGGGTTGGCGGTCGAAGTCAGTGGGCAGCTTCGACTCCGAGTACGGCTACTCCACCATGGGCTACGAGATCGCCGGTGCATGGGGAGCCCGGATGGCCAGGCCCGACGGTGACGTGATCGCATGGGTCGGTGACGGGTCGTACCTGATGATGAACTCCGACATCTACTCCACCGTGATGACCGGACATAAGGTCATCTTTATGATAATGGACAACGGTGGTTTCGCGGTTATCAATCGCCTGCAGGTGGGTACGGGCGGGGCCGAGTTCAACAACCTGCTGCGGACCGCCCGCCACAGCGAGTACTTCCGGGTGGACTTCGTCGCCCATGCGGAGGCCATGGGCGCCATCGCGGAGCGAGTCGAGCGTCTCGAGAACCTTCCGGATGCGTGGCGGCGGGCGAAGGCGGCCGACCGGAGTTACGCCATCGTCATGGACATCGACCAGTACACCTGGACCGAAGGCGGTGCGTGGTGGGAGGTCGGCGTTCCCGAAGTCAGCGACAGGGAGCAGGTCCGGGTTGCCCGGGCGTCATGGGAAGCAGAACGCAAGCATCAGCGGGTGGGCGTATGAGCAGTACGCAGGCCTGCATCCGAAGGAGGTAGAGGATGGGACGGTTCAGCGGCAAGGTAGCCCTCGTGACCGGCAGCACCCAAGGGCTCGGGGAGGCGGTTGCCGAGCGTTTCGTCGAGGAGGGACTGGAAGGTCTGATGGTGACCGGGCGCAACCCCGCGCGGGGCGAGGCGGTCGCCGCCCGGCTGGCGGACGCAGGGTGCCGGACCGTGTTCGTCCCCGCCGACCTCGCCCGACCGGAGGCGGCATCCGATCTGATCGCTCGCACCGACCAGGAGTTCGGCCGGTTGGACATCCTCGTGAATGCCGCAGGCGATTCCCACCGCGGGACGATCGAGGACACCGACATCGAACTCTTCGACCACCTGATGGCCGTGAACGTCCGGGCGCCGTTCATGCTGATGCAGGGCGCCATCCGCGTGATGAGGCGGGAGGGCATCGAGGGTTCGATCGTCAACATCGCATCGGTAGCGTCCCACGGAGGTCCTCCCTACCTCACCGCCTACTCGACCACCAAGGGTGCGCTGGTCGTCCTGACCCGAAATGTGGCGCATTCGGTGGCTTGGGACCGAATCCGGGTGAACGCGCTGAACATCGGCTGGATGGACAGCCCTGCGGAGCATGGGATTCGCGAGCGGTTTCACGGCGGGAACCCCGCCTGGCTGGAGGAGGCGGAGGCTTCGCAACCGTTCGGGAGGCTTCTCAAGACACCCGAAGTCGCCAGGGCGGTGGCCTTCCTCGCCTCGGGTGACTCGGGGATGATGACCGGTGCGGCCGTCGACTTCAACCAGATAGTTGTGGGTACGGAACCTGGACCCGCTCAACGTCCCGATGCATGACGACGCACAGGACAGCGGGTCCGATGCGCCGACGTAACGGGGGAAGGGAGTCGGGTTCCTTGCTCAAGGCCCGGAGAGGCAGGGGGAAGGCGGTTGAAGTGACCCCGGAGAGCGCCGGCTGGACCTACCTCGACTTCGCGGTCGTGCAACTCGATGCAGATACCAGCTACGCGGAGGAGTCAGGCCATCGGGAGGTAGTAGTGGTCCCGATATCGGGAAGAGGCATGGCTCGGGTCGGGCGCGAGCGCATCGATCTGGCCCGAACCGGGGTGTTCGAGGAACTACCCCACGTACTGTACGTGCCGCCCGGACGGTCGATAGAGGTACGAGCCGACGGCGACTTCACCTTCACGATCGGTGGCGCTCCGGCCGAGGGTGGTCTCCCGTTGCGGATGTTCGAACCCGCCGAGATGCGCGTCGAGCTGCGGGGAGGCGGAGCGTCCTACCGACAGATCTCACATATTCTCTCCGCTCCCCTACCGGCTGAGCGCCTCATTCTCTACGAGGGGCATGCCCCGCGGGGAACCTGGTCGGGGTGGGCGCCCCACTGTCACGATGGATACGCCGGATCGCCCTACCTGGAGGAGGTCTACTACTTCCGCCTGCAGCCCGCCACCGGGTTCGCCCTGCACCGCAACTGGCGGGAGGACACCGACTTCGACGAGGTGATGGTCTGCGAAGACGGCGACACAGCCCTGGTCCCGCGCGGTTTCCACTCGACGGTGGCGTGTCCGGGAACCAACATGTACTTCCTCAACTACCTGGCCGGCGAACCGGTCGGAGACGAACGAGCCCGCGGCCCGTACTTCCACCCCGACCACACCTGGATCCACGACGGCTGGGACGCCGGGGCGATGACGCTGCCGACAGCCGGCGTGGAGATGGCACGGGAGAGATGAGCGCGCTACCGGCCTTCGCGCCCCCCGAGGTGCTCGCCTTCAACGCCGAGATCGAGGCCTTGACCCGTGACGCTCCCCCGCCGTGGAAGGTCGGCGCCGCCGAAGCCCGTCGGATGAGAGAGGAAGGGCTCACGATCCTCGGTCCGCGACGCGTGTCCGAACGGGCTTCGGACCGCACCATCGACGGGCCGGGTGGAACGATCCGGTTGCGGGTGATACCTCCCCGCCGGAGCGCGAGGGGCATACTCCTGCACATCCACGGAGGCGGCTGGGTGTGGGGAGGGCCGCACCACCACGACCCGATGCTGGAGTCGCTGGCGGACTCCACGGGGCTGTGGGTCGTCTCGACCTCGTATCGTTTCGCGCCTGAAGACCCCTACCCGGCCGCCCCGGATGACTGCGAGACAGCGGCGCTCTGGCTACACGGCAACGGCGTGTCCGAACTCGGGCACGAACTCGTGGCCATCGGCGGGGAGTCGGCCGGCGCCCACCTCGCCGCCGTCACCTGTCTCCGCCTGCGAGACCGCCGCGGTCTGGCGCCGTTCCGCGCCGCGCTTCTCACCTACGGCTGCTACGACCTGCGATGCACGCCTTCGGTGCGAGCTTTCGGCGACCGGCCCCTGATCCTCAACACGTCCTCGGTTCGCTGGTTCGTGGAGCAGTTCACAGGCAACCGCAACCTCGACGACCCCGACGTGTCGCCGATCCAGGCCGACCTGGAGGGTCTGCCGCCGGCGCTCTTCACCGTCGGGAGCCTGGATCCGATGCTGGACGACTCCACGTTCATGGCCGCCCGGTGGAGGGCCGCGGGAAACCATGCGGACCTCGACATCTGGCCCGGCGCCATCCACGCCTTCGATCTGTTCGACAACGACCACGCCCGAGCCGCTCGCAGCCGGATGCACGCGTTCATCAACTCCACTCTCGGTGCGTCCTGACCCATCGAGAAGCTACATCCGAGCGGTTGCTAGGGTCATCTGGCCTACCAACGATCAGAGGAGAATCCGCATGAACCTGCTGCCTGGTGTAGAAGCCGGCACCCTCGATACCGACCGGCTCCGCACTCACTACTACTCCTCGGGACCGGCGAACGGCACACCGGTGGTGATGATCCACGGGAACCTGTCGACCGGACGCTTCTACGAACACCTGTGGCCCGGCGCACCCGAGCAGTACCGGTTCATCGCTCCCGACATGCGTTCTTTCGGACGGTCGCAGTCCAAGCCCATCGACGCAACCCGGGGTCTCCACGACTGGGCCGACGACACGCGGGCCCTGCTCGAAGCGATCGGCGTCAACGAGCCGCCCCACCTGGTGGGCTGGTCCACGGGAGGCGCGGCCATCGCCGCCTACGCCATGGACCGTCCCGTCGCCTCGTTGACGTTCATCGACCCCGTCTCCCCCTACGGGTACGGCGGCACTCACCGCGACGGCACACCATGCCAGCCTGACTGGGCGGGCACCGGGGGCGGGACCGGTAACCCGGAGTTCACCTCCCTGCTCGCGTCGGGCGATCGCTCCGCCGACAGCCAGGTGTCTCCCCGCAACGTGATGACCTCCTCGTACTGGTCGTCGGAGTACACGCTCCCGGCCGACCGGGAGGAGATCCTGCTGGACGAGGTGCTGCTCACCGTCACCGGCGACGACGGCTACCCGGGAGACCTGACACCTTCGGACCACTGGCCCAACGTGGCGCCGGGGACACGGGGGATACTCAACGCCCTCTCCGGCAAGTACTGCAACTGGGCGGGCGTCGTGGACATGGCGGACAAACCCCCCGTTCTGTGGACGCACGGGTCCAACGACATCGTGGTGGCGGACGGCTCCCTCTGGGAGATGGGCAGCCTGGGTCAGATGGGGATCATCCCCGGATGGCCGGGCGAGGACAGCTTCCCACCCCAGCCCATGGTGTCCCAGATCCGAGACGTGCTGGACCGGTACGCGGACAACGGTGGAAGGGTGGAGGTGGAGATGTTCGACGGATCCGGCCATGGCCCACACATCGACGCCGCCGAGCGCTGGTCCGAGAGGTTCTTCGACTTCCTGGCATCCACGAACTGACTCCGAGGATGACTCCTAGGGTTGAGGCTCGCTTGGAGCACCGGTTGCCAAGTCTCTGAGAACGTAGATCTTGACGGGCCGGATCAGCAATGTCCGGTCCCATCCCGGCGAGCGGACGCCAACGGGGACTGTCGCGGATCCGGGCTACATGCGGATCTTGTAGATCCGGGCTGCGGAGGCGCCCAGAATCGCCGCCATCTCGTCATCCGAGAACGGTGCCGCACCCACTCTGGCAGCCACTTGGTTGACACTCCGGTACACGTCCGGGACGGTTGATTCCTCCCGGCCTACCCGTGCCTTGTCGCTGTTGTTGGACCCGTAGAGGACCCGGTCGAGAGCGGAAAGCGACCGGAACTTCTCCAGAGTCCGGAAGAGGGGCTCCGGTCCCAGTTCCGAGAAGTGGTACATGTCCGCGTAGAAGTTCGGGTGCTTCGCGACCATGAGGACACACTGATCGAGCCATGGGACGCCCAGCGCCACGATGAGTTTCAGGTCGCGGAAGCGCCGACCGACCTCGTCGATGAGCACCGGGTCCGCGTGTTGCAGCTTCGCGGTGATGGTCGGGGTCCAGCCGGTGAATATGTGTACGGGGATGTCGAGTTCGATGCACCGCTCATAGATCGGGTCGAGCCGACGGTCGTTCGGCGAGTAGTGCTGGTAGGACGCCACCAGCTTGACAGCGCGGAAGTCAAGCTCCAGGACGCAGCGGTCGATCTCCTCCAGGGCTGCCGGAACATCACGGACCGGATCGACGCAGACGACCCCTTTGAGACGATCCGGGAACAGCGCGACCTGCTCGGCGGTGTAGTCGTTGGGAACGAACACCTCATGTTCTTCGGGAAAGTCCGGATGCCACGTGGTACGGCGGATGTCGGCGCCCTGCACCAGACCGACGTCGACACCGGAGCGGTCCAGCAGATCAACCATCCATGCCCCGTCGGTCGACCCGAAGACTCCTCCGTAGGGGCGGTAGATCTCGGTCATCCACCAATCGGGAACCTGGCTGGGCGTCTCGGTCAGATGAAGATGGCAGTCGACTGTGACCAACCTGCTCTCCCTCGTATCCCGTCTACCGATTCTAAGCTCGACGAACTACCCCAGCTCAGGAACGTAGGCCTACAGCTCGATGAACTCGAGCCAGTTGCCCTCCGGATCCTGGAAGTAGACGACCCCCCAATCGTCGCCATCCGGTGTCTTCGAAAAGATCGGATCCGTGACGAAGGCAACCCCCTTGCCGACCAGCACCTCATGCGCCTTACGGAGATCGTCCACCAGGAAGCAGACGTGGGTAGCGCCCAGCTTGTTCAACTCGACATGGCCGTCGGTCGACGGTGGTTCCAGATACTGGATGAGTTCGAGCATGTGACCGTCATCCCCGAGACCGAGAAAGAGCTCGACACGGCGCGCTCTCGGTATCCCGGCGTGATCACCCTCGGGTCCCGCTTCCATGTCATAGCGTTCCAAGACGGTCAGGCCGAGATCCTCCGTGTAGAACCGCAGCATCTCGTCGAGATCCCGGACCACGATCCCAGAGTGGTTGAAGCTGGTGATCATTCCGCGTCCTTCGGTCGTGGTAGGGCTAGGTACTCTAGATGGACACCGCTTCGGCCGAACGATCGGATCACGTGTCTCTGGGAGACCTCGGCCCAACGGGTTCAGGCTGGAACGGACCGTCGCGAGCGTCGAGAAACGCTCGTATGCCTCCCCTGCGAAACGCCTCGTCGAGGTGCCGGACCTCGGGCGAGTCGCCGGAGCTGTGTGCGATGGTCGCCAGGAACGCCATCACATTGTGGGCGTTCCGTAGTCCCATCGCTTCAAGGCCATAGGTGGTGATCGCCTTGTTGAGACGCACCGAGTCCGCCGGCACCATGGCGATCCTCCGGGCAAGAGCGTGTGCCCGGTCCAGCAACTCCTCGGCCGGTACCACCTCGTTCACGACGCCCATCCGCAGCGCTATTGCCCTGGCGGTCGGATCGCTGTCGGTCTCGTCAAGCGCGTGATGAAGTTCCCGCTCGAGCCGCTGTGACAGCGCATTCATCACATCCGGACGGTCGAGGGTGATCGTTGCCACCGCATCGTCCCGGCTGAAGATGAGAAACTCGTAGTCCAAACCTCGCGCCTTCCATTCCCGAGACCCAGCCTGACAGCTCCGCCACCACCTCTGGCACCCACGCTGCCCGGCCTCCTAGACTCGCCCACGATCGCGCGGGGAGCAAACCGAATGCTGGAAGATCTGGGTGTTGAGGGGTTCGTCGGGACACCGTTCCACAAGCGGAGTGCAGCAGCCGTCGAGACATCATCCTGGTTCCCGTGGCCACCGTACATAGTGCCCGACATCTACACCGACTTCAGGGAGGAACTGGCCGCGATGCGGACAGCAGCCACCCTCAACGAGATGTCTCCCCTTTCGAAGACCCGCATCACCGGCCCTGATGCTCCCCAACTGGCTAACCGGATCCTCACGCGGGACGCCCTGGCACAGGAAGTGGGCCAGATTCTGTACTCACCGTGGTGCAACGAGGAGGGCAAGATGGTTGCCGACGGCCTCGTGTTCCGATTCGGAGAAGAGGAGTACGTCTTCGTCGCCGGGCCCCAGAAACAGTGGTTCATGATGAACGCCCGCGGGCTCGACGTCGATGTCGACGACATCAGCCCGTCGATCGGCATCCTCGCCCTGCAGGGACCCAGATCGACCGAGGTTCTGGAGCGTGCAACCGGCCAGGACTGGTCCTCCCTCAAGTTCTCCCGGATCAGGAAGACAGAGATCGGTGGCGCGACTGTCGATGTGAGCCGTCAGGGTTTCACGGGCGAGGTGGGCTACGAGTTGTGGGTGTCGCCGGAGGGCGCCTGCCCGATGTGGGACGCCTTGGTCGAGGCGGGTAGGGAGTACAGCCTTCGCCCGGCCGGCGAGTACGCCATCGATATCGCCCGGGTGGAAGCCGGGCTGCTCATCATCGGGGCCGACTACATGGGGGCCGGCCCCGACCCCACCCCTCCCGTCGACGACCCGACACAGATGCGGGAGTGCTCCCCCTTCGAACTCCGGCTGGGGCGCTTCGTCGACTTCGAGAAGCCGGATTTCGTCGGCAGGCAGGCCCTCATGGAGGAGCAGGCTGCCGGCGGCGCTCCTCGACGCATGGTCGGGCTCACCATCGACTGGCGGGCAATGCTCGAGTACCAGCTCGAGCGGGGCGAACTCGTGCAGATGTTCCCGAGGGTGCACGACATGCCGCTGCCGGTGATCGACTCCGGCGACGTCGTGGGGTATGCCACGAGCGTGACCTGGGGACCGTCGGTCGGCAAACTCATCGGCCTCGGCCACATCGACAGGCAGTCCGCAAACCTGGGAGCGAAGGTTTCGGTGCTGTGGTCGGCCAACGGCCGGATGGTCGAGATCGGCGCCCAGATAGTCGGCCTACCGTTCCGACCGCACCGGCGCGCCTGAGCCCACGGCTGGAGTAATCAACGCCCGCTACTGGGCGATCCAGATCGCGGCATCCACGGCCACGGGAGTGCCGGTTTCCTGCATATCAACGGGTTGAGGTATCGCTTCGATCCTGTCGTCCCTGAAGCCGATGCGCCCGAGGGCGACGGCCGGTCTCCGGCCTGTTGAAGGAACTATCCGACGAGGGCGGCGCCCCTAATCGCCATCGTGTCCAACGAGTCGGCCCTGTTCACAGCTGGGAGCCACCCGCGTCGCTTGGAAACCCCGCACGGAATGCGAGCACCGTGGGATCAACACCATCGCTCATTGGATCGATAACAATCTGGTACCGGCCAGCGGCTGGAAGCTGCAGGCTTCGAAAGTCGACCACCAGAGGTAACGTCAGCATCTCCCCTGGATCATGTTCGGGACTCGGATTTGCTTGGATTGCGCCGACCCCTTCGGCCAGCCGATCTCCATCTGCGTTTTCCACCCGAAACCGCACCTCGCGGGGTATGCTCGCGCCGCCTGGAGCCAATTCGAAGATCAGGGCAACCATCACTCCGAGCGGGGCAGGATACTGCGTCTGCCAAACCCGCGTGATTCCGGCTGACAGGACTGACAGGAGGCCCTCTCGAACTTGGGCGAAGTCGCAGATCGTCGCGACGCGAATGTCCATGGGTGCCTTGTTATACCGCGATCATGGCGGGCTCTACACGGAGGACGCCACCAGTACCCGCCGACCAGGGGACGTACAAACCTGTGACAGAGAACGGGTTCACGGTTGGAGTCTCGGGCGGGTCGCTCACCAACCGGACCGCGAGGTCGTCTAGTACCCCCTCGCATCCGGCCCAGTCGTGGATCTTCTCAATGAGATCGGACAGCCGGTCCGCGCCGCCCGTGAAACCCAAGTCGTCCTCGGCCCACCACGTCGTTCCGTCTTGACGGTTCAGGTAGACCCGTACCGTGTGCATCAGGATCCTCCTCCTGCCTTGGGACCACCCCACAATAAACTTGCAATCTCTTCATCGGTCAAGCCAGCCCGCTCAACCAACATGTGGCGTAAAGCGCGGGGTGGTACTTCTACGCCGTCGTGGAAGGCGAAACCGATGGGTTGCCGACTCGGAGCAACTAGCTTCCGGTGCGAGCCCCGCTGCCGTTCCGTCTCATAACCGATCTTGCCCAGCAATCTCAGAACCTTGCGCGCCTTGAGCGCGGGATATCTGCTTGCCGGAATCGCCACAGGATTAACCTACCTACAGCCAACATCCTGACCATCTTAGGTCCACTATATAAGTTAGTCAATATTGGTTTAGATGGCTTCAACTGTTCTGGCGCTGTAACTCGAGACGCCGTCGCTTCCGTTGCTCAGGATGGACACAGATCGTCGTTGACCGAGACATGCTCCTCTCGTAATGATCAACCTCTTAAGCCTCGTCTCTAGTCGTCCTGAGGCGTCTCACCGGTCGGCTAGGTTTGGCGGTCGTGAGCAGGGGTTCGGGATGAGCGACGAGACGATCAACAACCATGGTGCGTTTATCTGGTCGGTGGCCGACCTGCTGCGGGGTGTGTACAAGCAGTCCGAGTACGGGCGGGTGATCCTGCCGTTGACGGTGCTGCGCCGTCTGGATTGCGTGCTGGAGGCCACGAAACCCAAGGTGCTGACTCGGTGTACCGGGCGTTAGCGGCTTGCGTTTTTCATGGCCTGTAGATGTCCCGCGTTTGTCTGCCGAGACCGTGGCACGAGCAAGGCGCCTGCGCTAACACCTAATTGCCTCAGGCCACGCTCAGAACCGGTGTCACGAGCGCCAACTGTTGTAGTGGCCGTCATGTTCGCACGCTACGGGCGAGAATGAGGGCCAGCCTGATCGGCGAGCCTGGTTGATCGTCACTCGCGGTGCCACCGGCGACTGTGGGCCAGCCGATGTCTCTATGCCCTGTCAAGCGATCGCTACCGTCTTAAGTGGCGGCGGATGTCAACGCGGTGTAGTTCGCCAGGTCAGGCGAGGATTTCCCCGTCGGTGGTCAGCAGGGTGTGACCGCCGAGTAGGGCAGTCGCCACGATGAACGGTCTGTGGGGTCTCTGTGGAAACCCTCGCGTTCCAGCGCGACGGCGCGTACTGCCTCGGTGCCATGCAACGGCAACTCTCGCAGCCCGTCGGCGATCCTGTCCCAGCGCCGGCGGGCCGGATCACGGCCCAGTACGAACCTGTTCCTCTCCGCCAGGATCGCTATCTCCCAGGAGGTCACGGCCGAGACTGCTATCGATCCCACGGACCATCGGTCGGTGATCATTTCGCGAGCTTGGGAACTGAGCCGTGGGTTGTTGCTGCAGGATCCACAGCAAGGCGTTAGTGCCCAGCAGCATCAGGCGGAGAGAACTCCTCCGGTGCCCTGCCCTTGCTTGGCCTTCCACTAGCTCCACTCGTCGGCAGTCGGGGGAACGAGGTGATCGTCGTCGAGGATGATGAGGGAACCTTTGCAGGAGCCGAGCAGTGGAGGCCGGGAGACCTGGGCGGTGACCGGCACCAACTTCGCTACCGGATGACCGTGTTTGGTGATGGTCACCTCGGCGCCGGTCTCGTTCACCTGGTCAATGATCTGGAGGCACCGAGCCTTGAATCCCGCGGCGCCAACGGGACCTGCGCTAAGGCTCATCGGCACATTACGCAGCGCCCGCTGGATGCAAATTGAGACATAGCTTCCTCCCCCGCTCATTGTGCTGGTCGGCGTCTGGCCATATCCTGCCAGGCCCGCACCGAGAGCAGGATAAGTGGAAGCCCTGCCTCGTCCTCCCGGCAAGCTACGCCGGCATTGTCGCAGACGACAGCCACTTCATATAAGTTATCGGTTATACTAGCCGGTGTGTGGGAGATTGAGTACACGGACGAGTTTGGCGAGTGGTGGCACACCCTGTCTGTGGGCCAGCAAGAAGCCCTCACCGACCGGATCCAACTAGTGGCTGAGCACGGTCCCGCGCTCAAACGCCCAGCGGTGGGCACGATCCGCGACTCGCGTCACAGCAACATGAAGGAGTTGAGAGCCTCCGCCGGCGGCAGGTCGCTACGCGTGCTGTTCGCGTTCGACCCCCAGGCGCCAGGTCATCCTTCTAGTCGGAGGTGACAGGACCGGCCAGTGGGAACGCTGGTACAGGTGGGCCATTCCGGCCGCGGATCTTCTCTATGACACCTATCTCCAGGAGCTGCGGGACGAAGTACTGATCTAGACATTAGCCCTGATTCTTCATGTTTCCCGACACACCCACCGAGGAAAGGCCACTTCAGGCCTGTTTTCGCGGCTCGGTCCGCATGCACCCGACGGGTGACGGTGGATGTCGGCTCGGACGGGCTTGTCGAGTCCGCCCTTATACCAGGTCAGGAGTCCGATCAGAAGCCCCTTCTTCGATCAGACAAACCCCGTGCATGAAGAATCGGGGTTAGGGAACGACCGACTCAGAACAAGAAAGGGAAGGAGCGAGAGCAATGCCGGACACGAAAAGCTTCAGGGACCTGCACGACCAGGTCTTGGCGAGGCCCGGGGCAGAGGAACGCCTCGCCGCGCTGCGGAAGGAGACGCTGGCTGAGATCGGCCTGTACGAGATGCGGAAGCGTCTCGACTGGTCCCAGTCCGGGCTTGCCACCGAACTGGGGATCAGCCAGGCTGCCGTCTCCCAGTTGGAGAATGCTCAGGATCTGACCCTCTCCCGCTTGAGAAAGTACCTCGAACCTCTCGGTGCGCGACTTCGGATACTGGCTGTGTTCGAAGACGAGGGAGAGGAGTACAGCGTCCCGATCCGCGTCGGACGGAAGGCTTCCTGACTGCACTGGCCGCGCGGTGGGCTCGGGGATCAAATCCCTGTTGCCGCCCCGGCTACCTTTCTGATGTCCGTCTTGCCGGTGGTGCGTTGTGGCACCCAGCTGATCAGCTTCTTGAATCCCTCGTTGAGGAGGAAGAAAGTCGTGA
>JAPPFW010000078.1 GCA_028821575.1 bacterium | reverse complement strand
CTTCCACAACCGGCAACGACGCCACACCGCCCTCGGGATGCGCTCCCCGATCGAGCACGAGAGAATCCACTACGAAAACAACCTAGCTGTCACACCACTGATCCAAGTGAGCTGACTCCACCAAACCGGGGGACCATCAGTCTGCGTCTACGCCGCCCTAATCGAAACCCTCATCAACCACACCCTCACCCAAGCCGACATCCGCGACCCCGACCTCCCCAACCAGCACCTCACCGCCGCCCGAGCCCTGCGCGACCTCAACCGTATCCGCCGCCACCAACTCACCACCGACGGCCGCCGAATCCAACTCACTACCCGGCGCAGCCCGCTACAAGCCCGAACCCTCACCGCCATCGGCACAGACACCCGCACCTGGGACAAAGCCACCATCACCTAAACCCCACCACCCCGTCCCGACACACCGGCCCCCAACACCGCCCATGTAGTGGAAACACGCCATCCCCAAACCCTCCTGACCAGGCAAAACACGAAACACCCGCCAAATTCGAATCCGACCCCCGGTGATGCTCTTCAGATAGCCAGGGTCGGAGCACGAGAGGACGACCTTGGTCGGCCGAGACCCGAGGGAGTGATCGAAGACCTACGTAACCTGGTCCTATACCGCCGGGAACAGGATCTGTCGCTCAACCGCGAAGTCAACCGGCTCCACGCCGACCTGGCCCAGATCAGCCCCGGTTACCAACAGACGATCCGCACCCGCCTCACGCTGCCCAGCGCCCTTACCAAGGCGATGAGGCTGATATCGGCCGACCGCAGCATCCGAGCAGACATAGCCAGACGGCGGGTACGCACCATACGGGGGCTGATCAAGCTGATCAAAGAACTCGATGCCCAAATCGGCCAGCTCGTCGAAGCATCAGGCACCACACTCACCGACATCCGGGGAATCGGACCCTTGGGCGCCGCTGAGATACTCGCCCAGGTCGGCGACCCCACCAAATACCCGACCAAAGCCCGATTCGCCATGGCCAACGGCACAGCCCCCCTCCACGCCTCGTCAGGACGCGTAGTCCGCCACCGCCTCAACAGAGGAGGCAACCGACGGCTCAACCGGGCCATCCACATCGCAGCGATCACCCAGATACGCCGCCCCGGAACCGAGGGACGCCTCTACTACTAACAGCTCCAAGCCCGCAGCAAGACCAAGAGAGAAGCCCTACGCATACTCAAACGCCGTATCTCAGACCGCATCTGGACCCACCTCCAGCAGTTATCCACACTATCCACAGCCCCAACTTGACATAGGAGCTCACTGAAACGCGGAGAGCCGCTTATGCTTCGCAGAAGGCGGCGGACCGATTCCTCACGACGTCATGGACAACAACTGGCGCTGCAACCCCCTACCCGTCGCCGACGTGCTCTACCACCTGAATGTCCAAGTCCGAAAATGCGGGGCAACTCGTCAACACCCTCACCGCCATCGGCACAGACACCCGCACCTGGGACAACCCCACCATCACCTAATGGGGGTCCCTCACCAGCCCCCACAAGGCCCATGTAGTGGAAACACGCCACCACCGCACCCCCGCTCACCAGGCAAAACGCGAGACACCCGCCAAATTCGGGTCTGAGGCCGCAGCCGCACCGGCGACGGGTTCGTACTCGATAGCGGTCAGGCACCGCCGCGGATCACCGTATGGAGCCGCTCAGGCCGCTGCCAGACCGGCTCCAGCCAATCGCTTCCGCTCCAGATCGTCGGGGCTCGCCGCTGGGCATCCTCGGCAGTCTGTTGGCTACAGGGGAGGTCTGCAGACGTAACGCTCATGTTGACGATCAGGTACGACCGATCTACCAGCGTGCACCTCACGAATGTAGTACGTTAGGGGTAAGACAAGAGAAGAGGAACATGGCACGCGTACCCGGCACACCCCTGCCCACACGTGGTACAACCATCGTGACCACGCCAATGGCCGACAGTTCAGGCACCGGACGACGGATTGCTGCCAACGGGCGCCGCAAGCTCATAGCCTTCGGATGGTACGGCGGCAAATACACACACCTAGACTTCATTCTTCCCCACATTCCCAGGGATGCTACCCATTTCTGCGATGTGTACGGAGGCTCTGCTGTCATACTGCTGAATCTACCACCCTTTCCGGTGGAGACTTATAACGATATTGATTCGGAGCTTGTCACCTTCTTTAGGGTTCTACGCGAGGATACTGACAACCTAGTAAGGGCGATAGGGTTAACGCCGTTCTCACGTGAAGAGTTATTCCGTGCGTGTGAACCGGCTTCTGGTCTGTCCGATCTCGAACGGGCACGTCGCTTCTTTGTACGAGCGCGACAAACACGCACGGGACTAGCGCAGACTAGTAGTACTGGACGGTGGGCACATTGTGTCCTCACATCACGGGCTGGGATGGCAGGCGCTGTATCACGGTGGTTGGGATCAATCGACAAACTACCTGAAATAGCCCAACGCTTCCAGCGTGTCCAGATTGAGAATGCCCGTGCTCTAGAAGTCATCCGTCGATACGATACTCCACAAACCGTCTTCTATCTTGATCCACCTTATGTGCATTCATCGCGCGGGGATACGGCTGCCTATAGGTTCGAAATGTCCGATGACGACCATCGGGACCTCGCCGAATTACTAGTGACCATACGAGGGCGTGCAGTTCTCTCGGGATACTGTTCGGATCTCTATAATGAACTGTATTCTCAGTGGCGTAGAGTTGATGCACCGCGGAAAACTGCCCACTCTGTCCGCCAGATGCGTCAAGAGTCATTGTGGATGAACTTCTAGATCCTCCATGAACCTAGAAGAAGTACAGCAGTGGCTCCTTAATCAGTGGCATTCGGTCCTGGAAGAACCAGATACCGGTGCCGATCCGAGTGCCGACATGCTTATTCGGAGCAATCTCAAGACACCACGTTACGTAGTACTCAGCCAATTGCTAGGCAAGATAGCTGACCCCCAACGAGATATCCTCACTCTTCAGAAAATCGATCCTGACTCCCGAGGACCTTGGGATGCCCGTAGTTTTGCTCACAAGGTAATAGTTCCATGGGAGCAAAGAGAGGGCACAAACTTTCTTGGAGGCAGTCCATCACCATACATAAACAACGCTGCCCGTGTGCCGCGTCTCATCCGTGATCGGGCCGATGCACGAGGACCAGACCAGTGGCGACGCGTATACGACTTCCTCTCACCACTAGAAGAGTGTACACAAGAAGTACGCATTCGTGAGTTCCGCCGACTGCTTCGCTCAGCACGTCGTAGTTTGGAACTACAGGCGAATATACAATACCCAGTGCCCGCACGTATAAGTATACGAGGCCTACACCAGCTAATAAGCGACTTCCTGACCGGTTCGACAAAGGCGGAACGGTCGCTGGTAGTAGCCGCTGCACTGTTTGAAACACTCGGATCAGCCTTTAGGCTCTTCACCGAGGTGGCCGTTCAGGGAATCTATGAGTCCGACAGTGTGACAGGTGCCCTTGGTGATATAACATGTCTCGACGATGAGGACCGACCGCTTATTGTTGTCGAAGTCAAGAGTCAAGAGCTTACCCTTCAAGATGTACATTCATCTATTGTCAAAGTCAAGGAACGGTCACAGTCTCGTGGGTTCAGTTTGGTTTTCGTGGCCTCAAGCCTTAGACAAAGTGAACAAGTGGAGGTAGAACAGAAGATAATGGATGAATACACGTTGGGTATGAACGTCTACACCATAAGTATCCTAGACTTAGTAGACACGGCTTTTGTATTGCTGGAGGAAAGTCACCGTATTGCCTTTATAAGACTAATCGGTAAACGTTTAGACAGCACTAGTGATTACGCACAACGACAGGCGTGGCGTGACCTTCTTACTAATGATATCACGACCGGATAGCCGTTCGATACAAGGCCACAGCGCCTGTAAATGTCGACCCCGATGCTCGGACACGATAACGGCCATTAGTCTCTTCCCTGTGGTACAGGACCCGGGTGGCCGGACTAGACCGCGACGAACCGGATAACTATCAGCTTAAGATTTCTACTCCACTGTGGAATCATATGGTATACTCCCCTTACCAAACGATTACGAGGCCGCAAACCCCTTAGCCGTGTAGAGCCGGTTCGCTGGACCCGGAGTGTGGTGGTTGCCGGGTTTCATTCCAACGAGAGAACGGGAGGCTCTTGTTCGTGATTCCCCGTTGTGGTTAGGACTGATGGATGTCGTCTTGTGAACGGCGTCTATGTACGGGGACACCACCCTCACGGTCGATGCCTTCCCAAGCCAGAATGTCACCTGTTCTTGCTTCGTAGTCCATTCCTGTTAGGACTACTCGAACCTGGTGAGCGGTGGCCCGATCCAGAACATCGTCATACAAGACCACTCTAGCTGCATACACCAGCAAGGCGGCGGACCCTAGTAGTGCGGCCATAGGCACCGGCCACCCTGAGACAATAAAGGACAGACCTGCCGACACCACGGCCGCGCCTTCACCTAGAATCAGTATTCGCTGTGGCCAAGTCCATTCCCAGAAGCAGAGAAAGTAGAACCACCGTCGCTGATGCCCTGTGCTACGCCATGGGCCGCGCCATCGTGCCCACTGCTCGCCCATCTGTGCTTGAGAATCGTCGTGTGTGACTAGGTCGTTACGAAGATATGACTCTCCAATGGTGTGGTCGGCCTTTCGCGTTGTTTCAGTGCCGCGCTTGATTGCTCGGAAGATCCTTCGGATAAGATTCTGTAGACGCTGCATTACTTGATTTCTCCTCGCTGCCTATTACATCCGCTCTTTGCACGTGTCGGTACACATCTCGAAAAGGGGATAGGCTCGGATGCCCGAAGACGAGCGGACCGAGATACTGTGACAGGTGTCCAGGCCGCCTTATGAGCTGACGAGATCCGTTCGCAAATGCCCGTCCTCTTCTTGAAGGTGCCCTTCAGCGTAACCGACATCGCCACCTATGTTCGGCGAGGCGCCTTCCGATCCGATCTGACGGTCCCCCGCGGTTCATAAGGTCAGTTGGTCCAAGAAGCAACCGCAAGCTGGGGCCGGCGAGGCGACGGCGAGCCTGTTATGGGGCTCCTAAGCATGGGCTTCTCCGGGCAGGGCATGCGGAGGTGGGGAGTCCGGTTGAGAAGTGAATCCCGGCTGGTTTCACTGGTTTCGGATCTGCTGACCGATCCGAGAAGCCCATGCAGGTCGTTAGAGCCGCTAAGGCTCCGGCCGTCGCGCTGGTGCGGCTAGGGTACGCGGCATGGTGGCTGCCTCCGAGTCTAGTTATCCGGCCGTAGTTGATCTCTTCTGTGGTGCGGGAGGACTTTCCTACGGGTTGCAGAAGGCTGGCGTGACCGTCGTGGCTGGAATCGATATTGATCCGGTCTGTCGTCATCCCTTCGAAGCGAACGTAGCGGCCCGGTTCCACGTACGGGACATCGCTGAGGTGTCGGCGGAGTTTGTTGCGTCACTGTATCCGGAGGCTGACCCGCGGGTGCTTGCCGGGTGCGCGCCGTGTCAGCCGTTCTCGTCCTATACCAGAGGTGGGGGCACCGGCGGCGGACGATGGGGACTGGTCGACAAGTTCGGCGCGCTCGTCGCTGAACTCAAGCCGGAAGTGGTCACGATGGAGAATGTCCCGCGTCTGACCGGTCGCTCCGTGTTCGAGCGGTTCCTGTCGGTTCTCCGGGAGGCCGGTTACCAGTACACGCACAGCGTCGTTCGATGCGCGGCGTATGGAGTCCCCCAGACGAGGTCCCGCTTGGTGCTCCTGGCTTCACAACTGGGCCGTATCGACTTGGCTGCTCCGACCCACCCGGATAGCGGATGGGTGACTGTGCGGGACACCATCGGTCACTTGGAGTCGATACCGGCGGGCGGCACCGGCAGCTCTGACGCTTTGCATAGGGCGAGCGGACTCTCCGAACAGAACCTCCGGCGGATACGCGAGGCGAAGGCTGGCGGAACGTGGCGGGACTGGGACGAGACGCTGCGGGCCCCCTGCCACACCAGGCCCAGCGGCCGCACTTACCCGGGTGTCTATGGGCGGATGGAGTGGGACCGTCCCGCTCCGACTATCACCACCCAGTTCCACGGCTTCGGGAACGGACGTTTCGGCCATCCCGACCAGGATCGCGCTATTTCGCTTCGGGAGGGGGCACTGCTTCAGACCTTCCCGGCGGATTACTCGTTCGTTCCCGAAGGGACCAGCGTGAAGATAGGACCCGTCGCTCGCCTCATCGGGAACGCCGTGCCGGTGAAGCTGGGCGAGGCGATCGGTAGGTCGATCATGGATCACCTGAAGGAGAAGTCGTGAGCGGCGACCCCACGTATCAGATGACCGTGAGCCTGAACGTGCTCCGGCATCTGGGTCTCGGGCTGTACTCGAATGTGGCTGCCGTTCTCTCGGAGGTGGTTGCCAATTCGTGGGACGCGGACGCGAAGCACGTTCGGATCTCCATTGATGCGGCTGAGGGCCGGGTCGTGATCGAGGACGACGGGCACGGAATGACGATCGCGGATGCCAATCAGAAGTACTTGCACGTCGGATACGAGCGGCGGAAGGTCGCACCCCGAAGCCCACGGTTCGACCGGCCGGTCATGGGACGGAAGGGAATCGGGAAGTTGTCCCTCTTCTCAATAGCCCGAACGGTCCGCGTCGAAAGCGTCGCAGGTGGCGAGAAGCACGGTTTCGTCATGGACGCGGAGGACATCGAAACCAAGATCCGAGACGGCGGGGAAGGCAGCTACGAGCCCGATCCTGTAGCGAGCGCGGACATCGACCTTGACAGAGGCACTCGTATCACCCTCACGAACATGAAACGTAAACTTCAGTGGACGGGTCGAGCGTTGAGGAGGCGCCTCGCCCGACGGTTCAGCATCATCGGGGCAGAACATCGGTTCGCGATCACCCTGGACGGAGAACCGATAACGGCGACCGACCGCGAGTACCAGGACAAAGTCCAGTACATCTGGACCTTCGGTGACATAGGCAACCGCGTGGCCGGCACAGCCGGCAAACTCGAGAACGAGGAGGAACGTTCCGGGGAGTTGGAAGGGCATCCCGACTGGGTGATCGACGGCTGGATCGGAACGGCTTCCATGGCGGGACAACTCAAGGATACCGAGACATCCGAGAGCATCAACAAGCTCGTAGTCCTCGTGCGCGGCAAACTAGCCCAAGAGGACATCCTGGAAGAGTTCGGCGAGGGTGGCCTCTACACCAAGTACATGCTCGGCGAGATCCATGCCGACTTCCTTGATCTGGACGACGCGGAGGACATCGCCACCACAAGCCGGCAGAAGCTCATTGAAGAAGACCCCCGCTACCAGGCCCTCAAAGCCAAGCTGCGGGATGAGTTGAAGCATGTCCAGGGTCGATGGACCAAACTGCGCAGGTCGCAGGGGACGAAGCAGGCCGTCGTCTACCCGGGGATACAGGAGTGGTTCACAGAACTGGACCCCGACCAGAAGGTCGCAGCCCGGCGGCTGTTCGGGCGCATCAACGAGCTGCCGATCGAGGACGAGTCCAACAAGCGACAACTCGTCGTGAGCGGCGTCCTCGCTTTCGAGAGCCTCAAGCTGAGGAACATGCTCCACAGGCTTGACGAGATCTCGACGGAGAACCTCGACGTCCTGCAGCAGGTGTTCGTCCAACTGGACGACCTGGAGGCCAGCGCCTACTACCAGATAGCTAAGGAACGCCTACGGATCATCCGCAAGCTGACCGGCCTCGTGGACGAGAACGCCAAAGAGCAGGCGATGCAGGAGCATCTGTACAAGCACCTATGGCTACTAGACCCCTCCTGGGAGAGAGCGACTCACACCGAGCATATGGAGCGACGCATCACGACCGCACTCGACGAGGTGTGCGACCAGCTGACCGAAGATCAGAAGCGCGCCCGGGTAGATGTCAAGTACAGCACCACCGGGAACAAACACGTCATCATCGAACTCAAACGCGCTCAGAGGCGCATCAGTACCACAGCCCTGAACGAGCAAATATCCAAGTACTATACTGCCGCTGAAAAGATGCTCGCAGCCGCCGACCGCGGTAACGAACCGGTGGAGATAGTCGTTGTCGTCGGGAGACGGCTGAGCGATTGGGACGAGACCGATACGAGCGAGCAACGGTCCCGAGACATGCTCGCCGCGTCCCGAGCGAGGGTCGTGATGTACGACCAACTGATCGACAACGCCCTCCAAGCCTACCAAGACTACGTAGACAGCGCCGAAAAGGCAGGCAGAGTGTACAGGCTGGTCCAGAGGATCTCAGAACAGGACGTAGACGCGCTCAGCCCGACTCCCTGACACCGGACGACGGGGGATCACCATCACACGCGAGACCGGCCCTCATGGGGCAATCCCACCGAAGGTGGACACCACGGCTGCGCCTCCGACGTGACGGGCCGACAACAAACCGACGCTCATATTGGCGATCACCGCCGAGTCCTGGAAGCTCGAAAAAGACGGGCTCCGCATCCGACCTCCCGAGATGCGGGCGTCTGGTTCGGAACAAGGAGTCGAAATTGCTCGCCAGGAACGGAAACTCTGAACCCGCGACTCGTAGAAGCAATCGGCGGGACCATCCTCGACCAAGGCCTGCTCAACCAGACCGGCGGTCGCTTTACCCTCCACCGGACACGGGCGGGTGATCCGAGCGGAGGGCTGCACTCGTCGTTGTCGGTCCTGTGTAACGGGGACGAACCACGGTCTCCACGACGTCCGCCGCCGCCGTGGCATCCTCGTGCTCCCAAATGCGGATGACCTCCCACCCAGCGTCGGCCAGGTCCTGATCAATGCTGCGGTCACGTCTGATATTGGTCGCCAACTTCTCACGCCACCACTCGGCGTTGGTCGTCGGGAAGCTCCGGTGCTCCGGACAGCAATGCCAGAAACAGCCGTCGACGAAGACGGCCACCCTGATGCGGGTGAACACGATGTCGGGTCGTGCACGACCGACGCTCGGCAGCGGCAGATCCACTCGGTATCGAAAACCACGGCGGTGTAGTTCGCGTCGGAGGGCCATCTCAGGTGCGGTATCACGCTTACGGACCCGGCCCATCTGCGCCGACTTCGCAGCTGATGGTGGAACAAACTGTGGCACCTGGTCAATAGTATTGATGCAGGATCGTCGAGTACTGCGTAGTACCCAAGTCTCTCCGGTTCTTCGCCTGGTCTAGCAAGACCCGAAGCCGTGGGTCATGTCCAGGGATTTGGTACAAGTCGGGTACGGCTCGGGCGGCGTCGTCGCTTCTTCCGTCTTTTGCGCTTGGCCATTGTTTCGGTTGCCTCCTCAACACCCCACCCCTCGTCAGCCCCGCCGTCGCACGCAGACCGAGCAGGGGGGACCTAACCACAGGACCGCGTACGCGCGCGTACTGCTGCGCGTACTCCAGGCTCTGACCAGGAAGTTTGCCTCGTACGGCCTTGGCGGCGGACTACCCGGGTCACGTCCAGGGATGTGGTGTAAGGAAGGCGTTCCGCGTCGCCTCTGTTGTTGGGTTCTGTTCTAGCTGATCTGGGTTCTGGGTGCGACCTCCTCGGTTAGCTGTGCGGGTTCGTGTTCGGGTTCGAGGAGCCGGATGCGGGCCTGGGCGAGGCTGTCGAGGCTCATGTAGCGGCGGGCGATGGCCCACTCATCGTGTTGCTCGGCTAAGAGGGCGCCGGCGAGGCGGATGATCGAGGCTCGGGTGGGGAAGATCCCCACGACGTTGGTCCGGTGCCGTATTTCTTTGTTCAGCCGTTCTTGGGGATTGTTGGACCAGATCTGCCGCCAGTTGGCTTTGGGGAACCCGGCGAAGGCGAGTATCTCGGCGCCGGCTACGTCGAGGTAGTCAGCTGCCGTGTCCATCCCGATGTCAGCGAGGTGATCGACCACTCGCCGGTGCTGGGCCCAGACCGATTCTGGGTCGGGTTGCGCGAAGATGGTGCGGACCATGGTGGCCACCATCGTCTCCGCGGTGCGTGGGACTTTGGTCAACAGGTTGCGCAGGTAGTGGGTGCGGCACCGCTGCCAGGACGCTCCGGGCAGTGTGACTGCTATTGCGTCTCGGAGACCGGCGTGGTCGTCTGAGGTAACTAGGGCGTGTTCACGCTTCTGAGTGTGTCGTGGATGAGGGCGAGGGTGATGAATGCTAGGAAGACCACGTCGAGTTGTCGTAGCGGGTGAAGATGCGCCGGTAGGCTTTGAGCCGGTGGAATAGCCGTTCGACCTCGTTTCGTCGTTTGTATATCTGTCGGTCGTATGTCCAGGGTTGTCTGCGGTTGTTCTTGGGTGGGATGACCGGTGTGTAGCCCAGCTCGAGGGCTAGTTGGCGTGTTTTGGTTCCTTCGTATGCGCGGTCTGCTACCAAGAACAGTCGTAGTTGTTCCCCTTCCGTTTTCTTCTTTCGGGGTCCGAGCCTTCGGAGGAGCTGGCGCCCGTGGGGGCCATCATGGTCCTGGCCTGGGGAAAGGGCGTATTCGAGGGCGGTGCGGGCGTCGGCGGCGACCATGTGGATCTTGGTGGTCAGCCCTCCTCGGGAGCGTCCGATGGGTTGGGGGCCTCGTTTGGTGAGAGCGCCAGCGGCGTCGGGATGGACCTTGACCGTTGTGCTGTCCAACCCCAGCACTTGCAGGTCGATGAGTTGTTCTTGTTGTAGGCGTTGGAACACCGTTGCAGGGTCCCGCTGGCCGCCCAGCGGCTAAACCGCATGTAGATGGTGTGCCAGTTCCCGAACCGGTGGGGAAGCGCCCGCCATTTGCAGCCGTGCTCCAGTACGTACAGGATGCCGTTGAGGGCATCGAGGTTGGATACTTTGACGTTGCCGCGCTGCTTCGGGAACGTGTCTGCTATGAGTTGGTATTGTTCGTGTGTTATTTCCATATGATAATGATATAACATCAGTGTAACTTAGAGTGAACACGCCCTAGCTGGACCCCTTGTAGCCCTCGTGCGACGAGGCTGCGCCAGAAGGCGAGCCAGGCGGCCCCATCCTCGCCCGTAGCGATGTCTAAGCCGAGTATTTCTCGATGTCACTCGTTGTTTATCCCGACAGCCAGTAGCAGCGCCACGTTCACCACCCGGCCGCCTTCGCGGCATTTGACCACCAGCGCATCGGCCCACACATAGGTGTAAGGGCCAGCGTCGAGGGGCCGGTTGCGGAACTCGGAGACAGTCTGGTCCAGTTCCCGGGCGAGCTCTGATACCTGGGAGCGGGACAGCGACGTAACCCCCAGCGTCTCGACCAGGCCCTCGACCTTACGAGTAGAGATCCCCCGCACATACGCCTCCGCAACGACCTGCACGAACGCCCGCTCAGAGCGGGTAAGCGGCGTCTAGGAGCCACTCGGGGAAGTACGAACCCTGCCGCAGCTTGGGGATCCGCAACTCGATCGGTCCCACCCGGGTGTCCCAGCGGCGGGTCCGGTACCCGTTCCGACGGTTCACCCGATCCGGACTCTGCTGCCCCCAGCGCGCTCCGCAGACCACGTCCGCTTCTGCGGACATGAGACCCTGCGCGAAGCTACGCACCATCTCCCGCAACAGGTCGTTGCCATCTACCTCGAGCTGGTTGCGTAACCACTCCAACTCGTCCATTCTTTTGTTGACCACCGCGTTCCTCCTCACGGTCAATACCAATACCGCTGTGAGGCTGACGCGGTGGTCACCTAAATCAAAGGACCCTCACCCCCCGTACACGACACCACAAGAATGGACTCCACTTTGACATCTCGGGCCGCTCGGTGGGCAACCATCGGGGTCGGGCGTCTGGGGCGCCCTGTCGGCGAGGTCGCCAAGGAACTTGGTTGTGCGTGGCATACGGTGAACAGCGAAGTCGCCCGGTGGGGCGAAGCACTGCTGGAAGCTGATAGCGATCGGGTAGGCGAAGTCGAGGCTGTGGGGGTCGATGAGACCCTGTTCTGGCGGCAGGGCCGCTGGAGGACCAAGGTGTGGTGCACGTCTGTGGTCGATGTTGGGGGCCGCCAGCTGATCGACATAGTGGCGGGTAGAACAGCGCAGAGCGCAGCTGGGTGGTTCCTTGCACAAACGGCGGAGTGGCGGGCTGGGATCCGCTGGGCCGTGTTGGACATGTCCGGGCCGTATCGCGCAGCGTATGACCGGGTGTTACCGAATGCTCTGCAGGTAGCCGATCCCTTCCATGTGATCCGCCTCGCCAACCAGCGACTCGACGAAGTACGACGCCGAATCCAGAACGAAACCCTCGGGCATCGAGGACGCAAGGGTGACCCGCTGTATCGGATAAGGCGCCTCCTGACAGCTGCTTCGGAACGGATCAGCGACCGGGGCCAGACCCGACTGCGTGGCCTCCTCGACGCTGGTGACCCACACGGCGAGGTGCGCACCGCCTGGCACGCGAAGGAAACCGTCCGAGGCATCTACGACATCGACAGCCCAGCCCTGGCACTCCGATACACCCTGCAGCTCGCCGACGACCTCCAAGACGAATCCTGCCCTCCCGAGGTCAACAAGCTGGGCCGTACCATCGCCCGCTGGTGCCCCCAGATCACGAACTGGCACATCTCCAAGGTGACCAACGGACCCACCGAAGCCCTCAACAACCTCATCAAGAGGATCAAACGGGCAGCGTTCGGGTTCCGGAACTTCGCGAACTACCGAATCCGGGCCCTCCTCTATGCAGGCAAACCCGACTGGAACCTCCTAGCATCAGTCAGTCCCCACTAATTCGCGGAGAGCCCCTTTGCGGGCGGTGTCTCTGGCCACTTTGACCTGGCGGATCATCTCCACGAGGCCATCGGCTGTCTTGGGAACCGCGGTCGAGGTCCCCGCAAGCGCCGACTGAGCCGCGGCTTCAGCGTCGATAGAGTCTGACTTACCGTTGCTGCGCCGCGAGCGGCGATCGCCCCGGAGTCGGCTCAACGACTCGATGCCCGCAGCGTCTCAGATAGCTGGTAAGCCCAGCTCCGTAGCTGCCGGTGCCCTCAATCCCGAACCGGTCAACTCGGCCCAGGTCCTGGGCCCATGCCACCCGGCTGGGCGTAGCCGCCTCTGTCAGCACTCACCGCGCGGTCTCCCAGGCGGGTTCCGTGCTGGTTGATCGCCACCGCGACATGGATGTGCTTGTGAGTGTCGACCCCGACAATCTCCTTGCTCAAAGAACCGTCGGAATCCGACCAGGCAAAACGCGAAACACCCGCCAAATTCGGGCCAGGGCCCGATACCGGCTAGGGCGGTAGCGGGTCGTACGGCGTAAGCGGTGGGCCGGTTGTGGTCAGTACGGTCGTTCCTGTCTATCCTGGCTACCATGGGAGGCAGTCGAGGTCGGCCACGACCGCGTCGATGCCGGTGATGTCGAAACTCAGGTGGATATCGTTACCGTTGTCAAGAGTGACTGCGATATGAAGCGCCTCGGCCGTCGTGCCGGATAGCTTGTTGATGAATTCCCCGTAGGCGAAGAGTACAGACTCGGGTTCTTCGTTTGACGAGAAATGGGAATCTAGGGTGACGGTGTTCTCGTCGCTGAACCGATAGATAACAGGTGCGATGGGCGCGTCGGGGTTCCGGTAGTCGTTTGTGACCAAGTTTCCGGTCGAAAAGAAGACACTGTCGTACTTCTCGGGTGAATAGAGCGTGCCCTCGACAGCGCAACGGACATAAAGACGGCTCTGGTGGCTCTCCTCAAGGAGATAATAGCCCTCGTAGCCTCCCCAGAGCCTTTCCTCGTTGAAGTATTCCCATGAGCCGGTTCCGCTACTGACGGATTTGGGTTCGGAGCTGGTCTCGGGTTCGTGTTGTTCACGTAGGCTCGATAATCTTTCCTGCAGAGTGCTTGAGGCTACAGCCCAGTTGATGCCTTCGACATCAACGGCGGTAGCTTTTGCGACGTTCATGCCGATGACGCTTCCGCATGTGTCTACGAGTGGGCCTCCGCTGTTTCCGGGGTTGATCGGTGCGTCTGTAAGGATGAGAGTCCCTTCGCTAACGAAGGTACGGGCTAGTGAGGCACCTTCTTCAATCCGGGACAGGACACCTCTAGAAACCGTAGGCTGTGAGGCAGTATGGAGGGGATAGCCGATTGCGTATAGATCGGCACCAGGCTTCAAAAAGGTCGCTTTGCCGAACCGGAGATGCGACACTCCGTAGCCCTTTGCCCTGAGCAGGGCAACGTCGGTAGCGCTGTCGGTTCCTACCACCCAGGCGTCTAAGGAGATGGTGCCGTTCGTGAGGGTAACTTGGCGGCGGCCACCAACCACGTGAGCGGCGGTTAGCCACTCCTCCCACCACTCACCCGACCCGAGCCGTTTATCGTTGTCGCTGTAACCGTAACCGACTCTGAACGCAGTCCCTAGCCCATCCCCGTGCACCTGGAAAACGGCCCTTGTGACCCGGTCGGCATGGTCTGCGAAGTCGCATGAGACGGCGCCTGTTTCATCTCGATGGATAGCCCGATGAAGGAAGGTGGCCATCTGCCCTCTGAGCGTAAGCCGGGATGGGCAAAAGAGATCGTAGCTATCGCATCCTTGAGTGATGCCTGCCCGAGCGAGAGCAATGACGGAATCGTGATACCAGTCGTCGAGTGTCACATCGTCGAAGCCTGGGTGTGAGCCTGGTGCCAGATCGAACGCGCGGGCGACAAACGTTGCCATGTGGGAGCGTTTGACCGGGTCGTAAGGGCAGAACCGGTCCCCGTCGCCGCAGCCTGTCGTAATACCAAGTTGGAACATCCGTTCCGTGTGGGCCGCCCACCAATGTCCCGCGTCAACGTCGCCGAAGCGAGGTTCAGGCGCTTGTTCAGGATCGGCGCCGTCCACGACACGCACAATCCACACAGCCATCTGCCAGCGGAGAACCGGCTCGTCAGGGCAAAACAGGCCCTCTCCACAGGCGGTACCGTCGAACACCCCCATTGCTTGAAGTTCCGCAACCGGCTCCGAGTAGTGCACGCCCTCGGAGACATCCCGGTAGAAACCACTCTGAGCCCCAGCTTGTGGTGCGGGCGCGAGCATGACGAAGAGAACAGCCACCACAAACAGGGACAAGCGGTTCGCCGATGGTACCGGGCCAAGGAGATAGGCCAACATCCGGTAAGGGTAAACACAGGCTCTTCGGATTTCACGGGGGAGTGACCGATACGAGGCCGCGAACCTGGGCATCTGGGTCGTGTTGGGTAGCGACGAACGCGGCCATCAGCATGATGTTGTGGAGGCGGTGGCTGCGGCCTCGTGATCGTCCGGTGGTGTGGCTGCGGCCTGATTGCCGAATCGGCGGGTGCTAGCCCGGCGTAGACGGCTACCCGGCCCGGGTTAGCGAAACGGTGCGGGTCGCCGATCTCAGCGAGGGTTCCCGCTCCGCTCCGGGGCCCGAATCCGCACATGCAGCCTCGGACTTGTTCTGAGCGGATGCTCCAGGAAGGCCTCCTCGATGTCGGCTTCGAGCCGCTGGCGGCGGGCGATGATCCGGCCCAGGTCGTCGGCGAGATCACCGATCGTCTCGGCCCAAGTCGCCTCCGCTACCACCGTGACGGTCTGTGCCCTGAGCGCAGCCCAGATCTGGGCGGTGAGTGTGGGGTCGGTGCGCTTGGAGCATCGGGAGATCAGCGTCTGGACGCGGGTTTAGCCGGCCGTTCGCAACGCCGTGGTGGTAGGCCAGGTCGCAAGCGCAGCTCTGAGACCAGGCGTCGACATCAGGCGTTCCCCCACGGCACGCTCCAGAGCCGGAGACACGGCTAACAGAGCGTCACAAGGCGGTTCGCAGCCCGAGTCGCGTCAGCGGCCAGGTCTGTGTTCCGACCGTTGAGGATCCGCAGCCGGGCCAACAACTCATCGGTGACAGTCGTCCACGTCAAGCGATCAGCGTTACGCCAAGCGAAGTCAGCCAACACCTGGGCGTCCCCGGCGTCGGTCTTGGCCGCACCCGCGTAAAGGTCCGCAGCTCGGCGCAGCGTCAACCCGGTCACATAGGCCACCGGTGTCGCCACCTCCGCAGCGTTCCGCCAGGGTCAGCACCGCCGCCGACGAGGTCATATCAACACCAGGTGCCGTATCGGCTGGAACCTGGCCGGGTCACGGACCCTCACCCGCCACCGCCAACACCCTCAGGCCGCATCGCCACTGCTGATCGGCTCCGGGGAATCCCCCTGATCGCCATCACCGTGGCACAGAAGGGCCGATCAGTTAAGGGAACATAGCCGTACACCGCGTACCGGCGGCGTACTCCCACGCGTACTCCGGGCTCTGGCCAGAGGTTTTGCTCTGTCACACGGCCCCGGCGCTGACGATCCGTCAGGAAAACCGGGACTGCCCACCTTTACCGGCATGACCCACCACCACAGAACCCTGAGCGGCAATCGAGATCCGTCCGCGGCTGGCCCTCGAGCCACTACGACCGATACCCCTCGGCGCGTGAGTAGCCGTCATTCGCGGTGCCTGCTGGGTGCTTGTCAGCCTTTGTGCCCGCCCGGGTAGACGTTTCGGTTGTGTTGAATCCGTTAGATGACTGAGCGGGATTACTCCGGGTGGGGGGACTGGTGGGGTGAGGAACGAGGAAGGTGAAGGAGCGTTTCCGAAGTGGTGGCTGTGAGCCCCTGATGTGTGCGCAGGAGGGGTCTGAGGTGAACGGTTGGGGGTGGTGACAGGTGTCAACGCGGATGTTTACCGCTGTATACGCGGGCGGGTGTGGGAGTCTGTTTCAACCCGGGTTGAGGCGGGGGTACGTTTGCATTAAAATGCGGACACAGGTAAACACCCCCTAGATACAGCGACATTGTCTCTCGCTGGTTGCTCTTCGACGCCGACACCCGGCTACCCACCGGCAAAGGGGTTCGGTTGTCTGGTACGCGCCGTTCTCTGACATCGGATCGGTGTCGCAACGATCCCCGGGGGTCGGTCGCTCTGACCGGCAGGCGGGCGGCTGCGCCGAAGGTCGGCATCAATGCTGCAGTATCGGTCCGGGGAGGACACGGGCTTCGCTGCCCTGCCGGGTGGTCGCAGGTTGCCTTGGCCGTGACAGGGCTGCAGCCGTGTCGTCGCTCTCATAGGCTGCTCCATCCGGTGTAGCCCGTTGTGGAGATAGTTGACGTTCTGTCACCAACACAGCCAACCGGGCCTGTCGCCGAGGTCGCCGGTGTTGACGATTCGTCTAGACCCGGGCCCGGTACTCTCGGGTCGATGATCGGGTAGCCAGATAGTAGTCCCGATAGGCACCGCGGCACAGGTCGCAACGGCACCCATGCGAGTAGTAGCCGGACTTGGTGCCGTGCTCTATGGGTGCCCGTGGCCCGACAGCGACACAAGCGGCGCATCGACACCCCGCCCGGAAGCTCCGAGGATTACCGTGCCCAACCTCATCGAGGAGGCGGGCTAGTCGCTCGCCGCGGGCCGCTTCACGCTGCTTCCTCTTCGCCGCCGCTCTCGCCGTCCTGCGTCGTTCATCACCGCGGACACACTCGCCGCATCTGCAGCCAGCCTTGTAGGCGGTGGGGCTGCCGTGGCTCCGCCGGGCATAGTCACGCTCGGGAAACCGGCCGCTCGCGACCGGCGGCGACCCGACAGGTCCGAACGAGGCGACCAAGCCGCACCCTGCGCTGACCAGCAACGGTGCCCACAGCGTCACCCTCTCGATCTGGCGGTACCCGTCGTCCTCGATGATCCCGGCGCGAACCGCACCGTCTAGGACGGCCTTGGCCACCGTCGCTGTCCCGTCCGTGTCGATCACCCGATTGCTCCCCCAGTGGTCCGGCCTCTGCGGATCCGGCCATAGGAACCGCACGGCGAACGCTGCACGTAGCTCGATCGGTGTGGCGATCCGTGCCCATGCCTCGGCTGAAGCGTTGACAAGCGGTTGCTTCGTTGGCCGGTTGTTGGTACCCCAGCCACGCGGGTCACCGTGCAGAAGAATCGTCGGCATTCAGTCGTCGAGCGTAGCCACCCTCGACCCTCTAAAGAACCCGTCCTAGGGACCACCGTAAGACGGGTGTTTACCCGTGTCCGCATTTTAATGCAAACGTACCCCCCGCCTCAACCCAGGTTGAAACAGACTCCCCACACTTCCGCGTTTACATCCGTAAACACCCGCGTTTACACCTGTCACCACCCCCTACCGTCCACCTCAGACACCTCCCACGCACGCAGCCTGAGCACACAGGCCAACAGCGCCGACGCCTTCACCTTCCTCGTTCTCACCTTCCGGTTCCCCGCGGGGTAGAACCCCGGTCAGCGCTTTCCCGGTCAACACGACCATCGAATCGTTTCCCCCTGGCCACCGGCCAACAGGCCCCCAGAATGATCGCGTTCGTCCAGGTTGCCCGGACCGGTTCGGGAGACTTGCTTCCATCAGGGTGGGTTGTGATCGTCGCGGTATGGGTCGGTGTTACACGGGGTGGGTGTGTTCCTGACCACTGGGCGCGGTCCCACCGCCCCCCGGGGTAACGGTCGCTGTGGTTTGTGGGGCCGGCGCGGGGGCGGGTGGCGAACGGGGTCTCCTGGTTAGGGTTTGGTGGTTGCTGGTGGGGGTCGTCTGCAACGGCCCGTGTGCCGAGGTAAAGCCCCTGGTCAGAGCCCGGAGTACGCGCCGGTGGCTGCGCATTGCGGTCCCCAACGTACGAACCGGACGTGTTCGGAGCCGTCTTCACGGGTCGCTCACGGGTTCACGAACTACGACAAC
>JAPPFW010000006.1 GCA_028821575.1 bacterium | reverse complement strand
CCGAACCCTCATCAACCGGGCCGCAGCTTGACATTTACGCTCCTGGGGTGTCTAAGAGGAGACCAGCAAGCCACTTGGTCTGGCGGAAGATGGTGCGCTCGACGCCCCGCAATGCTTCGGAGAGGTCGCTTCGTACCTCTGCCTGACGCGCTTCGTCCTTCGCATCCACCAGAGACTCGGTAACGGCCACCATACCCCACCTTCCGTTACTTTCGACATAGATCGTGTGATAATCCAGTATACGGGAGTTAACGTTAGCTGTCTATCCGAATGTCTTCCCATCAGTTGTGGTAGCCCCTGCTACACAGCTCAGGAGGAGAAGCGCTCCCGGAGGTCGCGTTTGAGCACTTTCATGCCGGCGTTGCGGGGGAGTACGTCGACGGTCTCGTAGCGCCGAGGGACCTTGTAGCGGGCTAGTTGTGAGCGGCACAGCTCGTCTAGTTGATCCACCGGCAGCGGTTGGTCCCCTCTCGTGACGACCACCGCGGTGACCTGTTCCCCCCACTTCTCCGACGGTAGGCCGATGACGGCGACATCCTGTACCGAGGGGTGCCTCACCAGTACCTCCTCGACATCGCGGGGATAGATGTTGGCGCCGCCCGAGATGATCAGGTCCTTCTTCCGGTCGACGATGTAGTGGTAGTTCTCGTCGTCGACCATGGCGAGGTCGCCGGCCGAGAAGAAACCGTCCTCGGTGGTCGACTCGACGGTGGCCTCCGGGTTCTTGTAGTACCCGTTCATCAGGTAAGGGGACCTCGAGAACAGCTCACCGATCTCACCGGGCCGGATGCGGTTGCCATCGTCGTCGACGACCCTCACCTCGGTCATGAACCAGGCAGGTCCCACGCAACGCTCCTTGCGCATGATGTCGGCCGGGCGGAGGTTGGTGACGATGGCGGCCTCGGTCGAGCCGTAGAGTTCGTGAAGGCCGACATGGGGGAACATCCCGTGCACCCATTCCTTGAGGGACTGGGGGAGAGGGGCGGCGTTGAAGTAGATGACCTCCAGGGCGGAGACATCGAAGCTGCGAATGGTGTCCTCACCCAGGGAGCGGACCAGAACGGCATGGGTCGGTACGAGAAACACCGTGTGCGGCCGGTCACGTTCGATCTTTGCCAGCAGGCCGTCGGGGCTGAAGGCCCTCAGCATCGAGACCGTCCCGCCGGTGTGGACCGCGGCGTAAGCGAACGCGAACCCGGCCCCGTGGTACATCGGGGCCACGGCGATGGTTCGCCTACCCGGTCCGAGACCCCACTCCAGGGCGGTGGCGTAGAAGGTGAGCGTCCTCGATCGGTGGCTGATGACCACACCCTTCGGGTTGCCGGTCGTGCCGGAGGTGTAGGCGATGGCGAACGGGTCGGTCTCCTCCACCCGGATGCGTGGATCGGTACCCCGGGCACCCTCGAGAGCGGCCTCGTAGCCGGCTCCTGCTTCATTTCCCCCAATGGACAGCACGATCGTCGGCTCGTTTGACTCGATCGCAGCTGTTGCGCCTGCGGCAAGCGAGTCATCGAGGATGAGCGCCCTGGCATCGGAGTGGTCGAAGATGAAGTCGATCTCCGGGGCGGGCGATTTGGGGTTCAGCGGGATCATGACCATCCCGGCCTTGGCGATCCCGGCCGCGACCTCGCAGTACTCGAGCCGGTTGCCGCTCAGGAACCCTACGTGGTCACCCGGCTGCAGACCGGCGGCGAGCAGGACATTGGCGACCCGGTTGGACCGGTCGTCGAGTTCCGCGTAGGTCTGCGTCCGGGCACCGTCGATCACGGCCGTCGCGCCGGGAGTGGCGATCGCGAACTCGCGGATACCGTTGGCGATGTTGAGGTCCGCACCTCGTGGAAGGATTGCCATATCACCTCACAACTGTCGGCAGAAGACTAACGAAACGAACCCCTGTTCCTCCTCTCGATGCGATGCGGGTCGAGCCGGACCGCCCTACTCAGAGGGGTGGGAGTTCGTATCCGTCCACCGGGTCATAGGTGTTGCCGATGGGTCCCCGCACGATCACGAAGAACATGCACCCGTCGACCGAATGCATGGGTCCGTGCACGTCCTCCGGGGGATGGGCCAGGTAGGCGCCCTCGGTCATCTTCCCGAAGGTGGTGTCGATGGTCCCTTCCAGGATGTACACCTCCTCCGAGAAGGTGTGCCACTCGGTGAACGGGCTGATCCACTGGGGCAGCAACCCGTTTATGGAGGCGCCTTGCCGAGCCTCGGGGTCGTTGCGCAGCGGCTTGCGGGCCGCGCCCCCGGGGAAGTCGTCGAACCGGGGAGATTCCCAGGTGACCGCCAGGCTGTCCACGCAGGGAACATCCCGCTCGGGCCGGAACATGGGTCCCGGTTTGTCGGAGGGATTCCAATGCGGTGCTTTCGTGAACGAAGCGAAGACCAGCGTGCCGTCGGTGGTATGGATCCGTTCGCGCAGCTTCCCCGCCGGGTGGAATGCGTAGTGCCACGGCCGGTAGGTGAGATCGCCCCACGTCATCTCACCCTCGAGGAAGAACAGGTCCTCGTCCGACTCGTTGTAGCCGGTCTCGCGTCGCTCGAAGCCCGGTGGGAACTCCACGATCGCCGTCACGCCCCCGGTGTCGGGGTCGCGGCTGAGAGGCTTCATGCGGGTGGGCTTGGTCCCGCCGGGCAGGGCGAGTTCTACCCAGTCGATGTCGTCGATGTGGATGAAGTCGATATGGGGTCGGGTCATGCGGGTTCCTTTCTCCCTCTATGAGTCCTGCTCAGTTACCGGTGATCACGTACCCCAGTACGCGGTCCACATTCTTGGGTACCCAGGCGTCGAAGCCCCGCCAGGATCCGTAACCGGGGCGCAGTTCTTCGGTAACCGCCCGGCACACTTCGTCCCGGAACCGTTCGGTCATGGCGATGCCATCCTCGCCCGGCAGGGGATTCTGGCCGCCGCCACGACGGAAGGCTGCTTCCGTTCGCTCGACGAGCTCCTCGAAGTAGGCAAGGTAACCGGTCACCCAGGCGGGATCCCCCGGTCCCCGATGCCCACCCATGACAGTGCGGCACTCCAGTTCCGATGCGGCCCGCAGGCTCCTGATGCTCCCGATGATGTCGGTGTCGGGCAGTTCTCGGTAAGGTGCGACCCCGGGCTCCACCAGGTCCACGAACAGGAGCATGGGGCCGGTGCCTGCAGGGAAGACGAACGCAGAGTTGGTGCGAGAGTGGTTCGGCCCGTAGTGGTGGAGTTCGATGCTGTACCGCCCGAACTCCAGAGTCTCCTCATCGCCCAGGTGGCGGGTCGGCGCGGCTATGTTCCGATCGGCTCGGGCGGCCAGCCACGGCCCGACTGAATGGTGGGCGATCACGTCGGCGTCCGGGGAGAGCGCACGGGCGCCGGTTATGTGGTCCCGGTGGTCATGGCTGTAGAGGATCCATCGGACTGGTTCGGAGGTGACCGAGGCGATCGCCTCCCGATAAGAAGCCGCCGCCGTCTCGTCGATGGGATCGGTGGCGACTACCCCCGAACCGGTCACGGCGAAGATGCTGGCGTAGAACCCCGGCCTCCAGCGGAACACATAGGTTCCCTCGCCCAGATTCTCGACAGTCCAGAGGTTGGTCATTGGGGAATCCTAGGGCAGCCGTAGTACCTTCCGGCACCAATGGGAACGATCCGCCGCAGCATCGTCGACACGCCGTACGGACAGATGCACGCCAGAGCATCGAGCGGCGACGGACGTCCGCTCCTGCTGCTCCACCAGTCGCCGCGCAGCGGCCTCATGTACGAGCCTCTGATGGAGCGCTCCGCCCGGCCGACCATGGCGCCGGACCGGCTCGGCTACGGGTTCTCGGATCCTGGACCCGACGAGCCGACCATCGAGACCTACGCGGAGGCCACGATGGCGGTGGTGGAGGATGCAGGCTGGGAGACCTTCGATGTCCTCGGTATCCACACCGGTTCCATGGAGGCGGTCGCGATCGGGATCGGGTGGCCGGATCGGGTGAACCGCGTGGCGGTAGTGGCGGTCCCCGTGTTCAACGAGGCGGAGGCGGCCGAGATCGCCTCCCTCTATGCGGAGCCTCGCGCCAGGCCGGTTGAGGATGGATCACATCTTCTCGAGTACTGGCGGGCCCGGCTCGTGTGGCGAGACCCGCCCTACGACCTGCAACACCTGCAGAGCCTCACCGTGGAAGAGTTGCTGGTGGGTGATCGGGCGCATGTCGCCTACCGGGCGGTGGTCAACTGGCCGATGCAGCAGAGACTCGACGAGTTGCCCGCTCCGCTGGTGGTCTTCGCCCCCCACGACGACCTGATCGTTCAGACCAGGTACATGCGGGACAAACTCCCACCCGGCACGGTCTACGTCGACCTGCCCCACATGGACATGGACATCTTCCATCGCCACCCCGACGAGATGGCCTCCCTGGTTCGCGAACACCTGCCTGAGTAGTAGTCAGTAGTCAACTAACGGCACCTAGCACCTAGTGTCAGACACCTAGGACCTGCGGAGCAAGGGCAGCCCCACCAGCACGCCTAGTCCGAAGACGATGGCGGCCAGGATCATGAGGTCACCGAACGCTTCCCCGGAAGCAGCCCGGATCACAGCTTCGATCTCTTCCGGCATGGAGGACTCAAAGCTCGCGAACCTGACGCCGTCGGTGTCGTAGCCGAGCGGTTCCAGGGTCGCGCGGGAGCGGAACTGGGTGGCAAATGTGGCAAACGTCCCGAACAGAGCGACCGAGAACGAGGCTCCCACCTGGCGCACGGCACTCAGGGAGGCCGACCCGGCCGATGCGAACGTGGGCGGCACGCTGCTGACTATGGCGGTGCTCTCGATCGAGAAATGCCATCCGAGGGCCAGGCCGAAGAACGCCAGGGGAGGGAGGATCGTAGCAATCGAGGAATCCGAGGTTGCCACCAGGCCGAACCAGGCCAACGAGGTCGCCATGAGGACCATGCCCATGATCAGCGGCCGCTCGAACCCCAGGCGGTCCCCTGCCGTACCCGCCAGGTAGGGGCTGAAGGTCAGCGGAACGAACACGATGGCGAGGATCACCCCGGCCGCCCATGGGCTCATCGACAGTACGGACTGCAGGTACAGGACGATGAGGAAGAACACACCGGTGACGGCGGTGTTGGCGCACACGCCGATCCGAAGCACCGTCCCGAAAGAGGAGTTGGCGAACAGCGCCGGGTCGACCATCGGATGATCCGAGCGGCGCTCGATCAGGACGAATGCGGCTGCCGTCACCAGACCCAACGCCACGCTGACCCAAACGATGGGTGAGGTCAGGCCGCGCCGACCGGCCTCGACGAAACCGAAGGTGAGGAAGAACAGGGCTACGGTTGCGGTGACCATGCCCGGATAGTCGATGCTGGCCTGTCTCCTCACCCCGTCGTCCGGGACGAACCTGACCATCCCGGCGGCCCCGATCACGGTGACGGAGGCCGTCACCCAGAAGATGGCGGGCCAAGCCACGTTCTCCACCAGCCATCCCGCTGCCGGCGGGCCGGCGATCAGCGCTCCGGATGACAGGCCGATCCAGATCCCGACTGCCTTCCCCCTTTCGCGTTCATCGAAAACCACGCCGATCTGGGCCAGAGCGTTGGGGAACAGCAGCGCCATTCCGAACCCTTGCACTGCCCTGGCGCCGAGCAGCAGCCCGACCGTCGGGGTGAGCGCGGCGGCGATCGTGCCTACCAGGTACAACCAGTATCCGAGCATCATGGTGCGGCGGCGTCCGTACAGATCCCCGAGCGACGCACTGAGGGGTAGCAGGGTGGCATTGCCGAGAGCGAACATGACGGTGATCCACTGCAGGTCCGAGATCGACCCTCCGAGCTCCCGGCCTATCGTCGGGAGAGCGACGATGACCATGGTGCCGTCGAGGTTCGGGATCCCCAGGGCCGGGAACAGAGCTACGAGTACCCACCACCGACTTCGGCCGGGCGGGTTGGGCGGTGACACCTTGGCACGTTAGTACCGATTCGTGCCCGCTGGAGGCTTGTGGCCGGTGTGGAGGACAACTTGCGGTGGCACGCTTGCCATCGACGCTCCTCGCGGCGTTCCGCCTCCTCGAGGTGCCGCTGCGGGCACGCCTTTACCGGCGGGCCTTGCGAGCAACGCCGCTCCCGCCGCATGACACAGCGCCGTTCCGCAGACAGACCACGGGTGCTATCTTCCCGCGAAGTCCCGGGGTGCTGCGCAGCCCCCATGAAACGGTCGGGAGGGGACGTGTTCGAGCCTTACGTACTTCTCAAGACGCTGCATGTCCTGCTGATCGCCACCTGGCTGGGGATGGACTTCGGGACCTTCATCTCCTACAGCCGCATGAGAGACGCCTCGCTCTCGATCGATACCCGCAAGCAGATGTACCGGGTGTTCGCCTTCATAGACATGGGTCCCCGGTCCTCGCTGGTGCTCATGCTGACCCTCGGCGTGGCCCTCACCTACATGGGGGGGTGGGGGTTCGCCGGTTCCGGAGGGCGCGCTTTCGCCATCGTGGTGGCCATCCTGGGGATCTTCTGGGTGGCGGCCATGTGGCACCAGTACTGGGTACACGAGGCGCCGCCCGGCGAGTCGCGACCGGGCTTCCACGTGAGGATCCAGAAGGTGTTCCGCCCCCTCGACATCTGGCTGAGGGTGGGCCTGGCAGGGGGTCTGGCGGTTGCCGCCGTCGTCTCGCTTGCTGGCGGCGAGGGACCGATCTACGCCAACTGGCTCTCGTGGAAGCTGATCCTGTTCGCCGGCATCGTGATGTCGGGGGTCGGCATCCGGGTCTTCCTCCCGGCGGTGGCCAGCGCGGTAGCCGACATCTTCACCAAGGGTTCGACCCCCGAGCGAGAGGCGGCGCTGGCGGCCGGTTCACGCCGGACCATCTGGTTCGTGTACGCCATCTGGGTGCTGATCATCGCCATCTCGTGGGTGGCGATTGCGGGGTAGCCGGAGGTGAGCGAGCTCAAGGAGCGACTCTCCCGGGTGGTGGGAGTTTGGGAAGGCACCTACTCATCGGTGACTCCGGACGGGGACCTGATCGAACGCTACCGGAGCCGCCAGGAGACCAGCCTCGACGGCGACGTGTGGCGTGAGCGCATCACCTACTTTCGCGATGAGCAGGAACCGCAGACCTACGACTTCACAGGCCGTTTCTCAGGCGGCATGCTGCTGTTCGAGGACGACGACATCTCGGGCGACACGTACTTCGCGGGTGAGGACATCCTGGTGCTGCCCTACACCTGGAAGTCTCGACCTCACGAGCAGGTGGTCGAGACGGTGATCCTGGCTACCGCCTCCCATAAGGCACGCGTGTGGCAGGTCTTCGACCGCGGAGAGTTAGTCAGGGTCATGATCATCAAAGAGCACCTGGTGATTGGTGATTAATGATTAGCCTGAACTGTATAAGGTTAGCTAGCTTTAGGAGAGATGGTCACTATCCGCCAGCCGCCAGCCGCCAGCCGCCAGCCGCCAGCCGCCAGCCACTATCGTGCGCCGGGTTGACATGACCGGAGAAGTGGCCAAGTGTTTTCCGAGGTAAGGCTGGGAACGATATCCGTTGCGGACCTGGCCCGGTCCGAGCGGTTCTATCGCGACGCCTTCGGATACGTCGGCAAGGGGGGTGGCGCGTTGAGCGCCGACGACCAGGACGGCCGGCTGGGAGAGGCCTGGATGATGCCGCCGGGAATGGCGGCGCGGTACTCGGTCGTCGGCCCGGCCGGATGCGACAGTTGCCTGCTACGCATCGTGGAGTTCGACGCCCCCGGTGATCCGATCTGGGGTGATGTGCCGGCGGGAAAGGTGATCGGCCTGTACGCCCTGAACATCCGGGTGCCGGAGATCCATACCGGCTGGGAGAGCATCGTCGCCGCAGGTGGCGTTATCAAGTCCCCTCCCACCCACTGGAATCTGAGCGACGGGTCCGCCTGGGATTCCCAGATCTACGACCCCGACGGTGTCCTGATCGACGCGTGGAGCGTGGAAGGCGAGATCGCCGATCGGCTGGGACCTGCTATGGAGCCCGCCAGCGAGTTGCAGACCATGGCCCTGCATGTAGGCGACGCGGTGCGCTCGAAGGACTTCTACCTCGCCTTCGGCTACGGGGTGCTCTACGACCAGGAGGTGAAAGGTCTCGAGGAGTTCTTCGGCGTGCCCGGTGGGGTCGTGATGCACAACGTGAACCTCATCATGGATCACACCCCTGTCGGAAGGATGGAGATGAGTCAGTACCTGGGCTATCCGGGCATCGAGGTCAGGGACCGGGCGGCGCCTCCCAACCACGGGATCCTCTCTGTCACCTTCGAGGTGGATGGTCTGAGGGCCGGATCCCGGCATCTGCTTGCACTCGGCGCTGAGACGATCGGAGGGCCGGTGGCCCTCGACATGCCACCCTTCGGTCCGATGGCGGTGTCGACGTTCCGCGGACCCGACGGGGAGATGATTGAACTCTTCGAGCGCAGGGACTGAGCATGTCCACGACTTGGGACCTCGTAGTTGTGGGTGCCGGTACCGCCGGCATCCCGGCTGCCATATTCGGAGCCCGGCGAGGCCTGCGGGTTCTCGCGGTCGAGAAGAGCCACCAAGTGGGGGGAACGCTGTATCTGTCGGGTGGCCAGATGAGTGCGGCGGGAACCCGCCACCAGCGGCGGTACGGAGTTGAGGACACCCCGGAGGAGCACTTCCGCGATGTGATGGCCTTCTCGGAAGGCAAGGCCAACCGGGATCTGGTCCGCCTCGCCACCGCCAACGCCGCCGACACGATCGACTGGCTGGACGACCTCGGCTTCGATTTCTCACCCGAGTGTCCCGCGCCCACCGTGCACTACCACCACAACCCGTATTCGAAGGCGCGCATGCACTGGGGCAACAGAGCCGGTTACTCGATCCTGGACCTGATCGTTCCCGAGGTCGACGCCCTGGTGTCCGGCGGCTCGATCGGGTTGGCCCTCGACACCGCTCTGGTGGGCTTGGACAGGGGTGGTGACGGCAGCTGGGGCGTCCGCCTGCGCGGGCCTGACGGCGACTCGGAGCATGCGGCGCGGGCGGTGGCGCTCACGGCCGGGGGCTACACGGCCAACCCCGCCATGTTCCGGGAGGTCAGCCATGGCCGGCTCGTCTCTCCCGGTCTGACGACGGTGACCGGAGACGCGCACCGTATCGTCACAGGGTTGGGAGGCAGCTTGCGCAACGGGGAACGCTGGTTGCCGACGTTCGGTGGGATCGAGGATCCGGCTACGCCCCATCGCGCGCTTCATACCGATTATTGGGCGGCCCTCACGCCGCAGGTAAGGCCACCTTGGGAGATATACGTGAACACGGCCGGTCGCCGGTTCATGTCGGAGGAGGAAGGCGACGAGGTGACCCGGGGACGAGCACTTCGCGCGCAGGAGGGCCACGTCTTCTGGGTGGTGTTCGACGAGACCATTCTCGACCGAGCGCCTGTCATCCTGCCGACGTGGGGCGCCGACGGGCTCCGATCACGCGCAGGTGACACACCCCCGGTGCTCAAGGGCGACTCGTTGAAGGAACTGGCGATGGCAGCCGGGATCGACCCGGCGGGACTCGAGGCGACCGTGTCCGCTTACAACGGCGCGGTCGGTGGTGAGCCTGACGGGCTGGGTCGCCGACACCTACCGCTGCCCATCGTCACGCCTCCCTTTTTCGCGGTCGAGAACCATGCCACGACTTTGCGTACCCCCGGCGGGGTGACCGTCGACGGCAGGCTCCAAGTCCTCGACGCCGAGGGTCGACCGTTCGGCGGGCTATATGCTGCGGGCGAGGTGCTGGGCAGCGCCGTGTTCAGTGGCGGCGGAGCAGCCGCCGGTATGAGCATCACGCCCGCCATGACGTTCGGCCGGTTGCTCGGGTCGAGCCTCGTTTCCTGACTGATAGCTGGGCACAAGGAGTTGAAATGCCTCAGAACGATAGCGGTGTGATCGACGCGGACTCCCATGTGGGACTCGCACTGGACACATGGGATCGATTCCTCGACCCGGGTATGGCGAGCCATCCTCGCCGACCGCGATTCGTGCAGGCAGACGGAATCCACTACTTCATGGCGGATCGCTACCGGTGGCCTTCACATACAGGAAGGCTTCCGTACCGGACCCCTTCCGGACACGCGCCGGGTCCGCGCGGAGGCGTTGACGCCGAGTACCGCATGAGGGACTTCATGGATCCGGAAGGGGTCGACCGCGGCATGCTGATGCCCGGGCGGTTCATGTCGGCGATCTCCTACTTCGAGGACAGCGCGATCGGAAACGCGCAAGCCCGGGCCTACAACGACTGGCTGGCTGACTTCTGCAGCACATACCCGAGCCGCTTGTTCGGGTTCGGAGTTGTCAATGTGGCCGATCCCGCCGCGGCCGTGGCAGAGATGCGGCGCTGCGTTCACGATCTGGGCTTCCCGGCGATCTACATCTCGCCTTCGGTCGTGGGCCGGAGTCCTGATGACTACCGGGTGATGTCCGACGAGCACTTCTTTCCCGTCTACGAGGAGGCAGCCCGGCTCGATGTCCCGCTCTCCATCCATGCCTTCAGTGATCCCCATGTGGAGGGACACGGCCACAACTGGCCGCGGGCGGGTTCGATGCTCTGGAGCGACATAGTCGGTTTCCCGTTCCAGGGCATGCAGGTCTTCGTCAACCTTGTCCTGGGAGGAGTCTGCGACACGTTCCCCGAGACCAGGTTCGGGATCTTCGAATCGGGTCTGGGATGGATGCCGATGGTCATCGACCGGATACACGAACGCCAGGAGAAGTTCACGGAGCTGGTGAGGATGGCTGCGCCCGAAATGGAACTGCTCCCAGAGGAGTACATCCAGCGCCAGATCTGGATGGGATTCGAACCGGAGGACCCCTTCCTGCCTCACTTCATCGAGTGGACCAAGGCTCCCCACCGGACCTTGCTATCGATCGACTATCCCCACCTCGACTACGAACCCGGCCAGGTCGAGGGGTTCCGCGCTCGCGACGACGTGTCGGACGATCACATCAGGATGGCGGAGTGGGACAACTCCATCGACTACTTCAGATGGGAAGGAACCGCTGCGCGGTAGTGGTTAGTAGTTAGTATTTTAGTTACTTTTCTGAGCGGTAGGGGGGTAGTCCTCCACCAGTCACCAGCCACCAGCCACCAGACGAAGGAGCGGCACCCTCAGGGGTGCCGCTCCTTCGTTGATCGGGTCTCTGGCTAGGCGAAGTTCCACTCCTGCTGGCGGATGTGGTTCACCCTCAACAGGCCTTGGTCGATGCCCTGCAGGTTGTCGGCGTGGGCCGCTATCAGGGGTGGATACACCGGTGGGACCGACACGGCGTCTTCCGCCACGATCCGGTTGCCTTCCTTCCACAACTCGATCTGGCGGTCCACGTCGTCGGTGGCGTCCACCTCGTCGAGGATCGCGTCGAGCCGGGGGCTGTTGTACTTGTGGAAGTTGGCCGGATCCTGGGAGTGGTTGACACCAAGGACCACCCACGGCGTGTTACCCGCCGAGTAGCCCTCCTGGCTGGCCACCGAGATGACGTTGAATCCTCCGGTCACCCAGCGGTTTACCCACGGACCGCTGTCCAGGATGACCAGGTTGGCCTTGAGGCCCGCCGCCAGCCAGTCGTTGGTCATGGCGACCATCGTGTCCCGGGTGAGGTTGTCGTTCTGGATGACGATGTCGAAGTCGACGACGTCGTTCTCGCCGTAGCCGGCCTGGGACAGGAGCGCGCGGGCCCTCTCGATGTCCGGCTCATCCGGGTACGGCCGGTAGCTCGGGTCGTAGCCGAGCGACGCCGAGTGAAGGGGCCCCGACGCGGTAACGGCCTTGCCCTGGAACACCACATCGTTCACCCGCTTGCGGTTCATCGAGAAGGCCATCGCCTGGCGGACCAGGATGTTGTCCGTCGGCGGGTTCTCCACCTGCTCGAACCACAGGATGTCGACAGGGGCGTTGGCTGTGAGCGCGGTCAGGTTGGGTTGGGCCTCCAGTACCGGCAGATCGCTGAACCTCGGATCGCCGAGGTAGTGCGACCGGCCGCTCAACAGGTTCACGAGCCGGGCGCCCGGATCCGGGACGAAGTTGAACCTGATGTCCTTGATGGCGGGCATATGCCCCGACCAGTGGTTCTCGTTGGCCGTCAGCGTGGCGAACTGGCCGTCCACGAACTCGTTGAAGACGTAGGGTCCCGAGCCCATGTGGCTGTCGTTGACCTCGAACCAGTCCCGGTGGCGGATGTTGATGAGGGCCATCTTCGACAGCAGGAAGCTGTACGGGCGGTTCAGGTTGAATCGGACCGTAAGGTTGTCTACGGCCTCCACCGAGTCCACCGGGCGCAGGTGCGAACGCCATATCCCGTTGCTCTGTATGAAGGTGTAGAGGTCTGCCACCGCCTGAGCATCGAGAGGATCGCCGTTGTGGAAGCTGACTCCGTCCCTGATCGTCACCTCGACGGTCAGGTCGTCGACCCTGTTCGGCATGCCGTCCGCCAGCCGCGGGACGATGTTGACGTCGCTGTCCCAGTCGTAGAGCTTGTCCTCGACCATGTCGGCGATCCACTTCTGGTTCTGGATGTTCTGGACGGTCGAGTTGATCACCCGTGGCTGGATCCCCATCTCGAAGATGAGGGTCGGCTGTACGGCGGCCGGGGCCTGGGTGGTGGTCGTTGCCGGAGCGGTCGTGGTGGTGGCCTCGGCTACGGTCGTGGTGGGCTCGGCCGCCGCGGCTGTAGTGGTCGGCGCCGGTGGAGCGGTGGTCGCCGGAGCCACGGTCGTCGTGGCCGTGTCCGAACCGCATGCCACCAGGGTGAGACCGGCCGCGCTTGCCCAGGCCGATGTCTTCAGAAAGTCCCGGCGGGACATACCTAGCGCCCGGCGGCCCTCCTCGATGATTGCCTCCTGCCTCTCGCGTCCCTTGCGCTCTGACATGTGAACCGTCCCCTCCTGCGCGCCGCCCGCGCGTCGCTGTTACGACGATGGCTGCGAATACTAACGCCTGGGCAGCATGTGATGCCGGGGTAAGGCTGCAGGGTGTTGTCCGCAGCTAGCGTGGGTCAGGTACATCCGGGTCCGAGGATGGATTTGGACCTGTCCGGGGCTCGGTCAGATGACGGTTCTAGGTTGAGGCTGACAGGGAGGTTGGGATGGATGTGTTCGAGGTGATGCGGACCCAGCGCAGCGTCAAACGGTTCCGGACGGATCCGGTCGATCGTGGCGACATCGAAGCGATCCTCACGGCTGCGACGTGGGCGCCCAACGGCAGCAATCGCCAGGCATGGGAGTTCCTCGTGGTGGACGATGCGGACACCAAGGCGGCTCTGGCCGAGGTGTACCGGGACTCCTGGAACTTCCTGTACCGGCAGCGGAGCACGCGGCGTAGTTTCCACGACCCGCGGACCGCCCAAGCGAAGATGATCCGGGACTCGCAGCATCTCAAGGAGCATCTCGAAGAGGCGCCCGTGCTCATCCTCGTTTGCATGGATACGAGCAAGAACCTGGTGTCCACGGACGGCGTGATGCGGATGTACTGGGAGGAGGGCAACTACACGTCGACGCTTCCGGCGGTCCAGAACCTGATGATCGCCGCGAGGGCGCTCGGGCTCGGTACCTGCCTCACCACAGCCCTGAACGTATTCGCCGAGAGGGCAAAGGACGTAGTCGACCTCCCCGATGAGATGAGGACCATCGCGTTGATTCCGCTGGGGTATCCGGAGGAGCCCTTCAGGGCACTGAACCGCATTCCCGCCGAGGAGTCCACACATTGGAACCGGTGGGGGAACCGGATCCCCTCCGGGTCCGGGTAGGGTCAGACGGATCCGAGGCACGGGAAGGGAGGTCTCGCTCGTGCGACACAGGACGTTCCGGGGACGGATCGACTACGTCCACCGCAAGGATGGCGAGATCGGCCGTGAGTGGTTCAGCGTCACCGTCCAGCCGGACGGGGACCGGACCCTGCGGGCGCATTGCGAGATGGACGATGTGGAGTTGCTGCGGGAGGTGGTCCAGACCCACGACCCCGAGTGGCTGCCCGTCGACGCTTTCGTCCGTCTCACACAGTACGGGAGGTTCGTCGGGAGCAGTTGGTTCAGCTTCGTCGACGACGGGATCCAGTGCGAGGGGGTCACGGCCGATGCCGGCCGCTTCTCGCAGCGGCTGCCGACCGACGGCCGCGTGAGGCTCTTCGCCAGCCACCCGGTGGCGGCGGACGGCATGCAATGTGCGGCTTACGACCATGATTCGCCAGAGCGGATACAGACCATCAGACCCTGGGCCAACTCGTCTCCGCGACCCGACGGCGCGTCGGGGCCGATGGCGGCTATCGGGAAGAAGGTCATCGAGTACATGGGCGTGGAGGAGGTCACCGTTCCGGCGGGCACCTTCGAGGCGCGCCACTACTCGCTCCATCCTTCGCGGCCCGACTGGACACCTCTCGAGACGTGGGTCACCGGTCCCGACTACCTGTTCGTGAAGTTGAGTTGGGACGTGTTCGAAGCCGACTACGTACTCGCCGAGCTAGAGGCTTGAGAGGCACGATGACGGTCCCGCGCCGTTTCGTGGAGGTCGGCGGCAGGCAGGTCCAGTATCGGACCGCCGGCGACGGACCGCCGGTGATCGTGCTCCACGATGTGCCCGGTTCCTCTACGCAGGTGGCAGGGATCATCGAAGAGTTGGCCGGGACCCGGCGGGTCTACGCGCCGGACGCTCCGGGTCACGGGCTATCCGATGCCATTCCCGGCCGCGACGAGATGTCGGGCTTCGTGGAATCGACGGTTGCGTTCATCGACGCGCTGGGTCTCGGCCGGGTACCGCTGGTCGGCCCCGGAGTCGGTGGGCTCCTTGCCCTGGCAGCAGCCCGGACTGATCCTCACCGGTTTCCCGTCGTCGTGGACCGCACTGTCCGGATGAGCGCGGATCGACGGGAGAGGCTGGAGGTGGAAGGGTATCCCGCTTTCTCGCCCCGTCTCGACGGAGCTCATCTTGCCTCGGTCTGGCATTGGGTCCGCAGCCGGTTCATGTACCGGGCGCCCGACGGAAGGACGGCGGACGACCGGCTGCGGATGGACCTGCCGTCGCCCGGTTGGCTCAGCGACCTGGCGGTCGAGATCCTCCGGCGTGGTCCGGAGTACGCGGGTCTGGCCAGGGCCGCGCTGGCGCCGGATCCCGGTCCCACCCTCAGGATCCTGTCGGAGGAGGGTTCCGTACAGGTAGTCGAGTTCGGCCCGCCGGAGGCTCCCGGCGGCATGCTGGCGGAGGCGGTAGCCGCGAGCAGTGACCTGCCACCTGCACCCCCGCGGCCTCGGCAGCCCGAGGCTCGGCCGGGCGTCATCTCGCGGAGGTTCGTGGACACACCGCAGGGCCAGTTGCACCTCCGCCAGTCGGGGATAGGTGGTCTGCCCCTCCTGTTGATACACCAGTCGCCCGGTTCTGCCGAGAGCCTGGAACCGATGATCTCGCATCTGGCCCCGGATCGCCTGGTGCTGGCGCCGGACACCCTCGGGAACGGGCACTCGGACAAGCCGCCTGTCGACCGCGCCGGGATCGGCTACTACGCCGGGGTCCTGTCGGCGGCGCTGGACGGACTCGGGATCGACAAGGTGGATGTCTGGGGATCGCACACCGGCGCCCTCATCGCCATGGAGTTGGCCGTGCGTTACCCGGAGAGGGTGCAGGCCCTCGGCATGGACGGGATCACCCTGTTCGATCCCGCCTTCGTCGAGGAGGCTCTGGCGAACTACTTCCCTCCCCTGAAACCCGACATGCACGGTCTGCACCTGCTCCGGGCCTGGCTGATACGTCTCGACATGTACCTGTTCTGGCCCTGGTACAACCACACCGCGGCAGGCGCCAATGTCCGGCCGCTGCCCGATGTCGGGGCGCTCAAGCAGTGGGCCGACGACCTGCTGGCCAGCGGGCGCAGCTGGCGGGTCGCCTACCGGGCCGCCTTCGAGTACCCGACCCGGGACCGGCTCCCGCTTCTGACCCGACCTACCCTGCTCGCCACCTCTCCGGTCGACCCTCTCCGGTTCTACTCGGAGGAGGCGGCCGGGATCTGTGACGCCATCACGGTGGCCGAGTCAGAGGGTTACGTGACGCCCGAAGCTGCGCGGAACACGGCCGAGCTGTACCGGGCGTTCTTCGCCCGCACCGACCGATAGGAGAGACGATGTCTGGACCCGGAACCGCCCTGGGTGTCTCGATATGCGGGGTCGAGAACCTCGACGGGGCCCTCGAGTACTACGGCGATCTGGTCGGCCTGGACGTCCTGGAAGATGGGACCTGGGCCGGCAAGGACTTCGAGGATCACTGGCACCTTCCTGGGGGTAGCGCGGCCCGGGCCGCGCTGGTGGGCTTCGGCGAGAGCCCGGTCGGTCGGGTGCTGTTGCTGGAGTTCGACGCCTCCCACCGGGTGAGGGTGAGGCCCCACAAGGAGAGGGCCTTCTACGGGCTCTTCAACCTCAACTTCTACTGCTACGACATCCCGGCGGCGGTGGTGGAACTGAAGGCACGCGGCTACGAGGTGTGGAGCGATCCACTCACCTACAACGTCTCCGCCCAGGCGGGCCAACCTACCGAGGTGCTCTACGACGGGCCGGACGGGATCATCATCAACCTCGTGCAACCGGCCGGGGGAGGAGGTACCGCGGTGGCGGAGATGAAGGCTTACCTGGACTCGCACGGTGTTACCTCCCGCGGTTTCACGGAGGTCGCCACCTCCTCCCACCGGGTCAAGGACCGGGATCCGGCCTTCGCCTTCCATCGCGAGGTGCTGGGCCAGGAGATCTTCATCGACGCCACTCTCGGGTCCGAGTCCACCAACCAACTCTGGACCTTGCCCGACGAGGCCCGTACCAGGGCTACCTTCATGAGGGGAGCGCATCCCTTCGGCAAGGTGGTGCTGAGCCAGCCTCTGAACTACCGGCCGCCAGACTTCGTCCCCCGGGCGGTGGCCCCCAACATCGGCTACCTGGCGATGGTGTTCCCCGTCTCGGATCTGGCCGCGGCCCTGGATGCGGCCGATCTCGAGCCCGATGGATTGGTGAACCCACCGACCGATCTGAACGTTCCAGGGATCGGGAACCGGACCGTGGCCGTCATCCGAGCCCCCGGCAGCGGTGCCCGCTACGAACTCATGGAGGATGACGTTCCCCAACCCTAGATGATTAGTTCCTAGCCCCGATTCTTCATGCACGGGGTTTGCCTGATCGAAGAAGGGGCTTCTGATCGGACTCCTGACCTGGTATAAGGGCGGACTCGACAAGCCCGTCCGAGCCGACATCCACCGTCACCCGTCGGGTGCATGCGGACCGAGCCGCGAAAACAGGCCTGAAGTGGCCTTTCGTCGGTGGGTGTGTCGGGAAACATGAAGATGCTCCTATGTTTGTCAAGTTGGCGATGGGGCGTCTTGGTGGGTTCGGAGCCAGGTGTGGTATCGGGTGGCGAGGTGGTGGTTGTGGTCTCGGCCTAGCTCGAGTGCGGAGATGCGGCTGGGTTGTGTTTTGAGGGCTTGGGCGGCCTGGCTGATGGTGAGACCGGCGTGTTGACGTCGGCGGCGTAGGCGGGCACAGTTCGGGGTTGGGGGCGGGTTGGTGATGAGCCGGTAGATCTCTCGGGCGATGTGCCGTTTGAGGCAGCGGATGATCTCGGTCTTCTTCTTTCCTTCGGCCTTGCGCCGTTTTACGTATTGTTGGGTGGCGGGGTCGGTTCGCATCCGGGTGGTCGCGATGCGCCACAGCGCGCTGTTGGCTTGCCGGTTTCCGCCTTGGTTGAGGCGGTGCCGTATGGTCTGTCCGGATGATGCCTGCACCGGGCTGGCGCCGCATAGGGCTGCGAAGGACCGCTCTGAGCGCATCCGGTCGGGGGGTTGTCGCCGACGGCGACCAACAGCACCGAGGCGGTGTCTGGGCCGACACCTTTGGCGGCTAGGAGGGCCGGGTTCGCCTCGGCGCAGAGACGGCGGATATCGGCGTTGAGTTGGGCTATTTCGGTGTCGAGGGCTTGGTATCGGCGGGCCAAGTGTCGCAGCGTCTTCTTCGCGTAGGCGACGGTGGTTTGTGCTTCGCCGGGACGCAGGCGGGCACAGACCCGGACCTTGGCTCGGAGCCCGAGGCCTCGGAGCTGGTGTTTTAGCTGCTCAGGGCCGGTAACCACCAGAGCATGGATCTGGTTGGCGGCCTGGGTGCGGGCCTTGGTCGCCGAGCGGCGGGCCGCCACCAGCATCCGGAGGCACTCGACAGGTCCGTCACCGGACTTGGGAACAGCCGTAGCCTGGCCTGAGGCAGCCGCCCGAGCTGCCGCCTCGGCGTCGACCGGGTCGGACTTGCCGCCCCGCTGGCGGCGGAGCTGGCGGTTAGGCCGATTCACCTCCACCACCTCGATACCAGCCGCGGTCAGATACCGGGCGAGACCGGCGCCGTAACTACCCGTTCCTTCCACCCCGACCCGAACCAGCGCTCCCCGCGCTCCGAACCAGGCGACCATCCGCCCATACCCCGACACATCGGCCGCAAACGACTCGGACCCAACAACCCGACCGACGCCATCCAACACCGCCGCGACATGAACATCCCGATGGGTGTCAACCCCACCGAAGAAATCAACTCCACTCCCCGACATGAACCACCTCCCCGGCGACTACCGTTGTTCGCTACAAAGGGGTCTCTGGCCGGAAAACGGCGGACAGTACACTCACGGTGCGGACCTTCCACAAGGCTCCTAATGGG
>JAPPFW010000073.1 GCA_028821575.1 bacterium | reverse complement strand
TGTCAAACCACCCACCCCCACCACTACCCCCATGAAGAATTGGGGCTAGTGGCTGTATACCACACCCGATCACTTCTAATCTGTATTGTTACCACTAACCACTAACCGCTAACCACCACTAAGAGGTCTTGGCCTCCACCTGGCTCCCTGCTTGCACCAGCAGTTCCTTGACCCGCCCGGTGTCCGGGGCATAGATGGTGCTCTGCATCTTCATCGCCTCCAGGGTTAGCAGCTTGCTGTTCGCCGTGACCTCGTCCCCGACCGTTACGAACAGACCCGTCACCACACCTGGGGTTGGAGCGCCGACATGACCAGGGTTGCCGCTGTCGGCTTTGCGGGCGGCTGGTCGGTCGGCTTGGAGGGACCGGTCGCGCACGCGCACCTCGCGGGGCGCCCCGTTGAGTTCGAAGAAGATGGCTCGAGTCCCATCCGGCTGCGGTTCGCCAATGGTGTGGTACTTCACTATCAGGCGCTTCCCCGGTTCGATGTCGAACACGCACTCCTCGCCCTCCTCGAGCCCGTAGAAGAAGACCGGCGTGGGTAGCAAACCCACATCGGCGTACTTGTGCCGGGTCTCGGCGAACTTGGTGAACTCCACCGGATAGAGCAGGTAACTGAGGCCATCGGCCCACTCCGCCTTCCGCTCGAGACACTCAGTCGCGGCATCGACCGCGGCGCCGATGTCCGCACTCGGCAACTCGGCGCCCGCCCTGCCATCGATCGGTTCGTTACGGCAAAGCAGGATCCGCCGGACGTCCTCGGGCCAACCACCCGGTGGTTCGCCGAGGGACCCTCTCATCATGTCGACCACCGACTCGGGGAAGCCCACGTTGTGATCGGCTGGAAGCCTCCGGACCTCGTCACATGTCATCCCCTTGGACAGGAGGAACAGAGCCAGGTCACCCACCACCTTGCTCGACGGCGTGACCTTCACTATGTCTCCCAGCATCTGGTTGACATCCGCGTACATCTCCTCGACTTCCCGCCAACGCTGGCCGAGGCCCAGCGCCGCCGCTTGCTGCTGAAGGTTCGTGAACTGACCCCCCGGGATCTCGTGGTCGTAGAGCCGGGCGCTCCCGGACTTGGGCGAGTTGTCGAAAGGCTGGTAGTAGGTACGGACCGTCTCCCAGTACAGCGAGCAGTCCCCCAGTGCCTCCGAGTCGAGTTCGGTGTCGCGCTCGGTGCCCTTGAGAGAACCGACGATCGTGTTGAGGTTGGGCTGGCTGGTAGAGCCCGACACGGCGGCGACGGCCGCGTCGATCACGTCGATTCCTGCCTCACCCCCCTTTATCAGGGTCGCCGCCTGCACACCGCTGGCATCGTGGGTGTGGAAGTGGATGGGCATGCCCACCTCCTCGCGCAGAACCCTCACCAGTTGATCCGCGGCATAAGGGCGGCACAGCCCGGCCATGTCCTTGATGCACAGCAGGTGAGCTCCCATCTCCTTGAGTCGCCGCGCCAGATCGACGTAGTAGTCGAGGCTGTACTTGGGACGCCCCGGATCCAGGAGGTCGCCCGTGTAGCAGATGGCGGCCTCACAGATGGCATGCGTGCTGCGGACGGCCTCGATGGCCACCTCCATGTTGCGGATATCGTTGAGGGAATCGAAGACCCGGAATATGTCGATCCCCTGCCGGGCCGCCTCGATGGTGAACTCGTGCACCACGTTGTCCGGGTAGCTGGTGTATCCGACCGCGTTCGAAGCCCGCAGCAGCATCTGGAAACAGATGTTGGGGATCGCCTCGCGCATCAGCCGCAACCGCTCCCACGGATCCTCGTACAGGAAGCGGAGCGCGGCGTCGAAGGTCGCGCCGCCCCACATCTCGAGGCTGAAGAGGTTCGGCAGACGCCTCGCCACCGCTCCGGCGGTCCCCAACAGGTCGTAGGTACGTACCCGGGTCGCCAGCAGCGACTGGTGGGCATCCCGGTACGTGGTGTCGGTCACCAGCAGCCGTCTCTGGTCGAACACCCAGTCGGAGAACCCGACCGGTCCCAATTCCAGCAGCAGATCGCGGGTGCCGGGTGGTGGTTGGACGCTCATGTCGACCGGAACCATCGGAGGGGCCTTCAGATTCTTGGGGTGTTCCTTACCCGCCACGGTGGGATTGCCGTTGAGGATCGTGTCCCCGATGTAACGGAGCAGCCGGTTGGCCCGATCACGGGACGGTTTGATCTTGAAGAGCTCAGGCGTCTCGTCCAAGAAGTGGGTGGTGGCGACCCCGTTGCGGAAGTCGGGATGGTTGATCACATTGCGCAGGAACTGGATGTTGGTCTGGACGCCACGGATCCGGAACTCCTGCAGAGCCCGATCGGCCCGCGTACACGCATCGGGTAGGTTCGTATCCCAGGAGGTGAGCTTTACCAGCAAGGAGTCGTAGAAGGGGCTGAGGACCGCTCCGCCATAGGCGGTTCCGTCGAGGCGTATCCCCAGCCCGCCGGGACTCCGGTAGGTCTGGAGGCGACCGTAGTCAGGCGAGAACTCGTTCTCCGGGTCCTCGGTGGTAATGCGGCATTGGATGGCGGTACCCCGGCGGGGGATCTCGCTCTGCGGAGGGATCGAGATGGGCGCCTCATGGAGCCGGTGTCCTTGTGCCACCAGGATCTGGGACCGGACCAGGTCGATGCCGGTGATCAGTTCCGTCACCGTGTGTTCGACCTGGATACGAGGGTTCACCTCGATGAAGAACCACTCGCCCGTGCCTGCGTCGAGCAGGAACTCGACAGTGCCTGCGTTGACGTATCTGGTCGTCCTGGCCACCCGGATCGCCGCCGCGCAGATCTCGTCTCTCAGGTCGTCGGCCAGGTTCGGCGCCGGCGCCAACTCGACCACCTTCTGGTGGCGCCGCTGGACCGAGCAGTCCCGCTCCCAGAGGTGGACCACGGAACCGTGCGAGTCGGCCAGGATCTGGACCTCGACGTGGCGGGCGCGTGCGATGTAACGCTCGAGGAAAACGGAGCCGTCCCCGAACGTGCGCTGGGCCTCACCTCCGGCCTCCTCCACCTTTTCCAGCAACTCATCGGGGCTGTTGACCACGCGCATCCCCCGGCCGCCGCCGCCGAATGACGCTTTGACTATCAGCGGGTAGCCCACCGACTCGGCAACGGCCACGATCTCGCCGGGCTCATCCGGAACCCGACCGGTACCCGGAACGGTGGGTACTCCGGCCTGTTCGGCCAGACGGCGTGCAGCGGTCTTGTCCCCCAGCGACTCCAGCAACTCGGGGGACGGACCGATGAAGGTGATGCCGGCCTCCGCGCAGGCTCGGGAGAACCTGCTGTTCTCGGATAGGAACCCGTAACCGGGATGGATGGCGTCGACCGCCCGCTCCTTGGCCAGAGCGATGATGCCATCGATGTCCAGATAGGCCGCCACAGGCCCCTTGTCGCCGCCGATCTCGTAGGCTTCGTCGGCCTTGAAGCGGTGCAGGCTGAGGCGATCCTCGTTGGAGTAGACAGTGGCGGTCCGCAGGCCGAGTTCGGTCGCGGCCCGCATGATCCGGATGGCTATCTCGCCCCGGTTGGCAGCCATGATCTTCTTCATGGACAGAAAAGGCTAGTGGGGCGTGGTGAATGGTGGGCAGGGAGTTACAGCCTTATACAGCGGAGAACGGACAACGGATCAGTTGCACCTGACAACGGACCATCGCAAAGGCACCCTAGGTGTGGCACTGCCCGGTCGCCCCACCAGCCACCAGCCACCAGCCACCAGCCACCAGCCACCAAGAAAAGCCCGAGGAACCTTCGCCGAATTCCACCGCACTTCCCCTGACGGATTCGCTCGGCTCCAGCACCTCGGGCCTTCGGGACCCTACGTTACGGCGTGACTCGTCCTGCATCAACCATCCCTTAACAAATGACTAACAATTGTTGCTAGCGATTATATATTGTGTATCAGTCGGTTAAAAGCTGGTTTTCCACACAATCCCCAGGGGGTTGTGCACAAGCACTGTCGAAAAGAGTCCAAGAGTTTTTTTGGCGGAGTCGGATGGAGTGTCACCTGCTGAATCCGGCCCTGAGCAGCGGCCGGAAGGACAGATCGACCAACCCGTAGATCTCCGCGAATACGTATTGAATGGTCTCCTCGGTAGCTTGCGCGACATCCACTCGGCCGACGAGATATATCTCGCCGTCCCTATCGATAGCGAAGTGGACCCGCCATGCACTCCGGTTACGAAACAGCAGCTGCCGGTAGACCTCCGCCACGCGTCTCGGTGGCGCCGGCAGTACGTACACCTCGAAGGAGACGGTCCGGTCCCCTGGCGTGACCCAGACCGTGGTGAAGTCGCGGGTCTGCTGCGCCATGCGCACCGCCCACCGGCCTTCGACCAGTTCGGCCGCCACGACGTCGGAGTCCGGGTCGTCCACCCACTCCCCGAACAGGTCTCCTAGGCGTCTCGCCAGTTCAGCGCGTTCCATCGGTCACGCCCCGATAGAGTTCCAGCAACCGCTCGGTTGCTCTGTCCCAGCCGAATCGGCGACCCGCCTCCAGTGCCCCGGCGGCGAGGTGGAGACGCTCCGCAGGCGACTCGAGGACCCGCAGCAGCGCCTTGCCGTAGTCCGCGGGGTCCCAGCCGTCCACCAGCACACCCGACCTGCCGTCACGAATCACGTACCGGAGACCACCGACGTTGGCAGCAACCACCGGGAGTCCACTCGCCTGCGCCTCGGCAGCCACGAGTCCGAACGACTCGCTCCGCGACGGCACGACGAGGATATCGGCGCCGCGATAGAAGATCGGGAGCCGTCCGTGGGGTTGCACCCCCCACCATGTCACCGCATCCCGCAGTCCGAGACGGTCCACCATCTCCTGGATCGATCGGTGCTCCTCCTCCCCCGATGGACCGCTCGGTCCCCCGACCACGATCAAGCGGGCTTCCGGAAGCCGGTCCCTAACGGTGCAGAGAGCCTCTACCGCCACGTCGAGCCCCTTCAGCGCCTGTATGCGTCCCACGAACAGAACCGTGGGGGCGCGGTCGATGCCGAGCCGCCGGCGCGCCTCCATTCGATCTCCGGGCCTGAACCGCTCGAGGTCGACGCCGGGCGGGTTGACACATACCCGGCTCGGGTCGGCTCCGTACTGCTCGATCAGTTCCACCGCCTCGTACTCGGTGGACGCGATAACACAATCCGAGAAGGTGATGACCTCGGTCTCCGCCGCTATCCGGAGCAAGGGCTCAGGTGGCTGCCCGGGGCGTCTGGTGGCATCCTTGACCCTGCCCAGGGTATGGAACGAGTTGGCCAGCGGAAGCCCGACGGCTTGCTTGACGGCCAGGCCTGCCCAGCCGGACAGCCAGTAGTGGCTGTGAACCAGATCGGTAGCGCCGGATCGACGGTCGGCTATGGCCTTGGTGACCCGCTTGGCAAATTCGCCCACCAATGTCCCCAGACCCGAGATCGGGATGCGCACTGCCGGACCCGCGGTCACATGCGCCACCCGGTACCCGCTCGGGGTGGTGAGCACTCGCGGCTGCCCCGGATCGGTGCGCCTCGTGAAGACCGTCACCTCCACTCCCCTGCTCACGAGGCTGGCGGCCAACTCGTCGATGTAGACGTTCATTCCCCCGGCCTCGCCCGACCCGGGAAGGTCGAGCGGGGACGTGTGCATCGAAAGGAAAGCCACACGGCGGATCATCTCGAACCCTCCACGACAAAGAGCGGTCGGCGGCGAGCTCCCATTCGCAACTTGTAGGTCTCCTCACCTTTCAGGAAGTCGAAGACCTCCAAGCCTCCACGGATTGCCATCCGGATCAACTCGCTCAGCAGGACCACACCCGGGGAGGCGTGAGCCAGGTCGGGGTCGTAGGCGGAGTTGTAGAGGTAGTAACCCGAGCCGTCCGAGTATCCGATCACGGCGGCCACTAGACGGGGGTCGCCGCCGTACAGGGCGTCGAGCCGCCATCCGGCGCCATCCAGTAGGTCGGCGAACATACCCGCCATCCGTTCCGTCATGAACGAACCCTTGCTTCCTCTCGAGCGCCGATGCAACCGGAAGAAGTCTTCGAGGACGGGACCGGCGTCCTCGAATGTGACGATACGGGGCGGGCCCAGGGCTGCCTCGAAGCGCCGCCGCTTCCGGCGGGTCTCGTGCCGTTCCTTCTTCCCGATGGACATCAGGTAGTCGTCGAAGGAGCGCGGCAACTCGAGGAGTGCGGTTGCGGTATGGGGGACAGAACGATTGATCACCCCTGCCTGGTCCAACGCCGCAGTGAAAACTCGCGCCGACCCTGCCGGGAGGGAGTCGAAGCGGAACCTGAGGCCTGGTTTCAGCCGGCTGAACCGGTCGGCCAGCAGATCGACGGTGTCCCCGAGGGGCGACCGGTAGTCGACGAGGTCCTCATGTCCGAGCAACCCGATCGCACGGGCTTCCTCGACGAGGACCACCTCCCCCTCGTCGCCGGCCAATACCAGGGGTACTTGGCCGGGTCGCGCGGTGTGCCGCCAAAGGGTGCTGAGGAAATGTCGCTTCGCGAACGGCCCGATCCTGGGGGAGACCGGCTGGTGGCGATCAGGCGTCGTGAAGGTCAGCGGCTGGACGCCGACCCGCCCGGTGCCTCCATCCGGATGGGAATCGCCATCCGCAAGAACCGCGCCTCCAGTCAACGGCATGCCCGGACGAGGGTCGGGTACGGGTTGACGGGGCGGCTTGTCCTGCCGTTTGGATGGAGCTGGAAGTGAACGTGCGGGGCCCCGCCTCGGGCATTTCCGGTGTTGCCGTTGTACGCGATCACCTGGCCCCTCCTCACGTTGGCGCCGGTGACGATGTCTCGGGCGTAACCGTCCAGGTGGGCGTAGTAATAGTCCACCCCGTTGGCCGCAGAGAGCCAGAGCCCCCTACCTCCCAAACCTCCGCTCGTCAGCAGCACCGAGCCGTCCGCCACTGCCCTGACCGGTTGGCGCATGGGGGCGAACATGTCATTGCCCCTGTGCTTGCGCCCACCGGAGCGAGGGAAACCCCAATCGTTAATGAACGACGTCGCCCCGGGGTCCAACGGGCACAGGAATCCGGGAGTGAGCGATGCGGGAGCTCCCCCGGCGCCGCCCGAGCGGCGCGCTGCTTCGCGTGCCGCCGCCAGGGCCAGTTGTTGCTGACGCTGCTGGTACAACCGCCTGCACTCTCCCTTCAGTTCCCTGGCCGCGCCAAGCGCCTCGTCGGTAGAGCCTGCCAGTACCTGCGCCACGCCGTACGCCTCGGCCTCCAGAAGGAGCAGTTCGGTGGTCTCGTCTTCCAGATTCTCCCGCATGACCTCGGTCTCGGTAACGATGACCATCATGCGGTCCACGGCCGCGACTCGTTCATTCGTGATCACCTTGAGGAACTCCTGGCCCGTGATCAACTGATCGAGCGAGCGGGTCCTGAGCACGATCCCGCTGATCTCGGTGTCGGCTGCCATGTATGCCTCGACAGCCCACTCCACAACCTGGTCGCGCAACTCCTCGATCTCCTGCTCACGCTCGGCGATCTGCTCTGCCAAGCGGTCAGTCCGGTCGGACATGACCAGGCGGTCCGCGTAGAGCTCGGCATAACGCTCTTGGGCGGTATCCCGTCTCTCGATCGCTTCATCGAGGCGCGCCTTGGCGTCCCGGTAGTCGGCGCACGCCGCGTCCACCTCCGCCTTGGTAACCGCGGAGGACGGAGCGGGCGCGACAAGCGCCACCGTGGTGATCAGGACGAACGGCAGCAGGGCGCGGGGAAGTTGCCTCAACATCGAAGCGGAGGCTAGCCGTGTCGCATTTCAACGAGCCATCAGGGCCGCCTACCGCCGGAACCGCAACCGCCGCAGGCGGAGGTTTCAGAGGATCAACCACATCACCGGAACGAAGACGGCAACCGCCAGCATGGGGCCGTCCAGAGCGGTCAGCAGTCCATCAGGACGCACCGTCAACTGGATCCTTCCGGTGCGGAAGGCCGAGCCGATACCCCGCCCCGCGATCACCGCGCCCGCCATCACCAACCCGATGAAGAACCAACCGAGGCGGGAGAAGTCCGCCAGGTAGGCCACCGCAAGGGCTGCAAGAACCATCACGACAGAGGCCATCATGTAGGGATCCGCTATCCGGGCACGGCTGCGTTGGGCCAGTCGCCCTGCTATCGCCCCGAGGATGGCCACGATCAGCAGACCGGCAATATTCCCCTCGCCCGCACCCGACACCGATGCCCTCGCGAGAAGGATCGAGGAGACGGACAGTGACGCGATCAGAGCGCACAGAGCGGAAGCCGCGATCGTGGTCAGGTCCCTGGCTGCGGGACTGACAATCGTCCATCCCATGACTATTACGACCGTGAGGGCCACGCCTATCCCCAGACCTGAGAGACCGAAGGTGTTGCTGGTCGCCACGGACACCACGATCGCCGCCAGCAAGGGTTGGTAATCGATCTTGAAATCGCCTTCGGAGGACGCTGACGCCAGATCTATGACCCACAGCGCCGCCACGCCAACCCACAGCGCCACGAGAAAGGCTATGCCCAGTACATTCGCGCCCAGTAGCAACAGCGTCAACCCGGCCAGTAGCAGGCTCTCGAGTCCCCCACCTGCGATACCCCGCTCTGCGCCTCCGGAGACCGGGGGGATGAGCGCCAACTCGTCGCCGTCGGTCACGGGGTCGTCATGGGCCCCCTCGCTCCCGTTTTTCCAGATGCGCGCCGTGTCCAGACGGCGCTCGAACTCCCGCCCGTAGCGCGCCACCAAGGCGGAGACGACATCGCCGACGGTATCGCCCGCGATGTCGACCTGGGAAGCTCCTGCTATCTCACGCAGGTTCGCGAACAGCCTTACCCGTGCCATCGTCTGAGAGGCTACTCGGATTTCTCTCCGGCCCCGCGCCATTTCGGGAATCATCGGGATCGGGAAGTCTGGTCGACGGGGCCCGCACGGGCGCCGACATCGCTCGGCTGGCCGGAATCGGCGCGAATCGAGTCCTTCCGCCGGGGGTCGACTCCCGGGGCCGACTCCTGCAACCGGCACTCTGTCGCCTCGAGCAGCCACTCTAGGTAACCGGGTCCGTGTCCTTCCAGCGGGATCATCACTATCGACGGCAGGTCATAGGTGTGCATCGATCGGATCAGGTCGCACACCGCGGCGAAGTGCGAATCCACGGACTTGAGGAGGAGCACGTGCTCCTCGTCGGTCACTACCTTCCCGGCCCACCGGTAGCAACTCCGGATGGGCCAGGTCTGGCCGCAGGCCGCCAAACGTCGCTCCACCATCGCCTTCATTATCCGGTGCGCCTCGTCGGCGCTTCCGCAGGTGACCGTTACCTCGACCGGTTTCACAGGGAGGTACACCGCATACCGGGAGTCCTACCACCCGTCCCGGACCGGTTGGCCCTCGGAATAGCCCGCCATCGATTGGACTCCGATCACGGCCCGCTCGTGGAACTCGTCGATGTTCCGGGCGCCGGCATATGTGAAGGCGGACCGGACACCTGCAACGATCCGGTCTATGAGGTCCTCCACTCCAGGCGCCTCCGGATCGAGATACATCTTGGACTCCGAGATTCCTTCCTCGAACAGCGCCTTCACCGCCCTCTGGTATCGGCTGTCGTTACGGGTCCGACGCCGGACGGCTCGCCGCGAAGCCATCCCGTAGTTCTCCTTGTACACCCGCCCGTGGGGGTCTCGTATCGCCTCCGCAGCCGACTCGTAGGTCCCGGCGAACCAGGATCCGATCATCACGCTTGCAGCCCCTCCCGCCAGCGCCAGGGCCACATCGCGGGGATGACGCAGACCGCCGTCGGCCCAGATGTGGGCTCCCCGCGCGCGGGCGGCCTCCGCGCACTCGACAACCGCCGAGAACTGGGGACGGCCGACGCCGGTCATCATGCGGGTGGTGCACATGGCCCCGGGACCCACACCGACCTTTACGATGTCTGCGCCGACGTCCAGGAGGTCGTTCACACCGGCAGCCGTCACCACGTTGCCGGCCACGATCGGCCGGTCGTCCACCGCGGCGCGCACCTCCTTGAGCGCTTCCATCATCCGGCCTTGGTGCCCGTGCGCGGTATCGACCACCAGCACGTCCACCCCAACCCCTGCGATCTCGGCTGCCTTTGTCCCGGCATCACCGCTGATCCCCACCGCCGCCGCCACCAGCAACCGACCGCTCTCATCGGTGGCGGGCTCGTAGAGCGTCGCCCGGATCGCGCCCTGCTCGGTCATCACGCCGACCAGTTCCCCCGACCCGTCCACCACGGGCGCAAGGTGAACCCGCCGGTTCGCGAGCTCATTGAACATCGCCTCCGGATCCAGGGTGACCGGAAGGACGATCGGGTCCTCCGACATCACCTCGGTCAGCGGGGTGAAGGGGTCTGCACCCTCCTTGTCCATCTCGGTGAAGATCCCGACCGGGCGGTTCTGGTCATCCACGACGATCACGGCTCGGTGGGAACGCTTGTAGATCAGGGCCCGAGCGGTGTTGACATTGTCCTGCGGGGTCAGGGTGAGGGCTGTGTCGACCACCCGGTGCGCGCGCTTGACAGAAGCGACCATGTCGGCGATGGCCTCGATCTCCACGTCCTGGGGTAGAACCGCCACCCCGCCCCGCCGCGCCACAGTCTCGGCCATGCGGCGGCCCGCGACCGCGGTCATGTTGGCCACGACGATGGGAATGCTGGTGCCCACACCGTCCGGCGTCCGGAAGTCCACGTCCATTCGCGAAGCGACATCCGAGAACGAAGGCGCCAGGAATACTTCCGAGAAGGTCTGCTCGTGCCCGGGCGTCACATCGTTGATGAATCTCACATTGCCTCCCTACCGGAGCGCTTCAGGGGACGGTTCAGTATCTCACAAGCCAGGACACCGTAGTCAGGTGGCGGCCGCCGGACAGGTGTTGGGCGTTAGGCGTTGCGTGTGCGTTGTTGGTCGGGACCGGGCTGAGTGGCGAGAACGGTGGGTGCCCTCTACCGGTATTTGGTTGTACTTGGTTGCCGGACCGCGCCACATCCAGGTGCCAGGGGACCAGGCGCCGTTGCGTCAAGGGCCGTGGACCCTGAGCGGCTCAGGGAGTTCGCGCCCGATCGGGATCTGGATCGGGGCGGCGCCGGCGCGACCTGGCCACGAAGTAGATGATGATCAGCAGCGCCACGACGACAGCCCCCAACACGACCAATCTGGTGCGATCCGGGCCCGCGAGTTGCGACTCGGCCTCCAGCACGCGCCCACTGTCGGCCAGCGAGATATCCCACACGAGAGTCTCCCCGGTCACCACGTCCGCGTTGCTAGATAGGAGGTCTCCGGGCAGAACCAGGCTGAGACGGATATCGAACACCTCATCGAGAACTGCGAGGTCGATGGGTATCGGGCTTTGCTGGAGTTCCTCCCCGATCATGGCTTCTACCTCCTCCGGGATCAGGAGGTGGAAGCGGAACGTGTCCTCCTCTCTCGTGGGGGAGATATCGGCGAGGAACGCCAGGAGGGGCGTGTCGGCGGTGCCCGTCCCTTCGGCGAGTTCACCGAGGCGCTGCTCGAGTTCGCCCAGCGACCCGAAGTCCGTCGAGGCGCGGATACCTTCGTACCCCTCGTCGGTCACCAACTCGGCGGTCCACCCGGCCGGAACGATCTCTTCGCCCACGACCAGTTCGCCCCCGAAGCTGCCGGCCAGGGCGGCCAGCTCCTCGTCCATCGACAGTTCGACCGAGAGGGTCCCGCTCTCGTCCTCCTCGATCACCAGATCGGCGCGAATCCGGAACTCGCACGCGGACAGCACCAGGATGCCGACCAGCGCGAGGACCGGCAGCCACGATCGACCCAGGCTCTTCGCCACAGACACCGTCCCAGACATGACCCCCATCCTCTACCGGACCCGCCCGGCATGGGAAGTCTGCAGCCCGCGCGCCTCCGAGATCGTAACCGTGACCCCGTCCGGACCATCGATGTCGATACTTCCCGGCGAGGCGTCCGCTGAGTGCACGAGGACGCCTCCGAGCCTGCCCACGCGATCACGCCATACTTCGATGTCGTCGACCACGAAGATGAGCCGGCACCTGTCGCCGGCGGGCACCGAGGCGGGATCCTCAGCGGCCGAAACGAGTTCGAGCATGCGGCCGTCCCCCACCTCCAGCAACACCCCCCGGTCGGTGAGGCGCCGGTACCGGGACATGCCGAGCGACAACCGGCCATCTCCCAACATCATCTCACCGGTGGCATCATCCCCCAGATCGACGTTCGTCTCCTTGAGCCCCTCGCGCTCGAACATGTCCAGGCGCGGCAAGCCGAGAGTTCCCTGGTAGAAGTCGATGCTCCGATCGATGTCGCTGCACGGCAGGACCACCCTCATCTGCCGTACCGCCGACGGCGCCCTGGCCGGTCCGCTCAGCACCGACTTCGCCTGACCGATCGTGAACCGGCCTTCGGTCACCTCGCGACCGACCACGACGCCGGCCAGCGCTCGGCCGCCGATGTCGATCGAAGTGAGTGCCCTGAGATCGTCAAGATGTCGCACACCACCGGATGCGATGACCGGCTCGTCCACGTACTCGAGGGCGGTCCGCAGGATCTCGACATCGGGCGGCTCGGTCAGAACGTCCCGCTTGGCATCGGCCACGAAGAAGCCGCTCACCCCGCACGATGCCATCTCCAGCATCACCTCCTCCAGGAACCGCCCGGAGTTGGATGTCCATCCGCGGGTTACCAACTCCTCATTCTCGAGCACGTCTATGGAGACCATCATCCTGCCCGGGTAGTCGCGGCACAGGTCCCAGACCATGGTCGGCATCTCGATGGCCGCAGTACCCATCGTCACCTTCCAGGCGCCCCGTTCGATCAACCGGGCCGCCTCCCGTTCTGACCGGATCCCGCCGGCCACGACGACCGGTACATCCATGGCGTCGAGCATCCGGTCGATGAGGGGACGGTTGCGGTACGACCGGTATGCGGCTGCGTCCAGGTCGACCACCAATAGGTAGTCGACGCCCTTGTCCACCCAGCCCCTGGCCCGGTTAACGGGATCAGCATCGAGGGACGTGACATCGTCGAGACTTCCTCGACCCAGACGGACCGCGCGGCCCTCGAGGATGTTCACCCGAGCGTAGAGATCCATGAGTCGATACTACCCCACGCCTGGGAACGGCTGTGCCCGTTGCCGGTCCCCGCGGCCACTGTCGCCTCAACCGAATGTGGAGCGGATAGCCTCTTGGAGCGATGAACACGCGACTCGACGGGCAGCGCGCCGCGGTCACCGCCGGCGCAGGCGGGCTCGGCCTCGTGATCGCCAGGACCCTGGCCGCCGAGGGCGCCACCGTCATGGTTTGCGATATTGACGGAGCCGCCCTCGAGGAACTCCCGGCCGGAATGGAGGGCGCCCCGGTTGACGTGGCGGATCCCGACGCGGTCGGCGCGTGGCTGGAGCCGATAGCGCGCGCAGGCATCGACATCCTGGTGAACAACGCCGGAATAGCCGGCCCGACCAAGCCTGTCGAGCGCATCACCCCGGACGAGTGGCGCCGCTGCCTGGCAGTGGGTCTCGACGGCCAGTTCCACTGCGCGCGCCATGTCGTACCGACGATGAAGGCTCGCCGCCGCGGAGCGATCATCAACATCGCATCCACTGCCGGAATCATGGGCATGCCCTTCCGGACCCCCTACGTGGCAGCGAAGTTCGCAGTGGTCGGCCTTACCAAGACACTTGCCATGGAGCTCGGTCGATACAACATCCGTGTGAACGCCATCGCCCCGGGAGCGATCAGCGGCGAACGCATGGACCGCGTGGTGGCGGCCCATGCCAAGGCGGAGGGCCGATCCCCGGAGGAGATCCGCTCGCTGTACGAGAGCGGCACGTCGATGGGCACCTTCGTTACTCCCGAGCAGGTAGCAGACCTGGTCGTGTTCCTGGCATCGGAGCGGGGCGCCCGGATCAGCGGCCAGGTACTCGCGGTTGACGGACACACCGAGACCCTGTACCCGAGATAGGCCGGGGGCCGAGGAGGCCAACACGGGAGTGACCACGGCAAATGGAAGCTATCGCGGCTGGCAGGCGACTATGCTTCCGGGCACTTCCCGGGACGGTCCGTCCCTCTTCCCTTGGACAAAGGCTCCGCTCCTTCGGCGCGCCCATGCGGCCCGCGGGACTCGAGCGGTTGCAACACGTGGAGTTCTGAGCAACTGCAGACTGGAATCAGACCTTGACAAACTACAAGGATGTCATTACGCTGTTTGGTCCTACTGAACCGGTAGCGGACCGGGAACACGAGGCGTCGGGGGAGACCGCGGTACGCGACGCCGGGGAGGACATAATGGCAGGAACGGGCCAAGGACTGCGGATCGATCGCAGGTTCACCACCGAAGATCGCGACCCGTACGAAGGTATGGCATGGAGCCGCCGCGAATCGCGGATTGCCAACCCCGACGGTTCGGTGGTCTTCGAGATGAAAGACGCCGAGGTTCCCACGGCTTGGTCGGCAGTGGCCACGGACATCATCGTCTCCAAGTATTTCCGGAAGGCCGGGGTACCCCAGACCGGCGAGGACGGGGCACGGCTGACCGGCGAAGACGGCGATCCCATCCTGGGAACGGAACACTCGGCCAAGGATGTGTTCGACCGGCTGGCGGAGACCTGGCGGCACTGGGGCGAGTCCTATGGCTACTTCGAGACCGCCGCGGACGCCCAGGTCTTCGAGGACGAACTCAAGTACATGCTCGCCGCCCAGATGGCGGCGCCCAACAGCCCGCAATGGTTCAACACCGGCCTGGCTCACAAGTACGGCATCACCGGCACACGACAGGGGTTCTGGTACGTGGACGAGGAGACCGGGGAGGCGGCCCCCTCCCCCGACGCGTACTCGCGGCCTGCTCCGCATGCCTGTTTCATCCAGTCGGTGGCGGATGATCTCGTCAACGACGGAGGCATCATGGACCTCTGGGTCCGGGAAGCCCGCCTGTTCAAGATGGGCTCCGGTACGGGATCCAACTTCTCGAACCTGAGAGCCGAAGGGGAACCGCTGGCCGGAGGCGGGAAGAGTTCCGGCCTCATGTCGTTCCTCAAGATCGGCGACCGGGCGGCGGGCGCCATCAAGTCGGGAGGAACCACCAGGAGAGCGGCCAAGATGGTCATCCTCGACGTGGACCATCCGGACATCGAGGAGTTCATCGCCTGGAAGCACCTGGAGGAGCAGAAGGCTCGCCTGCTCATCGAGCACGGCGGCTTGCCCGCCGACTTCAACGGCGAGGCCTACATGACCGTCTCCGGGCAGAACTCCAACAACTCGGTCCGGGTCGACAGGCATTTCCTCCAAGCGGTGGTCGACGATGGCGACTGGCACCTCGTCAATCGGGTGGAGGGCGACATCGCCAAGACGGTGAAGGCATCGGACATCTGGCAACAGATCGCCGAGGCCGCCTGGTCGTGCGCAGATCCCGGCATGCAGTACCACTCCACTATCAACGAGTGGCACACTTGCCCCGAAGGTGGCGAGATAAGGGCCTCCAACCCCTGCTCCGAGTACATGTTCCTCGACGACACGGCCTGCAACCTGGCCAGCATCAACCTGGTCGCCTTCCTCGACAAGGAGTCCGGGCGCTTCGACATCGAGGGTTACCTGCACGCCATCCGGATCTGGACGATCGTCCTGGAGATCTCCGTGACCATGGCACACTTCCCCTCCAAGCCCATCGCACGGGGATCATTCGACTACCGGACGCTGGGGCTCGGATACGCCAACCTGGGCAGCCTGCTGATGCGTTCGGGGATCCCCTACGACTCCGAGAAAGGTCGGGCCATCGCCGGCGCACTCACCGCCATCCTGACCGGCGAGGCCTACGCCACCTCGGCCAGGATTTCCACCGTACGAGGCCCCTTCCCGCGGTTCCACGAGAACCGGGAGCACATGCTGAGGGTCATGCGCAACCACCGCCGGGCCGCCTACTGCGACACCGATTACGAAGGTGTCAGCACGCAGGTGATCGGCATCGATCCGGACCTGTGCCCGCCCGATCTCCTGTCAGCCGCCCGCCGTGCCTGGGACCGGGCGGTATCACTGGGCGAGCATCACGGCTACCGCAACGCCCAGACCAGTTGCCTCGCTCCTACGGGGACCATCGGCTTGGTAATGGATTGTGACACCACAGGTGTCGAACCCGACTTCGCCCTAGTCAAGTTCAAGAAGCTCGCTGGAGGCGGCTACTTCAAGATCGCCAACCAGTCGGTGGCCCCGGCCCTGCGGCGGCTCGGCTACAGCCCCGCCCAGATCCAGGACATCCTCACCTACGTCGTGGGTACGTCATCGTTGGACGGAGCGCCACACGTCAACCGGGACACCCTGGCACAGCGGGGCCTGACGTCCGGCGACCTGGCGAGGGTCGAAGCGGCCCTCCCGGGCGCATTCGAACTGGCGCATGCACTCAACACGTTCGTACTCGGCAATGACGCCCTCGGCAGGCTCGGCTTCCCGGTGGAGGAATACACCGCGGACGGGTTCGACCTGTTGAAGGCGCTCGGCTTCAACAGCGGCCAGATCGACCAGGCCAATGTTTTTATCTGCGGGCGCCAGACCATCGAGGGTGCTCCCCACCTCCGCGAGGAGCATCTACCCGTGTTCGACTGCGCCAACCGCAACGGCAAGTACGGCAAGCGCTTCATCCACCATACGGGCCACATCAAGATGCTGGCCGCCACCCAGCCGTTCATCTCCGGCGCCATTTCCAAGACCATCAACATGCCCAACGAGGTGACCGTCGGGGATGTAGCTGACGCCTACATGATGTCCTGGGAACTCGGGCTCAAGGCCATGGCCCTCTACCGCGACGGCTCCAAGGCCTCCCAACCTCTCTCTGTCTCCTCGGACGACGGGGACTCGGAGGAGACCGACGCCGATGTGTTGGAGGCGCTCAAGCATGAGGCGAGCCTCGCCTGGGGCCAACTCCCGGCCGGGACCTCCCCCACCGAGGCCTATGCCAACCATCCGCGACCCAGGTTCCTGCTGCCCGCCCGCCGCGCTGGTTGGACCCAGGAGGCCCGGATCGGCGGCCACAAGGTTTTCCTGCGCACCGGCGAGTACGACGATGGCACCCTCGGCGAGATCTTCCTGGATCTGGCCAAGGAAGGCGCCACCCTACGCGGCATCCTGGCCAGCTTTGCCATCGCGGTGAGCAAGGGCCTCCAGTACGGGGTCCCGCTGGACGAATTCGTCGACACGTTCGTGTACCAGACCTTCGAACCCAGGGGCATCGTCGAGGGCCATCCCAACATCAAGATGGCCAACTCGATCATCGACTACATCTTCAGGGCGCTGGGAGTCGAGTACCTGCACCGGGACGAACTGGTCCAGGTGCCCCCGGACCGCTCGGCCAGCGACCTACCCGAACCGCCCAAGGGGCTGGCGGCCGAGGCCGGCCACCAGATGGAGTTGATCGAGGCGGTGAAGGAGAAGGACATCGACGCCCAATCCGAGGCGGCTGCGTTCACCGACGCACCTCCCCGAGCACCGACCGGCCTCCACGTGCCCGTCGTTCCGGTCGCCGCCGGGAACGGCTCGAAGGCGGCACCGCGGCCCGGCGGACGGGCCACCCTGATGGACACCGCCCGCGTGACCGCCGGACTGATGGGCGACGCGCCGGTGTGCGCATCCTGCGGCCACATGACCGTCCGCAACGGCGCCTGCTACGTCTGCCTCACCTGCGGAGACACCACCGGCTGCAGCTGACTAGTCCGGCTCCGGCGCCATCGTTATCCAACGGTGCAACTGGAATCAAGAAACCCCACTAACATCCGCTGCGGCCCAGATCTTTCGAGCCAATCCAAGAAAGGCAGAGCGGGATGACATGGGACCGGATCACCGGTCTCGATGACAACTGGGAGGAGCTGGCCAGCCAGGAACTCCGACCCTTGATAGCCGTCTGGTCTGACCAGCGCGAGTCACTACTGGACACCGAGAGCCTGAAAGAATTCAACGAGCGATTGGCTCGCGAGTGGGCGATCGAAACCGGGATACTCGAGGGACTCTACACTCTTGATCGCCGCATCACCCGGTTGCTCATTGAGCGCGGCATCGACGAGTCACTCATCTCCCATGACGCCACCGACAGGCCCGTCGAACAGGTGGCAGCCCACATACATGACCAGAAGCAAGCTGTCGATTGGCTCTTTGAGTTCGTCAAGACCGAGCGTCCCTTCTCCGAATCCTTCATCAAGGAACTCCACGCCCTGATGACGCGTAGCCAGGAAACTGCAAGTGGGCTCGATCAGTTCCGTCAAAGGGTGGAGATGCCGCTCCTGCGCGGTGCCTACAAGGACCAGCCCAACAACCCGACCCGGGCCGATGGCTCAGTCCACCGATACTGTCCTCCCATACAGGTCACAATCGAGATGGAACGTCTAGTCGAGTTCTACGACCGTTACCTCGGAGAGGGCGTCGCACCAGAGATCTTCGCGGCCTGGCTGCACCATCGTTTCACACAGATACATCCTTTCCGGGACGGCAACGGTCGCGTAGCTCGCGCGCTGGCCTCCCTCGTGTTTCTTCGCGAGGGCTGGTTTCCGCTGGTGATACATCGCGACCAGCGGTCCGACTACATCGATGCTCTAGAAGCTGCCGACCGCGGGAACCTCGCCCCGCTGATCGAGATGTTCGCCTCAACTCAGCGTAAGGCATTCGTTAATGCACTCGGAATAGCTCGCGAGGTGCTCAAGGCAGGCGAGCATCTCGATCAGTTGGTAGCTGCGATCGGCGACCACTTTCGCAAGCGTGACGAGGACCTAGCCAGAAATATGGTGCGGGCCAAGGATCACGCCGATCACCTGTGGACTCGGGCGGGAGTCACATTCGCTAGGACATCGAGACAACTGAGGGACGCTATCCGTGGCGTGTCCGAGCGCACCGTATTCGATGACTTCAGTGCGCCAAGTGAGACCAGCCACCGGCGGCGTTGGCACCGCGCCCAGATAATCAAGGCGGCCAAAGTTCTCGGCTATTACGCGAACATCGGCGAGTTCAGCGCCTGGCGAAGGCTCGTGCTGGAAACGGAGGCCGGGCGTTCCGAGATCGTCCTGTCGTTTCACGGGATCGGGCGGGAGTACCGGGGCTTAGTTGGCGTCTCACTCTGCTTCTACCGGAAACCAGAAACCGACGAGGGTCATTCGATGATCGAAGACCAGCACACGGTCAGCAGGGAACTCTTCCAGATCAATTACCTGGAGTCCATGGATGCTGTGCAGGCGCGGTTCGATACGTGGCTTGACAAGTACATCCTGCAAGCCTTGGATCTGTGGCGTCGAGGCGAGTAGCGGCTAGCGAAGCTGCCACCACCCTGAGAAGTACCGAGGGACCACCTACCACCGGCCACTGCTAGGCCTTCACGACCACCGTGGCGACGGCCTTGTCGTGCCAACCCTGGCGACGATTGTCGAATGTCGGCGAGAGGTAGACCAGAAGGGTCAGAATGAAGCCGCCGATGGGGATCAGACTCGGCGCCACCAGGATCAACCAGCGCCCGATCGACTTCCCCCAACCTGGTATCTCACCGTCCGTGGCGCGGACCACTTTGGCGCCGACCATCATCTTGCCGACGGTCTGGCCCCGGAGAGCGATCATCGTCATCTCGTAGAGGAGCGTTATCACGAGGACCATGAGAGCCAGCCCGAACACGAGGGCGATGAAGCCTGCCTCATCCCCGGATGCGATGGCGCCGGCGATGCCGATCACAGCCAGGACTCCGATTACCACCGAAACCAGGATCCAGTCGAGGATCCTCGCCCCCAACCGGCTGCCTAGGCTGGCCAGTTCCCGCACCTCGCCGTTGCCCAGGGTCACCCAACCGGTCATCGCCACCGGCGCTCCGCCGGCCTCCGTCGGACTTGATCCCATAGTTTCACCCTCCTTGGTTCGGACGCAAGCTTACCGACCTGCGCCGCTCGCCTGGCCGAACGCCGGCTAGGCCACGAGGAACTGGACCAGTAGCCCGCCGGCGATGGCGACGGCCAGCACGTAGCCGCCGAACGCCGCCAGGACGCGCCTGGTGGTGAGCCGCGCCAGGATGACGAACTCGGGTACGTTGGCCCCCGCCCCGGCAATCGTGAGCGCGACGATGGCACCGACCCCTATTCCTGCCGATCCGAGCGCATCGGCGATGGGCACGAAGAGCTCGGTGTTGATGTAGAACAAGATGCCTGCCACGGCGGCCGCCGGAATGGCCGCCTGAGATGTCAGCCCCGGAACCCGCGCCACCGTCTCCGGGGGCAGGAAAGCGGTGATCGCCATCCCGATCGCGATACCCAGCACCAGCAGGGGCAGCATGGTACGGAGCAGCGCTCTTGACGCTCTCATGGCGGGTCTCCATTCGAGGCGCAACCCCTGCCACGGCGTCTGCTCCAAGGATCCTGTACCCGAGAGCGGGCCACCAGCGCCGGTTGCGAGAGGTTTCATGAAGCGGTCCAGATCGACCTTCTCAGCCAGGAGGGCCAGCAGCAGGGCTGCCGCGAAGGCCACCCCGAGATAGATGAGAGCCGCAGGTAGCCCCACGATGATGGCCAGGGCGCCGAACAGGATCGGGTCCAGCACCGGCGCGGCCACGATGAACGCCACGTACCCGGCGGGTGTAACGCCGGCCTGGCGCAGCGACACCAGCACCGGTACGGCGGAGTAGGTGCAGAAGGGGGTGATGAATCCGATCGCGATCCCGCGTAGTGCGGCTGTGATCGGGGTGGCTCCCATCAGCGACCGCAAACGCTCGTCACCCAGGCGGCGTCGCAGCAGAGCAAGCCCGAATGACACCCCCACGAACAACACGAGCAACTCTGCAAACAGCCACAACGCGTCCCGGATCATGGCCGACGGCATCCGTGCCCGTCTATCACGCGGCGGCAGACAGGCTGGGAGATCTAAGGCCTAGCCGCGTTTGTACAGCCCCATGAGCGTGGCCTTCTCGAGGGTGTTGAAGTGGAGCATGAACCCGACGACCGCCGGCATGGTATCGGCGTCCACCGGCAGCGCCTCCACTCCCACGGCATGAACCGTGAACACGTAGCGGTGGGGATGGTCTCCCTCGGGCGGGCACGGGCCACCGTAACCCGGCTGGCCGAAGTCGGTCCGGGTCTGGAGGGCGCCGGCCGGCATACCGGCGCCGCTTCCGGCGCCGGTCGGGAGTTCGGTCACGTCCGCGGGAATGTTCACCACCACCCAGTGCCAGAAGCCGGATCCGGTCGGAGCGTCGGGGTCGTAGCAGGAGACCGCGAAGCTGGCAGTGCCCTCCGGGGCGCCGGACCACGAGAGTTGCGGCGACCGGTTGCCGCCCGCACAACCGAACCCGTACTCCTCGGCGAGGATGTGGTCGGCGCCCAGGTAGTCGCCATCGTTGAAGTCTGCGGAACCGACGGTCAGCGCCATGATCTCTCCTTGGTGGTGCCGGATGGGATGCCGTCGAGACTACACGACAACCCGGCGATCAAAGTACCCTCCTGGCCCATGTCAGCAGAGGACACGAGTCCGGTCGCGGGATTCGAAGGGGCTCTCGACGATCTCGACTTCGACGGGGCACTGAGCATCGCCAGCCGGGCGGACCCGCCGTTGAAGCAGGAAATGGTCGACCGGGTCCGGAGGAGCCGCGCCGACGCGACGGATCGCGCCGAGAAGCTTGCGGCCCGGATCCAGTTCCTGGCCCGCGCCGATCACTATGAAGGCCTCCTCGCGCTGGCCGGCGACCCTGCAACCGAGACCCTGCTCGCTCTCTTGTCATCCGAACTGCGCCGCGGCGCCACGCTTCACCTCGATGGCGCGGTGCGCCGCCAGACGCGGTTCCGGGCGGCGGCTGAACGGCATATGAAGGCCGCGGCCCAAGCGTTGCTGCTGCTCGATACCGCCAAGGCCGTAAGCGAGTTGGACAAGGTGGAAGCCCGCTGGCTCACCAAGGAACAACGTTCGGAACTTTCCCAACTCCACGGTCAGACCCGGCAGGCGGCCGCGGAGAGAATGGAACTCGAGGACCGGACCGCCGCGGTCCTGCGCGAACATGCTCCCGATACTCCCGGAGGCACGGCTGCCGTCGGGAAGGGTCCGGCGAAAGCCCGCAGGATCCGTTCCGGCGGCTGCCTCGGATCGCTGCTGATCGCACTAGCGGTTCTGACGCTTACCGTAGTGGCGCTTGTGCGCTGACCCACCTCGCCTCAGCGATCCGGGCGGCTAACCCAGGCTGATCACCAGCCCTACAGCGCCGAGCACCAGTACCGTCATCCAACCGATCACCCACCTGGCCATCCAGATGGCCTGTGGTGACGGGGTCGCTGGAACTCATGAACGATGGTTCCTTTCGTCAGTCGGGCTTCACCATACCACTGGAGTTACCAGTTAAACGCTCGTAACATATCTACTATACTATTGAATTTCTCTCTCACCAGACATTATGGGCTATCGAGCAGCTTGGCAGGCCGCCATCCCTGAACCGAGTTGACCACGGCTATCTCGTCGGAGGAGACCAGGTCGCCAACCGGGAGGCGGCGCTCGCGGAGGACACCGGCATCGACGAGTTCCTGGCGGTAGGTACCCGGAAGGCATCCAGCCTCGATGGGTGGGGTCAGCCACTCATCGCCGACCCGTGCCGCTAGGTTGGCGATCGTCGTCTCGACCACCTCACCGAGTTCGTTGACCAGCACCACGTCGTCGGCCGCGGGGTGCCTGGCAGACGCCTCCTCATACGGATCCCGGCAGGTGGTCTTGTGGTACCGGAGGACGTCGGATCGGTCCACCGGGACGGTGTCGATCGCGAGACCCACGATCGGGGAACCCGGGACCAGTGGCGTCGCCTCGACGCACGGTCGGCCCCGCTCGGGGACCAGCAGCCGGACCCGGAGCGGAGCCTCACCTACCACCGTCTCCAGCAACCCGGCGATCTCCACCTCGGGAAGGGCGATCCCGAAGTACCGGGCCGACGATCGTAGGCGGTCCAGATGGCGTTCGAGCAACCAGATCCCTTCGTCGGGATCCCAGCGCATGGTCTCGAGCAGGGTCACGGGTCCTCTCCGCCGCTGCAGCACCCTTGCCTTCACCATCGCCTCCCGGTACTCGTCCGCGGCGGTCGACTCGTGTACCACACCCCCGCCGACGCCGTACTCGGCCGAACCGTCCCACTCGTCCACCACCAACGTGCGGATCGCCACGGAGAACTCGGCCCTTGGCCGCCCCGAGCCGGGCGGCGCCAGCAACCCGATCGCACCGCAGTAGACCCCGCGCGGGGAGATCTCCAACGACCGGACTATCTCCATGGTCCTAGCCTTCGGCGCCCCGGTCACGGAACCGCACGGAAACATGGCCGCGAAGATGTCGAACAGCCGTACACCGGGCCGGGTGTCGGCGGCAACCGTAGAGGTCATCTGCCAGACCGTCTCGAAGCGCTCGATCTCGAACAGCCTTTCGACCTGCACCGTACCGAACCGGGCAACCCTGCCCAGGTCGTTGCGCAGAAGGTCGACGATCATGACGTTCTCCGCCCGGTCCTTGCCGGAGGCAAGCAGGCGCTCCCGGTGCCGACGATCCTCCTGTTCCCACCGACCGCGCGGCATCGTCCCCTTCATCGGCCTGCTCTCCAGCCTTCGACCGTCCCAGCTGAAGAACAGCTCCGGGGAAGCTGACACCACCGTGTGGCGACCCGTCCTGATCAGTGCGTGATGACCGCCCCGTTGCGCCTGGAGCAGGTCGGCATATACGGACTCCAGATCCCCCTCCACGCTCCCCCGTAACCGCAACGTGTAGTTGGCCTGGTAGGTGTCGCCGATGGTGATTGACTCCTGGATGGCGGTCACGTCCGCCTCGTACTCGTCGGCGGAGATCTCCGGGCGCCAAGGAGCCATCCGGTACCCGCCTCCCCGCCGAGCCGGCTCGGTGTCCGCGGAGCGGAAGGCTGCGAACCAGGCAAGGGGGATGGCGGGCCGAGGCGCCCGCACGACCAACGCACGGTCGAAGGCGGGCGCCGCCTCGTAGGCCACGAAACCGGCGACCCAGGCCCCGGCAGTCGACTCCGCCTCAGCCCGCTCGATCACACCGCGGACCTCCTCTGCGCGGTTGGTCGCCAGGACCCGGTACGGATCGTGCAGGTTGAGAGATGCGTGCCGGCCAACCAGGTCATCGAACCGCGCCGAGACGCTACCGGACTCCATGGGCGCCGGACTTGGTGAGGGCTTCACATCGGGGATCCCGGACCGCACCGCGCCATGGGCTCGACGGAGACTACAAACTCGCCAGGTACTCCTGGCGCCAGCGCTCGGTCGTCTCGCACTGGTTGAACGTGTAGATGTGGACTCCGACGATGGCAGCGGCGGGATCGCCTACCACCGACGCCAAGCCTTCGAGAAGGTCCTCGGGTGCGTACCCGCCGGGTTTGATGAACCGGCTCACCAGCCCCCGGTGCTTGGAGAGGAACCGCACGGACTGACCCACCCCGATCCGGGTCGAGATCTGGATCAGCTTCAACCGGTCGGCCACCCCAGGGATCCCGATCTGGACAGGGAGAGCGATGCCGTCAGCCCGGCATCCGGTTATGAAGTCCGCGATCGCTGCGGGGTCGAAACACATCTGGGTGGTCATGTATGACGCGTGGGGCTGCTTGTCGTGAAGAGCCTGGCGCAGCTTGGCGTCGGGGATCACGGCATGTCCCTCGGGATAGGAAGTCACCCCTATGTCGGTGAGATGATGGCCGATATCGTCCATGGCCATCAGCAGGGAGTAGGCGTCAGGGAAAATCCCTCGCTGCGGCGCATCGCCGCCCACGAGGAAGATACTCGAGATCTCCAACTGCTCCATTCTCGCCAACAGTCCGGCCAGATGCATCTTGTCGTGGGTCATGCGGGCCGAGAGGTGAGGTACCACGTCGAAGCCCTGCAGACGGAGTTCTGCGGCCACACTCATCGTGTCCTCGAGCGTCTTGGTGGGCGAGGCTGTTATGGACACCGTGGCGCCTTCCGGCAACCACCGCACCTGGTCGAGCACGTTCTTGAGGGGTAGGACCTCGAACTTGGGATGTTCGAGGATCCGCCTCACCGCCGCCTTGGCGGCGCGGTCAAGACCGGAGCAAGCGCTGGATGGACTTGTCATCTCAAACGTCCGAGTCCGGGAAGGAGGCCTTGCGCGCCGCGATCCACTCGCTCAACTCAGCGTGCACCGCGTCGTCCAGGGGCGGTGGCTCGTACTCCGAGAGCAGGCGCTTCCACTCCACGTTGGCCCTGCTCACCGAGTCGAGCGACCCGTTCAACTCCCACTGTTCGAAACTATCGATATCGGCCTGGCTCGACACCCAGAAGGCATCTTCGAAATTGGCCATCGTATGGGCGGTGCCAAGGTGATGCTGGCCCGGACCGTTGGTCAGGAGCGGCTCCATCGCCTGGCCGTTCTCGGTCAGGTCCACCCCACCAACGAGGCGCGCCATCATGGAGGCCTGGTCGGCGTCGAGCACGAATTTCTCGTACCCCATCGTGAGGCCACCCTCGAGCCAGCCGGCTGTGTGGAGAACGAAGTTCACACCTGCCGCGAGGGCGGGCAGGAAGGTCGTGGCGCTCTCGTATGCAGCCTGGGCATCCGGGATCTTCGAGGCGGTCAGGTTGCCACCGGATCGGAACGGAATCCCGAGCCGCGAGGCAAGTTGGCCCACCGCATAGAGCACCAAGGCCGGCTCCGGAGTACCGAAGGTGGGGGCCCCGCTCTGCATCGACATCGACGCTGCGAACGAGCCGAAGATGACAGGCGCCCCCGGACGGACCATCTGGGTGAAGGCTATTCCGGCCAGCGCTTCCGCAAGCGTCTGGGTGACCGCAGCGGCCACTGTCACCGGCGCCATCGCGCCGGCGATGATGAACGGGGTGATCAGGGAACACTGGTTGTTCTCCGCGAGGACCTTGGCCGAGCCCAGCATCGCGTAGTCCCATGTAAGGGGGGAGTTGGCATTGCACAGGCCCATCAGCACGGTGTTGTCGCGCACGAAGTCCTCCCCGAACACGATCTTGACGACGTCGACCGAGTCCTGGGCTCTTTCGGGCTTGGTCACCGACGACATGAAGGGCTTGTCGTGATACACGACATGGCTGTAGAGCATGTCGAAGTGGCGCTTGTTGACCGGTAGGTCGACCGGCTCGCAGAGGGTTCCACCACCATGATGCAGTGCCGGGCTCATGTGGACGAGTTTGGCGAAGTTCCTAAAGTCCTCGATGGTGGCGTAGCGCCGACCGGCGTCGGTGTCGCGCACGAACGGGGAGCCGTAAGCCGGTGCGAACACTATGTGGGGGTCCCCGATCGTGACCGATCGGGCCGGGTTACGGGCGTGCTGGACGAACGAGGCGGGCGCGGAGCGGGTGATGATCTCCCGGCACATTCCCCTAGGGAACCGGACCCGCGTACCGTTGACGTCGGCACCCGCGTCCGCGTAGATCGAGAGAGCCTCGGGGAAGTTCATCATCTCGATTCCCACCTCCTCGAGGAGCGTGTCGGCATTGTGCTCGATGAGCTCCATGCCCTCTTGGGAGAGCACCTCGGTGCGGCCGAGGGCGCGGGTGAGGAACGGTTGCTGATCGATGACCCGGGCTGTCCGCATGGCCTGGCGTGCTGCCCGCCCCCCGGTTCTCCGTCTTCGCCGCGTTCGCATGTTCATGTCCTTCCTACCCGTCTCCTGCGGTTCCTACGTCCGACTCTCCGGCGATGGCCGGTCGGCTCGACCGACGCGATACCCGCCAGATCCACCCGCCGGGCCAGTTGCTCGAAGGCCGCCGTGGCATGGGGAATGGCCATCGCCTCCACGAAGTGCTGCTGGAAGCCCGGGGCCACCGCGGTCTCGATCTTCTCCACCTTCCGCACGAGGCCCTCTATCTCACCCCGCGCGGCGCCGCTGAGCAGGGCCATCGTGGCGCCGGTACCGGCAGCATTGCCCGCGGCCGAGACACGGTCCAGGTCGCAGTCGGGAATCATGCCCAGGACCATGGCGTAGACCGGATCGATGTGGCTGCCGAATGCACCCGCCAGCCTGATCTCATCCACCCTATCCACTCCCAGGTGGTCCATGAGCAAGCGGATGCCCGCGTACAGGGCGGCCTTGGCAAGCTGGATGGATCTGACGTCGTTCTGGGTTATCGCGATGCGGGCCGCACCCGAGGACGACCCGTCATGGAGCAGGAACGTGGCAGACCGGCCTTCCGTCGTGACCCGGCCCGTGCGCCCCGAGTCGACGATGAGCCCGTCCGATGACACCACGCCTGCGAGGGCAAGCTCCGCGACCGCTTCGATGATCCCGGAGCCGCAGATGCCGATGACCCCGGTGCCGACCGTCGCCTCTTCGAAACCTTCCTCGTCCGACCACATCGTGGCTCCGATCACCTTGAAGCGCGGCTCCAGTGTGGTTCGATCGATCCGGACCCTCTCGATAGCGCCCGGGGTGGCTCGCTGACCGGAACTGATCTCGGCACCCTCGAAGGCAGGACCGGTGGGACTAGAGGCGGCGAGCAGGCGTCCGGCGCTTCCCAGGACGATCTCGGCATTGGTGCCCACGTCGACCAGCAACTGGATGTCCTGCCCGCGGTGAGGGCCCTCCGACAGCACCGCGCCGGCCGCGTCGGCGCCGACGTGACCCGCGACGCAGGGCAGGACGTACAGCCGGGCACCCGGGTGAGCCCGGACTCCGATCGTGGAGACCGGTGTCCTGACCGGTCCGTCGGTGGCCAGGGCGAAGGGCGCCACCCCCAGCCTGCGCGGATCGATTCCGAGAACCAGGTGGTGCATGATCGGGTTGCCGACCAGCGCCACCTCCAGCACTGCGCTCCGTTCCAGCCCGGCCGCCTGCACCAGTTCGCCGACCAACTGGTCCAGGGCGGCGCGGATGGCTCCCGTCAACTCCTGTTCGCCTCCGTCGTTCATCATCACGTAGGAGACACGGCTCATGAGGTCTTCGCCGAAACGGATCTGGGGATTCATCATCCCGGTTGATGCAAGGATCGAGCCCGTCGAAAGATCGCAGAGATGGCCCGCCACCGTCGTCGATCCCACATCGATCGCCACACCCGCCGGCCCGTCATGGAAACCGGGCCAGACTCCGGTGACTACCGCTCCATCGTGCACCGCGAGGGTGATCGTCCAATCACCGGCCCGCAGCGCGTCCTGTAGTTCCACCAGAACGTGGTGGTCGACCTCCACCCCGATGATGCCCCACTGGGCTTCCAGGGCCCGCAGCACCCGCGCCAGATCCGAGGCTTGGCGGTGCATGTCGGGAGGCTCGACCTCGAGGTAGTGGAGGCGCACGACGGGGTCTACCGGGATGTCCACCACCTCGGCGCGTTTCCGGACCACCTGCTTTCGCACCTGGCTGTATGGCGGGACATCGATTACGGCGTCGGCCCGCAGGCGGGCGGCGCACGAGAGCCGATGACCTTCACGCAGGGGACGGCGCCGGTTCCGGAAACCCAGTTCGACGGCATCCCGGGCCGACAGGCGATCCTCTGTGCCCGGAATGCTCACCGACGAGCCGAGCGTCACCTGGCAGCGACCGCACAAGCCCCTCCCGCCGCACACCGAGTCGATGTCGACACCCAGGTGCCGCGCAGCCTCGAGGACGGTTGTCCCCGCCTCGACCGTTCCCCTCCTACCGGAGGGGGTGAAGATGACCTGAACCGGGCAAGCGGCCATGGATCGACTCCTACCCGGCTCTGACAGCCCGTCGCCTGCGGCCGCGGCGCCGACCACGGCCGCCGGCTGCCGCTCCCGTTTCACGGAATGTCCTGATCCAGGCGACACAATCGCGGTCATTACCGGTCAGCACGTCGGCAGCCTTGATCGCGGTAACGATCTCCCGCTCGAGCGGGTTCGTTATGGCCGAGGTGAGGCCGTTCGAGATCGCCATGGCAAGGAAGGCGCTGTTGATCCCGTGACGGTTCGGCAGACCGAAGCTGATGTTCGAGGCGCCACAGGTGGAGTTGACCCCGAGTTCCTCGCGCAACCGGCGCAGGATGTGGAAGACCTGAGCCCCCGCAAAGCGCATCGCGCCCACCGGCATCACCAGGGGATCGACCACCACGTCGCTTGCCGGTATCCCGTGGTCGGCTGCCCGTCGCACGATCTTGGCGGCGACTTCGAACCTGACGTCGGGGTCCTCGGAGATGCCGGATTCGTCGTTGGAGATAGCCACCACGGCCGCGCCGTATCTGGCCACCAGCGGGAGGACTCGCTCCAGACGTTCCTCCTCGCCCGTGACCGAGTTGACCAGAGCCTTGCCCTCGTACACGGCCAGACCTGCTTCCAACGCCTCGACGATCGACGAATCGATGGCCAGGGGAACATCCACGAGGGATTGGACCAGTCGGATGGCCTCGGCCAGGATGGCCGGCTCGTCGGCCAGCGGTATACCGGCATTCACGTCCAGCATGTGGGCGCCGGCCGCCACCTGGGCTAGGGCGTCCGCCTCTACACGGTGGTAGTCACCCTCGCGCATCTCGGCCGCCAACAGCTTGCGGCCGGTCGGGTTGATCCGTTCCCCGATGACCACGAAGGGGCGATCCGGACCGATGACCACCTCCCTGGTTGCCGAACTGACGACGGTGCGCGTCACGGCTCGCCGTCCTTGCTCCCGTGCCGCATGGTCTCCGGGAACATCGCGGATTCGTCGAATCCCCCGTTTGCGGCAATGCGAAACAATCTCTCGTTGGGAAAGTCCTGCTCGATTCGGGCGGCTGCCGCCTTCGCCTCTGCCTCCACGTCCTGGCTGCAAGGCGTGGCGGTCCGGCGCCACTCCTCGATGTAGTCGCTATAGGTGTGGCAACCCGCCACCATCGCCGCTCGGTCAATAGCGGTCTGGAACCGTCCCGGTAACTCGACCGCCATCTTGTTCCTTCCCGATCGCGCTGTGACCTGCGCAGGTATGTCACGCCAAAGGATCGTGATCAACTCCGAGCGCGCTCTCTGGTTGCGCGCGCTGGTACGTCGCCCGGTCATGAGCCGCGAGGATCTGTCGATGACCGTTCGCCAGGCATGAGCGGATCAACCCGCCGCCGCGAATCTCTCCAAGCTCGTGCCGAGATCTCCCAGACCGACCGGATGATGATGGAACTCGAGGCCTAGGCGGTCAGCTGCCTCCTCGGCCATCTCGTAGAGTTCCGGATCGTCGAACTGCGATAGGTAGACGAGCTTGCGATAGTTACCGAAGTACATGTCGCGCAGCTGGGGGTGACGGGACAGCCCGAGAGTATCCCAGACCAGGCGGTCGAAATGCCGGGTCAGGAAGTCGGTCAGGTAGAAGGTCCCCAGCTCCGCCTCGTGGAGTTCCATGAACCTGGGCGAGGTCGCGAAGAACTCGTAGCAGTGGGCCCCGGGGAGGCGCTCGACGTTCTCCCAGCGGTCGACCAGCGAATCAAGCCGGCCCCCGGTACCGCAGTCGGCGTACCCGATGAGGATCCTCTCGTACATGGGCGCCAAACGCTCGAGCCGGGTCTCGAGTTCGGGAACGATACGTTCCGGTGTGTTGTGGAAGCGGGCGGGCAGGCACATAAGGGTGATGTGGCTCAAGCCGTTGATCCGGACTATGTGCCGGATCTCCGACGCCAGCGCCCCACACGCCAGGACGAGCAGGCGAGGCATCCCATCCCTCTGCTCAGACATGCTCGCTCATGAGGATGCGCTGCTTCATGACCAGGTCCTTGGCGGTCTCGGCAGCAACCGCGGCGTCCCGGCAGTAGGCATCGGCGCCTACCGCCCGCCCGAACTCCTCATTGAGGGGCGCGCCGCCCACCATGACGATGTAGCGATCCCGCAACCCTTTGGCAACGAGGGTGTCGACCACCACCTTCATGTAGGGCATCGTGGTTGTGAGCAGGGCGGACATCCCGAGAATGTCCGGTTGGTACAACTCGATGGCTTCCAGGAACTCGTCCACATCGGTGTTGATCCCCAGATCGACGACCTCGAAACCGGCCCCCTCCATCATCATCGCCACGAGGTTCTTGCCGATGTCGTGAATGTCCCCCTTGACGGTACCGATGACCACCTTCCCGACGGTCTCGGCGCCTGTCTCGGCCAGGAGGGGCCGGAGAACAGCCATGCCCGCCTTCATCGCGTTGGCGGCCAGGAGGACCTCGGGAACGAAGAGGATGCCGTCGCGGAAGTCGATACCGACGATCCGCATACCCTCCACCAGGGCGTCGTTCAGGACATCTGAAGCGCTCCACCCCCTCTCCAGCAGGATGCGCGTGCCCTCGTCGATTTCCTCGGCCAGGCCGTCATACAGATCGTCGTGCATCTGCTCGACGAGTTCATCGTCGGGAAGCGTTCGGAGGTCGAGTTCGTCGTCGAACATGTCCATGAGAGCAGATAGAACCCTTCCCCCGCCAGCGGGAAGCCTGATGTTTGTGTCTCATGATGCGGAACAGTCCTACATCGTGGAACAGCATACCTCAACCGCCGTCGACAGGCTACAGAATAACGGTTTTGTGTCCGACTCCTCCCCATGGTCTCGCATCCCGCACCAAACCTCCCGGCAGCCGATGAAATCCCGCCGATCGCTAGGTATGCTGTTCCGTATCGTAAGAAGGTTCCGCGATGCGGAACATGGGGTAGGAACAGGAGCCGGGGATGAGCGACCTGCCAACCAGCGCCCGGGTCGTAGTGATCGGCGCAGGCATCGTCGGTAATTCAGTAGTCAAGCACCTCGCCGCTCTCGGGTGGCGAGACATCGTCCAGTTGGACAAGGGACCTCTGCCCAACCCGGGTGGATCGACCGGCCACGCCTCGAACTTCATCTTTCCGGTCGACCACAACAAGGAGATGGCCCACCTCACTCTCGACAGCCAGGAACAGTACGAGGAGATGGAGGTCAGCGTCACCTCGGGCGGGATCGAGGTAGCGCGGACCGCTGAGCGGCTCCACGAACTCAGCCGCCGGATGACCTCCGCCAAGTGCTGGGGCATCGACAGTTGGCTCGTGAGCCCCGCCGAAGCGACGGAGCTGGTCCCCTACCTCGACGAGTCGGTGATACTGGGCGGCTGGTACACGCCCGGCGTCTCGGTGGTCGACTCCCTGCGGGCAGGAACCCTCATGCGCGAGTACGCGCAGTCCAAGGGCGCCCTGTCGGTTCACCCGCTGACCGAGGTCCTGGACATCGAGACGAAGCGGGGACGTATCGATGCGGTGGTCACGGACAAGGGAAGGATCGCCTGCGAGTACGTGGTGATCGCCTGTGGCGTCTGGTCGCCCCGCCTGGCACGGATGGCGGGCGCCTCCATCCCTTTAACCCCCGCCGTTCACCAGATGATCGATGTGGGACCCCTCGAGATCCTGTCCGCCACCAACAGCGAGATCGGCTACCCGATAGTCCGGGACATGGACACTTTCTGCTACGAGCGCCAGACGGGCGGGTCCATGGAGGTCGGTTCATACGCCCACCGGCCGATCTTCCATCACCCGGACACCATCCCCTCGATCGATGAGGCCCGCCTGTCGCCCACCGAGCTTCCTCTAACCATGGACGACTTCGATCCCCAGCTCGAAGAGGCCTTGGAGCTCATGCCCTTCCTCGGAGACGCCGAGATCAAGTACGGGATCAACGGGCTGCTCTCGCTCACTCCCGACGCGATGCCCCTGGTGGGTGAGACCCCGGAGGTCAGGAACCTGTGGTCGTGCGCGGCGATCTGGATCAAGGAAGGACCGGGCACGGGACGAGCGCTGGCCGAGTGGATGACCCAGGGATACCCGGAGATCGACCCTCATGCCTCCGATATCGCCCGGTTCTACCCCTACATGAAGACAGAGAGCCACATCCTCTCCCGCTGCGCGGAGCACTTCAACAAGACCTACGGCATCGTCCACCCGCGGGAGCAGTGGGACAGCCGGCGCGACAGCCGCGTCAGCACCCTGCACAGCACCACGTCGGCACTCGGGGCAGTGTACTTCGAGGCGGGCGGATGGGAACGGCCCCACTGGTACGAGTCGAACGCCCCCCTCCTCGAGGAGTACGCCGATCGGATTCCCGACCGTCCCCACGAGTGGGACTCCCGTTGGTGGTCACCAATCCAGAATGCCGAGCACCTGGCCCTCCGGGACCGGGTGGGAATGATCGACCTGAGCGCGTTCGCCATCTTCGACGTCAGCGGACCCGGCGCCCTCGACTACATGCAGCGTATGACGGTGAACCAACTCGACTACCGGCCAGGGCGAGGTGTTTACACCCCCCTCCTGACCGAGGAGGGCGGCTTCCGTTCCGACCTGACGGTCCTGCGCATGGGCGAGGACCACTTCCGCGTCGTCACCGGGGGCTTCGACGGCGGCCGGGACGCCTACTGGTTCCGCAAGTGGCTCCCCGAGGACGGATCCGTGGTGTTCACCGACATGACCTCCTCGTTGTCCACCATCGGGGTATGGGGTCCCTCCGCTCGAAGCCTGGTCCGCAAGGTCACCTCCGACGACATCTCTCACGAAGGATTTCCGTACGGAACCTTCAAGCACGCCACCATCGACTCGACACCCGTGACCATGTTCCGGATCTCCTATGTGGGCGACCTCGGTTGGGAGATATACACCGGCATGGAGCACGCCCCCATGCTGTGGAAGGCCCTCTGGGAGGCAGGCCGGGAGTTCGGGGTCCTCCCGGTCGGAGCCGGCGTCTACGGAACCACGGCCCGGTTGGAGAAGGGCTACCGGCTCATGGGCGCCGAACTGGAGTCGGAGTACAACCCGGTCGAGGCCGGACTGGCCCGGCCCAGGGTCAAGTCCGCCGACTTCATCGGCAAGGAGGCCTACCTGGCCGCGCGGGAAGCGGGCCCCGCGGCTGTCTGTTGCACCCTGACGATGGAGAGCCATGTGTCCACCTCAGGCATAGCCCGGTTCCCGATGGGCGGCAACGAGCCGATCCTCACCGTGGACGGAGATCGGATCGTGGACTCGAAGGGCCGCGTGTCCCGGGTCACCTCGGCGGGCGCGGCGCCATCCCTGGACACCTACATCCTGCTCGGGTACCTCCCCGCGGATATGGCGGAGGAAGGCAGCGAACTCCGGATCATGTATCAGAACGAGCTGTTCCCGGTGAAGGTGGCCCGAGTCGGATCGAAACCGCTCTTCGATCCGGACGACAGCCGGATGAAGCGCTGATGGGCGCGGCGCGCTAGACGATGCGGATCCTCGTTTGCGTCAAGAGGGTCCCCGCGCCGGGGGCCAAGATCGTCCTAACCGCCGACGGCCAGGACATCGACGCCTCATTGCTGGGGTTCACCGTGAGCCCCCACGAGGAGTGCGCGGTCGAAGAGGCGGTGCAGATTGTGGAGCGAGAGGGCGGATCCGTGACCGTGATGACCCTAGGTCCGCCGGAAGCCGAGGAACAGCTTCGTTCGGCCATCGCGGTGGGTGCCCACTCGGCGGTGTTGCTACCGACCGTCATCCCCGACTGGGAGCCGGTCTCGACTTCCGAAGCCCTGGTGGCCGCCATTCGCGAGTCGGAGTCCGACCAGGGGGAACCATACGATCTGATCCTGTTCGGTAACGAGTCGGCCGACTCGGGTGGCTACCAGGTGGGGATCCGGGCGGCCCGGGCCCTGGGCCGGCCCATGGTCAGCGGCATCAAGGGGATAGACACCGCGGGCGACCGGATCATCGCTCGCCGGGAGACGGCTTCCGGCTCGGAGGTCTACCAACTCCCGCTGCCGGCTGTGGTGGGGGTCAGGGAGGGCATCAACCTGCCTCGGTACCCGACGCTGAGAGGACGGATGGCCGCTCGACGGGCCCCGGTGTCGAGGATCGAGCCGACCCCGGGCACGAGCGGGCAGTCGAAGGTGGTGCTGGCAACGCCCCCGGCGGTCGGGACGACGGTCGACATCCTTGGCGAGGGCGCGGAGGCAGCGCCGGCCATCGTCGACATCCTGGAGGAGTTAGGTCTCGTATGAGCGTCTTCCTGTACCTGGTCGAGCACGACCGTGGCCTGATCGAGGAGACGACGATGGGCGGCCTCACCGGGGCCAGGCACCTGGCCGAGACCATGGGAGCACAGCTCCACACCGCGGTGATCGGGGAGGGAGCGGACCGATCGGCGGGAGGACTCGCTGCCTACGGGGCCGAAGCGATCCATCTCGTCCGCCACGGGTTGCTCACCGACTACGGGCCCGACGCTTGGGCCGACAGCCTGGCGCAGTTGGCCGGCTCGGTTGGTGCCACGGCCGTTGTGGCAACCGGGACCGACCGGGGCAACGAGGTCATGGCCCATGTGGGAGCGAGGATGGATCTGGCAATGGTCGCCAACTGCCTGGAGATCGAGTCCGAAGGGGATGACTGGCTGATGACCCGGGTGCGCTGGGGAGGCAGCCTCCACGAACGGGCCCGGCTCGCGGCGCACACCAAGCTGGTGACGCTCGCCCCGCACAGCACCGAGGCGGCCCGTGCCGCCGACCGGGGCGCCGGGCACGTGGCGGAGTTCGTTCCGGTGCTGGACGACTCTGCTGCGGTCACGATGGTCAAGGACCGGGTGACCGTCTCGGAGGGAATCACACTCGCTACCGCGCCGGTGGTGGTCAGCGGCGGGCGCGGGGTGGGAAGTGTCGAGGGCTTCGCCATCATCGAGGAACTGGCGGACCTGCTCGGGGGCGCGGTGGGCTGCTCGCGGGTGGTGACCAACAACGGTTGGAAGAACCACAAGTTCCAGGTGGGCCAGACGGGAACGGTGGTTGCACCTGACCTCTACATCGCCTGCGGCATCTCCGGAGCCATCCAGCACTGGGTAGGGATGATGAGTGCCAAGAACATCCTCGCCATCAACATCGACCCCGACGCCCCGATGGTGACGAAGGCCGACTGGGCGGTCATCGCCGACCTCCACGAAGTGGTGCCGGCGATCTCCGCCGAGATAACCCGCCGCCGCGGCCTGGCGAGGGAGAGGGGCTAGGGGCTTGTGGCTTGTGGCTTGTGGCCATTGGATTACGCTGACAACTGACCACTGACCCCTAGACGTCCCCCATCGCGTCCTGGTACCAGGCCTTGATCGCGGCCACGGTGTGCTCGCTGTTGAGGCCCATGTCGGGGTCGATGACCAGGGGGCCCGGACGGTAGCCCCGGCTCGAAAGACCCCCCTGCACCGAACGCATCAGGGCCAGATCCTCTGCCACCGTGGTGCGGGCGTCCTCCTCAGCCACACGGCGAACGGTCGGCGAGTCTTCCCCGTCGACGCTGAACCACTCGCGGAAGAATACAGTCCGGTCCACCGTCTCGGGCCGCCAGCAGAAGGTGTTCAACACCGGCCCGGGATAGATCTGGAACGAGAACAGCGGCCACAGGTAGAAGGACCGGTAGTCGGCGGCGTGCGGGGAGGCTTGGTGGTCGATCTCGTAGTACTGCTCGGGAGAACTCTCGGCCCGGTGCTGCAGGGATCGGCCGACCGGCCGGATCGTATAGGTGTCCGGTAGCACCACTCCCCTGGAGAAAGACGGATGAGCGGTTCGGCAGTGGTAGCACTCGTTGTAGTTCTCGATCGCTACCTTCCAGTTCGACTCGGCAGTGAACCACCGACGTTCGAGCGGTCGCATCCGTTCGATTGAAGGGAGGAACTCACGGAGCGACCCCCGAACGCCGGGATAGGCCACATCCATCGAGGCCGCGTCGCAGTCGAGGTTCACGAACAGGAAACCCCACAGATCCTCCGTCGGAACCTCGGTGAGGCATATCCCACCAGGCTCGAATCCGGGCCGCCCCTCCGCGTACGGTGCATGGTCGAGGCGCCCGTCCAAGCGGTAGGTCCAGGAATGGTAGGGACAGACCAGCTTAGGGCGGGCGCCCCGGCCTTCGAGCAGACGGTGGCCGCGATGCATGCAGACGTTGTAGAACGTGCGGATCGTCCCTCGCCGGTCCCTGACCGTGAAGAGCGACTCCCCGGCTATCTCGAACGTGACATAGCTTCCCGGCCGTCCGAGATCCGACCTGTGGCAGGCGTACTGCCAGGTGGCCGAGAGGACGCTTCGCTGCTCGCGGGCGAACAGATCCGCATCGAGGTAGACGTGCGGATCCATGACCCGCTGGGGTCGGGTGTAGGCGGAGCAGTCAGTGGTTTCCACGTTCTGGTTTCCAGTACACACCGAGATCGTATCTACGTTGGTGCATGAGGTCGATGGCGGCTACCACCTCCGGAGGGGCGTCGGCCACGATGAACGAGACCAGCGTCTCGAGCGCAGCGGCCGCCGCCAGCGTGGAGGGGAAGAACTGCGGGGTGGCGCTCGGGGCGAGGATCAGATGGTCCGCGTCGAGCGCGAGGGGTGAGCCGTGACTGTCGGTGATGCCCACCACCCGGGCTCCCTGCCGGCGAGCGGCGCCGGTTGCCTCCACGACCTCCGCCCGGTAGGGGGCGAAGGTCATGGCCACCACCACGTCGGCGGACCCGGCCTTCACGACACCGTCCATCGGCACGTTCCCGTCGCCGGGTACCGCCACCACGTTGTCCACGGCCATACCGGCCAGATAGGCGAAGTTGTGAGCCAGCGCGTAGTTGGCGCCGACCCCGATGACGTAGGTACGCCGCGAACACACGATGTGATCGGCGATCGCCTGCATCTCCGCGGCGGAGGTAGTGCCGAACATACGTTCCAGATTGTGGAGCGTGACCGTCGCTATCTCCCCGTAGAGGGCGGGAAGCCGCTCACCCGACGAGATCAGCTGCAGCGACACGGCCCGGTCGTGGAACGAGCTTCGGTTCCGCATCTCGGTGCGGAACCGTTCGCGAAAGTCCTCGAAGCCCTCGAAGCCCACCACCCGGGCCATGCGGACCATGGTGTTGGGGTGCACGCCCGCCAACCCAGCCAGCTCCCGCACGGTGGCGAACCCGACCTCTTCAGGGTTGTCGAGCACGAACGCGGTCGCCTTTCGGACCTGCGGGGCCATACCGCCGATCACCGAACTCATGTGCTCCAGGAGCATGTCGAGACCGGAGTCAGGGTTTGGTACAGTTGTACGATTCATCATGATTATCCGTACAAGCGTACCAGACCGCCCTTCCGGTCCCACGCAACCTGTCGCCGGCCGCGTTCCCGGCATACGGACCAGGCATGACCCCTGACGCCCGGGTGGTCATCATCGGAGGGGGAATCATGGGGGTCTCGCTCCTGTACCACCTGGCAGCCGAGGGCTGGAACGACTGCCTGCTACTGGAGAAGGGAGAACTGGCCTCGGGATCGACTTGGCACGCCGCCGGCCAGATAACCCATTCGACCTCGAGCTACGGCCTGGCGTGGATGACCGGATACGGAACCCGCAAGTACGCAGAGCTGGAAGCGGAGACCGGCCGGTCGGTGAGCTGGCACCAGCCCGGTTCGTTGCGCCTGGCCGTCCGGGAGGACGAGATGGACTGGCTGAACTACACGGTTTCGGTGGGCCGCGGGGTGGGAAACCGCATGGAATCGGTCGATCCCGAGCGGATCGCTGAACTCCATCCCTTGTGCAACCTCGATGGTGTGCTCGGCGCCCTCCACACGCCGGACGACGGTCATGTGGATCCGGCCGGGGCGGTATTCGCCTTCGCGGAAGGCGCCCGCATGAGAGGGGCCACCATCAGGCGCAACACCAGGGTCACCGGAACGGTCGCCTTGCCCGACGGTCGTTGGAGGGTGGAGACCGAGGCGGGATCGTACGTCTGTGACCGGGTGGTCAACGCCGCCGGCACGTACGCCCGCCAGGTGGCTGCTTGGGCCGGACCCTCCGTGGACCTGCCGATCATTCCCATGACCCACCAGTACTTCGTGACGGAGGAGGTTCCGGCCTTCGCCGACCTGGACAGGGAACTCCCCGTGCTGCGCGAGGACACCCACGTGTCGGGATACATCCGGATGGAGAGGCGGGCGGGTCTCATCGGCATCTACGAGAAGGCGGATCCGCGCTCGGTGTGGGAGAACGGCACTCCTTGGGATGCAGACCATCACCTGTTCGCCCCCGAGTACGACCGGGTGGCGCCGTGGCTAGAAGCGGCCTTCGAGCGGGTCCCGGTACTGGCAGACGCCGGCATCGTCAAGGAGATCCACGGGGCGATCACCCATCCCCCCGACGGCAACATGCTGCTCGGCCCGGCGCCCGGCCTCGCCAACTACTGGTACTGCACCGGAAGCCAGGTCGGCATCTCCTGGGGTCCGGGCGCCACGCGACAGCTCGCCATCTGGATGGTGCGGGGCGCCCCCACCCTCAACTTGCGCGCCTTCGATCCTTCCCGGTTCGGCGAGTTCGCAACACCCGACTACAACCGGACCAAGGCCCACGAGGACTACCTGCTGCGGCACGAGGTCCCGTTTCCCGACCTGGACCGTCCCGCCGGGCGCCCTCACAAGACTTCGACCCTCCATCACCGGATGGCTCGGCGCGGTGCGGTGTTCGAGGAGGTCTTCGGGTGGGAGCGACCCCGCTGGTTCGCCACCTACGGGGAAGCCGCTCGACATCACCACTCGTTCCGCAGAGCTCGCTGGTTCGCCGCCGTGGCCGGAGAGGTCAGGGCGGTGCGGCAACGGGCCGGAGTGGCCGACCTGACCGCCTTCTCCAAGTTCGAGGTGACAGGCGCCGATGCCGCCTCATTCCTCGACCGCCTCACACCGGGCCGCCTGCCTCAACCGGGTCGGATCGGCCTCGTCTACATGCTCACCGAGCAGGGGATGGTGGAGGCCGAGTTCACCGCCACCCGCCTGGCGGAGGATCGCTTCTACCTGGTGGGCGCCGCGGTCGGGGAAGTACGGTTCCTCGATTGGATGCGTTCCCACGTTCTCGACGGCCGGGAGGGCCGGGATGCCGGCCCGGAGGGCCCGGAAAGGGTGAGGATCGCCAATCGCTCGTCCGATCTGGGCGTACTGGCGGTGGCAGGACCAAGGAGCCGGGAAGTGCTCCAACCGCTCACCGGCGCCGACCTGTCTAACACCGGCGGAGGATGGCTGTCGGCGCGATCGGTCGACATCGCCACAGCGCGGGCCCTCGCTCTGCGCCTGTCCTTCACCGGGGAACTCGGTTGGGAACTCCACATGCCGATGGAGGACCTGCCCACCGTGTTCGATGCTGTCGCCGACTCGGGCGCAACGCTCGGACTGGGGGTATTCGGATCGCTCGCTCTCAACTCCATGCGGATGGAGAAGGCATACCGGGTCTCCGGAGACATGACCCAGGAGGTGAGCGCGTACGAGGCCGGTTTGATGAGGTTCGTCGATCCGGTCAAGAAGGGCTACATCGGCTACGAGGCCCTCGTTGCCAGCATGTGCAGGCCCCGATGGAAGCTAGCTTTACTGGACGTGGATGTTACGGATGTGGATCCACTCGGCGGGGAAGGTGTCTTCATGGACGGCAGAAGAGTAGGGGTGGTGACCACGACCGGCTACGGACACGCCACGGGCCGCAGCCTTGCGTGGGCGTACGTGGATCCCGGACTCGACGTTCCGGGAACCTGCCTCGAGGTGATGGTGCTGGGCAGGCTCGCCCCGGCGAAGGTCCTGGACGGTCCCGTATGGGACCCGGACTCGGTGAGGCCCCGCAGATGAACGCGCGGCTCCGGTCTCCGACCGACCCGGCCCGGGCGGAGTCGTTACTTCCCGGCGGAGCACTGGGTGCCAACACCAACCTGGCAGGCCCCCGCTTCGCCGTTGCCTCCGCGTCGGGTGCGTACATAACCGACACCGACGGCAACCGCTACCTGGACTACGTCACCGGTGCGGGGGCACTCATCCTGGGGCACCAGCATCCGGCGGTGGTGGAGGCCGTCGTCAGGCAGGCAGGACGCACCATGCACCAGTACGGAACCCTGACCGACGTGGCCATAGAACTGGCCTCTCAACTGGTCGACGCCATCCCGTGTGCAGAGCGCATAGTCTTCGCCACCACGGGTTCCGAGGCCACCGCGTACTCCCTCCGTCTGGCACGAGCAGTTACCGGGCGTGACCTGATCGTCAAGTTCGAGGGAGGATTCCACGGCAACCATGACTACGCCGGGATCGCAGTGGCCGCCCCGACCACAGCCGACTATCCAGCCGGCCGCCCCTTCACTGCCGGCACCCCCGGAGCGGTGAGGGACACCGTGCTGGTGGTCCCCTATAACGACCTGGAGGCACTCGAACGACTGGTGATCCCCGTGGTGGACCGGGTCGCAGGGATCATCGTCGAGCCTGTGCAGCGGATCATCCGGCCCCTACCCGGATTCCTCGAAGGTCTCCGCAGGTTCTGCGACCGGCACGGACTGCTCCTGATATTCGACGAGGTGGTAACCGGCTTCCGGCTGTCCTACCAGGGCGCCCAGGGCTACTTCGGCGTTACTCCGGACCTCGCCGCCTTCGGCAAGGTCATCGGCGGAGGTGGCTCGCTGTCATGCGTCGCAGGCCGGGCGGATCTCATCGACCGGACCAGCCCCCGCTTGAAGGGAACCCCTCGGTTCGTGTACACCTCGGGAACCTTCCACGGCAACCCCCTGGCCGCGGCCGCCGGGCTGGCCACACTGGAACAACTCCGCCGACCGGGCGTCTACAAAGATCTGGCCGACCGGGCGCAGCGTCTGTCCAGCCGGATGACCCGGGTGCTCGCCGCCCACGGCCGCCGGGCCCTGGTGGCGACAGCCGGTTCCCTGTGGCAGATCCTCCACATCGATCGACCTCCGGAGCGCTACGCAGATCTCTTGGAATCCGATCAGCCCGCCAACCTCGAACTCGACCGGGCGTTGGTCGCTAACCGGATCAACGTCATACCCGGGCTGCGGCGCTTCGTGAGCCTGGCCCACTCGGATGATCACTTCGACACCACAGCCCGGGCTCTGGACCGCACCTGCCGCCAACTCGGCGGAGGGCAGGGCAGGGGGTCCGGGCCGGGCGCGGGGGACGGCGGATGACCTTGAGGCGGCATCGCGGTCGGATGAGCGCCGTCGTGCTGAGAGGCCATGGAGGTCTGGACCAACTGGAATACGTCACCAACGCTCCGATCCCCACCCCGGGACCGGAGGAGGTGCTGGTGGAGGTGGGCGCGTGCGGGATGAACAACACGGACATCAATACCAGGATCGGTTGGTACTCGAGGTCGGTCAACACCGCCACCGGGGAAGAGACCGCAACCACGGACACGGACGGTTCGTGGACGGGAGCCGTCACGTTCCCGCGCATCCAGGGCGCTGATCCGGTCGGGCGGATATCCGAGGTGGGAGCATCGGTGGATCGTGGGCGGGTAGGTGAGCGGGTGATGATCGATGCGTGGCTGCGCGATCCGCACGGGGACCTGGCCGGAGCGCGATACCTCGGTTCGGAGCGCGACGGGGGATACGCCGAGTACGTGACGGTGCCCGCCGCCAACGCCCACCCGGTACGGAGCCGCCTGACCGATGTCGAGCTGGCCGGATTCCCCTGCTCGTACTCGACCGCAGAGCATATGCTGGAACGAGCCGGAGTCAAGGAACGCGATTGCGTGCTGGTCACCGGTGCTTCGGGAGGGGTGGGAAGCGCCCTGATCCAGCTGGCCCGCCGGCGCGGGGCGACCACAATCGGGATCTCATCGCCCTCCAAGTCGGCCGACATCCGGGCGTTGACCGGAGCGGATCATGTACTCGACAGAGGGTCTCCATCGCTGCCGACCGAGATCCTCGATCTCAGCGGGGGTGGGGTGGACACTCTTGCCGACGTAGTCGGAGGCCCTCTGTTCCCGGCCTTGTTCGACACCATCCGTCGGGGCGGCAATTACACGGTGGCGGGCGCGATCGGTGGCCCGATGGTCGACCTGGACCTCCGCATCCTCTACCTCAGGGACATCACGATGCACGGGTGCACGGTGCTGCCACCCAGGGTCTTCACCAACCTTGTCGGCTACATCGAGCGAGGGGAGGTCCGTCCCGTGGTGGCCTGCACCTACCCGCTGGACCGGCTCCGCTCGGCGCAAGCCACCTTCCTACGCAAGGAACACGTGGGAGCCATCGTGATCGAGGTCAAGCCCCCGGATCACGCCCGCTCGGCAATGGACGGCCCGGCCAGCCGGCTGGACCCGTGAAGATCGTCCGGATCTCTGTCTTCGCGCAGACGCTACCCCTGCGACGGCCCTACGAGCTACAGGGCGGGCGCCTCCGTTTCGAGGAACTCGACTCGACCTTCATCAGGCTCGACACGGACGAGGGAGTAACCGGCTGGGGTGAAGGATGCCCTTGGGGATCGACATATCTGCCCGCCTTTGCCAGGGGGATACGCGCCGGCATCGAGGAACTGGCGCCGGTCCTGCTCGGGCAGGACCCGCGGCGAACCGAGGTGGTCAACTCGGCGATGGACATCGCTCTGCCGGGGCATCCCTACGTGAAGTCGCCAGTCGACATTGCCTGCTGGGACATCCTTGGGAAGGCCACCGGCCTGCCCGTTTGCGATCTGCTCGGGGGCCGCAGACCCGGCGCGGTGGCGATCCAGTCCTCCATCCCCAGCGACGACCCTCCGGAGATGTTGAGGACCATCGAGCGATACCACGCCATGGGCTACACCATCCACTCGGCCAAGGTCGGATCGGACGTTGCGTCGGACATCGAGCGTATCGAGTACCTGGCAGAACGGATGCCGCCAGGATGTTCCCTGACTATCGACGCCAACCGTGCCTGGACACCCGACCGGGCGATCCGGGTGATGCGTGCGACGGAGGCGGTCGACGCCTACTTCGAGGAGCCCTGCGATACCTACGAAGAGTCCTTCCAGGTCCGGCGCGCTACCCGCCAACCCATCATCCTCGACGAGATCATCCACACCTACGGCGACCTGTTACGGGCGCACCGGGACCGGGCCTGCGAGGGGATCGGTCTCAAGCCGAACCGGGTGGGCGGCTTGACCAAGGCCAGGCGGATACGCGACTTCTGCGTTCAAACGGGCCTGATACTGAACATCGAGGACACCGGCGGCACCGCCTTGGCCGACACCGGCGCGGTCCATCTCGCCCAGTCGACGCCGGCTCGGTACCGGCGGGGCACCTGGTTCTGCCACGAGATGATCACAGTGGACCCGATCATCGGAGGAGCCCGCAACCTCGGCGGCATGACCAGAGCTCCCGCAACTCCCGGCCTTGGCGCCGAGCCCGACCCGGAGTTTCTCGCGGATCCGATGGCGGTGTACCAGTAGGGTCGGTTGGTCACCGACCAGGTCGGCAAGACGGCTCGGTCCCAGCCTGACGTTCTCTCTTCCACAGACAGGCGCACGTTCCCTCGTACAGGCGACCATTCAACACATAGCAGACCCCCTGGGCGGTAGCAGGACTGGCGGTACGGTGAGCGTCGCACCCTGCCGGTGATTGATAGCGGCCCTGGAACCAACTATTCTAGTCTCGAAAGAAGATGCATTTGCATGTATCTCTGGTCTTGGAATGCCGCCCCGAAGATTGTTGAGCGAGGAGATGCCGGAAGACAAGCCGGAAGTGGGAATGATCCATCGCCCGAGGGTGCTCTCGTACTGGGTCATCCTCCTGGAAGCGGCGATCCTCAGAAGTATGAAACAGTCGCTCAAGGAGTTCGGAATCAGCGAGAGCCAATTCATCATCCTTGACATGTGCTTCCGACGGGAAGCGAACACCGCCGGATCCATCGCAAAACTCGCCCACTACGACCCCTCCGTGATAAGCCGCCAAGTGGACAACCTGTACAAAAAGGGGCTGTTGAACAGGCATCGCAACAAAGAGGACCGTCGAGTCGTGCACCTGAGCCTGACGGATGAAGCATGCATTCTGAGAGAGGAACTCCTCAGCGCGGCGATCGAGGCGGACGAGAGGATCACAAGACATCTGGATCCCAAAGAGCACGACATCCTCCTGGACCTCGTCCGGAAGCTGGTTATCACCCTCGAGAAGAAGAGTAAATAGGTCAGTGGTCAGTTGCTGTTATCCGGTGCCACCATCGATGATGTAAGCAGGTTTGTCGCCACCTCTCGCAGGATCTTGCGAGTGGGGCGTCGATTCGGTCCGGTACTTGGAACCCAGCCATATCGCGACAGTCGCGATCATCACTGCCAGCAGGATCGCAGGCCCGCGAAAGCTACCGGTCCGATCGATCCACCATCCGGCTGCGGTTACACCGCACATCGCCGAGCAAGCACCCAGGGCCAGACCCCCCGACACGGACCGGACCGCCAACTCCGGTGGGAGACCCCGGTGGGCGACCAGCCCGAACAGTCCCCAGATCGGGAAGTTGAACACGGCGAACCCGAAGGTGGCTATCAAGAGAGCCGGGTAGGACCAGGTGAGCGCCAGTACCGTCAGTGCGGCGGCGTAGGTGAGGGATGTGATCGACATGACGCCGACCGGGGAACCCCGGTCGCTCTTCAGACCTGCCAGAAAGGCCGCCGACACTCCGACCCCCGAGGCCAGCCACCACGGGACGGCAGCCGCCGGGGAACTCACCGAAAGTTCGTCGAGCGCAATCTCGGAGATGTAGCCGCCGAACGTGAACGTCCCGATGCCCGCCACCATGCTCAAGCCGAGCACGAGCCGACCGGCGGGTACCGACCATATCCGCCGCCAGATCCGACGCTGCCGGCCGGCATCGACCCTCGACGGCGGCTCGATCGGGTGCCTGAGAACCAGCCGTGTCGCAACCGCCGCGCCGACCGCCAAGCCTCCTGCGATCACGAAGGCCCACCTCCACTGGTCCGGCGCGGTCAGTAGCTGCACGAAGACACCGTTCACGCCGTTGCCCACCCCGGCGCCGGCCGCGGCAACGGCCAGCACCCTGCCGTGGGCACCGGATCGGACCACCCGGCTGATGAGGTAGACGGAAACGGACCAACTGATGGGCGAGGACAAGCCGATGACTACGGCGCATACAGCCATCGTTGCCGGCGACCCGGACACCGAGACGGCCAGCAGCCCGGCGCCGCAGACTAGTAGGCACAGCACGAGCAAGCCCCGTGAAGGGACTCGGTCTACGACCCTTATCCCGACCACCGCCCCCGCGCCGTAGGAGAGAAGGCCGGCGGCAACGGTCAGCCCGAGAACGCCGTATCCCGCCTGGAAGGACTCCGAGATCCGCGGTAGCAAGGCCGGGACGAGGCTGTTGCCCATGCCGTGCGTGACCACGATGACAACCCCGAACAGCGCCACGGCGGCTGCAGGAGGGATTAACTGCTCGTCCGCCGACGCGGAAGGGAACCGCCCCGAGCGGAGCATCAGCGGGATGGAATCTGGTAGGTGAGTGTCAAGACCCGCACTGGCTGCGGGCACCGGCAGTGAGGCCTGAGCCGGGGGATGGCGGACGGGGCGTGCTCATCCGGTGTCGCGCCCCGACTTTCCCGAGTCGGCGACCCGCGCCCTCCTGAGGACCTCGTCGATGGGAGTAACCGCGAGGTCCCCCAGTTCCTGGACGTACTCGTAGCCGAAACGGCCCTTGATGCACAGGTGGCCGGACGTCACCGAGTGGTCGATCGGTGAGGTCACCTTCACTATCCGGTTGTCCTGGACGTGCAGTTCCAGGTTGCACCCGACGCCGCAGTAGGAGCAGACGGTGCGCGTGACGGCCTGGCGGTCCTCCTTCCACAGGCCGGCTCGGCGCAATTCGAATTCGCTCCGGAACATCAATGCGCCGGTGGGGCAGACACCGATGCAGTTGCCACAGAACACGCAGGCCGACTCGGTCAACCCTGTGTCGTACTCGGTTGAGATCCGGGCATCGAAGCCGCGGCCCGCCACCGCTATGGCGAAGGTGTTCTGGGCGTCCTCGCCACAGGCCTCGACGCACTTGTAGCAGAGGATGCACCGGGAGTAGTCCCGCACGTACAGTTCGTTGTCCACCTTGACCGGCTGGTGAACTGTCTCGGCCTCGGCCCCGTCACCCACGTGATGATGACCGGCCACCCGTTGGTCACGATCCTCCACCGGCTCCGCCGGAGATCCGTAGCGATCCGCATCGCACCCGTATTCGGTCATCCACCGAACGGTCGGCTCGTCTACCAGACCGAGATCCACCGACGAAGCGAGAAACTCGTAGACCATCCTCCGGGAGTGGCGCACCCGCTCGGTGTCCGTGGACACGACCATTCCCTGCTCGGCCATCCGGCTGCAGGACGGGACGAGGATGCGGCTTCCCTCCACCTCCACCACGCACACGCGGCATACGTTGACCGGCGTGAGGTTGTCGAGGTAGCACAGGGTGGGTTGATCGCTGCCCATCGCCCGGCAGGCATCGAGGATGGTGGACCCGGGCGGTACCGACACAGGGCGCCCGTCGATGCTGAGCGTGACTTCAGCCATGACCGTTCCCCAACAGCCCCAGGTCGACCGCCGACCGGATGGCGGTCGAGGCGGTGTGCCCGAGCCCGCAAATGGAAGCGTCCATCATCACCCGGGCTATATCATCGAAGAGTTCCTCCTCGAACGGCCCGCCGCCCAGGTGCCGGGCCAGCAACTCCTCCTGGCGTACCGTACCGACCCGGCACGGTACGCACTGACCGCACGACTCGTCCCGGAAGAATCGGGCGATCCGGCGGGCTACAGAGCGGAAGTCGGTGGCATGGTCGAAGACAAGGATCACGCCGGAACCAAGGGTGGCGTTGCGGACCCGGGAGTCCTCGAATGTAAGGGGCATGTCGAGATGCTCCTCCCCCACGAAGACCCCGGCCGCTCCTCCCAGCATCACCGCGCCGAGTTCTCCCGTCCCGGTGATCCCTCCGGCCAGTTCGATCAGACCACCCAGCGTCTCTCCGAAGTCCACCTCGTAGACGCCGGGCCGCGCCACGGCTCCCGCCAGGCAGAACAGCTTCGGTCCGGTCGACTCCGCGGTCCCGATCCTTGCGAAGGCATCGCCCCCTGTGAGCACGATGTCGAGCACGTTGACCAGCGTCTCCACGTTGTTGATCACCGTCGGGCGTCCGAAGAGGCCGACCTGGGTGGGGAAAGGCGGCTTGTTGCGGGGCTCGCCCCGCTTACCCTCGATCGAGTTCATCAGGGCGGTCTCCTCGCCGCAAATGTACGCGCCACCCCCGCGGCGAATCTCGATATCGAACGACCGGCCCGAACCGGCCACGTCCTCACCCAGCAGACCCGCAGCACGCGCCGCGGCGGCGGCCTCTTCGAGACAGGCCATGGCCAGGGGGTACTCGGCACGGATGTAGAGGAAGCCAAGCTCCGCACCGATCGTCAAGCCGGCAATGGTCATCGACTCGATCAGTGCGAATGGATCACCTTCCATCAGCACCCGATCCTTGAAGGTTCCCGGCTCGGACTCGTCCGCGTTGCAGATGAGGTAGCGGGGATTCACCGGGGAGCGGGCGACTCCGTCCCACTTGATGCCCATCGGGAAGGCCGCACCCCCCCGCCCCCGCAGGTTGGCCGTCCTTATCTCGGCAATGACCCCATCGGAACCAAGCTCCAAGGCCTTGCGCAGGGCTTGGTACCCGCCGGTAGCTCGGTATTCGTCCAGAGAGGTCGGGTTGACCACACCGACCCGGCGGAGCAAGCGAAGGGAGGGGTCCCCCGACTGCGGTACCGCCACCTCCGGTTGGTGCGGAGCATCACCTCCCAACGCCTCCATGACCTGGTCGGGTGTCGCCCCTACGAGAACGGTATCCCCCTCTGGGGCCCGCTGGACGAACACCGCCGGCGCCCGATCACACTGTCCCAGACAGGGGCTCGCATGAACATCCGGACGGTCTCCCAGTTCCTCGAGCATGGCCACTCCGCCGACGGGGCCACAGGCCACGTCATCACACACATGGGCCACCCTGGGAGGACGCTCCTCGAGGGCCAGCAGTGCGTAGAAGCCCGCTACTCCGTACGCCTCGGCGGGGGGAACGCCCAGGCGTTCGCACACGTAGTTAAGGGCGCCCTTGCTTATCCACCCGACCCGGGCCTGCACGGCGTGTAGTGCCGGTAGCAGCATGTGGCGGTTCTCGACCGAGCGCCGGTAACCGCCGAAGGCGACACGGAGATCCCCGGACCGGATCGTGCCACCCTCCCACGACGAGCCGGGAGGTCCGAGCAGGTCATCCACCGCCTCCCTTTCGGCAGGGGTCGGCACCGCGGACATCAGACGCAGGTCGATGAGGTCCTCCTACTACCAGACCACTAGACCACGGGTCCGATGCGGACCGCAGTTGCCTTGAACTCCGCCGTGCCCGACTTTGGATCCCAGACATCGACAGTTAGCAGGTTCACATCGGCTTCGTCGGGATCGTGCACGGCCATGAAGGCCAAGCCAGGCCGGAGTGAGCGGTGGAAGTACACAGGTACGTCGATCGATCCCCGCCGTGAGGTGACGCTGACCTGCTGACCCTCCGACAACCCGAGGGTCGCACCGTCTTCCGGAGCGACCTCGACGGCCACCTTGGCGCGCAGCGGGGAGCCGTACCCGCCGGACTGGACGCCGGTGTTGTAGGAGTCGAGACGGCGACCTGTGGTGAGCCGGATCGGATAGTCGTCTGTCAACTCGTCAACCGGCGGGACCCACGGGGTGGGCATGAACGGGACCTGATCGCGGGGCATGGGGTCCTCCCAGAGGCCGCCATGGAGGAACAGGGTCCCCGGATGATCCTCGTCCGGACAGGGCCACTGAAGACCACCCGACTCATCCAGACGCCGGTACGACATGCCTGCGTGCAGCGGTGAGAGGCTTCTCAACTCGTCCCACAACTCCTCGGCGGTCGGGTATCCCCAGCCGTGGCCCATCTGGTCAGCGAGGGCCGAGATGATGTCGAGATCGTCCCTGGCGGATCCGGGGGGGTCGAGCGCCTTACGAACTCGCTGAACCCGCCTCTCCGATGAGGTGACCGTGCCCTCCGACTCCGCCCATCCGGCCGCGGCGGGAAACACCACGTCGGCCAACTCGGCGGTCCTCGTCATGAACATGTCCTGGACGAGCATGAATTCGAGCCCCGACAGGATCCCTCGCACATGGTCGGACCGGGCCTCGGACTGGGCCGGGTTCTCGCCGATCACGTATAGCGCGGTGATCTCCCCGGTCTCCATGGCCTCGAGCATCAAGGAGATGTGCTTGCCCGGTTGTTGGGGTACGGACCTGCCCCAGAGCGCCTCGAACTTGCCTCTTGAGACTGGGTCGGCGACATCCTGGAAGCCCGGAAGCTTGTTGGGCAATGCGCCCATGTCACCCCCGCCCTGGACGTTGTTCTGGCCTCTGATCGGCACCAGGCCCGAGCCGTAACGGCCCACATGGCCCGTAAGCAGCGCCAGGTTGATAAGCGCCAGGACGTTGTCGGTTGCGTTGTGGTGCTCCGTGATCCCCAGGGTCCAACATATCTGCGCCTGCTCAGCGGTTGCGTAGTCGTGAGCCATCCGGCGGATGACCGCGGCCGGAACGCCGGTGACCTCGGCGCCCCGCTCCAGAGTCCAGGGTTCAACTGCCTCGGCGTAGTCGTCGAAGCCGAAGGTGGCATGGTCGATGAAGGCCCGGTTGTGCAGTCCGGAGACGATGATCTCCCGCCCGAGGGTGTTGGCCAGCGCTATGTCGGAACCCACGTCGATGCCCAGCCAGACATCCGCCCACATGGCAGAAGTGGTCCGTCGGGGATCGACCGTGTACAGGGTGGCGCCGTTGCGTACTCCCTTCATGAGGTGGTGGAAGAAGATCGGGTGCGCCTCGCGTGCGTTGGATCCCCATAGGAGGATCGCGTCGGTGGTCTCGATTTCCTGGTAGGAGGATGTCCCCCCTCCTACTCCCAGCACTGCCGCCAGACCGGCGACGGAGGGAGCGTGTCAGGTGCGGTTGCACGAGTCGATGTTGTTGGACCCCATCACCAATCGCGAGAACTTCTGGGCGAGGAAGTTCATCTCGTTGGTCGCCTTTGAACACGAGAACATCCCGTACGAACGTCCGGCGTGAGCAGCAAGCCCGGACGCGGCGACGGTCAGCGCTTCGTCCCAGTCGGTCGGCACCAACTCGCCATTACGCCTCACGTACGGGGTGGTAAGGCGGGGAAGCTTTACTTTCGGCATTCGATCACCTCCTTTCCTCGCTCTCGTGAGCGTTTGTACTCCGTCGACTACGCATCCCGGTCGACGGGAAGGCCCGACGGCACCCGGTTCACGCAGAACTCGTTGCCGTCGGGATCGGCCATGACAGCCAATTCGTACTCGTCCTCGGTAACCGTTGCCACGATTTTGCCACCGAGCCGCTCCGCTCGGGCCACGATCTTGTCGAAATCCTCCGTATTGGACCCCTGGACATCGAAGTGGATGGGGCTCTTGTCCGCCGTCACCCGGTCCACGCGCTGCAGGACCAACTCGCACCCCGGAAGCGCCGAGCCCATGAACAGGTAGTTGTCGAGCCGCCGCTCGGGCGCCAAGCCGAGCAGCGGACCCCAGAACCCGGCGGACCGATCGAGGTCGATGCAGTCGACCACCAGATACCGGATCGATACGACCGATTCACCTGGGGCTAGGGCGGACGCGTCAGAACAACCCGACAATCTTGCCGTCCTCGTCGATGTCGACGTTCATGTAGGCAGGCTTGGTGCCTAGGCCCGGCATGGTGTTGATCGCCCCGAGGATGGGAACCAGGAACCCGGCGCCCACCGATGCACGCACCTCGCGAACAGGAAGGCGGAACCCGGTGGGCCGGCCTTTCAGGTTTGGATCGTGGGAGAGCGAGAGCGGGGTCTTCGCCATGCATACAGGCAGGTTGCCGTAGCCGTCCTTCTCGTAACCGGCTATGTCACGCTCGGCCCTCGGCGAATACTCCACCCCATCGGCACCGTAGAGCCGGGTGGCAATGGCTTCGATCTTGCCCTTGATCGACTCCTCAAGCGGGTAGAGGAACCGGAAGTCGGTGGGCTCCTCGCAAGCGTCGATGACAGCTCGTGCAAGCTCGGTCGCTCCCCTACCCCCATCGGCCCAGTGGGTGGAGGTAACCGCCGCGGCCGCGCCCGCATCGAGCGCGGCCCTCCTTACGGTCTCGATCTCGTTGGCGGTATCGGTGGGGAACGCGTTGACGACCACCACCACCCGGACACCGAATCGGCGAGCGCCGTCGATGTGTGCAGCCAGGTTCGTGAGGCCCGCCTCGAGCAACGGCAGATTCTCGCCGGTATACGCTTCGGCGAGGGGCCGGCCCGGAACCACTTTGGGACCACCACCGTGCGTCTTCAAGGCCCGGATGGTTGCCACCATCACCACCGCGTCGGGAACCAGTCCGGAGACGCGGCACTTGATGTCGAAGAACTTCTCCATTCCCATGTCAGAACCGAATCCGGACTCGGTGATCACGTAGTCGCCCAGTTGCAGGGCGACCCGGTCGGCCAGGATCGAGGAATTGCCGTGCGCGATGTTGGCGAAGGGTCCGGCGTGCACGAAGGCAGCCTGGCCCTCGAGGGTCTGCATCAAGGTCGGGTGCAGGGTGTCCCGCATCAGGACCGTCACCGCTCCGGCGACCCCGAGATCCTCCAGAGTGATGGGTCTACCACTCTGGTCATTGCCAATGACCACCCGAGCGCAGCGGCGCCGCAGGTTCCGCAGCGCCGAGGCATAGTCGGCGCCGTCGGTGAGGGCCAGTATCGCCATCAGCTCCGAGGCCACCGTGATGTCGTAGCCGGTCTCCCGCGGCCGACCGTCGAATCGACCACCCAACCCCACGACGACGTTGCGTAGAGCCCGATCGTTGACATCTACCACCCGGCGCCAGCGGGTCTGGTAGATGTCTATGTTCACCCGGTCGATGCCGAGCGCCTCCAACTGACCGTCGGTGAGTCTCCGCTCGTGATACCAGCGAGCGTCGATGGCGGCAGCCACCAGGTTGTGGGCGACGCTGATCGCGTGCATGTCGCCCGTGAGGTGCAGGTTGAACTCATCCATGGGAATGACTTGGCTGTGACCACCTCCGGCCGCGCCCCCCTTGATCCCGAAGGTGGGACCCATGGAGGGTTGCCGGATGGTGGCGATGGGCCGCTTCCCCAGGAGGCCCAAACCCTGCACCAGGCCTATGGTCGTGGTGGTCTTTCCCTCACCGAGAGGGGTGGGCGTGACAGCCGTAACATCCACGTACTTGCCCCTCGGACGACTCCTAACTCGTTTGAGGATGTCCAAGTGGACCTTGGCCTTGGTGGAGCCGTACGGAATCAACTCGTCGGGTCGGATGCCGATCGCGTCGGCGATCTCGGCGATGGGTCTAGGGGTGGCGGCTTGCGCGATCTCCAGATCGGAGGGAAAACCGGCGGTGACGCTCATAGCAACTCCGCGAGAGCTTCTAGGTACTTTCAAAGGACCATGCTAACCCGCTGTGTACTACGATGCGGAACGGTACCGTATCGTGAAACAAAAAGCCCGTTTTGGGGGGGCGGACCAGCTACCCGCGCACTAAGGTCAAACGCGAGCTACCTGCTAGCGCTCAGTTCGCGTATGAGATAGCGCGGTAGGCCAGCCCGGGAGGAGCGGCAGTGGCGGAGGCCGTTAACGAACTGATACGGCTGCAGGGCGTCTACAAGATCTTCGGTCCCCAGCCCCACGGCCGGGCGTTCGATCTCGCCCGTGCCGGAGTGAGCAAGGACGAGGTACTGCGACAGTCCGGTCATGTCATCGGCATCAGGGATGTCAACTTCTCGGTCGCCCCAGGTGAGATCTTCGTGGTCATGGGCCTTTCTGGATCCGGCAAGTCCACGGCCCTGCGCACCGTCAACAAGCTCTTCGACGCCACTGCCGGCCAGGTGTGGGTGGACGGGACCGACGTACAAGCCCTTAGCGGCACCCAACTCCAGGCATTCCGGCGCGAGAAGATGGGGATGGTCTTCCAGCACTTCGCCCTGTTCCCCCACCGCAACGTGATAGACAACGTCGGCTACGGACTCAAAGTCCAGGGAGTCGCCAAGGAAGAACGGGACAAGGCCGCGATGAAGGCCCTTTCGTTGGTGGGTCTCGAACCGTACGCCCGCAACCTCCCCCGCGAGCTTTCGGGCGGTATGCAGCAGCGGGTCGGACTGGCGAGGGCTCTGGCCTCCGATCCCGACATCCTGCTGATGGACGAAGCCTTCTCCGCCCTCGATCCCCTCATCCGTCGCCAGATGCAGGACGAGTTGATGGACATCCAAGACGAACTCCGAAAGACCATCCTGTTCATCACCCATGACCTCAACGAGGCCCTGCGGATCGGGGACCAGGTGTGCATCATGCGGGATGGGGCCGTGGTCCAGATCGGTACCCCGGAAGAGATCCTGACGGAACCCGCCACCGCGTATGTCGCCGAGTTCGTCCAGGACGTCGACCAGGGACGGGTCATCGAGTGCCGCGAAGTCATGCTGGACCCCAAGCCCATCGACCCCGACATGTCCCTCGCCGAGGCGCTGGACCACATCGGCGACCGTAGCGGGGCCTTCGCGTGTGACGACCGGGGACGCCCGACCGGACTGCTGACCATAGGCGACTGCGTCAGGGTGGCAAGCATGGGCTCGGTCAACATGTCAGTCGCTCTCAGGGACGACTTCGACACGGCAACCCCCGACACAACACTTAACGCTGTCTACGCGGCAGCCGGCCGAGGGTTACCGATAGCAGTCGTGGACACCGGAGGCCGCCTCATCGGGAACCTCGACCCCCGCCTCGTCATGGAAGAGATGGGACGAGTCGAACAACTCATCGACGGGTTCGAACGGGAGACCTACCTATGAAGCTCGATGCCGGATCTTCGATGGTTCTAGCCCAAGATCCGCCGGCGGAGGAGACAACCCCGTTCTGGGACAACAAGATCCTCGATTCCTGGGAGATACCGTTCGGATCCTGGATGGAAGAGATGATCAACTGGGTCATACTCAACTTGGGAACCGTGTTCGACATCATCGAGTGGCCGTTCTCATTCCTTTTCCGTAACTTCGTGGACGGACCCGAATACCACCCGTGGTGGGAAATCACTGATATGTCGTGGGTGCTGGTGTGTGGAGGGGTGTTGGTCGTGGGCGTGATCACCCGCAACCTGAGGGTGGGATTCGGTCTTGCGGTGCTGCTAGCGCTATGCGGGCTGTTGGGCAACGAGTTCTGGGAGGAGACCACCACTACCATAGGGCTGATCGGTGTGGCCGTCGTCCTCTGCGTGGTGATCGGGATCCCCACCGGCATTCTGTGCGGTCGGATAGACGGTGTCTGGAAGGTGGTGCGACCTGTCCTCGACGCCATGCAAGTCGTCCACGCCTTCGTCTACATCATCCCCTTCATCTTCTTCTTCGGCCTCGGGCCCGAACCGGCCACGATAGTGACCATGGTGTTCGCGGTACCCCCGTTGATCCGGCTCACCAACCTCGGGATCCGACAGGTTCCCGCCGACGTGGTCGAAGCCTCCCGCGCCTACGGCGCCTCGGAAGTCCGCGTTCTCTTCGACGTCCAGCTACCGCTGGCCCGTGCAGCCATCATGACCGGCATCAACCAAACCCTCCTCCTGGCCATCTCGATGATCGGCATCGCCGCGATAATGGGCGCCAGTGGGCTGGGCCTCCTGGTGTACAGAGCGGTCCTGAACCTCGACACCCCCTTGTCGACCTCTTCCGGGCTCGCTCTGTTCGTCGTCGCGGTGGTCTTGGACCGCCTCACCCAGACCGAGGCGGGAGAGGGCACGAACCTGTTCGCCCGCATTCGCAGGGCATGGGCGCACCGACGTGATCCGGAGGCATTGCTGGAGGAGGTCCCCTCCGAGGAGATGGCCACCGATGCAGCCTCGGAAGGAACTCCTGCGCTCGTGGGGACCTCAGAGCGGAGGGGGGTACTCATCGGCCTAGTAGCTTCCGTGCTGGCACTGGTATCAGTCTTCCTACCGTGGGGACACGACTCGGGCCACGTCTCGGGGTACGGCCGGAACGCCGATCTGGACCTGGGCGGGTTGAGCTTCAACGGCTTGGCCGCCGAGGGGGGGAGCTTCTTCGGGGTTGCCGTGCTGGCCACCAGCCTGGTGATTCTGGGCTCGGCGCTGACCACACTGACCAAACCGGGCCGCGTGGCCCGCTGGTTCGGAGCAGACGGCGCCCTGATGGCCGCCGCGGGCCTGCTGGCAGCTCCGGCCGGCTACCTGTGGATCGGTTCGCCGGCCGGGGCCGTATCCTACAGCCACGGGATCGGGGCGTGGGTGGCGCTGGGTAGCGGGATCATCGCCGTGGCCGGGGCCGGCGTATGGATCCGGAACGCTCCCTACAGTCCGATGCGTCCATTGAGATCCACCGTGTCCATCAGCCGAATCCTCATCTCGGCGGGGATTGTCGGGATGTTGGCGGTGGCCGGACTGGCGGCTTGGTCCGTCGACGAGCGGGCAGAATTGATCATCACCCCCGAATTGCAGGCCGAGATCGACCGCTTGGAACAGGAAGCGCGGGACGATCCCTCCATAGCCGGGCAGAACGCCTCCGAGATCGCCGCGCTGTACGCCAAGGCCGAAGAGAGGGAAGCCCTCCGGACCGATGGCTTCGTCGAGGCGGGGCCCCGCCTCGGGCACCTGACCTTGGGGCTGGGGGTAGCGGCACTCTTGCTCACCCTTCCGGCAGCCGGGTTGTTCGGCACCGACGAGCAGCGGCGCTGGAGGTGGAGCGTCGCGGTCGCCGCCCTGGGGGTGGGAGTGATGCTGGTGGCAGCCGGATGGATCGCTTCGCTGGTTCGCGTCTCCGATCCCAACTTTGTGAGCGGGCCGGGTTCGTTCCTGTGCCTGCTGGCCGGGTTCTTGCTCTTCGCGTCCGCGCGAGGGGTCTTGAGGCAGTTCCAGAGGACAAAGGTGTACGAGGGGGAACATGAGTCCGATCCAGCAGGCCGAGGAGAAAACCCGAAGGCCGAAGCGGATGAAGTGGTTACGCCGAGGGGGTAGCAGTGAAACCCGCCCACCCGATAGACGGGACAGCGACCGGGACCGAGAACCGGAGAGAAAAGGAGGATAGAAATGACTAGAGCGAAGAAGGCCCTCGCCCTGATAGCCGTGTTCGCGATGCTGGCTGTGTCCTGTGGGGATGACGAACCGGAGGCTCCGGCAGAGACGCAGCCTCCCGCCACCGTCATCGATACCGCCGCTCAGGAGGCCGCCGAGGCCGCGGAAGCGGCGGCCAACGCCGCACTGGCCGAAGCCGAAGCCGATTTGGAGGCCGCTCAGGCCGCGCTGGCGGAAGCCGAGGCCGCGGCTGCGGAAGGCGGCGAAGAGGCCCAGATGGCGCTGGAAGAGGCTCAAAAGGCCGCAGAAGAAGCCCAGATGGAACTTGAACGAGGCCCAAAAGACCGCAGAAGAGGCCGAGATGGCCGCAGAAGAAGCCCAAATGGCCGCAGAAGAAGCCCAAATGGCACTGGAAGAGGCCGGCAAAGGCCCGGGAGCCGGGGTTTCGGTGACGATGGCGCGGGCTAACTGGTCGACCGGCTACATGCAGGCTGCCATCTATGCGGCGCTGCTGGCCGAGCTGGGTTACGAGGTGACTGATCCCGCCGATCTGGAGTTGGCGCCGTCCAACGCGTATGTGGCGATGGCCAACGGTGAGTTCGACTTCTGGGTCAACGCGTGGCTACCGAACCACGACCAGTTCCTGGCCGCCTCGATGCCCGACGGCTCGCTGGTGAGCGACCACGTCACCCGTCTGGGCAAGGAGATGGCCAGATCAGGCGTGCAAGGGCTGATCACCAACAAGGCCTTCGCCGACGCGAACGGGCTGACCACCCTCGATGCCATGCTGTCCGATCCCGATCAGTTCGCCGCCTACGAGTCGGCTGACGCTTCGCCGGGCGACGGTGTCCTCCAGATATACGGCTGCCCCGAGGGATGGGGATGCCACGCCAACATCAACGCCTGGCTCGAGAATGCCGGATGGGACAACGTCGAGCAGTTCGACATCGGTGGCTACGACGCGATGATCGCCGACGCCATCGCCAAGGACGCAGCCGGGGAGCCCTACCTGGTCTACACCTGGGCACCGTCTCACTACGTGAGCGATCTGCGCCCCGGCGACAACGCCGTGTGGGTCTCCATCCATAACAATCCGTCGGTCTCGCCCACCCAGATCGAAGGTCCGACGTCCATCGGTGACCGGTGCACCACCGACCCGTGCCTGCTGGGTTGGGACGCGGCCGACATACGGGTGGTCGCCAACAACGACTTCCTGGCTGCTAACCCGGCCGCGGCCAGACTGTTCGAGTTGTTCACCATCAACCCGGTCGACGTGGCTCTGCAGAACGTCCGCATGCAAGCCGGTGAGAACACCGAGGACGACATCAAGCGCCACGCCGCCGATTGGATCGCCGAAAACCGCACCAGGGTCGATGAGTGGCTGGCGATAGCCGCCCTGCCGGTTGACGAAACGCCTGGTTCGGGGGTTTCGGTGACGATGGCGCGGGCTAACTGGTCGACCGGCTACATGCAGGCTGCTATCTATGCGGCGCTGCTGGCAGAGCTTGGCTACGAGGTGACTGATCCCGCAGATCTGGAGTTGGCGCCGTCCAACGCGTATGTGTCGATGGCCACCGGTGAGTTCGACTTCTGGGTCAACGCGTGGCTCCCGAACCACGACCAGTTCCTGGCCGCCACGATGCCCGACGGGTCGGTGGTGAGCGACCACGTCTCCCGTCTGGGCCGGGAGATGGCCCGAGCGGGCGTGCAAGGGTTGATCACCAACAAGGCCTTCGCCGACGCGAACGGGCTGACCACTCTCGATGCCCTCCTGTCGGATCCCGATCAGTTCGCCGCCTACGAGTCGGCTGACGCTTCGCCGGGCGACGGCGTCCTCCAGATATACGGCTGTCCGGAAGGATGGGGATGCCATGCCAACATCAACGCCTGGCTCGAGAATGCCGGATGGGACAACGTCGAGCAGTTCGACATCGGTGGCTACGACGCGATGATCGCCGACGCCATCGCCAAGGACGCAGCCGGGGAGCCCTACCTGGTCTACACCTGGGCACCGTCTCACTACGTGAGCGATCTGCGCCCCGGCGACAACGCCGTGTGGGTCTCCATCCATAACAATCCGTCGGTCTCGCCCACCCAGATCGAAGGTCCGACGTCCATCGGTGACCGGTGCACCACCGACCCGTGCCTGCTGGGTTGGGACGCGGCCGACATACGGGTGGTCGCCAACAACGACTTCCTGGCTGCTAACCCGGCCGCGGCCAGACTGTTCGAGTTGTTCACCATCAACCCGGTCGACGTGGCTCTGCAGAACGTCCGCATGCAAGCCGGTGAGAACACCGAGGACGACATCAAGCGCCACGCCGCCGATTGGATCGCCGAGAACCGCGGTCTCGCGGATTCGTGGCTACGCGCCGCGCGCTTGACCGGCTGACCACGGCCACGGAGCGGTGATAAGTGAGGAGGGTGCCCTGAGCGGCACCCTCCTCACTTCCTCCAAGGCTCTTCCTGCATCTTCGAATCCCTGATCCCCGAGGCCCGGGCAGAGGGAAAAACTAGCCGAGCGACCGAGAGTGCCTACCTGCCTGTGTGCTACGATGCGGAACGGTACCGTATCGCGAGACAGAGAATCGCGAGACAGAGAATCGCGAGTCGTCCGGCGGTTCGCCCAACCCCTAGTCCGGTCGGTTGGAGGGCATTCCGGCGATCCGACGTTGCCACAGCACGGCTCGCAGAAGGAACAGGCCCTGAAGGAGTACCAGTGGCGGAGTCCGTTGACGAACTGATACGTTTGGAGAGCGTATATAAGATTTTCGGTCCGCAGCCGCATGGTCGGGCGTTCGATCTCGCTCAGGCCGGGGTGAGCAAGGACGAGGTACTGCGGCAGTCGGGCCATGTGATCGGGATCAGGGATGTCAACTTCTCCGTCTCCACAGGTGAGATCTTCGTGGTGATGGGCCTTTCGGGATCCGGCAAGTCCACCGCGCTGCGAACCGTCAACAAGCTCTTCGAGGCCACGGCCGGCCAGGTGTGGGTCGACGGGACCGACGTACAGAAGCTCAGCGGCACCCGGTTGCAGGCGTTCCGCCGCGAGAAAATGGGGATGGTCTTCCAACACTTCGCCCTGTTCCCCCATCGGAGCGTGATAGACAACGTCGGGTACGGACTCAAGGTGCAGGGAGTGGACAAAGAAGAACGGGACAAGGCCGCGATGAAGGCCCTTTCGTTGGTGGGTCTCGAACCGTACGCCCGCAACGTCCCGCGTGAACTCTCAGGCGGCATGCAGCAGCGGGTCGGCTTGGCCCGGGCGCTGGCTTCGGATCCGGACATCTTGTTGATGGACGAGGCGTTCTCGGCGCTCGATCCTCTCATCCGGCGCCAGATGCAGGACGAGTTGATGGACATCCAGAACGAGTTGCGCAAGACGATCCTGTTCATCACCCACGACCTGAACGAGGCGTTGCGGATCGGGGACCGGGTGTGCATCATGCGGGACGGGGCCGTGGTCCAGATCGGAACGCCCGAAGAGATACTCACCGAACCCGCCACCGCCTATGTTGCCGAGTTCGTCCAAGACGTCGACCAGGGCCGGGTGATCGAGTGTCGGGAGGTCATGCTGGAGCCCAAACCCGTCGATCCTGACCTCTCCCTGGCCGAAGCCCTGGACCACATCGGCGATCGGAGCGGGGCCTTCGCATGTGACAGCCGGGGGCGCCCCACGGGACTGCTGACCATCGGGGACTGCGTCAGGGTGGCAAGCATGGGTTCGGTCAACATGTCGGTGGCTCTCCGAGACGACTTCGACACCACCACTCCCGAAACAACCCTCAACAGCGTATACGCGGCAGCCGGCCGAGGGCTCCCGATAGCAGTCGTGGACACCGGAGGCCGCCTCATCGGCAACCTCGATCCCCGCCACATCATGGAAGAAATGGGCCGGGTCGAACAACTCATCGACGGATTCGAACGGGAAACCTACCTATGACCGTGCTGGCTCCCATGACGGCAGTCCTCGCTCAAGCTTCGGAGCGCATCCCGATCTGGGACAATGCTCTACTCGACGAGTGGACGGTCCCCTTCGGGGAGTGGATGGAACAGGCCGCCCGGTGGATCGCGGTCAATCTCACGACGATGCTCGATATCTTCGCCTGGCCTTTCGAGATCATGGTTCGCAATCTGGTCCGTGACTTCCTCATCGAGATCTCGTGGGTATGGATCGTTCTGGCGATGGCGCTGGTGGCGTGGCTCACACGCAACGTGAAGGTTGCTGTCTTCGTAGCCGTGGCCTTGACACTCTGCGGTTTGCTGGACACCGAATACTGGAAGGAGACGGCTGCCACGATCGGTCTCATCGGCGTGGCGGTCATCCTCTGCGTGGTGATAGGGATCCCGGTCGGTATCGCCTGTGGCCGGGTGGACAGTATCTGGCAGGTGACCAGACCGATTCTCGATGCTATGCAGGTCGTCCATTCCTTCGTCTACATGTTGCCTTTCATCTGGTTCTTCGGATTGGGAGAGGTTTCAGCCACGATGGTGACGATGGTCTACGCGCTCCCTCCATTGATCCGCCTTACCAACTTGGGGATACGGCAGGTACCCCCGGACGTGGTCGAGGCTTCCCGCGCGTATGGCGCCTCGGAGGCCCGCGTCCTCTTCGATGTTCAGATCCCTCTGGCACGACCCGCCATCATGACGGGCATCAACCAGACCCTCCTGCTGGCAATCTCGATGCTCGGGATCGCCGCGCTCATGGGCTCGTTCGGCCTCGGGCGCGTGCTGTTGCGGGCAATAAACAACCAGGATGTCGGCGAAGGCGCAGCGGGAGGCCTGGCATTCTTTCTGGTAGCGGTCGTGCTCGACCGGATGTCGCAGCGCCAGGGCACCGAGTCCACCAACTTGTTCAAGCGGGTCCAACTGGCTTGGAAGCACCGCCGGGATCCGGAGATGCTGATCCCCGATACGGAAGCAACGGCCATCGTCGAATACCAGGAGACCGAGGAGTATGCGCCGATCGCCGTCCGCGAGCGTCTTCCGATGTTGCTGGCGCTTATCGGGGGCTTGGTAGCGGTCGTTAGTACCCTCCTTCCGTGGACATCGAGTGCCGGAAAGATCAGCGCTTGGGGAAGGTGGGCCGACGCTTCTCTCAACGGTGAACTCGATGGTCAGGTCTTCAACGGACTAGCTGCCTCAGGAGGATCCTGGTTCGGTATCACGGTGTTGGCGCTGGGTCTGTTCGTAGTCGTTGCAGTGATGGCCTTCGGTGCCCGACCGGGCCGAGCACCCCGATGGCTGGCAGCAGACGGGGCAGTCATTGCTGCAATCTCCGCACTGGTCGTATCTTTCGCCTACTTGCTGGCTCAGTCGGTGACGGATGCCGGAATCGCGGCGGGCGCGGTGGATCCCGGCCACGGCATCGGTGTGTACCTTGCGATTGCAGGAGGGCTAATCGCCTCGGTCGGAACGATTCTGTGGATGAGGGTCGCGAAACACTCCCCACTCCACCCGCTCCCGCTGGGAACGAACTGGGGGAGGATCATAGGCTTGGGGATCGCGATCCTCACGCTCGTTCTCGGGATTTTCTCTGGTTGGAGTGCCGACAGCCGACCAGATCGAGCCCTTACACCTGAGGCCCTGGCGGAAGCCGAAGCGCGGGTCATGGAGATCGAGGAACTCAAGCGTAGAGCCGATGAGGATCCGGAGAACCAGGCCGTGTACGCGGCCGATCTCCTTGTCTTGGAGGCCCAGGCCAGGCAAGCGTCATTCACCAACGGTATCGCTGATAGCGGCCCGCAACTGGGCCTCTGGGCGCTTATTGCCGGACTGCTCGCCATGTTGGCCGGCCTTCCCGCCGCGGGAGTATTCGGCGGCGACGAGCAATGGAGATGGCGGTGGAGCACCGTGACAGCCGGGTTGGGGAGCGGTGTGACGTGTATCGCCTTTGCATGGATCATCACCCATGTCCGCTCCGGTGACCTCCAGTTCCTATCTGGAGTCGGAGCCTTCATCACCATGGTCAGCGGACTCTTGATACTGGCTTCCACCATGGCCGTGCTGAAGGAGTTCCGGCGTTCCAAGGTCTACGGAGACCCGTCGGACTCGAAGGCCGAGCCCGACACCGCAGCGGCGGCCACGGTCGGAGCCCGTATGTGAACCCCCACCCACGCGGGAGCAGGGACTCCCGCCAAACCGAATTCAAGAAACGAACAAGAAAGGAGCATGATGAAACTCAGTATCAGAGTCACCGCAGTCTTGGCTGTTCTCGCTCTCGTGGCAGCTGCCTGTGGAGATGACACCGCTGATGAACCTGCTACGACGGCACCCCCGGCGACGGTGACCGTGACAGAGGTTGTGGTGGACGAGGAAGCGCTGGCTGAGGCTCAAGCCATGATGGACAATGCCGAAGCCATGATGGAGGAGGCCGAAGCCGCAGCGGCGAATGCCGAATCCATGGCGCAAGAGGCCGAAGCCATGTCGGACGAAGAGCGGGCCATGGCCGATGAGGCGCAGGCCGAGGCCGAGGCCATGATGGCAGAGGCTCAAGCTGCGCTGGAAGAGGCCGAAGCCATGGAGGCGGCGGCCGCGGAGGAGGCCGCCGCGGAGCAGGCCAGGATGGAAGCGGAGGCCATGAGGCTCCCCGGTGAGGGTGTCAGCTTGACGATGGCACGCGCCAACTGGTCTACCGGCTACTTCCAGGCCGAGTTGATGCGCCAAATGATGCAGATGCTGGGCTACGAGGTGAGCGACCCGGCCGATCTCGAGTTGGGCCCCAACCTGGCCTACCTGGCAATGGCCCAGGGCGAGGCCGACTTCTGGGTCAACAGCTGGTATCCCGGTCACAACAGCTGGCTGGCGGCCGAGATGCCGGACGGCTCCCTGGTCGGTGAGCATGTGAGGCGGGTAGGCGAGTTGATGCTCGCCGGCGGCCTGCAGGGTTACCTTGTCACCAAGTCCTTCGCGGAGGACTACGGCATCAATACCCTCGACGATCTGAACAACAATCCCGATGCCATTGCCGCCTATGACGCTCAGGACCCGAACCCGGGCAACGGCATAGCCGATATCTACGGATGCCCCGAGAGTTGGACCTGTGATGACATCATCCAGAGCCAGATTGCCCACTCGGGCTGGGAGAACATCGACCAGGTGCTCGCCGGCTACGACGCCATGTTCGCCGAGGCTACGGCCAAGGCGGATGCGGGCGAGCCGATGGTCGCGTATACGTGGACCCCGAGTTCGTACATCACGGCTCTGCGTCCGGGCGACAACGTCGTATGGATAGGGGTCGAGAGCCCGATCGATGACTCGAACCCGCTCGGCCGTGAAGGCGGCGAGGAGTGGGACCAGAGGCCCGGCACCACTTCTGCGATCGGCCCCGAGTCCTGCCCGAGCGCGGCGGACGACGGTGTCTGCGACATCGGTTGGGTGGCAGCCGACGTGATCGCTTCGGCACGCCACGACATGCTGGCCAACCACCCGGCCGCAGCCAAGCTGCTCGAGATCGTGAAGCTCAACGTCGTCGACGTGTCGCTCCAGATCGTCCGGCAAGATGCCGGCGAGGATGTCGCCACCCTCGTTGCAGAGTGGATCGCCACCAACCAGGCCCAAGTGGACGCCTGGATCGCGGAGGCGAAGGCCGCCGCCTAGTCCGATCCCGTCACAACCCGACTACACACCTTGAGGGCGCCGATACGGCGCCCTCAAGGTTTCGCTGAGATCAGCCGTCCCCCGACGAGCGGGGTGGCCGGGCAGGTACCACCAGCGGAACACTTTCATCAGCGAACACGGCAACCACCTCGATGCATCCGCCCAGACCCTCTACGACCGATCTCACAGTGGACATCAGATGGTCCTCGCTGCTCTCCATGATCGACACCGCCGATTGGGCGCGGCCCAGACGGCGAGCAAGCTCGGTCTGGGTAACCTCGCGCGAGAGCCGTAGGCCTCGCAGCGAATGCGCCTCCATGGCGCTCGGCCCGCCGGTGGTCCGTCCTGTCCCGGAGGTACGCCGCGGGGATCCCCGGCCTCCTCCGCCTTCCTCGATCTCCGCCACGAGATCAATCAGCGTCCGGCATGCCCGCATATCCCCTCCCGACCCCTCGTTGCGGTTGCTATCGGTAAGGCCGTGTGCCCGTATAGGTTGGAATATATAGGTGGAAGACCGACCCGCGGGTCCGGATCACCCATGGACAGGGATGCCGAAGAAGGAATCTTGCCCGGGTTTCAGTACCCTCCGAGATCCATGACGGATGTTGTCACCCGCATCGACCCCTCGGATCTGATAGATGCCGGCCTGCGCTCGGATATCCGGCGACTCGGCCGGCAGTTGGGCGCCACCCTGGTCAGCCAGCATGGCCCCGAATTGCTCGACTCCGTGGAACGGGTCCGCACCCTTTCGCGCCGACTGCGGCACGAACAGGCTGACGTATCCCGTGAACTGTCCTCTCTCCTCCAGAACATGGACCTCGGATTCGCCGTGCAGGTGGTTCGGGCCTTCACCGTCTACTTCCATCTGGCCAACATCATCGAGCAGGTGCATCGTGTCGAAGACCTGAACGTCGAGGGACACACGCCGGAACAGGGGATCGAGGAGTGCCTGATCGGCCTGGTGGAAACCGGTATCTCCCCCAACGAGGTGGTCACCTTGCTGAACCGGGTGACGCTGAAGCCGGTCTTCACCGCCCACCCGACCGAGGCGACCCGACGCACCATCCTCGAGAAGCTGACCGAAATCGCACAGGCTACGGCATCGCGGGGCAATCCCCGGGCCTCCCGGGCCGACCGGGCAAGGATCGACCGGAGGGTCGCCGAGTTGATCGAAGCCATCTGGCAGACAGACGAGATCCGGAACCAACGACCTACGCCCATCGACGAGGCTCGCTTCGTGCGCCACTACCTGGAACAGACGATCCGCGAAGCGGTACCGGGGTTGCTGGATGACATCGCTGCCGCAGTGGGGTTGATCGGGGGGGAACTCGACGGGGACCACAGCCCGATCCGGTTCGGCTCGTGGGTTGGCGGCGACCGGGACGGAAACCCCAACGTCACGCTGTCGATGACCCGGACCGTTCTGCAACAGCAACGGAGGGCGGCTCTGGAACTGCTGAAAGCTGAGGTGGAAGGCCTGGCAGCCGAGTTGAGCATCAGTACCCGTGTTGCCCACGCGTCGGGTGCCCTCGCAGGCTTTATAGACCGGTACCGGGAGTCCCACCACGACTGTTTGAGGGAGACGAGGGACCTCGAGCCTTACCGCCAAGCGTTGATGATTATCAGCTTGCGACTGGCGGACACGCTTGCTGGGGGTCCTCATGCCTATACGGGTCCGCCGGAACTGCTCGCCGACCTGGCTCTGATCGACGCATCCTTGCGCGCGAACCGAGGCCTGCTGATCGCCCGAGGGAAGCTGGCCCGGATCAGGAGTATGGCCGCGACGGTCGGGTTCCACCTAGCCGCGCTCGACATACGCCAGCACGCCGATCACCACCATCGCGCCATCGCCAGGCTGACGGCCTTTCTGGACACCGAGTACCGTGAGCTCGGCCGCGGCGACCGAACCCTGTTCCTCGCCGGTGAACTATCAGGATCCCGTCCGCTGGCCCCGCCGGCCAACGGATCCGTCGACGAGACGCTGGAGTTGTTCGGGCTGCTCCGCACCCTGCTGGACCAACACGGGGACCAGGTCGTCGAGTCTTACATCGTCTCCATGACCCGGGGCGTCGACGACATCCTGGCGCCGGTGGTCCTGGCCCGCGAGGTAGGTCTGGTCGACCCGACCCGGGCTGTGGCCCGCCTTGGGTTCGTCCCTCTGTTCGAGACCATCGACGACCTGAGGTCGATCGGTCCCATCCTCGAGGAACTGTTCGAGGTACCCGCCTACCGCCAGCTCCTTGCACTTCGAGACAACACCCAGGAAGTGATGGTCGGGTACTCCGACTCGAACAAGGACGGGGGAATCACCACCTCCCAATGGGAGATCCACAAGTCGTTGGTCGCCATCCGCGACCTCTCGCAACGCACCGGGATCCGGATCGAGGTCTTCCATGGGCGGGGCGGATCCATCGGCAGGGGCGGGGGACCCACCCATGCCGCCATACTCAGCCAGCCGTACGGAGCACTGGACGGCGTCATGAAGCTCACCGAGCAGGGTGAGGTCATCGCCGACAAGTACGGACTTCCGGCTCTCGCTTCGCAGAATCTCGAACTGGCCCTCTCGGCGCTGGTAGAGGCCTCCCTGGCCCGCCGTACTCCCGACCATGCCATAGAGGACGTTAAGCGGTGGTACCGCGTCATGGACCTCGTGTCCGCCGCCGCGTTCAGAGCCTACCGGCAGTTCATCGAAAACCCCGGCATGGTCGAGTACTTCACCACGTCCACTCCGGTGGAGGAGTTGAGCCTCCTCAACATCGGATCCCGCCCCGCCAGGAGGACCCGCCAGAGGATCGGCTTGAGCAACCTGCGGGCAATCCCGTGGGTATTCGGTTGGACACAGTCACGCCAGATCATTCCGGGCTGGTACGGAGTGGGCAGCGGCCTCGAGGCGGCGTTCAGATCCGGAGACAGCGAGGAACTGGCCCGGATGTACCGGGAATGGCCCTTTTTCCGGACTTTTGTCTCGAATGTGGAGATGACCTTGGTCAAGACGGACCTGTCGATCGCCCGCCAATACGTAGATCACCTGGTATCCGCCGAACACCACGGCATGTTCGACATGATCAGCACGGAGTACGGCCGTACCATCACGGCTCTCGGTCGGGTCACACAGGCAGACCTGCTGGCGGACCGCCCTATCCTGCGCCGCACTCTCGCCGTGAGGGACGCCTACCTCGACCCGCTCAACCTCCTGCAGGTCGAGTTGCTCCAACGGTCCCGCTCAGGCGATCCGGACAGGTACCAGCGCGGCCTCCTCCTGACCATCAACGGGATCGCAGCAGGCATGCGCAATACGGGGTGACTGGTGGTTGGTGGCTGGCACTAGCCTGCCTGCCATGCAGGTCGTGTCCCATCAAGACGCCTTGGAGTGGCTGGACTACGAACCGCTGATCGACTTCTTCGAGGCCTGTCATCGAGTGACCCCGGCTCAGGTGACCGACCTCTACACGGATGACGGCAGCGGCAACGGGCTGCTGGCCAGAGCCGGATTCGCCACCGGAGCCGGCTTGGGCATCAAGCTGGCCACCATCTTCCCGGGTAACACCGAACTCCCCTCCATTCACACCGTCTACGTAGCGTTCGACCCGACCACCGGCCAGGAACGCGCCGTGATAGTCGGCAACGCCCTCACCTGGTTCAAGACCGCTTGCGACTCCGCTCTCGCATCCAGGTACCTCGTCCGACCCGGCGCCACGAGCCTGCTGATGGTAGGGGCGGGCTCCATGGCGCCGCATCTCATCCGGGCACATCTGGCAGCTTGCCCGTCGGTCCGGGAGGTAACCATCTGGAACCGGACTGCTGCCCGAGCGGAAGCCCTGGCAGCCGAGTTGGCAGACCTCGATCCGACAGTGACCACCGCTCTCGAGGCAGCGGTCGGGACAGCCGACATCGTGTCGTGTGCGACCATGGCGGTGGAGCCGCTCATCAGGGGCTCCTGGTTGCGTCCCGGCACCCACCTCGACCTGGTCGGCTCCTACCTTCCCCACATGCGAGAGGTCGACGACAACGCGATCTCTCGATCCCGGGTGTTCGTGGACTCGCGCCAATCGGCCTTCGACACCGGCGAGATCGGTATCCCCATCGCGTCCGGAGTCATCGAAGCCGAGGACATCATCGGCGACCACTACCAACTGGCCACAGGCACAGTTCATGGTCGGACCGGCCACGACGACATTACCTTGTTCAAGAACGCCGGCGGCGGCCACCTGGACCTGATGGCCGCCCAATACCTTCTTACAAGACTCTGAGTCGAGCCGGACATCGCCACGCTGGAAGCTACAGGCCTTCGCCGACGCACTATCCTCGTCTTGTCCGGGGATCATCACCCGCACCAACCAGAGTGAAGGAAGCCCCGCACCCGAAGTCGCCGGAGGACGACCATGCGCGATGAGGTCCGAGTTGCGATCGTAGGCGGAGGCGCCATGGGCGTCGGCCTGTTGTACTTCCTCGCCCACGAGGGCTGGACCGACACCATCCTCATCGAGAAGGACGAGCTCACATCCGGCTCCACTTGGCACGCGGCAGGACTGATCCCCCACTTCATCGGTGACCTCAATGTGGCCAAGGTCCACCGGGACACCGCCGACCTCTACAAGGTGATCGAAGAGGAAACCGGTATGCACTCGGGCTGGCACGGGTGCGGAGCGGTACGCCTGGCCCGATACGACAATGAGGTCGACTGGTTCTACTACGTCAAGGGCATCCTGCAGTACATCGGCGTGGAGTGCCACCTCCTTGGTCCCTCAGAGATCACCGAGGTCGCCCCCTTGCTCGACGTGGAGCCGGATATCAAGCTGGGTCTGTGGACGCCCGGCGACGGATGGACCGATCCCTCCGCAGCCACAAACACGATGGCGATCGGGGCCCGCAAGCTCGGCGCCGAGATCAGCCGCAAGAACCGGGTCACCGACATGAACCAACTCCCGGACGGGCGCTGGGAGGTCATCACCGAGAAGGGCCGCGTGGTGGCCGAGCACGTCGTCAACGCGGCCGGTTCCTACACCCCGCAGCTCGGTGCGATGGTGGGCCTGGATGTGCCGATCGAATCGGTGATCCACCAGTACCTGGTCACCGAGCGCATCGAGGAGGTCGCGGCCCTGGAAACCGAACATCCCGTTGTCCGCGATCCGCGAGCATCGTGCTACTACCGCCAGGAACACGATGGGCTCATCATCGGACCCTACGAGCGGGAGGACGCCAAGGAGTACGGCGTGGAAGGGATCGACTGGGACCTGACCTTTCACCTCACGCCGGTCGAGTTGGACCGCCTCCTGCCTTGGCTGGAGTTCGCCGCCCAGCGACTTCCCTGCTTCGCCGGCGCCGGGATCAAGCAGGTGGTCTCCGGACCGATCACCCACACACCGGACGCCGGTTACCTGATGGGACCCGCGCCGGGGCTTCGCAACTACTGGTACTGCGCGGGCGCCTCTATCGGCATAACCCAGGGACCCGGCGCGGGCAAGTACCTGGCGCAGTGGATGGTCCACGGCCAGACCGAGATCAACGTGGCCAACATGGATCCCCGCCGGTTCGGTCCGTACGCACCCGGCCGCTACACCCACGAACGATCCATCGACGAGTTCCACGAGATGTACCAGGTGCGGATGCCCAACGAGTACCGGGACGCGGGCCGCCCCATGAAGAAGACCCCCCTCTACGACATCCTCCACGCCAAGGGGGCCCGCTGGCAGGAGGTCTGGGGCTGGGAGCGGGCCATGTACTTCTCCCCCGATCCCGAGATCTACTCCTTCCGCCGCTCCTCGGCCCACGACGAGGTGGGGATCGAGGTGCGGTCCATCCGGGAGAGGGTGGGCGTCGCGGACCTGACCGCGTTCGCCAAGTTCGAGGTCACGGGGGCCGACGCCGCAGCCCTGCTCGACCGGCTGTCGGCCAACCGGCTACCCGTGCGGGACGGGGGAATACGCCTGGTACACATGCTCACCACGCTGGGCGGCATCGAGACGGAGATGACCATCACCCGGCTCGCACCCGATCGCTTCTACCTGAACTCGGCGGTCGTCGGCCAGGCCCATGACTTCGACTGGCTGGCCTTTCACATCCGCGAGGGCGAGGATGTCACCGTCACCGACGTCACCGACCGGACCGGAATCCTGGCGGTCACCGGACCCCGCTCCCGGGACGTGCTGGCCGGGCTCACCGAGGCGGACCTGTCCAACCAAGCCTTCCCTTGGCTGACCGGCCAGGAGACCGAGGTGGCGGGAGCGCCCTGCATCGCCTTGCGCGTCTCCTACGTGGGAGAGCTGGGTTGGGAACTGCACCTACCCTTGGAACACATGGTGGAGGCGTACGAGGCCATTCACAAAGCCGGCGCCCCGCACGGGATCGTCGACTTCGGCAGCCGAGCCATGAACGCCATGCGTATCGAGAAGGCATACAAGGCGTTCGGCTCCGAACTCACCACCGAGATCACCCCCGTCGAGGCCCGCCTGGGCCGCTTCGTCGACTACGGGAAGGACTTCCAGGGCAAGGAAGCGACCGTAGCCCGGCGGGACCAGGCCGAGCCGCTAAGCATGGTCCTGGTCTACGCCGAGCTGGACGAGGGCGACGCCGACTGCCTGGGCAACGAGCCGACCTACGACGGCGACCGGATCATGGGGATCACGACCAGCGGAACCTGGGCCCATTCGGTAGGACGGAGCATCCTGTTCGCGTACGTGGATCCGGAACTCGAGGCTCCCGGCTCGACCTTCGAGATCGACGTGATGAACCGGCGCCGGACCGCCACCGTGTTGTCCGAAGCGGTCTGGGACCCGAAGAGCCGAAGGCTGAGAGCCTGACATGGCCCGCCGACGCAGGAGAGCAGGAGGCCGGGCTGCGCGCGTTGCGGCTCGGGCGGCAGGACCCACCGCCGACGAGCGCGCCGTCCGTCCGGGCTTCAAAGGCGGCGCCTACTCCCCGCTGACCGAGTCCGACATGCAACGGGTGTACGACACGGCCCTCGATCTGATCGAACAGCTCGGCATGGGTGACCCGATCCCGGAGTTCGTGGAGGCGGTCACGGAAGCCGGAGGCCACCTCGACGACAAGGGGAGGCTCCACTACCCGAGGTCGGTCGTGCAGCGGATCGTCGAAGAGGTAGCGGCCAAGTCCTGGGTCTGGCACGGGATCGACGAGGACAAGAGCATCGAATTGTCCGACACCAAGGTGCACTTCGGCACGGCGGGCGCCGCCGTCCTGATGCTTGACTTCCACGACCGGACGTTCCGGCCCACAACCACACTCGACCTCTACGACGCCGCTCGGCTGATCGACACCCTCGAACACATTCACTTCTTCGTGCGGACCATCGTCACCCGTGATCTTGAAGAGTCCCGCGAGGTAGACATCAACACCGCCTACGCGACGATGATGGGCACCGACAAGCCGCAGGGAACCTCCTTCTTCCGACCGCAACATGTCTACGACGTAGTCGAGATGTACGACTATGTGCTGGGCGGTGAAGGCGAGTTCCGCCGCCGTCCTTTCGTAGCGGCCAATAACACTTTCGTGGTACCTCCCCTGCGTTTCGCCTACGAGTCCACCGAGTGCATGGTGGCCCAGATACGGACCGGTATGCCCATCAACCTGCTCTCGGCCGGCCAGGCCGGCGCCACCTCCCCCGCCGCCCTGGGAGGTTCGCTGGTCCAAGCCCTCGCCGAGTGCCTGGCCGCTCTCACCAGCGTGAATCTGATCAGTCCGGGCCATCCGTGCGTGATGGGCTTGTGGCCGTTCGTGTCTGACCTGCGTACCGGCGCCATGAGCGGCGGCTCGGGAGAGGAAGCCGTGCTGAACGCGGCTGCCGCACAGCTGGCCAACTGGCTGGGCCTTCCCTCCGGAGTGGCGGCCGGTATGGCCGACTCCAAGCTCCCCGACAACCAGGCCGGCTACGAGAAGGGCATCACCACCCTCCTAGCGGGCCAGGCCGGGGCCAACCTCGTGTACGAATCGGCGGGAATGCTCGCTTCCCTGCTCGGCTTCTCGCTGGAAGCCCTGGTGATAGACAACGACATGCTGGGGTCGGTCAACCGCACCATACGGGGGATCGACATCGATGACTCCACGTTGTCAGCCCAGGTGATCCAGGAGACGATCTCCGGCCCGGGCCACTTCCTCGGAAGCGCCCAGACCCTCCACCTGATGCAGAGGGAGTACGTGTACCCGCTGATCGGTGACCGCAACAGCCCCGACGACTGGCGGGATCTGGGCGCCACCAACGCCGCCGAACGTGCCCATGAGCACGTAGGAAAGGTCATGCGCACCCACTTCCCCGGCCACGTGACCCGCGCCCAGGACGAGTGGATCCGCAGCCGCTACCCGATAAGGCTCCCCGTCGAAGAGGTAACCGGCCAGGGCACCCGCTGGTAACAGGCGCTCAGCCGCCGATTCCGCTTCCACTCGGTACCCACGCGACCTCCCTTCAGCTGAGGATCGCGACAAACGCGATGACCACACCTGCCACAGCCATGCCCGTACCGACGATCCAAGTCACGAAGAACTTCCGATCCTTGTGAATCCTCAGCATCGGCTCGGCTAGGTCAGCCTGACCTTCGGCGCGCAAACGCCCGGTCTGAGCCTGTACGTAGCCCTCGGTAGCGTCGGCCACGGCGGACACCTCCGTAGTGATGGCGGTCGCTTGGGCACTCCAACTCTACTACCGAACCAGCACTAGCTGACAACCGTTTTCGTATCTCTCGAATCCGTTGAGGTGCCTAATCAGTGCGGACCCCTGCCGAGCCAACCACCAACGCCGTTCTCCGTGGGAGGACAGCAAATGGCCTGTTCCTTCTAATCGTGTCGTTGGGTACCATCCGGTCGCGGTGGGCGTTGACACGAGCATGCTAGGAGTTGGCCAGGATGAGATCTGACAGTACCGGCGGACCTCTCCCGTGGTGGATCCCGCTCATCCGAGCCGCCCGTCGGCTCCGGGTCGAGGGATCAAACCGGCACTTGCTGAACCGGCCGGGCCCGTAGTTCTCCATCCCGGATACGCCCCGTGAGTTCCGGTGGCAGAGTCCGGCCCCGGTCGTCCGACCTGCGCCTCAGCCTCTACCTGCTACTGGGATTCATAGCGTCGCTCGGTCCACTCTCCGTCGACATGTACCTCCCGGCGCTTCCCTCGATGGCCTCTTCGCTCGGCGCGTCCGCGGGGATGACGCAATTGTCCGTCACGGCCTTCCTGTTCGGAATGGTGCTGGGTCCTGTGGTCTTCGGACCGATCTCCGACGCCATGGGAAGGCGCCGCCTGATCCTGGCCTCGCTGGTCGTATACGCCCTGATGAGCCTGTTGATCGCCACCGTCGACTCGATCGAGGCGCTGATCGGCCTGCGGCTTGCCCAGGCAGCCTGCGGTGGTACGTCGATAGCGCTGACGCGCAGCATGTTCCGCGATCTTCTATCGGGCGACTCCCTGGCCCGCGCCATGTCCGTGCTGACCGTGGTAATCCTCGGTGCGCCCATCGTGGCGCCTTTCATTGGCGGGCTCATGCTTCTCGCGTGGAGTTGGCGGGCCATCTTCGTGCTACTGGCGGGCATCAGCGGTCTGATGTTCCTGGCCGGATTCGTCTGGCTACCGGAGACTCTCCCTCCGGAGTTGCGGCGATCCATGGACATCGGCACCGTCGCACGCGGTTACGTGTCCATCGCCCGATCGCGGACGGCGGTCGCATACGCGTTCGCGGGCGGCGCCTCCGCCGGCGTCCTGTTCGCCTACCTGGCCGCCACCCCGTTCATATACATCGACTATTACGGCTTGGAGGAGCAGTGGTTCGGCGCGCTGTTCGGCGTTGCCGTGATCGGCGCCTGGCTAGCCCAAGGCGTCAATATCCGCTACATCCCGATTGTCGGATATCCGAGGGTGGTCCTGGCAGGATCGATCTGCCTGACCGGCCTGGCCGCGGTGCTGTGGTTGCTGACCCGCACCGACCTGTGGGGTCTTGCCGGAGTGGTCACCGCCTCCACAGCCGTCCTGGCGATGGTCCATCTGGTGACCCCCGGCACCCAAGCGGGGGTGCTGGACGAGTTCCCCCCCGACCTGGCCGGCAGCGCCTCGGCGTTCTCCACCTTCGTCCGCTTCACGATCGGGGCGGCCGGTAGCGCCGCCGTGGGCGTGTTCAACGACGGCACCCCCAGGGCCTACGGCATAGTCGTGATGGCTTGCGCGGCGATCACACTCGCCGCCTCGGCGGTAGCCACCCGCCGAGGACAGGCCTTCCCGGCATGACCGGCACGGACTCCCGGCGCGTGGTCTCGAAGCTGAGCGGTGTCGTACTCTCGATCCTGCATGCGGTGGCCCCTGCATCATGCGCAGGAGAACACCCTCCTAGGCACCCAAGTATCGCGAGATACGTGTTGCTGTCTCGATCATACGCCGGCCGATTGCGCGTTGGTCCCGGTCACCCGGAAAGCGATATGCAGGCCCGAACACGTTGACGGCGGCGACCGCTTTGCCTCTCGTATCAGTGATCGGGGCGGCAACTCCGTTGACGCCCTCCGCCCAAACCTCAAAGCTCCAGGCATAGCCGTTCCTCCTGGTCGATTCGATCAGTTCGCGCAGCCGGGAAGGATCGGTCTCGGTAGCAGGACTGAGCTTGGTAAGGGGGCGGGCCAGATACGCGTCCAGGTCCTCATCGTCCAGGGCTGCCAGGAATACGTAACCGGCCGCGTTGGTGTGATGCTCGAATCTCTCGCCCGTCCAGTCCTGGACCTGGACCGGGCGGCTCTTCTGTACCTGGTCGATGTATAGGACGTGGTCCCCGTCCGGTACCCCCAATCCTGCGTCCTCCCCTATCTCGTCAACGAGGTCACGCATGTAGGTTGCGGACACACCTACGAGTTCCGAGGGACCCACCCCCGGATGTGCGATGGCCCGTAGCTCGCGGCCCACGACGTAGCCAGCCTCCGAGATCTTCTCGACCACTCCTATACCAACCATGGTTGAAAGAAGTCGGCTTGCCGTGCTCTTGGGCAAGCCCGTGCTACCCGCGATGGCCGCAAGCGAGACCGCTTGGCCTGCCGGATCCAAGGCTCGCAGGACCGCGAAAGCCCGCTCCACCGATTGGATGGTGGAGGATCGACTCATCGGTGCTCCTTGATACTCATTACCTGTTGACGCTCCGCATAGCGACCGATTATGGTTCGATAGTTCTGTATAGCAGAACGTTCCGCATTATGAAACAGATCTGATCCTAACCGGGACAGACCGAGCGACCAAGGAGCTTCTGAAATGGGCGGCGTGATAGTCACCTGCGCGGTAACGGGTTCCTCCCATACCCCCACGATGAACAGCGACATCCCGGTGACGGTGGGCGAGCATGTGCGCCAGTCGGTGGACGCTGCCCGTGAGGGTGCGAGCGTTATTCACATCCACGCCCGGGACCCGGTGGATGGGCGACCCGTCTCCGATCCGGGCATCTTCCGGGAATACTGTGCCGGCATCAAGGCCGAATGCGACGCCGTCATCTCGATCACCACCGGCGGCGCCACCGGCCAGACGATCGAAGAGCGCCTGCGGGTGATCGAAACCCTCAAACCCGAACTCGCCACCTGCAATCTGGGAACCATGAACTACGGGCTCTTCCAGATGATCCCTCGCTACGAAGGCCGGTGGAAGTACGACTGGGAGGAGCCGTACCTCGAGAGCACCAAGCGAGAACCCTTCGTAAACACGTTCGCCGACATCGAGTACATGCTGACGGTGCTCGCCGAGAAGACCGGATGCCGTTTTGAGTTCGAGGCCTACGACGTCGGCCACCTCTACACGCTGGCCTACTTCGCGGACCGGGGCCTGATCCAGCCTCCGATCTTCATGCAGTTCGTCATGGGCACGTTCGGGGGCATAGGACCGGACATCGAGAACGTGGTGGCGATGAAGACGGTCGCCAACCGGCTGTTCGGTCACGACCTGGAATGGTCGATCCTGGGAGGCGGTCGCTACCAGTTCGACATAGTCACTGCCGGCGCCACGCTGGGGGGCAACGTCCGGGTCGGCCTTGAGGACGGCATCTACCTGCGCAAGGGGAAGCTGGCCGAGTCCAACGCAGAGCAGGTGGCCAAGATCGTGCGCATCCTGCGCGAGCTATCCCGCGAGCCTGCAACCCCGGCCGAGACCCGGGACCGCCTGGCGCTGAAAGGCCTGGACCGCGTTGCCTTCTAGCTCCCTGACGGTCCGGTTTCATCCGGTCACGGACCGAGCCTCGCCCGACGCCTCCCGGAGATGACCTTCCCGCCGGCCGTATTCGGCTTGATCGGAACCGGCGTCATCGGATCCGGATGGGCCGTCCGGGCGCTTGCCCGCGGCCTCGACGTGGTGGCCTGGGATCCGGCGCCCGGCGCCGCAGTACGCCTCAGGGATGCAATCGACCGGGCCTGGCCGTCTGCCCAGCAACTGGGCCTGTATGCCGGTGCGCGGCCCGATCGCGTCCACTTCGCGGACAGCCCGGAGACAGTATGCGACCTCGCCGACTTCGTACAGGAATCGGCTCCGGAGGACGAACGGCTCAAGCGTGACCTGCTCACACGCCTCGATGCCGCCGCCCCGGCCGAGGTGGTGATCGCCTCAAGTTCGTCGGGGCTGCTGCCTACCCGCATCGCCTCCGGTTGTTCGCAGCCTGAGAGGGTGGTGATCGGGCATCCTTTCAACCCCGTGTACCTGCTCCCGCTTGTCGAGGTGGTGGCCGGCGAACGAACCTCCACGAGTGCTGTCGAACGAGCAGCCGCGGTGTACGACTACCTGGACATGTACCCGTTGGTCGTCCGCCACGAGATCCCCGGCTACCTCTCCGACCGCCTGCAGGAGGCGCTGTGGCGGGAGATCCTTCACCTCGTCAACGACGGCATCGCCACCACGGGAGAACTCGACGACGCCATCATGTACGGGCCGGGGCTGCGCTGGGCCGGGATGGGCACCAACCTCACCTTCCATCTGGCAGGCGGCCGCGGAGGGATGCGCCACATGCTGGAGCAGTTCGGCCCTGCCCTCAGACTCCCCTGGGCCAGGACGGCGGCGCCCGAGCTCAGCGACGCGCTGATCGACACCATGGTGGACGGAACCGCCGACCAGGCGGCGGGGAGGTCGGTCGAGAACCTTGAACGGCTTCGCGACGACTACCTGGTCGCCACCATGAGGGCCCTTCGCTCGGTCGGTGTGGGCGCGGGAGACATCCTGACTCGGCGGGAGGCCCGGCGCTACGGCCAGGAGGCCGCCACATGGTCCGAGGACGAGGAGGTGCCCGCTCCCCTTGAGTTGTTCCGTTGCGACGTGGAACCCGACTGGGTCGACTACAACAACCACGTGACCGAAGCGGCCTACCTGACCGCATTCGGATGGGCTACGGACGCACTCTTCCGTTACATCGGCGACGACGAGGAGTACCGGGCGGAGGGACACTCGTTCTACACGGTGGAGACGCACATCAACTACCTGCGGGAGGTGAGCGGCAACGGATCGATGCGCTTCGCCACCAGGGTCGTGGGTCTCGACCCCAAGCGACTCCACCTCTATCACGAGATGTTCGATGGCTCGAGCGGCGACCTGGTCGCTGCTACCGAGCAAATGTTGCTCCATATGAACACCGTGACCGGACGTCCGGTGGCCATCGAGGGAACTCCCGCCCATGCGTTGGCGGCAATCCGGGAGGCGCACCGGGGACTACCGGCCCCTGAGTACCTCGGACGGATCATGGCCACGAAGGGCGGGTCATGAACTTCGGGCTCACCGGCGAGCAGCGCCTGATCGTGGACGTCGCCTGCGAGTTCACCGAGCGGGAACTCTTCCCCTACGAGGAGGAGGTGGACCGCTCCGGCCTGGTACCACCCGAGTTGGTCGACCAGATCAGGTCACGGGCCATTACCGCCGGCATATACGCCGCCAACATGCCCGTCGAGTACGGTGGAGCCGGCCTGGATCCCGTCACTCTTGCGCTCGTGGAGCGGGAACTGGGCGCAGCTTCCTACGCGCTCCAGTACATAGTCGCCCGGCCTTCCAACATCCTCCGGGCCTGCAAGGGGGACCAGATCGAGCGCTACCTGCTCCCGACCATCCGGGGCGACCGCGTCGAATGTCTGGCGATGAGCGAACCGGACGCGGGTTCCGACCTCCGGGGTATGAAGTGCAGCGCCGTCCCCGACGGGACCGGTTATACGATCAACGGCACCAAGCACTTCATCAGCCACGCCGACCTCGCCGACTACGTGATCCTGTTCGCCGCCACCGGCGAGGAGGCCGGCCCTAGGGGTCCGCGCAAGCTGATCACCGCCTTCCTGGTGGACATCGGTACCCCGGGTTTCGAGGTACGACCCGGATACAGGGCGGTGTCCAACCGCGGCTACCACAACTTCATCCTGAACTTCGACGGTTGCCGCGTTCAGGAGTCGGCGATCCTCGGAGAGGAGCACCAGGGTTTCGCGGTTGCCAACCTGTGGCTGGGCTCCACCCGGCTCCAAGTCGCAGCCGTGTGCCTCGGCAGGGCCCGGCGAGCCATACGGCTGGCCACCGCGTGGGCGGTGGACCGCACCCAGTTCGGTAAGCAGATCGGCAAGTTCCAGGGGGTGTCCTTCAAGCTGGCGGACATGCAGACCCGCTACGAGGCCGCCGAGTTGCTCACGCTCCGAGCCGCTTGGAAGGAAGGGGAGGGCACCATGAGCGACACGGACGCGGCGATGGCCAAGCTGTACGCCAGCGAGATGTGCCAGTTCGTCACCGACGAAGCGATCCAGATCTTCGGAGGCATGGGCCTCATGGACGAGCTTCCGCTGGAGCGCCTGTGGCGTGATACCAGGGTCGACCGCATCTGGGACGGCACCTCCGAGATTCAGCGCCACATCATCTCCCGGAGCATGCTCCGACCGTTGGGCGGATGATGGCAGCCACCGACCGCCCGGCTGCAGGGGACACCGGCATGGGCCGTAGCCTGCGGCGCCTTCTCGAACCTCGCACCATCGCGGTGATAGGAGGGAATCCAGCCCTACAGGCCATCCGGCAGTCCGACCGGCTCGGTTTCGACGGGACGATCTGGCCGGTGCACCCGACCCGCCGATCCATGGCGGGAAACGCCGTGTACCGATCCCTGGACGAGCTTCCCGGCGTGCCCGATGCAGCCTTCGTGGCGGTGAACCGCTGGGCAACGGTCGAGATAGTGCATCAACTGGCCCGTATCGGATGTGGTGGCGCCGTCCTCCACGCCTCCGGGTTCGCGGAGGCCGGGACGGAGGGAGCGGAACTGCAGCAGCGGCTGCTCACCGGCCACGACATGCCCCTCGTGGGCCCCAACTGCTACGGAACGATCAACGCGGTGAACGGCGCCGCCATGTGGCCTGATGTCCACGGCTGTTGCCGGGTGGACAACGGACCCGCCCTGATCAGCCAGTCGGGAAACATTGCCCTGAACCTCACCATGAACAACCGGGGGGTGGACTTCGCCCATGTGGTCTCGGTGGGCAACCAGGCGTCAGTCACCGCCGAGGAGGGCCTGCTCTACTTCGCCGGCCGGCCCGAGGTGACGGCGGTGGGGCTCTACCTCGAGTCGATCAACGATCCCCTCGAGTTCGGAAGGGCGGCCCTCGCATGCCACGAGACCGGTACTCCGGTAGTCGTCCTGAAGACCGGGCGAACGGACCGGGCGGGACTCATCACCACGTCCCATACCGCTGCCCTGGCGACACCGGCGGCCTCATATGACGCACTCTTCGAGCGTTACGGGGTCGTGGTCGTCGACTCGCTACCCGAGTTCACGACCACCTTGGGCGTAGTCGGTACGATCGGTCCTCTCCCCGGGAACCGCTTGGTGTCCCTGTCGTGCTCGGGGGGCGAAGCGGCCCTGGTAGCCGACCGATCCGTCCACTACCCGGTGGTCTTCGAGCCGTTCGCCCCGGAGCATACAGCGCGGGTCAGGGCCACCCTGTCCGACCTGGTGACGATCACCAACCCGCTCGATTACCACACATTCATCTGGGGAGACATCGCGGCGCTGGAGCAATGCTTCACAGAGGTGCTGACCGGCCCCGTCGACGCGGCCATGCTGGTACTCGACTGGCCCTCGGCCGGGAGTGAGGACACCGAGTGGTGGCCCACCCTCCGAGGCTTCGCCTCGGCTTCCGCAACTACAGGAACCCGGGCGTTGATCGCGGCCGGCCTGGCGGAGAACCTCCCGGCGCGGATCCGGAAATACGCCACCGGGCAGGGTCTCGGCGTCGCCTACTCGATCGACGAAGGGCTTGCCGGGCTCGCAGCCGCCGCGGCCGTCGGGCAGTGGTTCGCGAGCGAGGCACCACCCCTACACCTTCCGGCCGGTGACCCGGAGCCTGCCGAGTCCTACCGGACCATCGACGAGCCCTCGGCCAAGACCCTGCTGCGGGAGGCAGGGGTGAACGTCCCTCGTGGTGTGGTACTTACCGTCGCCGACCTGGCCGGTGGGAACCCCCCAATCCCGAGGCTCCGCTTCCCGCTGGTTGCCAAGGCGGTGGGCCCAGACCACAAGACCGATCTGGGCGGTGTCATCACGGACATCGGTACCCCGGACGAGCTGGCGACGGCCGTCCACCGATTGGGTGATCGCGCCCGCCCGGTTCTCGTCGAGGAACAGGTGACCGGAGGAGTCGTCGAACTGCTCGTGTCGGTCCGCCGCGACGCACCGATCGGGCACGTGCTCACCCTCGGCGCCGGGGGCACACTGGTGGAACTGCTGGCCGACACCACGACCCTGCTGCTGCCCGCCCTGACGCCCGTCCTCCACAGGGCCCTCGGACGCATCCGGATCGGCCGGCGGTTGCTGGGTTCCGGGGACGGACCCCGCGCCAGGTTGGACACGATGAACTCGGTAACCCACCGGATGCTCAACCTGATGAGGGAACACCCCGAGTTGGTGGAGATCGAGATCAACCCGCTGGTCGTAACCTCCGACGCGGCATGGGCCGTCGACGCCCTGATCACCATCTCGCAGTAGGAGGGTGCTGACGTCCTATGGCCCCCATGCGGCCCGTCGCTAGAATGCTGTTGCGATGAGCAAAGCGATACGGGTGACCCGGCGGGAGTCGACCCTGGAGGTGGTGCTGGACCGCCCCAAGGCCAACGCCATCGATGCTGCAACGAGCCGAGCCCTGGGGGAGGTGTTCACCGAATTCCGGGACGATCCCAGGCTCAAGGTGGCGCTATTCACGGGAGCGGGAGAGCGGTTCTTCTGTGCCGGATGGGATCTGAAGGCCGCCGCCGAGGGTGAAGGATACGAGAGTGACTACGGGGCGGGGGGCTTCGGCGGCTTTCCGGAACTCCCGGGTCTGAACAAACCCGTGATCGCCGCCGTCAACGGAATGGCGGTGGGCGGCGGCTTCGAACTCGTCATGGCTGCCGACCTGGCCGTGGCCGCCGACCATGCATCGTTCTCCCTCCCCGAGCCTGCTGTGGGCCTGATCCCCGACGCGGGAACCGTCAGGCTGCCGAAGCTGTTACCGCGGCAGGTGGCCACCGAGGTGCTGATCGCCGGGCGCCGGCTCAGCGCCGCTGAAGCGCTGCAGTTCGGGCTGGCCAACCAGATGGTGGCTCCTTCCGAACTCCTTGGCGCGGCTCGGGCCATGGCCGACCGAATCGCCACCATGGCGCCGCTGGCGGTCGCCGCGGTTCTCGACGTCCTACGCCGGACCGAAGCCAGGACCGCCGAGGAAGGTCTGGCCCTCATGCGTTCAGGCGAGATCGAGTCGTACCGGCGCATGCTCCACTCCGAAGATGCCGAGGAGGGCCCACGCGCCTTCGCCGAGAAGCGTGACCCTGTCTGGAAAGGACGCTGAACCAAAGCTCCGCGCTCGGACGCGAAGGGAATGGTTGGCAGGCCCGCCTTGTTACCATGGTCAGGACAACGATGCAGTGCGGCTACGCCCGCTGCACCGTCTCTTCCACCGTTCGGGGTGGAACCCGATAGGTCTCTCGAAATCCTTACCTCACAGTTGGTGATGCCATGAAATCCCCTACGAAGTTCAGCGACACCTCCGCGCCCGGCTCGACCACTCGTACGGTGCTGGGAGCGTGGGGTCTGCTGTCGGCGGTCCTGCTCGTGATGCTGGGCAACGGCGTGCTCAATCCCCTGCTCGGAGTCCGTGCCGAACTGGAGGGGTTCGCAACCCCCACGACCGGGCTCGTGCTTGCCTTCTACTACGTAGGGTTCCTGGTCGGCGCCGCGGTGGCGCCCCGCCTGGTGGTGCTCGTGGGCCACATCCGCGTGTACGCGGCGCTCGCCTCGCTGGCCTCGACCGCCACCCTCATCTACATCGTCACCTCGTCCCCAGTGGTCTGGAGTGGCGCCCGCCTCGTCACCGGGTTCTCCATGTCGGGCCTGTTCATCGTGGCGGAGAGCTGGCTCAACGACGCGACCACGAATCGCACCCGAGGTCGCCTGCTCGGCGCCTATATGGTGGTTCTGATGGGCGGAATGGCGCTCGGCCAGATGTTGCTGACGCTGGCAGATCCGTCAGGTGTCATCCTGTTCATCCTCGCATCCATACTCGTATCGGTGGCAGTCATCCCGATCACCCTCTCGACCGCTCCAGGGCCCCGCCTGCCCGTTCCTGACAGGCTGCCCGTCAGGAAGGTTTGGGAAGCCGCGCCGTCGGGATTGGTAGCCGCCTTCGGCCAGGGTGTTGGAGTGGCCGCCTTGTTGAGCCTGGGCGCCGTGTATGGAGCGCGGGTTGGTATGAGTGTGGACCGGATCGCCGTGTTCATGACCTGCGCCATTCTCGGGAGCGTGGTGTTGCAGGGACCGATAGGAATGATCTCCGACCGGATCGGGCGCCGCCGCGTGATCATGGCGATAGGACTCCTGACCGCCGGATCATGCCTGGCAATGGTCAACGTCGAGCCCCTAGGCTGGTGGGCACTGATCATCTCCTTCCTCGTAGGGGGTATGGCGCTCCCGATGTACCCGCTGGCGCTCAGCCACATCAACGACCGCGTCCCGCCGGGTTCCGCCGTGGGGGTGAGCAGCGTCGTCTCATCCGTCACCGGGGTAGGCGCCATCATCGGGCCGATCATCGCCGCCCTCGTCATGGACGGCACGGATCCGGCAGGTCTCTACTCGTTCGTAGCCGTCCTCTACGGCGGCATCACCGGCTTCGCGCTGTGGCGAATCCTCACCCATGAGGGAGTGGCGGCCAGGGAGCGCCGCGCCTTCACCATGGTCCCGGCCAGGGCCGGCACGGTCATCCTCCAAGCAGCCCGGAGAAGGCGCCGTCCCAGAGATAGGCGGAGAACGGATACGGTGCGGCCCGGGAGAGAAACATGACCGCCTACGACTTCGTGATCGTCGGCGGGGGCTCGGCCGGATGTGCAATGGCCGCCCGGCTGAGCGCCGACCCATCGAACAGGGTCCTCGTGCTCGAAGCCGGCCGGCCGGACTACCGCTGGGACGTCTTCATCCACATGCCGGCCGCCCTCACCTATCCGATCGGATCACGGTTCTATGACTGGAAGTACGAGTCGGAACCGGAGCCCCATATGGGGGGGCGCCGCGTATACCACGCACGCGGGAAGGTCCTGGGTGGTTCGAGCTCCATCAACGGGATGATCTTCCAGCGGGGCAATCCGATGGACTACGAGAAGTGGGCGTCGGCCGCCGGCATGGGCGACTGGAGCTATGCCCATTGCCTTCCCTACTTCAAGCGGCTGGAGACCACCCTCGCCGGAGAGGATGAGTACCGGGGCGGGCAGGGGCCGCTGATCCTGGAGAGGGGACCCGCGACCAATCCACTGTTCCAAGCCTTCTTCGAGGCCGGTCAGCAGGCAGGAATACCACTGACGAGCGACGTGAATGGCTACCGGCAGGAGGGCTTCGCCGCCTTCGACGCCAACCGGCACCGCGGTCGCCGACTCAGCGCCGCCCGGGCGTACCTGCATCCGGCGATGGGAAGACCGAACCTTACCGTCGTAACCCGAGCGCATACCACCCGGATCCTCTTCGAGGGAACCCGTGCGGTGGGGGCGGAGTACCGCAAAGGCCGGAAGCTGCACCGGGCCGGGGCCCGGGAGGTCATCGTCTCAGGAGGCGCCATCAACACCCCGCAGCTGTTGATGCTCTCAGGTCTGGGCCCTCGAAAGCACCTGGAGGAGCTGGGAGTCGGCGTGGTGAACGACCTGCCGGGCGTGGGCCGGAACCTGCAGGATCACCTGGAGGTCTACATCCAGTACGCCTCGAAGCTACCGGTCTCCCTGCAGCCGCAGTTGGCGGCGTGGCGCAAGCCGTTGATCGGGCTCCAGTGGTTGCTCCGCCGGGGACCGGGCACCAGCAACCATTTCGAGGGGGGTGCCTTCGTCCGCAGCAACGACCGGGTGGCCTACCCGAACCTGATGCTCCACTTCCTGCCGATCGCCATCCGCTATGACGGATCGGTGCCTGCCGGCGGGCACGGCTACCAGGTACATGTCGGCCCTATGTACTCGGACGTCCGGGGTTCCATATTCCTGAAGTCAACCGACCCCTACGACAAACCCGGGCTGCGGTTCAACTACCTGTCCACCTCTGCGGATCGCCAGGACTGGGTCGAAGCGGTCCGCTTCGTCCGCTACTTGCTGAACCAGCCCGCGTTCGACGATTACAACGGAGGGGAGTTGTCGCCCGGTCCGGAGGTGAGCACCGACGAGGAGATACTCGCCTGGGTGGCCAGGGATGCCGAGACCGCTCTCCACCCTTGCGGTACGGCGAGGATGGGCACTGACACGATGTCGGTGGTGGATCCCGGATCGCTACGCGTTCACGGCATGGAAGGCCTGCGGGTGGTCGACGCCTCGGTCATGCCGACAATCACCAATGGCAACATATACGCCCCGGTGATGATGATCGCGGAACGTGCCGCCGACCTAGTACTGGGGAACCAGCCACTACCCCGCGAAGACGTCGACTGGTACCGCCATGGTGGATAGTGGTCAGTAGTCAGTAGAATCCAACACTAACCACTAGCCGCTATTGATCTGGGCAGCCGCCGAGATAGTCGACCGCAGGCTTGGTCCCCAATCGGTATCGGGCTATCTGCCCGTCTTCGATCTCGAAGTAGATGCGATAGTCGGCGTCGAAGTCGTCGTTGGGAACGAACGCCAATGCTTCGCCCTCCGCCACCGCGTCGTTGGCTTGCCGGATGTTGTTCGGGTAGACCTGTCTCAGATCGTCGGCAGGAGTGCCGATCCTCACGCCGGACCTGGTGGCGATGGTGCTGGGAGAGTCGACGTCGATGCGGGCGATCCGATCGTCCAACACCATGATCGACACGCCCCGCAGTGCTGCACCCGCGGTCACGTAGTAGCAGGTGCTGGTCGACTGCCTACCGAAGTCCCTCCGCAGTTCGATGCCTGTCTCGCTGGTGGCTTCGTCGACCGTCATGCCTATGCGCACCGGACCCAGCGCCCTGAGGGTGACCACCGCATCGATCGGCTCGGGCTCCGGCTCGGTGGCGGGAGGGCTCTCCGCTTCGCCATCGTCGGTCATCGCGCCATCTGCCGTCGCGTCATCGGCCATCGCGTCACCAGTCGTGGCGTCATCGGCCATCGCGTCATCGGCCATCGCGTCATCAGTCATCGCATCGTCCGGAGTTGCAACGGTAGGCTCCGTAGTCGCGCCCGCAGTGACGCCCACCGTTTCCGTAGTAGGTTCGGTCTCGGTCGGTTCTTCCTCGCCCCCGCCGCAGGCGGCGACCACCAGTGCAAACCACACCAATAGCAATACCAGTTTCCTCATGGCAGCTCCTCCACGGACGACCGAACGCACGGACTCATTGCGAGGATATCAACCTCCGCCGCCTATCCGTGCCGACATCCACTGCATCCCCAAGCCTACGGCACGACATGCGGAGTTTCGAGGATTTACTGCTGCCGCGCTGTGATCGGGAGCACCCAGGTGGCGCTCAGACTTCAGAAACCGTCCGCGTCACCGCAGAGAGAATACCCGCATAACCGGTGCAGCGACACAAGTTCCCCGACAGACCAATCCGGATCTCCTCCTCGGTCGGAACCGGATTGGAAGCCAGGAGTGCCTGGGCGGAGACGATCATCCCCGGCGTGCAGAATCCGCACTGGACGCCCCCCTCGACAATCATGTTCCGCTGCAACGCGCTCAACTCGTCGCCTTCCATGATTCCTTCGATCGTCGTAATGGACCTACCCACCGCCTGCACGGCAAGATACGAGCAGGAGTTCACCGGTCCCCCGTCCACGAGCACCATGCACGCACCGCACTCGCAGTCGTCGCATCCCTCTTTCGTGCCTGTCAGGCCCAACTCGTCGCGCAGGACTCCGAGAAGATCGCGGGAGGGATCTACCATGACCGGAGAGTCGACGCCATTGATCCTGAGAACAAGCGCTGTTCTCATGACTCGGACCCTACACCGATCGCCCGGTTCACCGGTACCCCGATCACCTCCCCGGCTGCCCGCCGCGCCGCCGCCGACAAGGCCCGCTTTGCCATCACCCCGACTGTATGACGCCTGTAGCGATCACTGCCTCTCAGATCACTGATGGGAACGGCTTGCAGCGAAGCGACCTCCTGGACCAGCGAGCCGGCTTCCTCGACGGGCAACCCGGAGATCATGCCCGCTACCCCTTCGACCTCGATGATCGTGGGAGCCACGGCGCTGAGAGCCACCCGACCCGTGGCGATCGTGCCGTCGACCTCCAGGACCACCGAGGCTGCCGCCCCGACCACTGCGATCTCCATCGCGCGCCGGTACTCCAGCCTTACGTAGGCGCTGCCAGACCGGGACGGCCGCAGTTCGAGATGCACCGCCACCAGCAATTCGTCGGAACGGGCACTGGTGACGCCGGGAGCCGTCCACAGGTCCGCGACCGGTAGCGTACGGGCCCCCGACAGGCACCGTAGCTCGGCGAGGGCGCCGAAAACCACCAGCGGCGCACCGGTGTCCATCGCCGGCGAGGCGTTCATGATGTTCCCTCCCAGGGTTCCCACGTACCGGGTCGCCGGTGACCCCACCAGGGCGGCGGCGTCTGCCAAGGCTGTGTAGGGTCCGACCACCCGGGCGTCGGTCATCAGCGCTCCATGCGTGACCAGAGCCCCCACACGCGTTCCGTCGCTTGCTTGGACAATGCCAGACATTCCAGACACCCGATCGATCGACACGAGCGAGGTTGGGAGGGGCGCCTTACCCTGCCGGGCCCCGACCACCAAGTCCGTTCCTCCCGCGATGGGCGTCGCGCCGTCCGCCATGGCTTCGAGCGCCTCCTCGATCGTCGCCGCCGACGCGAAGATCATGATGCCCCCTCCTCCATAGCGAGCCAGACCCGTTCAGCGGTCATCGGCAGTTGCCGGACGGGCCCACCGATGAGCTTGGCGATTGCATTGGAGATCGCGGCGGCCGTGGGCACGTTGGGGGCCTCTGCGATTCCCTTCGAACCGTAGGGCCCACCAACCGCGGCCGGCACCTGCGCGAAGTGCGTCCTGATGCCGGGAGCATCGGCGGTGGTCTGGAGCTTGTAGTCCAGGAGCGCCGGGTTGAGCTGCCTGCCCTCATCATCGAAGGTGACTCCTTCGGTGAGGGCCTGGCCGATCCCCATCATGACGCCTCCCTCCACCTGGCCGAGAGCCCCCCGGCTATTGATGATGGTTCCGGAGTCGTGGGCGGTAGAGACATCCAGGACACGCACCACCCCCGTCTCCCTGTCGAGGCGAACGCGAACCGCGTGACAGGAGAATTGCGGCGCTACCCAGGCTCCGAGGCCGTGATCGCCCACGCAGGACACGCCCGACATGGATGGCCACTCGGGGGGATCGTTCGATCCTCGACCGAGTAGGAGAGCACCTTCGGCGGCGATTGCAGCCAGCCATTCGATCGTCACGGCGGACGCCGGGTCTCCGGCCACGTGGGCCTTGCCGTCGGCCAGCACTATGTCCTCGGTGGATGCCTCCAACTCCTGCGCTGCCAGATCCTTGAGTTGGGAGGCAACTTCTCTGGCCGCGGCCACCGTGGCCCGTCCGTTGTTGAACAGGGTTTGGGACCCGCTGGCACCCGCGTCGAACGGGGCGGCACTGGTGTCCTGGTAGACCAGCTCGAAGTCCTCGGGTCGCATGCCGAGTTCCCCCGCCACCAGGTAGGGAAGGGTCATCACCGCACCGGTCCCGCACTCCTGGGCGCCGGTGACGATGACTCCCTTGCCGTCGTGATCGATCTTGACGTAGGCGCCGGACGCCATGGCGAAGCTGGGCCACCACCCCACGGCTACCCCAACTGCCTCATCGGGCGGGAGATCATGGCGACTCCCGATCCCGGCCACGGCCGCGTCGATGCACTCCTGCAACCCGATCTCCTCGTACAGCTGACCGGTGACGCCGACGTCGCCGCTATCCACCGTGTTGATTTTGCGGAACTCCACCGGATCCATGCCGATCGCGGTCGCCAACTCATCGGTGTGGGACTCGACCGCCCAGCAGCCCTGCGGTGCCGTGGGTGCGCGCACCGAACCGGAGGGCTGGCAGTTCGTGTATACGGCAGAGGCCTCGACCTCGACGTTGTCCACCTTGTACGGTCCGAGCGCGTGCATGGCGGCCAGCTGCGGAAACCCAGCGGAGTCGGCCGCATAGGCGCCGTTGTCAACAATCACCCTGGCCTTGCGGGCTGTGAGCGTGCCGTCCTTGCGGACACCGCTCGTGAGTTCGACGATCATCCCTTCCCGGCGCCTGTCGGGAGCGATGAACTCCTCCCGGCGCGAGAAAACCAACCGCACAGGGCGGCGGGCAGCCCTGGACAGAGCCGCCACGTGTGCTTCGTAGTGGAACCCGCACTTGCCGCCGAAGCCTCCGCCCAGATGCGGCACGATGACCCGCACCCGGTTGGTGGGCAGCCCGAGGGTCTCGCAGACCCCGTCCCTGGCCGGGAACGGGACCTGGGTGGACGACCAGATCGTGACCTTTTGACCTTCCCATTGCGCCAGGATCGCACGTGGCTCGATCGGGACGGCGTGCGAGGCGTCGGCCACATAGCGGCTGGTGATGACCAGGTCCGCCTCGGCCAGACCTGCGCCCGCATCACCGCGCGACAGCGAAGTGTAGGAGGCCAGGTTGCCCTCCCTCTCCACGCCCGGGGCTTCATACGTTTCCCACTCCTCGTGAATGAGCGGCGCACCGGGTTCGAGGGCCTCCTCCATGTCAGCAACGGCCTGGATCGGCTCGTAGCGCACCACAATGGCGTCGACGGCGCGCTCGGCCGTCGCCTCGTCGCTCGCCGCAACCGCGGCCACCACCTCCCCCTCGAACCGCACCACATCCTTGGCGAAAAGCCGCCGGTCCTTGATGGAACCGTAGAGCACGTCGGGTACGTCGTCGGTGGTCAGAACGGCGAACACGCCTGGCATGGCCCGGGCAGCCGATGTGTCCAACTCCACGATGCGAGCATGCGTAACCTCCGCGTAGCGGAACTTGGCGACAAGTACCCCGGCCGCGGTGAGGTCGGCTGTGTACCGCCCGGTGCCCGTCACTTTGTCGGGACCATCGGACCTGATGAAGGTCGGCGCTTGAATGGTCATGTCGTAGCTCCCCCAAGGGTCTCAACCGTTTCAGCACATCAGGAGCTGTTACGCGCAACACCTGCAAAGGGGGGTTGGTGGATGCCCAGCGCCTGACCTTCTGCACGGAGGGGTAGTTCCCCCGGTGGGCGCTACTGGGATCGAACCAGTGACCTCTGCCGTGTGAAGGCAGCGCTCTCCCGCTGAGCTAAGCGCCCTGCCACAGGGATCCTAGTCGGCATTCTCAGCCTCGCATCCGGTCGGAGGGAGCCAGCGGCCTCGCTTCAGGCGATGGCGCGATCGCTGCGTAGATGTTACCTTCAGATCCACTCAGAGTTGTGTTTGGACAAAAGGTGGGATACCCCTGTTTGGGCGGGAAGACTTCGAGAAGGTCGTGGATGTTACCCTCGAAGAGCTACCGGTTGAGATCGCGAGGCGAATCGACAACCTTGTGGTAGTAGTCGAGGAACGAGACCCTCACCGTGAGGGACTCCTAGGCTTCTACCAAGGAGTCTCTCTACGCGACCGGGGCATGAACTATGCGGGAGTCCTACCTGATCGGATATCGATATTCATGGACACGCATCTCGCGCTCGGACTCGATGACGAAGGCACAGCCGAGGAGATCCGTCGGACCGTCCTCCACGAAATAGCCCATCACCTGGGAATAGACGATCACCGGCTACAGGAACTCGGCTGGGGGTAGGGGGTATCGGCAAACCACTGCTGCGACGCGGGCAGATTCGGACAAACGTCGGCACGAACGGAACGGAAGCAGGGCTGCGATCACACCCGTACCGATCTCGTCGCCGACCGGCAGCTTTGAGGATCTCTTGTCCAACCGGACGGTCTACTTGCGCGGTAAGGCCCTCCTAAGTGCGTCGCGTGCGGCGAATACCCGCCGTCTTCAAGACGTCGGGCGCTACTCCCGCTTCCCTCCACGCGCTGTAGGAGATACCCTTGCGCTCCGAATATGAAGCCGCGGCGGCCACAAAGGCTGCCTGTAGCGCCTCGTAGTCCACCGAGTCGTCAACCGCCTTCAACTTGTCCTCGACATCAAAGCGCTGTTGGATGAGTTGGAGGCGCTTCAGCGAGTTCTGCTCTGTTTCTATCTGTTCGGTCAACCGCTCCAACCGTTGCTTCAGGGTGGCAGGATTGGCCGTCCCGCGGGGCTTCTTGGTAGCGAGGGCATCGAGATAAGCGCGTACGGTACGCGCCTCGCTCCTTCCTTTAGCAAGAGCTGCCTTGTGATCGTCGCTCAAGGACATCAACAATCCCTTCTGTCTGGCGAACCCGTTTCAGATGTGGTTGTACTCGGAGGCTCGAGGGTCGTTCGTCGCGCAACCGCCCGGATTATAGGACGGCGAGTCGCCAACATTATGTCACGGGTACGAGAGATTGACGAACTCAGAATCGACTTGGGCGCGAACCTGGATTCTATACTGGCGCTCACCTGGTCTTTCACCGGAAATCGACCCGAGGATTCCCGAACGGCGATTGGGCGAGTATTCAAGGGGATCGGACCGGAACATACATGACTGCGCCGGCAACAGCCGCCTACCTGTACGAGCTGGTGCCCCCTGAGACTTCACACGATCCTTCTGTGTCGGCCTCGCGTCGCCGAGGCCGCGGGACCTGTACAGGCGTATGGGCTGCCACGGTCTCCGTTACCACCGCATCACGGGTAGCCGCCGTAGGTTGGCGGCCCCAACTATGATGTCGCGGTAGAGGGGGCATCGTACACAGCGCGATCTAGGTCTTCTGTGACTAGGCCCGGCCGATGTGCCTCTTCATGCGCCCGAAGAGCCGACGGGAGGGTTCTCTCTTGACGCCAAACAGCATAATCTCGTTGCTCGAAATGGCCTCGTTCGGCGCCTACGTCATGTCCCTTGACCAGACCATCCTGTTCTGGAACCGGGCAGCGGAGCGGATTCTCGGATTCCCGGCCGAAGAGGTGATCGGTCGCCGCTGTTACGAGGTACTGGAGAACTTGGCTCCCGGAGGCCTTACGCCCGCCTGCCTCCATGGATGCCCCTCGATGCGAGCCCTAAGGGCCGGCGAGATTCCGAGCACGATCACCTTGCGGATGCGCTGTGAGTCCGGCGGGCGCAAGCTCGCATCTCTGACTCCGATGGTGGTAGCCGGCGCCGAGCGACAGGCACCGCTGCTGGTACATCTGTTCAACGATGATCCAGACCCTAAGGTCGCCGACCGCGCCGCCGAGGATGTCCGGCGCGACCTGCGCGACCGAGGCGCGAACATCCTTTCCGACTCGCCGACTCCCAGGTCGGATCCGCGCAAGAGAGGGCTGCTGAGCCCTCGGGAGTTGGAGGTCCTGCATCTCGTGTCACTCGGGAGCGGCACTCTACGGATAGCGGAGGAACTCGGCATCAGCCCCCACACGGTGCGAAACCACGTCCGCAACCTCAGGGAAAAGCTCGGCGCCGATAGCAAGTTGGCCGCGGTCCTCACCGCCATACGCCGGGGGATCCTGGATCTGGGCTAGGAGGGCACTCCTCAAGCCCGCAAACCTGCACCGCAAACTTCCTATTCGACGGACGACACCCGGCTGTCCGGATGGAGATGCATGACATCCGCCAACGGCGACGCTCGGTCGCTGGCCGGGCGGGGCGAACTACCCGGGATTGGGGGGAGGAAGGCTGCCGTCGCCGACCGTACGGCAGCCGGGAAACGACCGGGTGGGCGCTACAGGATTTGAACCTGTGACCTCTTCCGCGTCAAGGAAGCGCTCTTCCCCTGAGCTAAGCGCCCCGGTTCCAATGCACGCGAGGCGACGACCGGAATCGAACCGGTGTAGCAGCTTTTGCAGAGCTGTGCCTAACCACTCGGCCACGTCGCCGTACACCTGCGCCGGCCGGTTCGCGCCCGGTCCGGCCCGGGCTGGGAGCGGAAGACGGGGCTCGAACCCGCGACCTCAACCTTGGCAAGGTTGCGCTCTACCGACTGAGCTACTTCCGCACCGACCGTCATTGTAGCGGTTGGTGGACTCCTACCGGCAACCTGAAGCTGGGGTTACCTTCCTGTCGAACCGAAACCACCCCGATCCCGCTCCGTAGTTTCAAGGCTATCCACGATCTCGACTCGAGGGACGGCAATGGGAAGGATCAGTAACTGCGCGATACGGTCTCCGCGTGCGATGCTCACCCGCCGTTCCCCCAGGTTGATAAGCACCACCCGGATCTCGCCCCGGTAGCCGGCATCTATCAGTCCTGGACTGTTCACCACTCCTATCCCGTTTCGGGCTGCGATCCCGCTCCGTGGGACAACCAGTCCCGCAAACCCGGGCGGGATGGCTAGGGCTATTCCGGTGTCCACGGTTGATCGCTGCCCCGGCTCCAGTTCGGCTGGATAGCGGGCGTGAAGATCCAGACCCGCGTCGTCGGGATGTGCCCGTTTCGGCGTAGGTAGTTCCTTATCGAGCTTGAGCAGGCTAACATTCATGTTCTCAATTCAAGCAAAGATGAATCGGGGGCTCTCGTAGCCGGGCGGAGTACGGCAAGGTAGGAGCTGTCCCGCCTCATGGTCACCCTAAGACCCGGTCATCCACACCCCTTGGTAACCGCTCGCGCGGCGGACCGCCTGGACGGGTTTGTCCCGTTCGTCAGATCCGTTCTCTCGATCAACCGACCCGGTCGCCATCGGATTCGGGTAGCCTGGAACCCCTACCGTTCCAGGCACGAGGATCGGGATCGCACCGGGCCCGTCCGCCTCATGCCGAATTGGGGTCACCCGCAACCTTCGCCCGAGTCGCCGACCGACACCCGTTCGGGCCCGGAAGAGACTCCCACCATCGCAGTGCCCGCTGTAACCGATCCCCTGCCGATCGTTCGTGAGTTCTCAACCACGGTCACAGACCTCGAACCGACCGCCGAACTCCCGCTCACGGCGAACGGGCGCCAATCCCAGCCCCGATCGAACGGCAGCGCGACGGCTGCTCCGGACACGGACTCCACGACCGCCTCCAGCAGGGTCTCCGCACCCTTGATCGAGACGGCGGTACCGGTCCTTGCCCCGGAACGATCCTCACGTCCGCCTGCGACAGTGTTGCATCGGAGCCGGCTCCTTCCCCTCGCCCATCCGAGAGAGGGGTCCTCGCTCGCAGCGCTGCTGGGATTCGGGGCGAAGGAAGCAACCTTCGGTGGCGACTGGACCAACGGCAACAGTCCAAATCCTCCGAATGACCCTGCTGACGATCCATGGATGGACTTTCCGTCGCTCAGCACCGTGACCGCGGATCTCAACCGCCGGGGGAACACCGGAGACACCGTGAAGCTCCTGTGGGATGCCACCGCGGAGTTGGACATGGGGAGGGACCTGCTGCCGGCCGAACCGGACGTAACCCGGCTGCCATTCAGATCGCCCCGCCGTATACGCTGGTCGCTGGTGGTCAGTTGCGCGTTGCTGATGGTTCTGACGGCCGCGACCGTGAAGGTAATCAGCGACCTTCCCGCGCGCGAGGCCGAAGCACGCCAGCGTCAGTACGCTCAGGCAACCGGCCGCCTACAGGCATCTGTCAACCCGGTCGCGTCGACGCTCAGCGCCGGAGGACTGTTGACCGATTCGGGGCTGTCGACCCTCACGAGCCAGATCAGCGCACTCGACATCGCAGCCAGGTCTTCCTCGACGCTGGCGTTCGAACCCCTCCCGAAACCCCCGATCATCGGATCCAGTCTGTCCGTAGACGAGTTGGTCGCACCGAAGCAGTTGCTGGAATCGGCCTCTCTCCAGGCCGTCGCGGTCAGCGAGCGGATGGACGACGCCATGAGCTATTCCCTCGCGCTCTCCAACGCTTTCTCCATACCCGCGCTTCCCGCGGCAGCAGCGCCGGAGGAGTTGGACCGAATCACCGAGGAGTTGAGCTTCACGATCGCGGAGACCCGCTTGATCCTGACCGGACTACCCGATGACCCCCTCTTCGGAACGTTCAGGCAGCAGGCATTCGACACTGTGGGCGCGCTTGAGGTGATGCAGGCGGATTATGTCACGGCTCTCCGCGAGGGCGACACCGAAGCGGCAGCCGTTGCCGGGACCGAGATCGAGGAGTCCGTCACCGCCGTGCGCGACCGGATCCACTCGCCCCTTGAGCAGGTCCAAACCTGGGCGCTCGGCCAGATCGTCGAGATACGTGCGACGCTCTCGGACATCGAGTCACTCGTCGAGGGCTGACCTTCCTCCGTACCTCAGCCCGGGGCGCCGGTTCGAGTACCCGGGATCCTCTGGACCGGCACCTTTATCACATCGCCCACCATCAGGAAGCCCGACAAGCCCTCGTTGGCGGATCGTACAAGGGCTACCGTCGCTCTGACATCGCCTGCAGCCGGTGTGTGGTGCTCCGCTATCGACCACAAGCTATCGCCCGGTTGCACGACATGGGTTACGTCCGGCACCGGTCCACGGTCGGCGCCCGCCCTAGGCATGGCGAACACCACCAGCAGTGTTGCCATGATCGCGGCTGTCAGTCCGATACGAACCGCCGCCCGGGTGCGAACCGTCCGCCACCCGCCGGAACGACGGGGAGCCGGCAGGGCGCTTCCCATCTCCTCTCCTCCAGGCCTTCCGCGCTGACCTCCCTGGATCACCGATGGCCGCCACGCCGCCTGCACGGGCCCGCCCTCCATCGACCGAGGGGCAGCGAGCCGGTCGAGCTCCCGCTGCTTCATGACCCGAGGAGGGGACAACAGAGCACCGATCCGGGTATCCATCTCCCTATGGAGCGTGTGGGTGCCTGAGACCATGACAACCTCCTCGGAAGCGAACAGATGTTTGGTTGTCCAGATTATGACCGAACGAATGTTCGCTTGTCAAGGTGCGATCGGAGCCGCAAGGAATAGAAACGCCACCAGCCACCAGCCACCAGCCACCAGCCGTCTAAACGAACATATGTTTGTTTTCTGTGCTATGTTCTGTACGTACAAGGAGAGGAGGCTCAGCAGTGGACACCGCCGGCACCAGTAGAAGGGCGGGCGAGCAGCCCGATCCCGATAGCCTTCGGCCTCGGCAGCGACAGGTCCTGGAGTTGATCAAACGAGAGGTGGCGACCCGCGGCTACCCGCCTTCCGTGAGGGAGATCGGCCACCATCTGGGCCTGCGTTCCCCGGCGACCGTTCACAGCCACCTAACCGCCCTGGAAAGAGCCGGGCACATCCGGCGCGACCCGTCCAAACCAAGGGCCATCGAGGTACTCGGATCCGGCCGGGAGCGGGTACCGGCGGCACCCTCCGGACGGTCGGAACTAACCCGTGACGTGCCACTGGTCGGACGGATCGCAGCAGGTACGCCTATCCTTGCGGAGGAGCACATAGAGGAGGTAGTGCCCCTACCCGAGTCCCTCGTCGGCTCCGGGCCCCTGTTCATGCTCGAAGTGCGCGGCGACTCGATGACCGACGCGGGCATCCTGGACGGTGACATGGTGGTGGTGCGCAGCCAGCCTCACGCCGAGAACGGCGAGATTGTGGCTTGTCTGGTCGAAGCGGAGGAGGCGACCGTCAAGCGGCTTGAGAAGCGCCAAGACGCGGTGATCCTCCATGCGGAGAATCCTGCATACGAACCGATGGTGTTCACGTCAGGGGTCGAGATACTCGGGAAGGTTGTCACCGTCCTACGCAGGCTCGGCGACCGCCGTTCCCGGTTCAGTCGGGAACTGTTCCGCTGAACACCATGACGGCCGGCCCGGTGATCCAGGCCACGCCGTCGATCAGTTCCACTCCGAGCCGACCTCCCGGTAGCTGGACCTCCGTGGCAGGGCCGCCCCCCCGTTCATGGTGAGCCACCGCAGCCACTGCCGCCGCGCCCGTCCCGCACGCGTGAGTCGCGCCGGCGCCGCGTTCCCAGACCCTCACCCGCAACCCGTGGCTGGTCGGAGCAGCGAACTCGACGTTGACTCCCTCGGGGAAGCGTGGATGCTCTTGTAGCGCCATTCCGACCCGAGCGAGCGGCGCGTCCTCTACTTCGGCTGCGGTTCCGACGAAAGTAACCGCGTGCGGGTTGCCGACGTCGACCGCTGTGAAGGGCAGGCCCTCCATGATCGACTGCCGTCCGACCCGGTAGGGACCGAGTTCCACCCTGACGGCGCCGTTCTCCACTATCTCGACCCGGTTCAGACCGGTGGCGGTCCGGATGGCGAAAGACCTCCGGTCGGTCCAGCCCCGTTCGAAGACGTAGAGGGCCACGCAACGCAAACCGTTGCCACACATACCGGCCACCGATCCGTCGGAATTCCAGTACTCCATCCGGGCAACCGCATCGGGATGGTACGACCGCGAAACCCTCAGAAGGCCGTCGGCACCGATTCCGGTGCGGCGGTCGCACCAGAGCCGGATCTGTGCCCGGGATGGAGCCGTCCCCTCGACCAGCACGAAATCGTTACCCAAACCTTCGGTTTTCACGAACTCCAAGGCTGCATCTCCTCGATAGCCTGCCGAGCGGCCCGGCAGCGGACCTCCGGATCCTCGCTCCACTCCAACCATCGGATCCTAGGGTCTCTTCCGAAGTAGGTCCGTTGACGCCTCGCCAGGGCCATCGTGGCCTTGAACGTGTCCGCCTTGCCCTGTTCCAAGCTGACATCCCCGCGCACTACCGGGATCATCTGACGGTAGCCCACCGCCCGCGACGCATTGCGACCGAGCCGGTGCGACAGGCCGGCCACCTCGTCCAGCAGTCCGGAGTCGATCATCCGGTCTATGCGTTCCATGACGCGATCCGCCAGCCTGTCGCCCGGATCCACGCCCACAGCCGCGAACGCTACCTCCGGTACGTAGTTCCGCACGTGTACGGCCGCCGGTCGGTTCGCTCGTTCCGAAGGGCCGCCACCGCCCAGTCGCAAGATCTCCACCGCCCTCCGGACCCGTCGCAGGTTACCCAACTCGACGTAGGCGCCGGCGCTCGGATCAGCTGCCAGCAACTCGGCGCGAGCAGCCTCCTGCCCCATCGATTCGACTACGGCGCGAACCCCCGGGTCGAAGGGCGGGAACTCGAGTGGATCGACCAGCGACCGGAAGTACAGGCCCGACCCGCCCGCGACGATCAGAGGAACATTTCGCGACAGGACATCTCCCATCGCCAGCCGGCCCGCTTCCTGGAACTCAGCCACCGTGTAGTCGACTTCCGGGGCTACCAGATCGATCATATGGTGCGGTATCTCGGCCTGCTCGTCGATCGACACCTTGGCCGTACCGATATCCATCCCCCGGTAGACCTGCATGGAGTCCACGGAAAGGATCTCCGCGCCCCAGTGCCTAGCCAGGCATATCGCCAGCCCGGTCTTCCCGGACGCGGTTGGACCGAGTACGGCCATGACCCCGGCTCGTGGTCTCGAACCGGATACCGCGATACCTTCGGGATATTCCCCACCCGGCCGCGCACCTCCCTGCACCGGGTGATCACCCACTCAGGCGGGCGTGCCGACCAGGTAATGGGTGGCCGTACGTTCAATGACCACGTCCATCAGCGTGCCCGGTGTGAACTCGCCGTCCACATGGACCACCTTGTTCCCTCGGGTGCGGGTCGTTGCTACCCGGGGATTCTTCTTGGACGGCCCCTCGACCAGCACTTCCATCGTCGTGCCGAGATGGCGCCGATTCTGCTCCGCGCTGATCCCCCTCTGCAGCTTCACCAGACGCCCGAACCGCTCGCGCGCTACCTCAGCCGGCACGAACCGGTCCGTCATCGCCGCGGCCCTCGTGCCGGGCCGCGGGGAGAAGATGAACATGAAGGCTTGGTCGAACCGAGCCTGCTCAACGATCTCGAGCGTCATCCGGAAGTCATCCTCAGTCTCCCCGGGAAAGCCGACGATCACGTCCGTGGACACCGTCAGGTCCGGGATCACCTGCCGAGCCATAGCCAGACGCCCGAGGAACTTGTCCGACGTGTAACCACGGTGCATCGCGGCCAGGATCCGGTTCGAGCCCGACTGCAATGGGAAGTGCAACTGCTCGCAGACCGCTTCGGTCCGGGCCATCGCCTCGGCCACGTCTGGCCGGAAATCGTTCGGATGAGGGCTGGTGAACCGGATCCGCCTGATACCGTCGACCTGGCCGATCCTCGCCAGCAGATGTCCGAAGATCGGGCGCCGGCGACCGTCTATCGCCAGATCGCGTCCGTAGGTGTCGACGTTCTGGCCCAAAAGGGTCACCTCGATAACGCCCTCTGCGACCAGCTGCTCGATCTCCCTGATTATGTCGCCGGGGCGCCGGCTGACCTCGCGACCCCTCACAGCCGGGACTATGCAGAAGGTGCAGGTGTTGTTGCATCCGATCTGGATGGTCACCCAGGCGGAATGGGCCGACTCCCGGCGCACCGGAAGATCGGAGGGCATGGCGGCGAGCGAGTCGACGATCTCGGTGACCGGCCCCCACTCCTCGGCTTGGTCCAGCAGATGCACGACGCGGTGCAGGTTGTGGGTGCCCAGGACCACATCCACCCAGGGGGCCCGCTGCCTGACAAGTTCCCGGTCCTTCTGGGCTGCGCATCCGCCCACGACGAGCAGCCGGCCCGAGCGCATGTCCTTGAGTCGTTTCAACTGGCCCAGGTTGCCGTACAACCGGTTGTCGGCGTTCTCCCGGATCGTGCAGGTGTTGACGAACACGACATCTGCATCTTCCATGCGGTCCGCCCTGACCATCCCGTCAGCCTCGAACAGACCGGCCACCCGCTCGCTGTCATGCTCGTTCATCTGGCAGCCGAACGTACGGAGAAAGTAGGTGCGGCCGATCCGGGTGGGCGGCCTGGTCTCGGCGGACCGCCGGGTGGGAACTGGAAGTATAACGGTCCCTGCCATCAAGCCACCGCCTGTTAGCGGGCGTAGTCGGTGACACGCAACTCGCGAATCACCGTAACTTCGATCTGTCCCGAGTAGCGCAGGTCCTCCTCGAGCCTGCGGGAGATGGACCTCACCAGATGGGCAGCCTCCAGGTCGTCGACCGTGCGGGGATCGACCACCACGCGGACCTCCCGGCCCGCTTGCATCGCGAACACGCGCTCGACCCCGTCAAACGCCTTGATCATCTCCTCCATCTGGACGAGGCGCTTCGTGTAGGACTCCAGTGCCTCCCGGCGCGCTCCCGGACGAGCTGCCGAGACGGTATCGGCGGCCTGGACGATTATGGAAAGGAGCGTGCGGGGCTCGACGTCGTTGTGATGGGCTTCGATCCCGTGGACTACCGCCGCTTCTTCCCCGAATCGTCGGGCGATCTCCGCTCCGATCAGCGCATGAGCCCCCTCAACATGGTGGGTCACGGCCTTGCCGATGTCGTGGAGGAAGGCCGAGCGTTTCACGGGCGCCGGGTCGACACCGAGCTCAGCGCTCAGCATGCCGGCGATGTGGGCCGACTCCACCAGGTGGTTGAGCACGTTCTGCCCGTAGGAAGTACGATATTTGAGCCGGCCCAGAAGGGTAATCAACTCGGGATGCATCCTGGACATGCCCACGTCCAGCATCGCCCACTCGCCTGCATCCCGAACCGACTGATCCACCTCGGCCTGCGCCTTAGCGTAGAACTCCTCGATGGCGGCCGGATGGATCCGACCATCCGCGACCAGCTTCTCGAGGGTGATGCGGGCGACCTCTCTACGGACCGGGTCGAAAGACGCGACCACGACCATCTCCGGAGTCTCGTCGACAACGAGGTTGACCCCGGTCACCGCCTCGAAAGCCCGGATGTTGCGGCCCTCCCGACCGATGATCCGCCCCTTCATCTCCTCACGAGGTAGTTGCACCGCGGACACCGTCGATTCCGCAACAACCTCGCTTGACAATCGCTCGATCGCCGTGGCGAGGATTCGCCGTGCCCGGCGGTCAGCCTCCTCCCGAGCTCGCATCTCACTGTCACGAACGAGCAACATCGCTTCCCTGCGCGCCTCGTCGCGCACCCGGTTGACCAGTTCCTCCTTGGCGGCCCTGGCATCGAGCGAACCGATCCGTTCGAGGTCGGCACGGGCGTCCTCCGCCATCAGTTCTACCTCGGTCCGCAGTTCGGAGACCGACGCCTCCCTATGGAGAAGCATTTGCTCCCGCTGGGCAAGGTTGGCGGCCCTCTGCTCCAGGGTCTTCTCCCGCTGGATGAGACGCCCCTCGGCAGCTGCGTGCTCCACCCGCCTATGGTCGAGTTGGGCTTCCTCGCGCTCCCTGTAGGCCTCGGCGCGAGCCCGTCCCTCACGCTCCGCCCGGTTGAGAATCCGCTGTGCCTCCCGGCGGGCGGCACCCATCTTCTCTTCCTGCGGAGTGAGTACCTTCCTTCGATAGCGGCCCTGCAGGACCAGGACGGACATCGAGGATCCTATAGCAACGAGCCCGAGGGCTCCTACTACGAGCAGGCTCATATCCACGATCGCGACCTCCGCGGTCTCAATCTCGATCTGCGCCGCGCGAACGAACCCTGCCCGAGCGCCATACCCCGCTGCGCGTAATCGATTCCTCTAGTGCGTTCTCGATCCGATCGCGCGCATTGTAGCCGACACCCTCCGGGTCACCCGTAGGCCTCATGGCGGAGCGCCGCTCTCGGAACGAACCGGGCCGCCCGGTGCATCCCGGACGGCCCGTTACGATCGTGCCCGGCGGTGTCCTACTCTCCCGGGGGTCTGCACCCCAAGTACCATCGGCGCTGACGGGCTTAACTTCCGTGTTCGGAATGGGAACGGGTGGATCCCCGCCGCTATCGCCACCGGACAGAATTTCCAGATTGTCGAAACCCGCCTTCCGGCGAGTCGTGCCCTTGAGCACTCCATAGCGAGCATGAACGCCTGAATCCGCGAATCTCAAGCCCTCGGACGATTAGTACCGGTCCGCTCAACACATTGCTGTGCTTACACTTCCGGCCTATCAACCTGGTGTTCTACCAGGGTCCTTACCCGGTTTACCCGGTGGGAGATCTCATCTTGAGGTGGGCTTCGCACTTAGATGCCTTCAGCGCTTATCCCGTCCGTACGTAGCTAAC
>JAPPFW010000025.1 GCA_028821575.1 bacterium | reverse complement strand
CAGCGAACCAACCACCCCCACCAAACCCCTCCAACCCGCCAAACTCGGGTCTGACTGGCCAGCTGTCATTGAGCCAGTGCCTAAGAAACCGGGAACTTTGACAGGTCTTGGAAGCCCCCGCGCGCACAGCTAGTAGGTCTAAAGTACAGTTGCCAACTGCAAGGGAGCCCCTTCCACGATGAGTCATCGAGCGGCCTTATACAGAGTCCAGATTCGGCCTAAGCGCCAAGTAGGAGCCTGGTGCCTTCTTGGAGACTATGACGAAGCGGGAACTTGGGTCGGAGAGACGATACAGAGAACTCTGATCGGCCAAACATCACAAAACCACGACCAAACCGTCCAGGCGACCTTCGGAGGGGAGCTTCTTCCGAATCTACCGAGTAACACCGTTGGTCTTGAAATCCTTAGTGGCAGGTCAGGTGTTACCTCCGTTCTCACCAGGGATGGGGAGACTCGCTTCGTTCGGACACCAGACGACTCTGAAGTGATGCGGTCTGCAGCGTTGTTCTCCCTTCCTCCGCACAGGACGGAAGGATGGCTGGTAGTACATGTCCCCCATCGTCGGGGGTGTAAGACGATCATTGACGGTACTCTTCGGGCGTTGTTCGGTGAACTCGGCTATGTCATAAGCATTACACCATTCGTTCCACAGGATACATTTCGGACGTTGATCGATCAGTCCAGGATTACTAAGGTCACGCTGATAAAGCGTGAGCTAGAGCGATCGGATCCGTTTACTGAAGCTGCCCAATGGGGTGACAACGAAGTCGGAAGAGTCGAGCTAATATTCAAGGGTCGTCGTCTAAAGAGCCTTAATCGAGACCCAATCCGTAGGTTCTTGGATGAGCGTAGTGAGGAGACAAAGAATCAAATAATCGAGTTCAGTGGATTGCAGTTTGATGATGCGGCAATAACCGTCACTATGCCACAGGGTGGACAGCGTACGTTCTATCTGGAATCTCCTCAAAGCGGTCATCCGTTGACAGTTGGTCTGAGAGTAGACCATTCGAGAGAAGACGAATACGGAGTTGATGTGTTTACTCTTTCCGCCGAACTCCAGAGGGTTCTGCGTGAGATTAGCCAAGACCTGATCACAACTGACAGAACCGTCGAGTAGGCTGCCCTATGGGTACTAAGTCCAACCTAAGTCCACTGCCAATCCTATTAACTCACCTAGATTCCCTCCGTAATGCGCAAGGAGTATTAGGATCGCGTAGCATTATAGAGCACTATGTTATGCCAGCTTGCCTCGGTGCCGCCGCGTTTACTCTAAATGTCAGGATCTCAGCATCAATAGCTACTGCTCTCGTAACAGTCACGGGACTATTTGCTGCCTTTTTCTTCCAGCTCAGCATCAATATTCTCGGTCGAGCTGCTAGTTGGTCGGAAAGTAGCCCACATCCAAGTCGAGATACTACTCAGTATGCACTGCTGCTGGAAGGTATCAGTGCCAATGCCAACTACTCGGCTCTCGTAGCCTTTCTGACATCGGCATTTGTTCTCATCGTCGGAATCCTGAGTGCTGGTTGGGGAGAGCGAATACTGGTAGCTATTACTGTGACGCTCCTGACACATCTGGTCGTCACCATTCTCTTCGTATCGATCCGTGTATTTCTACTTACTCGCGCGCGGACTGTAAGGGCTCGAACAGGCCGGAAGCGGTGATGTATACAAAGCAATCGACGCTTCGTCTGCGCTGGTCCACTCATCATTGAGAGAATAGCTTGCAGCGTCCAAGGTGTTCTCGTGGGTGTAGCGCTCTTCGGCCACGGCGACGTCGCAATGGTTAACTCGAAGCCTCATCGCCCTGTCGATGTGGATGGTGAAGAAGCCCGAGATGTTCGGGATCGTGCGGAGGGGCGGTTCACACGAGGGTCTCGGTGGCGGTTGATTCTGATCCACCGACAGTTTGAGCCGCAGCATGCTGCGGTGTTACGGTGCCGCGGGAGTCGCTAGTAAGGGGTTCAAGGGTGTATCGGATAGCTGTCATCCCAGCGGATGGTGTGGGTCCGGAGGTGTCGGAGGAGGCGGAGCGTTCTCTCCGGGCGGCGGCAGAGCGCTTTGACTTCGACGTGGAGACTGAGTGGTTCGACTGGGGGTGTGACCGCTATCTGGCCGACGGGAAGATGATGCCCGACGACTACCTGGACACTCTCGCTGGGTTCGATGCGATCTTCCTGGGGTCGGTGGGTGACGTGTCCAAGGTGCCCGACCACTTGTCGCTGGAGCTCATCCTCGGCGTACGGCGGGGGTTCGATCAGTACGTCAACCTGCGTCCGATCCGCCTGTATCCGGGGGTGGCCACACCGATCCGGACTGCAACCACCGAGACCCTCGACATGGTGGTGGTGCGGGAGAACACCGAGGGTGAGTACGCCGCGCAGGGCGGGATCTTCAAAGCAGGCACGCCCGATGCGGTGGCGTTGCAGACCGCGGTGTTCACCCACAAGGGCTGCGAGCGGGTCATGCGGTACTCGTTCGAACTGGCCCGCCAGCGCGCCAAGCTCGGTTCCGAGGCGCCGGTTGGCAGGGTCACCAACTGCACCAAGTCGAATGCTCTCAACTACTCGATGGTGTTCTGGGACACGGTGTTCGACGAGGTTGCGGAGGACTTTCCGGACGTGGAGACGGACATGGCGCTGGTGGACGCATTGTCGATGTGGATGGTGAAGAACCCGGAGTGGTTCGACGTGGTGGTGGCGTCCAACCTGTTCGGAGACATCATCACCGATCTCGGCGCGATGCTGCAGGGGGGCATGGGATTCGCCGCCGGCGGCAACATCGACCCCGAGCACAGGTTCCCGTCGATGTTCGAGCCGATCCACGGGTCCGCTCCCAAGTACACGGGTCAGCGGAGGGTCAACCCGATTGCTTCCATCGAAGCGGTGCGCATGATGCTGGACCATCTGGGCGAGAATGCCGCGGCCGACGCGGTTGGTACTGCGATCGCGGACGTATTGGCCGAAGGCGAGGTGGGAACCCGTGACATGGGCGGCACCAACAGCACCGACGAGGTCGGTGCCGCCATCGCCGACCGCATCAGGTGAGGACCGCCGCTGCCGGAGTGACCGGATAAGGTCGGGGAGCACGCATGACGAAGTTCCCGTACATCAGCGACGAGCGTCGCAAGGAGATGCTGGCTCCCCAGCCCGGCCAGGTCCGGGTGCTGGTCGACACCGATGCGGCTAACGAGGTTGACGACCAGTTCGCCATCACCTGGGGTCTGCTGTCGCCCGACCGGCTCGACATAGAAGCGATCGTGGCAGCCCCGTTCTCGCGGGCCTACTTCAGGGAGCCGCTCCTGGCTGCCGCCCGGGCGAACGTCGACCACTCGACCGCTGCCGAGGTGGACGACATCGCAGCTTGGGTGCACCGGCTGAGAGCTGCCGGGATCGACCCCGAGGATGTGGAGTTCGAGACGACCGCCGAGGGGATGGAGATGTCCTTCGAGGAGATCGGCACCCTGATGGGCTGGCTGGGTATGTCATCGGATGACGTGGCCTTCCGGGGCGCCGACCGGTTCATGGAGTCACCCGATGACATCGTGGACAGCGAGGGCGCTCGCCGCATCATCGAAGCCGCCATGGTGGACGACGACCGCCTGCTCCATGTGGTGGCGATCGGCGCGGTCACCAACATCGCCGCGGCGTTGCTGATGGAACCGGAGATCATCACGCGGATGGTGGTGTCGTGGACGTCCGGCTACCCGACGTTCGTGAGGTTCAGCAACTCACCCTCGATGAACTTGGTGCAGGACCAGCACGCCTCCCGCCTCCTGTTCGATTCCGGCGTGCCGCTCCTGTACCTGCCGGGCTACTACATCGGCGAGCAACTCGTGATGTCGTTGCCGGAGTCGGAGCGCTGGGTCGACGGTCGCGGCGAGATCGGCCGCTACCTCCATCACCTCTATACGCACAACCGCCTCCGGGCCCAACGGCTCGTCGAGCCCTTCCCGGGCCAGTCCTGGGTGTGCTGGGACTTCATCAACTTCGCATGGTTGATCGACCCGACCTGGGTGCCCACCATGTTCGTGCCCACCCCCTCCCTTGACCACGATCTCAAGTGGCGACATCTTCCCGATCGGCCATTGATGAGCGAGGCAACCGACATCGACCGGGATGCGGTGTACCGCGACTTCTTCCACAAGCTCGACCGGCACAGCAAGACGGCGGACAACCTCCCGCATGGGGTCGGCCCGACACCGTCGGTAAGGATCTGCTGCTAGGCGGACTTGATCCCGGCGGCGGCCTCCAGACCTAGCTCACCGATCGAGATCTCCCGCATCTCGACCTTGCGGATCTTGCCGGTGACGGTCATTGGGAAACCGTCGACGAACTTCACGTACTTCGGCACCTTGAAGTGGGCGATGCGGCCCCGGCAGAAGTCCCTGATGTCCTCGTCGGTCGCGTCGGCGCCCTCGCGCAGCTTCACCCAGGCCATCACCTGCTCGCCGTACTTCTCGTCGGGGACCCCGATGACCTGGACGTCCTCGATGGCCGGGTGTCCGTACAGGTACTCCTCGATCTCCCTCGGGTAGATGTTCTCGCCGCCACGGATGATCATGTCCTTGATCCGCCCGACTATGTTCATGTAGCCGTCGGCGTCCATCGTGGCGAGGTCGCCGGAGTGCATCCAGCCATCAGCGTCGATCGATTCGGCGGTCCGCTCCGGATCGTTCCAGTAGCCCAGCATGATCGAGTAACCCCGCGTGCAGAGTTCCCCGCCCGAGCCACGCTCCAACGTCTCACCACTCTCGGGGTCGATGATCTTGATCTCCACATGGGGATGGACGCGCCCGACAGTGGAGACCCGGCGGTCGATCGAGTCGGTGGTCATCGTCTGGGTGGACACCGGGGATGTCTCCGTCATCCCGTAGGCGATGGTGACGTCGGTCATGTTCATGTCGTTGATGACCTGCTTCATCACCTCAACCGGGCACGGCGAGCCGGCCATGATCCCGGTCCGCAGCGACGACAGGTCGAACGACTCCAGGTCGGGATGGGCAAGTTCGGCGATGAACATGGTCGGCACCCCGTACAGGCTGGTGCACCGTTCCTCCTGCACCGCGGTCAATACCTGCCCCGGATCGAAGCCGGGGCCCGGGAAGACGATCGCGGACCCGTGGGTCGTGCAGGCCAGCGTCCCGAGAACACACCCGAAGCAGTGGTACATGGGAACCGGTGTGCAGACCCGGTCCATCTCGGTGTAGGCGCAGGCCTCGCCCACGAAGAAGCCGTTGTTGAGGACGTTGGAGTGGCTGAGGGTGGCGCCCTTGGGGAAGCCGGTGGTCCCCGACGTGTACTGGATGTTGATGGGGTCGTCATGATGCAGTCCGGCCGAGCGCTCGGCGAGGACCCGGTCCATCCCGTCGTCGGCCCCCTCCAAGAGGGCGTCCCACTCGGGGGTCTCCAGGAAGATCACCCGGTCCAGATCGTCCAGCTCGCCCTCGACCTCGGAGACCATGGCCCGGTAATCGGAGGACAGGTACTTCTGCGCCGACACCAGCACCCTGCACCCGGACTGCGCCAGCGCGTAGCGGACCTCATGGGTCCGGTAAGCGGGGTTGATGTTGACCAGGATCACCCCCACCTTGGCGGTGGCGTACTGGAGCCACACCCACTCGGCACAGTTCGGGCTCCAGATCCCCAGCCGGTCGCCGACCTCCAGCCCGAGACGGAGCAGCCCCATCGCCAGCAGGTCGACGGATTTGTCGAACTCCCGGTAGGTCTCGCGGATCCCCTGGTGCATCGACACGAGAGCGTCACGGTCAGGGAACCGGGCGACCATCGACTCCAGGTTCTGGCCGATCGTCTCCTGCAGCAAAGGTGTCGTCTGATCACCGATGGTGTAGGCCGGAGCAGACATGTCCCATCTCCTGGTCGATGAACTCGGAAAGTCACTGTATCAGCCTGGACACGCGGGTCATTGCGGCAGGCATATGGCATCTGGCCTCTCACACCAGTCACGGGGGAGATCCGGCAGGTGCGTGGTCCAGGTCGGCACTCTTCTTCCATCGGTGGCGGCCCGGCGTGGCCGGCAAGTCATGTCTGGCTTACGTACTGTGGGGTCTCCTAGATTGTCATGTGAGGCAACATAGGATGGGTCCGTGATGGAGAAGCAGTTGCGATCAAGTGTCGAAATCGATGACGAGCGCCGCTGGAACGACATCGAGGCATCCCCGGGGAGCATCGCAGACACGGGCCACGAGTGGGATGAAGACCCCGAGGGTTGGGTCCGAGCGCAGCGACGCGCGGATTCCCGGCGCTCTGGCTGACTCCCGATGTCCGAACTAGAAACCAAGAGACCGGTCTTGCGGGAAGTGACGGTCCCGATCCGCCCGGGCATCGGCATGCCGGCGATGCGTATGGTGCATACATCTATGTATAGGACTGTCGGCGTGCCGATGGTGCAGCGTGGCGGAGACTAACGCCCGTAGAGTGGGTGGTCCCGGCCTCATGTCCATCGGTCACTCGATCCATCCGATCGAGGTCTTCGTGGAACTCCTCCGAGGGCACGGGGTCGGGTCGGTGGCCGATGTGCGCACTTCGCCGTGCTCGCGCTTCAACTCTCAGTTCAACCGGCATGCCCTGGAGAGAGACCTGCAGGCAGTCGGCATCCGGTACCTGTTCCTGGGGGAAGCACTCGGCGGGAGGCCCGAGGGGGACCGGTTCTACGATCACGAGGGGCATGTGCTCTACGGACGGATAGCAGAGAGCCGGAGGTTCGAGTCCGGCTTGAGCCGCCTGGTCGAGCAGTCGGAACACTCCCGGGTAGCGGTCATGTGTAGCGAGGAAAACCCGGCCGGCTGCCATCGCTTCCTGCTCGTCACCCGGGCCTTGCATGGTCGAGGGGTCGAGGTCGTCCACATCCGTGGCGACGGCTCAACTCAGCGAACCGACGACGTGGACGCGTTCCGAGGTTGGTCGGATCCTGTCTACGAGAACGTGTCGCTACTCGACGGGTCGGTGTGCAGTTCATGGAGATCCATCCGCCCGGTGACGCATCGAGGCAGTGTCTAAGGGTCGCCTGTATGCCAGCGGCGATCCTCCGGGACGGACGCGCTCCCGCCGACCGCGAGGCTTGTCGGCCATCTACGGCCGTGTGGTCGCCTCGATCAGGTCCTGGCTCAAAGCGACGCTCGATTGGGTGATGAAGTCGGCGTCTTCCACGCCCTCGACCGCCCTGACCACGAGTTCCGTACCCGTCCCGGACGCGCCGCCGAAGAGGCTCCGGAACCTCGACAATGCATCCGAAGCCACGTGCCTCGACACGTCGTGCGATGCCAGAAGGTCGAACTCCGAAGCCATCTCCGCGGTGTCGATGGCCCGGAGAAGCCGGTAGATGTCGAATGCATCCTTGGCGAGCCGGGCCCGACGGCGCGCATCGGGACCCTCGAGGCGCTCCCATATCTTGTGAACCTTTGCGACTAGCAGTGCGGCTGGCCCCGCCACCTTCAGGATGCATGAGCGGTCAGCACGGACCGTGAGAGCGGTGATCTTCCTGCGCGCGTGGCTGACAAGCGCGCCTTCAAGTCCGTGGACCTTCATCGCCGCCCTCTTGCCATGGATCCCAAGCCGGGCTGCTCGGCGGCCAGGTCCGCCAACTGCCCTAGGCACCAGCAGGTCAACCTGTGAGTGACCGTCCCTCTTGTACAGACCGGGCTGTTTCCCCAGCCGGAAGCCGGCGCGGCTCATTGCCTCAATGATCGTGGGGGCGGGGCCCAGCAGCCTGGGGATCGAGCGCGATGTCCGCGTCATAGGTGAATGGGGAGAGGGCGAAGCCGGCGCCCTCGTCCTCGGTGTGCACGTATATCGCTTGGGCGCCCACCAGGATCACCGCATCGCGGTGGGTTCCCAGCGCCTCCACTGCGTCGAGTAGCGTCTCCCGCGCCCCTATGTAGTCCGGGTCATAGGGAGTTTCCATGTGTCCTCATTCTCCCGCATCCACTCCAGGAGGGCGTCCGCCTCTGCCGGTCCCCGTCCCGGCCCCGTCATGAGATCCAGCAGGGTCTGCGTGACGCGGGTGTATACGATGCCGTTGTCGCGCTCGGCTCGCTCGAACACCACGGGGTCGAACGGGACGACGAGGAGCACGTTGGCCCCCGTCTCCGCGGGGCGCAGTCCCAGTGCCTCTGCCACGGTCTCGGGATCTTCTACATAGAGTGTCGCCAGGCGCGGCTGGGCGATGGGCGCTAGGCGATACCCGGCGAAGGAGCCGGTGACGGTGTAACGGAACGCCGCTTCGCGCAACCGGACAAAGAGTGCCTCCGTCCCCCTCGGCTCTAGCCACGTCGTCAGAGTGTTGGAGGACGCGAAGTCGTAGTCCACAGCCCACCTACGAGCCAGGGCCTCCCAGTCCACCGTGACGATGCGTCCTCGTGGACTCTCCTTGGTGACGATCTCGTCCGGTTCCAGCAGGTTGGATACCCTCGACACCATCGCCGGAGAACTCGCGATCTCGGCCGCCAGCTGCCGGGTTCCGAAGGGTGTCCGGTAGTCCATCAGGCCCCTGGCCACTCGGGCGGCTCGACCACCCTTGAGCGAACGCAGCGGTCGCTTTTCCTTGAAGGGGTTCTTGTCCGCCCCCTGCCGCTCTATGAACACCGCGGGCCGGTCGACGCTGAACCTGATGTTCCCCGTAGAGTCGGCATAACTCACCCCTGCTTCGGTCAGTCGTTCCCGGGTCAGGGGACTCAGGTAGGTCGAGATCAGCATGCAGGCGCGGGTTGCGGTGACCTCATTCCCTGGGTTAGACAGCGCCTTCAGAGGGGACACCACGCCGCGGACGAGCCTGGGTTCCACCGGTTTCGCCTTGACCTCGACGATGACATCAGATGAGAGTCCGTCAGGAGCACGGATCTCCCAGATGGCGTCGACTATGCGACTGGAGTCCGGTGGGAAACGCACGGCTGCCCCTCGTTCCCGCTCAAGGAGGCGCCACCGCGGGGGGAGTCGTTCACTGATCTCTTTGGCGGCCATGGCGATCATCTTTGTTTCAGATATGAGGCTGTTTCGCATCATGTGAAACAGCCTATATTCTGCACCACCGTGCGTCAAGGCGCTTCCTCTGAGCGCATGGCCGCTTCGAACGCGCTGCGCGTCGACAGGAAGAACTCGTGACTCCGGCGGATGCGCTGAGAGAGCTTGCTGTCAGCGCCCAGGAGTTAAATGGAAGGTCCACCGGCCGGTGACGCGTGGAGGCGGTCCGTAAGGCTTCGCCCGCAGCCCTGCGTCGCCGCCGGACCGGGCATTCCGACTACCAAGCGTAAGCGAACCCTATGTCGCCTGCGCTCGGGCGGACACGTGTGCGGCTACGCCGAAGTGGTCCGACAGCTTCTTCCCTTCGCGGAGGTTGCTCAGGGGGGACACGGACGTGGTGGCCAGGTCCGCACTCAGCGCGATGTGGTCGATGCTGGCGCGTCCCTCGAAGGCGAGATCCGACGTCACGATCCGCATACCGGGCGGGAAGGCCTCCTGCAGGGCGCGCCGGAGTTCTGCCGGCGCGCGGCTGGCCGGCCCGATTATCTGGTTGAAGTCACCGATCACGATGACCCGCTCGTCCGAGAGCCGTTCGAGCACCTGGGGGAGACCGTCCAGAAACCGACCATGGTCCTCCCAGCGCCTCTTCCGCGTGTCGCCACGCCGGGCCTCGGTTCGTGACCCGAACCAGGGAATACAGATCCCCACGACCGTGACCTCGCCGAGCGACGTCTGCGTGACCCCGGACACGAACCGTCCCGGCGGGAGGGTGTCGATCCCCAAGTCATCGACTTCCGCCCAGGGCTGCCTCGACCAGAGCAGCACCTTCCGGCGATCCGTGATCCGATAGCCGTAGTCGGGCTGGGAGCAGATGCTGTGACCGCGTTGAGACAGCAGGTCGTGGTGGGTCTCGGTCAGACAGATCACCTCAGGAGCATGGCGATCGATGCGGTCCAGAAGGTGCGGGGCACGCGAGCGGGGCGTGGCCCACTGGACGTTCCACGTGACGATCGAGAGCGCCACTAACGGGCTCCGGGGGCGGCGAGTCCTTGCACTACTCGAATCGTAACGTCCGGTCCCCTGTCTGCGCGCGAGGTCCATCGGCCGTCCAGGTCGGTGTCTGGCTAGAAGCCGCGCGGCCATAGACTTTGCTGTAAGGCCCGATGGAGGGCGGTGCTTGGTCTGACCGCCGTAAGGAGGATCCGGTGGCGAGGGTGCTGGTCTTGGGCGCCTCCGGCTACGTGGGGAGCCATCTGATACCGCGGCTCGTGGAGCGGGGACACCAGGTCCGTGCTGCCGGACGCCGACGGGGGACCCTTGAGGCCCGCGGGTGGGTGGGGGTCGAGACGGTTCGCGCCGACGCTCTCGATCCCGAGTCGCTGATGGGGCCTCTCGAGGGTATCGATATCGTCTACTACCTGATCCACTCGATGGCATCGGGTAAGGACTTCCCGGAACTGGACCGGCGGGCGGCGACCCATGTCCGCGATGCCGCCGCCCGTGCCGGGGTGGGTCGCTTCATCTACCTGGGCGGGTTGCAACCGAGGGAGGCTGCCTCGTTACATCTGGACTCCCGGCGGGAGACCGGCGAGGTGCTGTGGTCGGGGCCCGTGCCGGTGACCGAGATCCGGGCCGGGATCGTGGTGGGACCGGGCTCGGCCGCCTTCGAAGTCATCCGCGACCTCGTCTACCACCTTCCGGTGATGGTGACTCCCCGTTGGGTCGACTCGTTGACCCAACCGATCGCGCTGGATGACCTGGTCGAGTACCTCGTCCGTCTGCCGGAGACCGAAGGCTCGGCAGGTGGCATCTACGACGTGGGGGGGCCGGAGACGTTGCGTTACCGGGATATGCTCACCCGCTTCGCGCAGGTCATCGGCAAGCGGCTCCTGATCGTCCCGGTGCCCGTCCTTACCCCGCGCCTCTCCTCCTACTGGCTTAACCTAGTCACCGCGGTACCCACGAGCGTTGCCCGGCCGCTGATAGACGGTCTCAAGCATGACCTGGTCGTCGATCCGAATGCAGACCTCGCCACTTCGATCCCACTCACTCTCCACACCTACGAGGAGGCGGTCCGTGCGGCCTTGGAGGCCGAGCGCGACACCGAGATGCCGGCCCGCTGGACGGAAGGCTCGTTCGCGATGCGGGACTATCGCTCGGATGTCTCCTTTTTCAGCCGCGGCGAGCGTGTGGAACGGAAATGCGAGGCGGAACCGGAGACGGTCTGGGAGGTCGTGTCGTCCATCGGGGGGAAGAACGGCTGGTACTACGCCAACCTGTTGTGGAACCTGCGGGGCATCCTGGATCGCATGGTCGGGGGAGTCGGCCGGCGCCGGGGCCGCCGCCATCCGACCGATCTGCGGGTGGGCGATGCGCTCGACTTCTGGCGGGTGGTGGCGGTCGAGCCGGGTCGCCGCCTGACCCTCTTGGCGGAGATGCGCTTGCCCGGCACCGCGGCCCTCGAGTTTGAGGTGCAGCCGGAAGCGGACGGATCCCGCATCGTCACCGCGGCTCACTTCCACCCGGCGGGTGTGCTGGGCCTCCTCTACTGGTACGCACTGTGGCCCATCCACAAGCGAATCTTCACCGGCCTGGCCAATGCCCTGGTCGAGCGCTCGCTGGATCGGACACCCGCCAAGGTCCGGGTGGTACCCGCCACCGACTGACGTCCCGGTTTCCTGCAGTGCTTATAGATACCCGGAACGCAACGATCATCCCACCGGCCGGCCCCGGGGGGAACCGAGAACGCGAAAAATGCCCGACCGGACCCCTCCGGCGGGCCCACCCCCAACCGCCACCTCCGAAGTCTACGAACGCGTCCCGCCATCCCCTGCAAGGGGTCGGGCTCCGGCAACATGATCCCCGCCCCGGTCCGATCGGTACCACATCCGGACCGGTGGTGTTTACAGCTACTCGCCAGTATGCAGCGAGACTGTGACACGGACAATCGTGGCTTGTGGCTTGTGGCTTGTGGCTTGTGGCTTGTGGCTTGTGGCTTGTGGGTCGTTGTCCGCGAGGCGCTAGATAACCGCTGACCACTGCCCGGAGGCCCGTTGCCGGGAGTACGGAATCACCTCCAGGCCGTCCGGTCGGGTGCGGTGAGCGGTCGGGTACTCCCATCGTGGAGCAAAGCGGTGCGGTAACGCAGCGAACACAAGACTCGGGCCACTATCCGGGCTGCTGCCTAGAAGAAACCAGTTCGCGGCCTGGATCACGATGTCCTCGTCAACCCTGTCGAAGACTGCGATGTGTCGGTGGCGGGTGATAAGTTCGGCTCTGTGGAGGACCTGCACCGGACATACGCTCGGAACCGATCGGGCGAGCCAGGATCGCCCGGGTACTGTCGCCGTCCAGCGGAGACACCGTGGCGTTGCTGATCCACGTCGGGTCGCACCCCGACGAGTTGGTGGGCAAGTTGTGCGACATGCTGGCCTCGCCTCCGCCCGATCCGTTCGCCCCGGAGTTGGTGGCCGTGCCGACGCGCGGCATCGAGCGCTGGCTCACCCAGCGCATCGCTTCGGGGATGGCCGACAGGACCTCCGGGGACGGAGTGTGCGCCAACGTCGAGTTTCCGTCCCCGCGGCGCCTCGTCCGCGACGTGCTGCTCACCATTCCCGAGCTCGCTTCTGCCCTGGAGTCCTGGGAAGGAACCGCCCTGACCTGCAGCGTGGTCTCGGTGCTGGATGATCATCTGGACGAGCCCTGGATGTGGCTGCTCGACCGGTTCGTTGATGCCGGCCGGGGGATCGACGCGCTCGGCAACGGCCAGCGCCTGAGGGCGGCCCGCAAGATCTCGGGCCTGTTCACCCGCTATGCCCGTCGAAGACCCGACATGGTGGGAGCCTGGCGGGCGGGCCGGGACCTCGGAGCGGACGGTGGGGCCCTACCCGAAGCCGATCTCTGGCAGCCGCGCCTGTGGAGGCTGGTCCGTGACCGCATAGGGATGCCGGGTCTGGCGGAGTTGCTACCGGCCGCGCTGGACCCGGTCCGCCGCGGCAAGGTCGATCTGCACCTCCCGGATCGGCTCTCCGTGTACGGGCTCACCGCCGCCGACCCCGTCGATCTGGAGGTGATCGAAGCCGTCGCCGCCCGGCGCGATGTCCACCTTTACCTACTGCACCCGTCAGCGGTCCTGTGGCAGGATACGGCGGCCCTGCTCGACGGATCGACGGCCGGTGCCCCTCCCGCGAGGGTCTCCGACCCGACGGTGCATGTTCCCCGCCATCCTTTCCTTCGATCCTGGGCCCGGGAGAGCCGCGAGCTCCAGATGGTGCTTGCGGGTCGCAACCACACCGGCGGGGCATCCCCGGCCCGACACCGGGCTGCAAGCACGACCGTGCTCGGAAGACTCCAACGGGACATCCGCTCCAACACGCCGCCTGCGCGGGCGGGCACCCTCGTCGAGACGCGGAGGGGCGACCGGTCGGTCCAGATCCATGTCTGCTACGGCGCCCGCCGCCAGGTCGAGGTGCTCCGGGATGCCATACTCCACGTCCTCGCGGCGGACAGCACGCTGGAGCCCCGCGACATCGTGGTCATGACTCCGGATCTGGTGACCTTCGCCCCTCTTCTGGAAGCGACCTTTCTCCGGGCTGTCGACTTACCGGGCTCCGGCCCGCCTGCCGACCATACCGACCGACCGGTCGTCGATGACGCTCTCCCCGACCTGCGGCTGCGTATTGCCGACCGGGCTCCGGCAGCTACAAACCCTCTGGTCAGGTTCGCAGCCACCGTCCTGGACCTGGCCGGTTCCCGCCTCGAGGCGGGTGCGGTCCGCGAGCTGGTGGCGATGCCGGTCGTGCGGCAACTGTTCGGATTCGACGAGGAGACCGCCGACGAGATCTCGGCCGTGATCGAGGACACCAACGTGCGGTGGGGGCTCGACGGGGAACACCGTGCTCTCTGGAGTGCAGGTACGGGCGCCGACCACACCTGGCGGAGGGGGCTGGACCGGGCCCTGGCCGGGGTCTTCTACTCGGACAGCAGCGTACGCGTGGTCGGCACGGTCGCGCCTCTCGACGGCGCTGAGGGACAGGAGGCCCGGCCGATCGGGATCCTCGCCCAGATCCTCGACCGGATCGTTGCGGTGCGGGCACTGCTGGGCGAACCCAAACCCCACTCCGCCTGGGGGCCGGCCATCGCTGGCGCGGTGCGGCTCCTCGCGGCTCCGGGCTGGGACGACCAGTGGCAGTGGGGACAGTTGGAGCGTCTCCTGGAGGAGAGCTTCCCGAGCGAGGGCACCGGACCCGACGATCCCCTGATCGGTGCCGCGGAAGCCCGGATCGTGGTGGGGGACTGGACCCGGGACGCGCCGAGCCCGTTGCACTTCCGGACCGGGGACATAACGGTCTGCACCCTGGTTCCGATGCGTTCGGTGCCTTACCGGGTGGTGTGCCTGCTGGGGATGGATGACCATCGCTTCCCGCGCAGTAGCCGGGTGGACGGCGACGACCTGCTGGTGGACAACGAGATGATCGGCGACTCCGACCGGGGTGCGGAGGACCGCCAGCTCCTTTTGGATGCGGTCATGGCAGCCGGGGATTATCTGATCGTCACCTACTCGGGTCGAGACGAACTGACCAACGCCGAATATCCCCCGGCCGTACCGATCGCCGAGCTGAGAGACGTGCTCGCCGACATGGTCGGCCGGGCCGGTCTGGGGCGCCTGGAGACCCGTCACCCCCTCCAACCCTTCAGCGAGACCAACTTCGTTGCGGGAGAACGCGGAGTGGACGGACCTTGGGGCTTCGATCCCATGCAGTTCGACGGAGCGCTCGCCATCCAGCGTCGCCAAATCGCCGAGCTGCCACGCCTCTCCATACCTCCTCCAGAGGAGGACTTCTTCTCCCAGATCCGACTCGACGATCTCCGGAGCTTCATTGAACATCCGGCCCGCACGTTCCTCCGCAAGCGGCTCGGCTTCGTCATCCCCCCTCGCGGCGAGATACCCGACGACACCGTGCCCACGGCGCTCGACCCGTTGAGCGAGTGGAAGGTCACCAACCGCCTTCTCTCCGGGCTGCTGGCCGGCCACTCCATCGAGTCGCTCGAGGCTCACGAGCGGGCCGCCGACACCGTCCCGCCCGCCAACCTCGGCCTTCCCGGGCTGGAGAGAGCCCGGCAGCGTGCCACCGACCTCTGGCAAGCGGCGCGAACCGTGGGGTACGAACCGGGGCGCTACCAGCAGCACAGCGGCGTGGTCAGGGTTGGGAACCGTATGGTCGAAGGAACGGTCGGCGCCGATCCCGGTACCGGTCGCATCGATGTTGTCACCCCGTCGCGGCTCAAGGGCAAGCAACGCCTGAGGGCCTTCCTCCAGATGGTCTTCCTGACCGCCCTAGACCCGCATCGCCCGTGGCAAGGGCTGCTGCTCGGTCGCCACCTGCGCGGCGACAAGCTCTGGAGCGTCAGGATCGGACCGATCCGTGGCGAGGCGGAGCGCCGCCGGCGCGAGGCGGAGCGGTTGCTGTCCGGCCTCGTCGACCTGTACGTCGAAGGCCTCACCACCCCCATCCCGCTGCCCTGCGAGACCTCGTTCGTGTGGCAACGCAAGATCGGTAGCCACCGCGATGTCGCTCGTAAGGTCGCCGGACAGGCTTGGGAGACGGACCGGTTCTCCCCGGAGGCCAAGGACCCGGCCAACCAGTTCCTGTTCCCGGACCTGGGGACGATTTCCGCCCTGGAGCGGACTTCGTTCCCGGCTCACGCCCGGAGCCTGTGGGGACCGATCCTCCCGCTGCTGGTGGAGAAGTCCTTATGACCAAGGTCGCCACCTACGATCCCCACGCCGCCATCGGAGGGGGCGGCACGATCATCGAGGCCAGCGCCGGCACCGGCAAGACCTTCACGATCGCAGCGGCCGTCACGCGGCTGGTGGCCGAGGAAGGAGTACCGCTGGACCGCATCCTGGTGGTCACCTTCACCCGTGCCGCCACGGCCGAACTCAAGGACCGGGTCAGGCGCCGGATGGTCGTCTCCCTCCGCACCCTGCGCGGCGACGGGATCGAGTCGGCGACCGACGACCACATGCGGTTGCTCCTCGAGTCCCCCTCCCGGCAGCAGGCTCGCCACGCCAAGCGGCTTGACAGGGCTCTCACCCAGTTCGACCGGGCTCAAATATTCACCATCCATGGATTCGCCGGCCGGCTGCTGCAGAAGCTCGGGTTCCGCTCCCGCCTGCCCGCCGACCTGGAACCTGGCGAGATCGACGAACTGGTGGTGCGCCGCGCCGCCGGCGACCTGGTGGTGAGGCTCTTCGCAGGACCCGCACCGGCCGGTGTGGACGGCACGGTCACCCAGGACGATCTGGCAGGCATCGGTAAAGCCGTCGTTTCCACCCCTGATGTCCGGATCGTTCCCGAACCCTCCACGTCGGAGGGTGTGGCGAAGCTGCGCGCTCGACTGGCCACCGAGATGAAGACCCTGCTCTCCCGACGGCTTCGGGCAGAAGGCAGGGCCACCTTCGACGAGACCCTCGTAGAGGCCCGTGACGCGTTGACCGAGGCAAGGATCGGCGCCGGCGCCCGCGAACTTCTCAGGCGGCGTTACTCCATAGCCCTCGTCGACGAGGCCCAGGACACCGACCCGATTCAATGGCAGATCCTCCGGGCGGTGTTTGACGAGTCGCGCCTGGTCGTGATCGGCGACCCGAAGCAGTCGATCTACGCGTTCCGGGGGGCCGACATCGAGTCGTACCTGTCCGCAGCGGACCGTGCGGCCACCCACCGCACCCTGGAGACCAACTGGCGCAGCGACGGGCCTCTGGTTGCTGCCATCGACGCCATGCTGGCCGGTTCCACCTTCGGTGACGACCGCATCGGGCACCGCCCGGTGCAGCCGGCCGGACGCAACCGCCGGAGCCGCATCTCCGGGACCGGTCCTCCGCTGGAGGTCCGTCGCATCTCCGACGACTTCCCCCTGCGCCGATACCAGTTCAAACCGTTCTTCTACGTCGGGGAAGCAAGGGGAGCGGTGGCGGCGGACTTGGCCTCCGAGACGGTCCGGCTCCTTACTTCCGGGGTCCGCATGGACGATGGCGCCGGCCCACGAGCGATCGGCCCCGGTGACGTCGCCGTGCTGTGCCGCACGGGCCGTCAGGTCGCCACGATCCGGGAGGAACTGATGGCCAGGGCCGTGCCGTCGGTGGTGGCCAGGACCGGAAGCGTGTTCAACACCGACGCGGCGGAGCAGTGGCGTCGCTTCCTCCTGGCGGTGGAGCGACCCAGCCGCACCGGTTACCTGCGGCTGGCGGCCACGACCGTCCTGTACGGCATGACACACGGCCAGCTGGCGGGCCTGCCGGAGGACGCGATCCTTGCTCTCCGGCAGCGGTTCGTGAGGTGGCAGGCCCTCCTGCACGACCACGGAGTGCCCACGATGTTCGCCGACATCGATCGGAGCACCCGTCTGACCGCCCGGATACTCGCCCGATCCGATGGTGAGCGGGAGCTGACCGATCTGACCCACATCGCCGAGGAGATGCACTCGGCCTGGCGGGGCGGTCGAATCGGGTCGCTGGTGTTGTGGATCGAAGCAGCCATGGACGAAGCGATCCGTAATGACAGGAACAACGTCGAGGACGCCGAGTCGCGCCAGCGGCGCTTGGATACGGACGCGGCCGCCGTCCAGGTACTGACGATCCATGCGGCCAAGGGTCTCGAGTACCCGGTGGTGATGGTTCCCTACCTGTGGGACATGCCCCGGATCACACCCCGGCTTCCCGTCTTTCACGATCCCGAACCCGGCCCGCCGGGGGAGCCCCGGGGGCGTCTGATAGATGTCGGAGGTCCCACGTCTCCCGGCTTCGAGTCGCACCAGGAGCTTGCCAAGTCCGAGGAGGCCGCCGAGGAGGGCCGGTTGTTGTACGTGGCGCTGACCAGGGCCAGGCATCGGATGGTCGTGTGGTGGGTCGCGAACACCCAGTTTTCGGCCAGAACCAAGCTTCACCAACTCCTCACCCGAGGCGGCGACCCGGACCGCGAGATCCAGAGGCTTATCGAAGCGTCGGGAGGGACCATCACCCAGACCGTCGTGGCCGAGCCCCAGCCTGTGGTGCCCTATCCAGGGGAGGACCGGGATCCCGGCCAATTGGAGCGCGCCCGTCTCGATCGGCCCCTCGACTACTTCTGGCGGCGGGTTTCCTTCTCGTCCCTGTCTCCCGACCGTCCCCTCGGCGGGGAGACCGACACGCAGGACGAGCCGGACCGGGTCGATGAACCGCAGGACGACGGGCAACCGACCGGGGAGAGTGGCGGGCTGCTTATGGAGCAACTGCCCCGGGGAGCTCGGTTCGGGTCCCTGGTGCACGAGGTCCTGCAGAGCGTGCCTTTCGACGCTCCCGATCTGGCAGGCGCGATCCGGTCCGAGATGGGCCGCCTGACCCGTCACTCGTCGTGGGACTTCGAAGTCGATGCGTTCGTGAACTCTTTGGTGGCGGCGATAGATACCCCGCTCGGCGCCGGCGACGATGCTCCCACGTTGCGCGACCTCGACCCGGCGCGAACCCTCAAGGAGATGGACTTCGAGTTGCCGCTCCGCACCTCGGCCTCGACCATCGCCTTGGCTGACATCGCCCGGGTCGCGCTCGACCAACTACCCCGGGACGATCCCCACCGCGGGTACTTCGCTCGGCTGGGTGAACTGGAATCCCACCGGTTCCGCGGTTTCCTGACCGGGGGAATCGACCTGATCACCGTCCTGTCCCGCCCCGACGGGGACCGCTACGTGGTCATGGACTTCAAGTCCAACACCCTTCCCACGCTGGGCGAGGTTCCGGATGCGGTCGACTACGGACCGGAGGCGCTCACCTCCGCCATGCACCACGGCAACTACGTGCTCCAGGCGTTGCTCTACCAGGTCGCCCTGCACCGGTACCTGGAGTGGCGCCTGGACGGATACGACCCGTCCCGACATCTCGGCGGGTCCATCTACCTGTTCGTCCGCGGGATGATCGGGGCGGCCACCCCGGTCGTGGGGGGCGAGCGGTGCGGCGTGGCAAGGTGGTTCCCGCCGGCCCGGGTAATCGCCGCCGTGAGCGATCTGTTCGCGGGACACCGTTCGTGATCGGAACGGGACGCGCCGAAGCGGCCACTGTGGGGCCTCGGATCGTGGTCCACACCTCCGGGTTGTTGGCCGCCTTCAACGACGGGGGCGCACTGACGCCCCTCGATGTCCACGCGGCGACGGTCATCGCGCGTCTGCGGGGAGAGACCGACGAGACGGTGCTGCTGGCAGCCGCGCTGGCCGTGCGGGGCACGCGCTTCGGGCACGTCTGCATCGATGTTGCAAACCAGCGGGAGGCACTGGTGGTCGAGGGCCAGCCTCCGGAGGTGGTCGACGCGCTTCCCTGGCCCGATCCCGTCGAGTGGACCTCGGCCGTTCGGGACAGCCCGATGGTCGGCGACGGTGGGAGCGAGGAACCCCTGATTCACGTCGACGGTCGCCTTTACCTGGAGCGCTACTTCCGCTACGAGGAGCGCCTGTTCGACCTCATCGAAGCTCGGGCCCTGGTCCCGGTCGCCGATCCCGGTCCGGAGGTCCGGGGCTCGTTGGATCGCCTCCTGCCGCCCCTTCCGGAAGGCGGGCCGAACCTCCAGCATGCGGCGGCTGCCGGCGCCCTGGCCGGCAAGCTGACGGTGATCGCAGGCGGCCCCGGCACCGGCAAGACGTACACCGTGGCGAAGATGCTCGAAGCCTTGGCCCACTCACCCGCGGCCATACCCATTGTAGCACAAAGCGCAACCACCCGGGAGGCCCCGGCCCCGCGCAAAGAGGTGGTCGAGGAGCACCCCCACCCGACCGGCAGCACGATAGTG
>JAPPFW010000015.1 GCA_028821575.1 bacterium | reverse complement strand
TCATCACCCTCGCCCTCATCCACGACACCCTCAGAAGCGTGAACACGCCCTAGTTCGGCTGCCCAATCGCGGAAGCTTGATCGGTATCCGTGGGGCACTGCGGGGATGTCGTGTTCCCGCAGCAGTTTGGAAAGGGTCGCGTCGGATAGTTCCCGCCCGGTGGGCGACGGGAACACCAGCCCGCTGCGGTCCCGGAACCGGTCGGCTTCGCCAAGAACTTCCACAGCCCGGACCGGAAGCGGTACCCGGTGCTGCCGGGCGGTTTTCATCCGGGAAGCCGGTATGGTCCAGGTCGCTTCGTCGGGGTTGATCTCGTCCCATTGTGCGCCCCGTACCTCGCCGGAGCGGCAAGCGGTGAGGACCAGGAACTCGAACGCCAACACCGTGGTCGGATACGCGCCGGAAGCCCGTACCCTGGCCACGCTCGCCGCCACGTCGGCGTGGGGCAGCGCCCGGTGATGCCGCCGCCGGCCCATGTTCGAGGGAAGCGCCGCCGCGATGGCATCCCCCGCCGGGTTGTCCGTCCGGTATCCCTGCGCGATCGCCCAGCGCATCACCGCGCCGATACGCTGGCGTACCCGCCGTGCCGTCTCGGGTCGGGTATGCCAGATCGGAACCAGACAAGCCATCACATCCGCGGTCGTGATCCGATCCACCCCTCGGCGTCCCAACCTCGGATACGCGTAAGTGGTGAGCGACGCCCTCCACTGCGCTTCCGATTTGCCGCCCGGTTTCCACCCCGCAGCATGAATAGCGATAACCCTCTCCGCCGCCGACTCAAAGGTCGGTACGCGGCTACCTCGGGGGTCGAGACCCGCTTCGATTCTCCGCCGGTTCGCCACGGCTTTCTTGCGGGCTTCGGCCAACGAGACGATCGGATACGCACCCAACCCGATGTTGGTCACCCGACCATGGAAACGGACCCGCTGACTCCACGTCCTCGATAGCCGCCCGTTCGCCATAGGCTTCACCAACAAGCTCGGACCGTAGCCGCCGCGGCCGCAAGCTATCCGACTACAGGGTCCACGCGTGCGGCACCGACGCTGAACGTGAGCTGCTCCGCCGTGGCCTGAGGGCGGGATGAGCGGCTCAAAGCGGTGGGAGGTCCGGACGCTGACGAAAGCGGCCGGGTATTGGTGGCGGTCTATGCTGTGCGCCGGGCCGGTTTCCACCTCGGTCTGGTGTCCTGGTCGCCGCCCCACGGTGAAAGCTGCGAGGACTGTGCCCGTGGCGACGAGCCGACGTGGATTGCGTACCCGGGCGGCAGGGAGGCCAGTTAAGGGCACCTAACCATCCGCCATGCGATCCGCGCTCTCGACGAGGCGATGCCCGCCAGACTATGAGCCTCGCCGACCCGGCGGACTTCGACTCGTCTCGTGTGGGTAGGTCTGGAGACGACCGGCCTGGATCCGGCTACCGACCTGATCCTTGAAGCGGCCGTCACGAACACCGGTAGCCGGATCCGTCCCGAAGCCACGGTTCCCCGGCCCTCCAAGCAGATTCGGGTGCGCAGCGTTGGCGACCACCGGAGCGAAGGCGAAGGAACCCGACGGGAGCCGCCTCCATGGGAACAGGAACGACACCCGAACCGGGTCGCCCTCACACCCCGTACACCACAAGATTGGGCTCCACTTCCACGGGGAACACTCGGGATGAAGTCCTCTGTCCCAGTAGATCGAGCCGCGTCGCCTAGGTTGTGTACAGGATACAGGAGTCCAAGCCGTTCTTCGCGACCCTAGCGACCGAGACTCCCGGACAGCGCACGTATCACCTGACCGCTACGCGGGCGACATCTCATGCCGCTGGCCACGCTGGACACTGCACGGAGGCCGCCGGACGGCTTCGCAGAAGCCAGCTGTGGTCCTGGAGTGGCAGAACACCGCAGCGTGCGCAGCCGAACACGGCAACGTCAGACCGTCAACTAGGGTTGTTCGGGTCAGAGACCGACGAGTCCGTTTAGGGCGCTCCTCCTAGCCGGTTCAGCTTGCGAATCAATTTGTCGGCCTTCTTCGTCCGCTCAAGGATGTCACGGGTGGTGCCTGACAGGTCGCGCTGGGTTACCGTCATCAGCTCGTGTTGGAACAGGTCAATGCGGTGCTGGGACCATCTTGAGTGGCAGATCATGCAGAAGTAGTCCAATGTGCCGTAGAAGGTCTCGAACGCGTATTGGACAGCGACGGCGGGGCTCCCGGCATCGTCCGACGTCAGGTTGACGGAGTGGATGTGCGGGCAGACGTTCCATATCTTTCCGAGTAGGCGCATCCGTTTCCGCTTGGATCGTTGATTGCCTGAGTCTTGATACCGGTATGTGACGTCGATCCCCATGATGCTCAGAATAGTTGGCCCTGAGATAGCGACCACTGAAACTCACTCACAGTGGTGGGTGCCCCCGTTTCTTGGGGCTGGCCACCCCGGTCATCACAACTATCCCCCAACAAACAGTGGACATCCAGTACGAGTGAAACTCAACGGTCGTTAATAGTATCGCTGGTTGTCGAAACCACGTAGTCGGTTTCGGCGGCCCAGCCAGCGTAGCCTGCGGGGATCTGGCTGTTGGCGGGGTCGGCCATTGCTGCGGCTGTTACCAGCAGGGTAAATGCTGCCAGGATTGCAATGCTGCGTCGCAGTCGCGAGGTGTTGAACATCGGAACCCCCCTTCCCTATCCTATGGGGCCGGCCCTTGCGATGTTGCACACAGGCTATGCCAATGGTCCGGGGTGAGCCGGGCCGGTAACGTTTCGTTTGTTTGGCAGGAAACGATTTCATTCGGATGGGAGCGTTACCGGAAACGGTACCGGCTACACTTCCGACAGAAGGTCGGGCGCGAACCCGTCTGCCTCTCGGCGGAGGTTCCGGCCGGCTTGTGGGCTCCGCCGGGGCCTGGTCACGGGGCCGGTTGCCAGGAGCCCGATGTCGGGTCCTCTGCACGGTGGGTTATCGGGGGCTTCGTCTGGTGGTGGAAACAGTACTGTTTCTGCGTGTAGCAGGCGCAGGCCCAGTCGGTGCTGGTGGTGGTGTCCCGTACCCCGACGGATCTGTGCGGGCGGGATGCCCGGCCAGCACCCTCAGGGTCCTCACCGCAGCGATCCCACAGATCTCGGCTGTCGCATACGAGCATCGTCCCGCCACCTGGTCCCGTACCTGTCCAAGCGCCGAACCCGATCCGGATCAACTGTCGAGTCCAAGGCTTCGGCTCTGAGGGGCCGTCCATCTGTTTGTAGGATTTCGGCTGGACCGAGGGTACCCTTCCCAAGGAGAGGAGGGCACGAATGAACCCGTGCTGTCACCAACTACTACATCACCCGAACGCTGTCAGTGGCTGCGTCTTGTGCGAATGCGCCGCCGGATGGCGCTTCGAGACCAAGTGGATGCCCCGTCTGTTCGGGGAACCCGAACGGGTAGAGCATGTGATCCAGTGGCCGGGCGACGGCCACGCCACCACCTGCCCGGGCTGCTGGCGGGAAACAGCCATCGCTATGCGCCGAGAGAAACTGGAGTACGATGCCATGGTTGATCTGGCCTACACCGAGGCGGGGTTAAAGCCCGTTCGTTAACAGGCAGAAGCCGGATACGCCACCACGAACACCAGCATCACACCGTATCCCAAAGGGGAGGGACCGGGTGAGGGCGGCAGCCCAAGGACAACGCCGACTACCGATTAGCCGCCTATCCTCCTTCCCTGAACCATTAGGGAGACCGGGGTGCGTCAACTGTCAGCATATCCACCTGCTCGGCCCAGTCCCACCATCGCAGGCTAGCTACCCCGCGGTGCTCGGTCGCCATTACACCCGACTCGAGACCGCGTCCCTCCCCTAGGGTCGGGCCGGGATGGTAGGCCAAGCCCGTGGGTTAACCGCGGGTCTGGTTGTGTAGGTAGTCGGCCCAGTCTGCCATGAGTTGGCGGCGTCGGTCGAAGAGGTCGCTTCGTTGGTAGGCGGCTTCGACCCGGTCGTTGTTGACATGGGCGAGGGCGAGTTCACAGATCTGGCGGGGTATGTCGGTCAGTTCGGCTGCCCAATCCCGGAAGCTTGATCGGTATCCGTGGGGCACTGCGGGGATGTCGTGTTCCCGCAGCAGTTTGGAAAGGGTCGCGTCGGATAGTTCCCGCCCGGTGGGCGACGGGAACACCAGCCCGCTGCGGTCCCGGAACCGGTCGGCTTCGCCAAGAACTTCCACAGCCCGGACCGGAAGCGGTACCCGGTGCTGCCGGGCGGTTTTCATCCGGGAAGCCGGTATGGTCCAGGTCGCTTCGTCGGGGTTGATCTCGTCCCATTGTGCGCCCCGTACCTCGCCGGAGCGGCAAGCGGTGAGGACCAGGAACTCGAACGCCAACACCGTGGTCGGATACGCGCCGGAAGCCCGTACCCTGGCCACGCTCGCCGCCACGTCGGCGTGGGGCAGCGCCCGGTGATGCCGCCGCCGGCCCATGTTCGAGGGAAGCGCCGCCGCGATGGCATCCCCCGCCGGGTTGTCCGTCCGGTATCCCTGCGCGATCGCCCAGCGCATCACCGCGCCGATACGCTGGCGTACCCGCCGTGCCGTCTCGGGTCGGGTATGCCAGATCGGAACCAGACAAGCCATCACATCCGCGGTCGTGATCCGATCCACCCCTCGGCGTCCCAACCTCGGATACGCGTAAGTGGTGAGCGACGCCCTCCACTGCGCTTCTGATTTGCCGCCCGGTTTCCACCCGGCAGCGTGAATAGCTATCACCTTCTCGGTGGCCTGGGAGAAGCTGGGTACGCGGCTACCGCGGGGGTCGAGTCCCGCTTCGATCGTCCGCCGGTTCGCCACAGCTTTCTTGCGGGCTTCTGCCAACGAGACGATCGGATACGCACCCAGGCCGATGTTGGTGACCCGACCGTGGAAACGGACCCGCTGGCTCCACGTCTTCGACAACCGCCCGTTCGCCATAGGTTTCACCAGAAGACTCAGCCCGTAGCCGCCCCGGCCGTCGCCGTAACGGCCCGGTCGGGTCACGGTACGCACAAACGCCGCCGATAGAATCCGTGGACGCCTCACCCGTCTCCCTCCCCTGTTCGGTTATCACCTTCAGTTATCACTTTAGCGGTGCCACTAGACGGTACAGTCTGAAACCACCAGAAGCAACAAACACCCCCTATAACCAGGCTATTCGCGACAGCAGTGGGCTGTTGTGGAACCACACGACATAAACAAACGGCGGTCACTCCCTCCGCCCATACACTTCATATTCGCAGGTACATAGGTAGATTGAAACGTTGGTTATCACTTGTAGTGTAACTCGGTGTTCTTGACTGTCCACTGGGCCTAAGTGAACTTGTACTGTGCTGGGTCGTGGTGGCTCTGGGGGTCGTCCGGGTAGGCTGTGTTCGGTCGTCCCGTTAGGGGCTGATACGTCGGCCGTGCGGCCTGTGGGGAACGGAGGTGCGTCTATATGGCCGGTTCGCAGCCGAATATCTTGTTCGTGATGGCCGACCAGTTGGCGCCGCAGTTCACCGGGGCGTACGAACACCCGGTTGTTCGCACCCCGGCGATGGATGCTCTCGTGGAGCGAGGGGCCCGCTTTGACACCGCTTATTGCCCCTACCCTTTGTGCGCCCCGTCGCGGTACTCGATGCTGACGGGCCGGCCCGCGACGGAGATCGGCGCTTGGGACAATGGTTCGGAGTTGCCGGCGTCGGTGCCAACGCTGGCCCATTACCTGAGGCTGGCGGGATACCGCACGACGCTGTCGGGGAAGATGCATTTTGTGGGGCCCGACCAGTTGCATGGCTTTGGTGAGCGGCTCACGACCGATGTGTATCCGGCGGATTTCGCTTGGACGGCGGATTGGGAGTCACCCGCGGAGCGGATGGGCAAGTGGTGGCACAACATGACGAGTCTGTCCGAGGCCGGCCGGGCGGCGGCCACCTACCAGATCGACTACGACGAGGAGGTCGGCTTCGCGGCGGTTAGGCACCTCTACGACATGGCGCGGGACACCGACGACCGCCCGTTCTTTTTGGCGGTGTCGTTCATCCACCCCCACGATCCTTATGTGGCCCGTCCGGAGTGGTGGGGTCTCTACGACCCCGACGACATCGACCTGCCCGACGTTCCCCCGGCCGAGTCCCTGGATCCGCACACCGTCCGGATCCGCCGCGGTATCGAGGCCGACACGGTGGGATACACCGAGGCCCAGTGCCGCAACGCCCGCCATGCGTATTACGCCAACACCAGCTATGTAGATTCCTGGCTGGGAAGGCTGGTGCGGGTGCTGGAGGAGACCGACCAGTTTGACAACACGGTCGTGGTCTTCACAAGCGACCACGGCGACATGTTGGGCGACCGAGGCGTTTGGTTCAAGATGTCGTTCTTCGAGCGCTCCGCACGGGTTCCCCTGATTGTGGCCGGACCCGACATCGTCAACCGTACTGTCCCCAACGCCTGCTCACTGCTGGACATGGTTCCTACCCTGCTCGACATGGCCACCGGCGGGGGACCGTGGCCGGACCTGGCCGCCCCTCCCTCCGGTCGTAGCCTCTGGGATAGCGCCACCGGGGGCCACGACCCCGTCGACGAGACGACCTGCGAGTACACGGGCGTGATGACCTCGCATCCGATGTTCATGATCCGACGTGGACGCTACAAGTACATCCACTGCGACACCGACCCGCCGCAGCTCTACGACGTGCAGTCCGACCCGCTCGAGCGCAACAACCTGGTAGGTGACGCCGACCACGTCGATCTAGCGGCGGACTTGGCCGTCGAAGTGACCGAGCGGTGGGACAGTGCCGCCATCCGTGAACGGGTGCTGGCGTCCCAGAGATCTCGCCGGGTCGTGCGCGCTGCTATGGAGACTGGAGACCGACTCTCCTGGGACTACACACCGCCACGTGACTCGGCCAACCAGTACATCCGTAACCATATGGACTGGGCCGGCGCCGGCCCCCGCACCCGCTACCCACCAGTCCACGGGTGCTGAACCCCAACACCGACAGGCCGGCGTATGGGTAGGAGGGAATCCGTTGGAGGGCGCCAGTGGTCCTGCCTCGTCCTCTAACCGATCAGCCACTCCGGCCGGAGCGGACTCCACGGAGACCCTGCATGGTTGCGGTCGATCATGCCTTCCAGTTCGTCGGAGGGTGTTCCGTCGCCGTTGGTGTTGTAGGCGAGGACCCGAACCTGATGCCGGACACCTGGGATGAGACCGCGTAGACGGTATCGGAGGGTTGAAGGATCGCTGATCACCACCTGGCTCGACCCGCCGTACTGTTGACCACCCGATCTCCATTGGATCTTGTACCCCTCGACGGGCGCGCCGCCATCGTCGCGGGGCACGGTCCATGAAACCGTGACATCTGCGTCGTTTCCCGGAGCCACTGCGACGGACGGCGCGGTTGGTACGCATCCGCCTTCCCGCCATGGGTTTCTGGTCGGTCCGTCACCGAACATGGAGGCGGTTGCGTTGGCATTGTCGCAGTATCCACCGAACGCGTTTCGAAGGTTGTATACGACGACCTGTTGTTCTCGGTGATGATAATTCGCAATCCTCGGCGCGAAGTCTTGGATGTCCGCCCAGAGTCGTTCCAGGTCCGGAGTGGCGGATCCGGAATACGTCTCGTTGAACCAGTCCGGTGGCTTGCCGTCGAGTGCGCTACCCACGATCTCGAGTGCCTCTTGGGGGATAGATGGGTACCCGCAGAAACGCCAGTAGTACGGATCGGCCTTGTCGCCCAGTTCCCGGAAACTCATCAGGTCGGCTAGGAACTCTTCCCTGTTGCAGGCATTGTTCGGTTCGTCGATCAGCGTTCCCAAGTAGATGAAGGCGATCGCGACGCCCTCCGCCTCATCAGGATGATCCTCTAGGATCCCGACATCCAGTGAGTAAGCGTGGGCGAACTCGTGCAGGATCAGGTCTTCGTTCACCGGATCATCCAGGCATATCGAGCCGGTAGTACACAGGTGAAGCCCGGACACCGGATCCGGGTCGCAGTATCCACGGTACTTGCCGCTGGCGCCGCTATCGATCTCGCCAATGAAGAACGGCATGTCATCCCGGAAGAACTCCCAAGTCAGTTCGATCCACGGGGAGTCCTCGCCGTACCTCACGATCAGATCGTCAACGGTCATAGCAAGAAGCTCTTCGGAGGTGACGGGCGTGGCGCTGGCCTCTTCGGAAGGCTCGCTCTCGCCGTCGCTGCTCACCCTTATGACTCTGACGGTGTACTCGACACCGTCCTCCATCCCCTCCAGACGGTGGAACAGGTCGTAACGTAACGCAGGATCATCCAGGTAGCCGGCGAACCATACGATCTCAGCGTCGGTACCCGTCGAGATCGCTTCCCTCGCCGTGCCGTACTCTTGGGAGCCGGACCTCCACTGTATCTTGTACCGGTACTCGGTGGTGGACCCTGCCTCCGGCAGCGGGTCGGACCACGAGACGTGTATCTGGCCGTGCCCGATCGGCGTCGCCCTCACATCCTGCGGCGGCGGCCCCGATACGTCTGCCGTCGCCGGAGCCGGTGCAACCGATGCCGCGACGAGGACGACAAGGGACGCCATGTTCCTGAGTTCGATTCCCAGCACGAGTCGACCCTCCTATACAGACGTTTCTCACCATGGAGAGGAAACCCCCATCGACCGTAGGGCTGCTCCCGAGCTACTGGTGCACGGTGGAAACCACAGGGACGGCCACGAGCACGGATCTCCATCTCCGGGCGGGAGTGAGTGATTGGTGATTGACCAGAGAGTGCTCCGGCTGGGAGGGACAGGACCGAGCCAGTACGGAGTGCGCTTGCAAACCGGCCCGCTTGAGGGCGGGGGGCCTCAACCTCTGTACCACCCCGGACGTCTCCACGCCGGCCATCTCTCCGCCGGCGACGGACCTACCGACGCAGCCGCACAAACCCGCACTTCGTAGGTAGGCGGCTTCGACCCGGTCGCTGTTGACGTGTGCTAGGGCTAGTTCGCAGGTTTTCCGGGGTGGGTCGGTTAGTTCGGCTACCCAGTCCCGGTAGCTTGACCGGTAGCCGTGTGGTACTACGGGGATGCCGTTCTCTCGTAGGGGTTTCGAGAGGGTCGCGTCGGATAGTCGCCGTCCGGTCCCAGATGGGAACACCAGTCCGCTGCGGTCCCGATACCGGCCAGCTTCTGTCGGCACCTTGGCTGCTCTCGGAGGTAGCGGGATGCGAACGGCTGAGGAGGGGTCGGGTTCAACCGAGTTTCGCCAGCAACTTCTCCAGAGTGTCTCGTTGGCGGTCGGTGAGTACGGACAGGAAGTGTTCGCGTTCGGCGGTGCGAGCGACCACGGTCCGCTCCACACACGCTGCCCCCTCCGCGGTGATCGCGACATGCACCGAACGGCGGTCAATGGGATGCGGTTCACGACGGACGTAGCCGAGTGCTTCGAGGCGGTCGATGCGGTTAACCACCGTTGCCGTGGACGATTCGAGCCGTGTCGCCAGCGAGGTGGACGTCATGGGGCCTGTAGCGACCCGGAGCGCGGAGAGCACCTGATAGTCCTCCTGGTTGGAGAGACCCTCGCGCTTCGCTATCCGGTCCATCGACTTGGTCAACTCCGCACCGAGGTGCACGATCCGGGCCGCGGGCCCGATCCGGTCGAATCGGGATCCCGGGAGGATCTGTTCCCACTGGTGGATCCGCCACTCGACCGGGTCAGTCCGGCCCGGCCCGCCGGCCGGTGCCTGCGGTGGGGTCGCCATCAGGACGCGGCGACCAGGTAGAACACCGCGAGCGATGCCGAGATGAAGAGACCGACTCCCGCGCCCTTCCCCAACTGCAGTACCTCGGTGGTCAGACAGAACACCGCCAAGGCAATGGCGATGGCGGTGAGGACGGTGGCCTCGACCCGGCGGGACCGCAGAACATCCCAGTAGTTGATCACATAGCCCACGTACAGAACGACCATCAGCAACGCCGTCGAGCTGAGCGCCCTCCCGTCGACATGCGTGCCGACGAGCACGATCGAAACGATCACGACAATCCGCCCCATCCAGACCAGGGATCGCTCGATCGATTCGGCAGGGGTCCGCTCCACCTTTTCCCGGATCGAATGGTGATGTCCCGTCATGCTGCGCGCAACCATCAGCAGTTTCCTAACATGTTACTAATCCCCATACTACCGAATGCCCGGCGAGATGTCAACCCGGCTCGGGAACCAGGATCGGGGCGGTGCAGTAGCGGAGTCCCTGAGATCCCCCGGTTTGGCTATCCTCGTGCCTAGGCTATGGACAGGCGCCGCGCTTCCCCTCTTTGGAAGGGGATGCTCGTATGGACGAAGGAGAGGGTAGACGCCGCCGGCTGATGAAGGAGCGGCTGAAACTCGATTGGGAACAGTTCGACCGTGACCAACGTCGTTCCTTTGACCGTCAACTCCTCCGTGCACGACTCGACACACCGACATCACGCACTACGACGCCCGCGCCAGGGGTGAGCACAACCAGACGGATACGCGAAGCGCGTGCCGGTGCTCCCGGAGGCCGGCCCGCGGGCTCCTGGCGACGGGACCGGGAAACCTCCTAGCTAGCCGCACTCCCGCCCGCCGGGAGTTGGGATCGGCTCGGGGCAGGTATCAGACGCCCCGTTCGGTGGAAAGGCTCTGCGTTTGTGTCTCGGAAGCTTAAAGTGTTTTCGGGATGCGCAAGGTGTTGTTACATCTCTGTATCGTCGTGATGGCGATTGTGGCTTTCTTTCCGGCCGACTACTTGTCGACGGAGGACGCGGCCGAAACAGACACGCAGCAGTCGGCACCCACGCTCGTCACGCCGCCGCCGAACGTGCCACCGGCCGGCGTCCCACCCATAACGGACCTGGTGAGGGAAGCGGGGCTGCCGCCCGTGTTTGCGGCTATTGCCAGATGCGAATCGAACCTTGACCCGGCAGCCGTCCACCTGAACCCGAACGGGTCCAGAGACCACGGTCTGTGGCAGATCAACGACCGCTGGTGGGCGCCCCTGTTCGAAAACCTACACCCGTACGACCCGGCGGACAACGCGGCGATGGCAGCTGCTGTGTACGCCGAACAGGGGTTTTCAGCATGGGAACCGTCGCGATCCTGCTGGGATCAGACGACACCGGCCATGGAGACGCAGCGCGATTGCGCCCCTTCGATCCCGTCCGGATTCCGCCCGGCACCGACCGATCCGGCAACAGCCTCGCTGGAGCTCTCCACTGCGGCTTATCGTTGCGCCCTCGAGGTTGGGCTCGCGCCGGTGGATGATCCCCAGGCCGCGGCCACGCTGGCAGCCGCGGGTGTCGACGGACCATTGTTGCTCGTCGGCAACCACTTGACGCTTGGTGTGATTGCCGAACTGGAACGGCTGGAGCCCGCCACGGTGCGGGTTGCAGGTGTAAGCGAGGACATCGAGCGCGCGCTGGTCAGTTACGACCTGCGGGTGCTGCAGGTCGACCCCGGAGCGGTTCTCATGCCCCCAGCGGTGTCCGAACAGGTGGTGCTGGTCGGATCGGAAGTTGTGCGCCTTCCCGTCGCCGCCTCAAGTCCCGCGGAGGTCTGGCTGGTCAACCCGGATACTGCGGCCGCGCCGTTAGCGGTCACGGCCGCCAACCTGGGAGCCGTCGTGGTCGTCGCCGAATCGGACCTTCGGACCCTCCCCGCTCAGACCCGCCAACTGATTGCCCGTGCCGAGACGCTAAGGCTCATGTCCGACCTCGGCCCCGAAGCCGTCTGGCAACTAGAGGTCGTCCTGCGAGACGTGGAAATACCCGGCGGGGGCCTGGTCCTGTTCGACGGGACAGACCAAAGACGGCTCGTGGCCATATACGGGCATCCCACCACCCCGCGGCTCGGCGTCCTCGGAGAACAGGACCCGGAGGAAGGCATCGAACGGCTCAACAAGATCACCGCGGGATACGGAGCGGACGATGCCCGGATCCTCCCCACCTTCGAGATCATCGCCACGGTCGCCTCCGCGGAGCCCGGGAAGGACGGCGACTACTCCGCCGCTACCAGCCGGGAGGTGATCCGCCCCTGGATACGAACAGCCGCCGACAACGGTATCTACGTGGTCCTCGACCTCCAGCCGGGCCGGTCCGACTTCCTCACCCAAGCCAAGCTCTACGAAGAGTTCCTACGCCTACCACACGTAGGCCTGGCCCTGGACCCCGAGTGGCGGCTGAAACCGCACCAGGTCCACCTACAGCAGATAGGCACTGTCGATGCGGAGGAGATCAACAGGGTGGTTTCCTGGCTCGCCGCGATCGTAAGGGAAGAAGCCCTGCCCCAGAAGCTGCTGATAGTCCACCAATTCCGGCACTCCATGATCACCAACCGGGCCAGAATCCACACACCCCCCGAGTTGGCCGTCGTCATCCAGATGGACGGGCAAGGAGCTCTGGAGCTCAAACACAACACCTGGAATGCACTGACCAGAGACCCCGAGAACCCCCACTTCCGCTGGGGATGGAAGAACTTCTACGACGAGGACGACCCCACCGCCACACCCGCACAGGTCCTGGAACTCACCCCCGTCCCCGTATTCGTCTCCTACCAGTGACCCCTGGATGATCCCAACTGCACCGAACCGTCGAAGGTTGTAGCCCTCAAGTGCAGTGCCTGGCTCACCGTGCCGACCGACGCGTCGACTCCCTAGCCACCGCCTCGATCCGGACCCTCCCGGAGCGTCCGTAATTGCGCATATAGCAAGATGACGTGCAGTATGTGGATCAACATCATGCGGTTGGAGTCATGAGCGAACAGCAGCACTCCCCGGCTACTCGACGTTGCGATGTTGCGGTCGTGGGCGGTTCGGCTGCCGGCCTCGCCGCAGCTCTGCAGATCCAACGCCAGAACCGGTCGGTGATCGTGATCGACAGCGGCGAACCCCGCAACGCGTCGGCTGCCCATGTGCACGGATACCTCGGCTACGACGGCGAAGCCCCTACCGAACTCATCTCCGCGGGCAGGTCTGAACTCCGGCGCTACGGAGGCGAGATTCTCAAAGGGCGCGTCGAGGCTGTCGACCGCGACCCTGATGGGTTCTGGCTCGACGCCGTTGGCGTGACGATCCGCGCCCGCCGGGTTGTCGCCGCCACGGGCGTGACCGATGAACTTCCAGCGATCGAAGGAGTCGCCCATCACTGGGGCGAGACGGTCGTTCACTGCCCGTTCTGCCACGGCTACGAGGTCCGGGGGCAACGACTCGTCCAGATCGTCACCCATCCGGCCGGCTTGCACCCGGCGCGCCTGTTCGATCATCTCAGCGACCAATTCACCCTGGTGATCCGTCCCGACCTCGACATCGACGCGGACGACGTGGCCGCGTTCGAGGCCGGCGGGACCGAAGTGCTCCACAGCGACGTTCGGCGGATCATTGATGGGCCGGACGGGACGCTCGAGGCGGTGGAACTGACCGATGGACGTCACCTCCCCGCCGACGCGGTGGTGGTGACCACCTACCTGCGGCCCCGTATCGAGCCGTTCAGCGAGCTCGGGCTCACGCCCGAACCTCACCCGATCGGTGTGGCGGACTTCGTCGCCACGGGCCCGACCGGCGAGACGGCTGTCGACGGTCTGTACGCGGCCGGCAACGTCATCGACCCGAGCCAGCAGGTTCTCGCGGCAGCGGCGAACGGCAGCTACGTCGGCGCCATGGTGGCATTCGACCTTGCCACGCGAGATCAGGCCACGGCACGCCGCCGGTCGCCTGCTGAAGCTGAGTGGAACGCCCGCTACTCGGGCGACGAGGTGTGGAGCGGCGCACCCAACGGCACCCTCGTCGCAGAGATCGTATCCACGAGACCAGGACGCGCCCTCGATGTCGGAGCCGGCGAAGGTGGCGACTCCCTATGGCTAGCCGAGCGGGGATGGGACGTCACCGCAACCGACGTGGCCCAAGCCGGACTCGATCGCCTCGCCTCCAAAGCCGCCACCGTGGGAGCGGACATCCGATGCGTGACAACCGACGCCAACGCACAGCATGCTTTCGGCGACCACACCTACGACCTCGTCTCGCTGTTCTACTCGGCCATCCACCGGACGGGGGACGACCGCGCGATCGCAAACATCATGAACGCGGTCGCTCCCGGCGGCACGCTCCTCATGGTCGGACACGCACCCCCACGCTCGGACGCTCCGACACCCGACGACGGCCACATCGCACAGTGGGACCGGGCAGCATTCGTCGGCGTCGACCACGTCGAGTCAGCCATCCGATCCACGCCGGGTTGGACCATCGTGACCAGCGAGGTCCGAGACAGGCCGCCCGGCTCATCGACCCATCACCACCACGACCAAGACGTTGTACTCCGCGCACGGCGGGACGACGCCCGAAGGTCGCTCACCTGACCGGCTCGTTCTCCGGACCGTGGCCCGGACCCCCGGTGAGGAGGCTCAAACCGGTACCTGCAAGCCTGCGTCACGCTCTCACCCTGGACCGGGTAGGAGAAGTGACCGCCTGTGGTACATAGAACACAGACTCGGCATCAACCTGTACCGCTGCTGATGATCGTCAACCATGGATCCCAAAAGCCGATGAAACGTCCTGCTGACGGTGCCGCGTCCGGACCTTTAGCTGAGGTTGACTCGCTTGATGGATACTCCCTCAGGCAAACACCGGACGGTTCATGTGGATGGTCCGGTTAGGAGGACCCGGATTGGGGCACACCCGCTCGTCGACGGCCTGCGCAGAGCTACTCGGCGGGTGGTGTCTCTGAATGCACCATGCCGATGAGGTTGCCTTCGGGATCGCGAAAGTGGGCGAAGGTGACCATGCCCGGGATCGTGGTGATGTCCACGACGATCTCACCCCCGAGCGACTCGACCCGGTCGAGCACCGATCGCATGTCGTCCACCTGGATGTAGACCGTGGCGTAGGGCTCGGGGCCCATTGCCTGTCCAACGCCGCCGCCTATACCGTCGCCCTGCGCTTCGACGAGGCCGTAGGCCATCGGGTTATCAACGTCGATGGCCCAGTCGAAGGCGTCACGATAGAACTGCTGGAGCCTCGCTCCATCCCTCCCCACGATTTCGAAGTGCACTACTGGGTTCGGCATTGAAGCTCCTTGGGTGGGTCCGTCGATGCGGCGTAGCTCCGCGTTGGCGAACATAGCTCTTGGCATGGCTTTCGGCAACACGGCGGCTGGTTGCGCTGCAAGGCAGGCCACTGGGCGTCGAATTGTCCCGGCCGGGAATCCAGCCGCTGCATCGCACACGATCACCTCGGGTTCGGCCTGTTCGTCGACGAGCAACTGTCCGCGGATCGTCGCCCGAGAGCCCTGGCATGGTCGCCCGGCTATTGTTGAGCCGTCAAGGGAGAGGTGGCCGAGCGGTCGAAGGCGCTCGCCTGCTAAGCGAGTAGGGGGGTAAACCTCCTCGAGGGTTCAAATCCCTCCCTCTCCGCGGCGAACCGGGCATCCTTGTCCGGCTGGCGAGTGCCAGGGACCGGTAGTGGGCGGTGAGGCGACGACGGGAAGAGCAGTCAGGAATGTTCGGTCAAGCGGTACGCCGGAGGGGTTTACTGGCCTTGGTGGCCATCGTTTCCTCCGGTTGGTTGGCGGGGTGTGGCGAAGGTGAGGATGACGGGTACTCGACCGCGGATGCGGCCGAAGCCCCGGGGGTTTCGGTGAGTGTTCCCGACCTCTCGGACACCGCTCTCCAAGGCGCGGAGTTGTTCGGCGCCAACTGCTCGGAGTGCCATGGTGCCAGTGCCGGAGGATCATCGCAGGGTCCTCCGCTGGTGGACAAGATCTACGAGCCGGGCCACCACGCCGATTTCAGTTTCGTCCGCGCGGTCGAGGTGGGATCGCCCCAGCATCACTGGCAGTTCGGCGATATGGATCCCGTGCCAGGCCTGTCACCCGAGGAGGTGAACAAGATCATCTGCTATGTCCGGGAGCTCCAGTACGCCAACGGCATATTCGCCGATCCGGCGGGTCTGGTCGCATGCCAGGGCTGAGATCCGAGTGCTGCATGATCCGCAGCGAGCGCGAACCCGGACGATAAGATCCCTTGCCCTGACGGTCTGGGAGGGATATCGGATGCGCAGGAACCATTTACGGGAGCTGCTCGACGCCGACCAGCCTACGTTGGGGACCCACATACTCAGTTCGTGGCCGTCCATCGTGGAGTTGGTCGGGCTGTCCGGCATGTTCGACTACGTGGAGTTCGTGGCCGAGTACGGACCCTACGACCTGTACTCGCTGGAGAACCTGGGGCGGGCGGTCGATCTCTTCGACCACATGTCCTCGATGATGAAGATCGAGCAGGAGCCCCGCACCTACCTGGCCGTTAGGGCGCTTGGATCCGGGATCCAGAACGTCCTCTTCTCCGATCCCAGGACGGTCGAGGACGTGGAGGAGTGCGTGAGTGCGGTCCGCGCCGAAGCCCCGGGCTCGGGCGGGCGGCACGGGGTCGGGATGCGCCGCGACGTCGGGCTCGTGCTGGAGGCCGGTACCCCGGCTTTCGTAGAGGCGCTCGACCAGGCGGTTGTGGCCCTCATGATCGAGAAGGACGACGCGGTGGAGAACCTGGAGGCGCTGCTCTCGGTCGGAGGGGTCGACATGGTCCAGTTCGGACCCGCCGACTACTCGATGAGCATCGGACTGGCCGGGCAGTTCGACCATCCCCGGGTCCGGGAGGCGGAGGAGCATGTGATCGCCACCGCCCTGCGGATGGGTATCGCCCCCCGAGCCGAACTCAGGGGCAGAGAAGGCATGGAACGGTACCTGGATCTCGGTGTCAAGCACTTCTGCATCGGTACCGACGTGAAGATCCTGTTCGACTGGCTCACCGGCACCGGCGGGAGGATCATCGAACTGCTGGGCCGGGAGCCGCCCGGTTCCGTCCACACCTCGGACCGCTACTCACGCTGAGCGGTTGCCCGTTGTCCGTTGGGTGATACCCGGCCACCGACCTCTGCCCACTGCCCACTGCCGACTTCCCTGGGTTTCGGTTCCGGCGTACCGCGACTACCGTTGTCATTACATATAGGTCCGACCTGAGATCGTGCGGCCGTAGCTCAAATGGACAGAGCGTCTGACTACGGATCAGAAGGTTGGGGGTTCGAGTCCTCCCGGCCGCGCCATTCCGAGCCCTCTGCGGTTCTCTCATTGACGGCTCCGCACATATCCCATATACTCCCGGTTTGTGCACATGCACGTCTGTTTTCCCGTGTCCTGACGGGCTACCGGTCTGATCCCATGCCGGTGACGAGTCCGGGCATGGGTCGGCACAAGTAAGGGTTCGCCGGGTCGCGGGCCGCCGGTCGCGGCGGCGCCGTGATACGCGGACCGGTAGACGAACGGATGCGAGTCCCGCCCGGTCGGTTCCTCATGCATCGAGGGTCCGCGCGGGCCGGGTTTCGCCTGCGTATCCGAGGAGCAGGATTTGCCGACCATCCAGCAGTTGGTGCGCCAGGGTCGCAAGCCCAAGGCGCGGAAGGAGAAGACGCCGGGTCTCGCCGGGTCGCCCCAGCGGCGCGGTGTGTGTACCCGCGTCTACACGATCACCCCCAAGAAGCCCAACTCGGCGCTTCGAAAGGTGTGCAGGGTGCGCCTCACTTCGGGGATGGAGGTCACCGCCTACATCCCGGGAGAGGGGCACAACCTCCAGGAGCACTCCATCGTGCTGGTGCGCGGCGGGCGGGTCAAGGACCTGCCCGGTGTCCGCTACAAGGTGATCAGAGGCACGCTCGACGCCGCGGGCGTCGAGGGACGCCGCCAGGCCCGGTCCCGCTACGGATCCAAGAAGGGCCGCTGATGCGCAGGGCACCCGCCGAGAAACGGCCCGTCGATCCCGATCCGGTATTCCGCAACGTCATGGTGGGCCAGGTCATCAACCAGGTCCTCCTGAAGGGCAAGAAGGAGAAGGCCCGCAAGATCGTCTACCGGGCGCTCGAGATCGTCTCCCGCCGGAGCGGCCAGGACTCCCTGGTCGTGCTGAAGCGGGCGATCGACAACCTCAGACCCCAGGTCGAGGTGCGCTCCCGGCGCGTGGGCGGCACCTCGTACCAGGTGCCGGTCGACGTGCGGCCCCGGCGGGCGTCGACGCTGGCGGTGCGCTGGCTGGTCGGCTACGCACGGCGGCGCCGTGAGAAGACCATGGCCGAGCGCCTCGCCTACGAGATCCTGGACGCCTCCAACCACACGGGGACCGCCATAAAGCGCAAGGAAGACCTCCACAAGATGGCGGAGTCCAACAAGGCCTTCGCCCACTACCGGTGGTAGCACCGGCAGAACGGCAGAAACAGGGAAGCAGAACGATTCGGTGTAAGAGACAAAGCGATGACCACCCCCAACACCTTGACGCATCTGCGCCAGTACCCGCTGAGCCGCACACGGAACATCGGGATCATGGCTCATATCGACGCGGGCAAGACCACCCTGACCGAGCGCATCCTCTACTACACGGGCCGGACCTACAAGCTGGGCGAGGTCCACGAGGGTGCCGCGGTCATGGACTGGATGGAGCAGGAGCAGGAGCGGGGCATCACCATCACCTCCGCCGCCACGACCTGCGAGTGGCACGGCCACTGGATCAACATCATCGACACACCCGGCCATGTGGACTTCACCGTCGAGGTGGAGCGTTCCCTCCGGGTACTGGACGGCGCGGTGGCGGTCTTCGACGCGGTGGCAGGGGTGGAGCCCCAGTCCGAGACCGTATGGCGCCAGGCCGACCGATACAGCGTGCCCCGCATCTGCTTCATCAACAAGATGGACAGGGTCGGGGCAGATTTCTTCGCGGCGGTTGATTCCATCGAGGAGCGCCTCGGCGCCGTACCTATGATCATGCAGCTCCCCATCGGGGAGGAGACCGGATTCACGGGTGTCATCGACCTGATCGAGATGGTCGCCCACACCTGGAAGGGCGACGACGGGCGCACCTGGAACACCGGCCGGATCCCCCCCGAGTACGCGGTCCTCGCCGACGAGTACCGTGGCCAGCTGGTCGAGCAGGTGGCCGAGATCGACGAGAAGCTACTCGAGAAGTACATAGAGGACCTCGACATCTCCCCGGGCGAGATCACCAGCGCCGTCCGCGCCGGCACCCTCCAGCATCTCTTCACTCCGGTGTTCTGCGGCTCGGCCTTCCGGAACAAGGGCGTGCAACTGCTGCTGGACGCGGTGGTCGAGTACCTCCCCAGTCCGGTGGACGTCTCCGCCATCCAGGGGTACCTGCCGGGCGACTGCCAGGGGACCGTCACGCGTGCTCCTGACGACAGCGAGCCCTTCGCCGCTCTCGCCTTCAAGATCGTCAGCGATCCCCACGTCGGCAAGCTCACCTACTTCCGGGTCTATTCCGGCCACGCCCCCAAGGGCGGGAGGGTCATGAACTGCACCAAGGGCCGCAAGGAGCGCCTGGGCCGGCTCCTCCGGATGCACGCCAACCACCGCGAGGACCGTGAGGACGTCTTCGCCGGCGACATCGTGGCAGCCGTCGGCCTCAAGCACACCGCCACCGGGGACACCCTCTCCGCGATGGGCCATCCCGTCCTGCTCGAGACGATAAGCTTCCCCGCGCCCGTCATCTCGGTGGCCATCGAGCCGCGGTCCAAGGCCGACCAGGAGAAGCTGTCGGAGTCGCTCGCCCGGCTGGCCGAGGAGGATCCCACCTTCCTGGTGCGCATCGACGAGGAGACCGGCCAGACGATCATCTCCGGGATGGGGGAGCTCCACCTCGACATCCTGGTCGACCGCCTGGTTCGGGAATTCAGGGTCGATGCCAACGTGGGCCGCCCCCAGGTGGCCTACCGGGAGACGATTAGGGGTCCGGTCCGCGGCGTGGCCTTCCGCCACGTCAAGCAGACGGGCGGCAAGGGCCAGTACGCGGTGGTCAAGGTGGACCTCGAGCCCACCGGCCCGGGCGGCGGCTACGAGTTCGTGGACGAGATCAAGAGCGGGGCGGTTCCCCGCGAGTACATCCCCTCGGTCGATGCGGGTATCGAGTCCGCACTGGATCAGGGAGTGCTGGCGGGCTACCCGCTGGTCGACGTGCGGGCCCGCCTCGTGGACGGCCAGTCCCACGACGTGGACTCGTCCGAGATGGCGTTCCGCATCGCCGGTTCGATGGTTCTCAGGGAGGCCGCCCGCCGGGCGGGCGTGAAGCTCCTGGAGCCGGTGATGGAGGTCGAGGTGGTCACGCCCGAGCAGTACATGGGCGAGGTGATCGGCGACCTGTCGTCGCGGAGGGGCCGGATAGGCGAGATGGGCCAGCGAGGGAGGAACCGGGTCATCAACGCCCGGGTTCCCCTATCGGAGATGTTCGGCTATGTTACCGATCTGCGGTCCAACACCCAGGGCCGTGCCACGTCGAGCATGCAGTTCCACTCGTACAACGACGTGCCGGAGCAGGTTTCCCAGCGCATCGTCGCCTCGGTGCGCGGCGAGTACATAGGAGGTTGACACACCATGGCTAAGGCGAGGTTTGAGCGGGTTAAGCCGCATGTGAATGTTGGGAC
>JAPPFW010000032.1 GCA_028821575.1 bacterium | reverse complement strand
GCCCCGATAATCACACATCAGAGCTACCTAACAAGGTAAAGGGGAATCTCGATGATCAACTCTGGGGAATTACAGTGATCGTCATCACGGGCTCCTGGGTGTGCTCGGCCAGCGGCTACTACGCATGGCTGAGCCGTTCTCCATCCGCCCGGGAGCTGGCTGACCGGGCTTTGCGGGACCGGATTGTGGACATCCACAGCCGGTCCAGGGGCATCTATGGAGCGCCCCGTGTGCACGCCGAACTGGCCGCCGAGGGCACTTGTGTAGGCCGCAAGCGGGTGGCCCGGCTCATGCGCCAGGCCGCCATCCAGGGTGTTCACCGGCGCCGCAAGGTAGCTACTACCAGGCAGAATCCCGAACGTGGGACAGCTCCGGATCTGGTACGGCGGCACTTCACAGCGGATGGCCCAGACCGAACCTGGGTGTCGGACATCACCTATGTTCCGACCCGGGCAGGGTTCCTCTATCTAGTGGTTGTGATCGATGTCTGGTCCCGGCGGGTAGTGGGCTGGTCCATGCGAGCTGACATGACCACACCACTGGTGACCGACGCCCTGGAGATGGCCATCGGACAGCGCAAACCCGACCAGCTGATCCACCACTCGGATAGGAGTTCCCAATACACATCGGGGGCGTTCCGGGCCCGATGCGAGCGGGCCAACACTTCGGTGTCGATGGGACGTCGAGGCGACGCTTACGACAATGCGGTAGCCGAGTCGTTCTTCGCCACCCTCGAGACCGAACTCCTAGCCCGGACCAGCTTCGCCACCCGCAACCAAGCCCGCTCCGCCGTCTTCGACTACATCGAAGGCTTCTACAACCCCCGCCGCCAGCACTCAGCCATCGGCTACCACTCACCCATAGACTACGAAAGGAGCCACCAACCACCCTGTGGATAACAAATCGCGAAGTGTCCGAAAAGCGGGGCAACTCCACCCTCGGAACCCACACAGCCCGTATCTCCGAACTCGAGCTCGGCCGCAACCACAACCACCACCTCGCCACCCAATACCAGGACTGGCTCCACACCCACGAGGCCGCCCCGCCGATTTGACAACCATAGGAGCATCCCCACCCTGGGGGTGTTGGTGAGTCTAGTTCGCGGCTCCTTTCGTTCGGTGTTTGCGGGCTTGTGCTTGGTAGGCGCGTAGCCGGTAGCTGTCTCCGGAAATGGTAAAACGACGCTGCGGTGGAGGTAGCCCGCCGAGGCCGCCAGCGAGCCGGGAATGCGGTCGGGGGCGAGACTTGAGTTACGGCTGTAGCGCGTGGACAGCAACCGACCAGGCAGCGTCAATGCCGAGTCCGCCATCTGAAACGGCGACGACTCCGTCCTGGAAACCGGAGCAACAGGAACAACTCATTGGCGGCATCGCTAACGTGGGGCTGTCCATCCGCCACCGCACAGAGGTAGGCTACTTGGCATGCGTCGTGTCCTTGCCCTTGTCTTGGCCCTTGTCCTGATTCTGCTGCTGGCAGCCACCGCCCTGGCTGCACAACCCGTCGGCCTCTCATTCGACCCGGGTGGCAAAGCACCCACCAAAGGATACGTCGCCGTCCGGGCCTACCAGTGGCTCCGGGACAACCACCCCTCCGTCATCGCACACTGTGACGAAGAAACGGACCAATACGACGACCTGGACTCCGAGAACATATCCCCCTTCAAGCGGCAGGCCATCAACTGCCTGGGCTCCATCGGGTTCTTCGACAACTACCCCCCCGAGGCGAACACCAACACCTTCGACCCCGACGGGAAACCACCCACCAAAGGATACGTCGCGGTCCGGGCCTACCAGTGGCTCCGGGACAACCACCCCTCCGTCATCGCACACTGTGACGAAGAAACGGACCAGTACGACGACCTGGACTCCGAGGGCGTGTCCCCTTTCAAACGCCGCGCCATCAACTGTCAGGCGTCGATCGGGTTCTTCGACGACTACCCGGAGGTCGCCACCACCACGACGACACACACTGAATTCGGTGACTGGGAGGCTTTCACCGAACGCCCCGACCGGTACGGGTATTCGCTGGAGACAGCCACCGAATGGTCCCTAACGGACACCCCACCACGGCTCTACTTCGTATGCCCTGCTGACACAGAGCAGGGATATGCGTACATGATGCTGCGGTTGAAGCTGCCCCCCCTCCCCCCCCTGACGGGCGAGAACGCTAGCGGCACCTACCAGATCGGCGACAACCAACCCACCGATTTCTATTGGTATACGATCTATTGGTATACGATCAACGCTTCGGCACACAACCCGGAGTTCAACACCGAGATGTTCGTGGCCCACCACGACGAAGACACGCCGTTCCCGCAGGAAATGTGGGAAGCCGAGGAGTCCAGGCTACGCATCGACATCGAGAGGTTAAGCGCCGGGGACGTGCCCCCGATCGAGTTCGACCTCGCGGGGGTGCGAGCTGTCATCGCGGAATTGGGGTTCCCCCTAGAGGCGGACGTCAACCGGATGATGCCCTGTACCACAGAGACCACCCGAAGAGCCCACAAACCAGATTCCCGACGTACCCGCCGATCACCAATTCAGCTACCGCCATTGGCGGAAGCGTCGCTGGACGTGCCCGAAGCCCGAGTGTTCGGTCGCTTCGTTCGTTGAACAAGACCCTGCGATCGGTCCGGCTCGGGCGTTGTTGACATCCCGGGCCGCTCGGTGGGTCACCACCCAGGTCGGGCGGTCGGGCCGCCCGGTCCAAGAGGTCGCCGAAGAACTGGGCTGTGATTGGCATACGGTCAACGACGAAGTCCGCCGCTGGGGTCAAGCACTCCTGGATGCGGACGGCGATCGGGTAGGGACGGTCGAGGCTGTGGGTGTGGATGAGACGCTGTTCTGGCGGAAGGGCCGGTTCCGCACCAAGCAATGGTGCAGGTCTGTCGTCGACGTAGGAGGCCACCAGTTGATCGACATAGTGGCGGGTAGAACAGCTAATAGTGCCGAAGCCTGGTTCCGGTCACAGCCCGCCGAGTGGCTCGAGGGGATCCGCTGGGCCGTGTTGGACATGTCCGGCCCGTACCGGAAAGCCTACGACCGGGTCCTGCCCCACGCTCTGCAGGTAGCAGACCCGTTCCACGTCACACGCTTAGCCAACCAGAGGCTCGACGAAGTACGACGCCGAGTTCAGAACGAAACCATGGGGCACAGAGGCCGCAAAGGGGACCCTCTGTACGGGGCACGTCGGCTACTCACCGCTGCGGCGGAGCGGATCAGCGACCGCGGCCGAACACGTCTCCGGGGTCTCCTCGACGCCGGCGATCCCCACGGCGAAGTGCGCACAGCCTGGCACGCGAAGGAAACCGTGTGGGACATCTACGAGATCGACAGCCTCGCGGTCGCTCTCCGTTACACCCTCCAGCTCGCTGACGACCTCCAAGACGAATCTTGCCCAACCGAGATCAACAAACTGGGCCGGACCATCGCCCGCTGGGCCCCCCAGATCACGAACTGGCACATCTCCAAGGTGACCAACGGACCCACCGAAGCCCTCAACAACCTCATCAAAAGGATCAAACGGGCAGCATTCGGGTTCCGGAACTTCGCGAACTACCGAATCCGGGCACTCCTCTACGCCGGGAAGCCCAACTGGGACCTACTCGCGACCGTCACTCCCAACTGAAATCCGATGAGCCGGTTTTGTGATTCTCGCCCATGGGTGCCGAGAGCCCTGACGGAAACGGTGAGGGTTGCGCTGTCCGCACGGTACCTTGGGTGGCCCTCGGTCTCGGACTCGTCGCTGTGTGCCGACAGATCAACGCAAAGGCACTCTGCGGCCGGTCGTAACAAGAGTCAGACCCGACCCAACGACCCCCACCACTCTCCTCACAGTCGTTAGCATCGCCTCGGCGTCCCACCGACACCGCGATGCCAGCCTGGGCGCAGCGGGCCCGGAACGGCCCCGAGGTGTATGGCTGCCCCGGTCCGAGTGGTGGATCACCCGGTTGGTTTGCGGGTGGCGATGGCCATGTCCAGGGCGTCGGTTACCGGCGGTGTGGCCATGTCGTCTCGCATGGACCAGCCCACCACCCGCCGTGACCAGACATCGATCACCACAGCCAGATACAGGAACCCAGCCTGGGTCGGGACATGGGTTTAGGGGTCGGACCGGGGCGCCCTGTCGGCTTCTCGGCTGGTGGGTTTCCCCGGCCCGCCCTCCGAAATGGCGCTCGATTCGGAGCCGTCGGTTGAGCCGCCGAGCCTTCTCGGCCTTCACCGGTTCTATACGAAGTACCTGGACAGCGATGGGATCCCTATCGTTTCTGGGTCTGCCGTTCCTGACGAAGCCCTCTACGCTGCTAGGGTCATCTTTGGGGAGATGCTTGCCGCTCGCCCGGATCCGAGCAGCACGATGGCTGAGTTGGGCGTTAGGGTGGTGATCATGGCCCGCTCAACGGTTCGTTCGGATCTTCCCGAGTTCCCGGCCGACAGCTTCTGGGATGCGAGAACACGAGGTGGCGGCTTCTTCCACGACCCGATGGTCGTGTTCGCGGAGAGGAGAACCTACTGGGCTACTGATCTGGCTGTGGCAGGGAACCACGGAGAACAGCGGGTGGGGGTGGACGGATTCCGACGGTGTCTTCACGATCAGAGTACGGGACGGTTCGTACAGGATCGATGTGTATGCCGCTCCGGAGGGAACCCGCGCTGATGGTATGACGGCGACGGGATCACGAACACCCGCAGCGAGGCCCGCCCCGTAACCGTAGAAGGAACGGACATCACGAGTATCAGGATAAGGCTGCCCTCACTGCCCCAAGACCTGCCAACCATCACATGCTGACAACGCCGACGCGAGGACGCGCTAAGCGATTCCTGGGGTAAGGTCGGTGCGTAGGTCGAGTTACGAGGATGCTGCGGGACGCGTCGTTGTCGAGCTTGGTGAACCCGTGATCGACATGTCGAAGGCTGCGGCGGCTTTGTGGAGGGTCGCGAGCGTGGCGCTCGTGCCGCTGGCTTCGAGGCGGGCAACCGCCGCCTGGCTCGTCGACATGCGAGCGGCAAGGTCGCGCTGTCTCAGCCCCGCGGCTACTCGCGCGTCGCGAACCTTTTCTCCCATCTCCAGAGGCAGACGAGCCGCGCCGAGGGTCTCGTCGAACTCGACGCGCTCGTGAAAGAGGGGTTCAGTCGGCGGCCGCGAGTACCTCTACCGGAGCGGAGGCGCGCCCATACGGTCCTTGAGCTCACCGACTGTCCCGACAAGATCGATGACCACCCTCGTAAGGTTGGCGAGGTTCTTTTCGATCCGCTCGAACCGCTTCTCCACACAGTTCCATCCCGATAAGGTACCGGAACCGTCGGCGTACTCGCACCTTGTGAAGGAGTTCACGGCGTCCCGGTCAAGGATCGGACCTCGACAGTCACCTCGTCGCCCTCTTCCGGGCTCTTCCTGAAGGAAGCGAACCTCTCCGCGTCCCCATCCAGGCCGAACCGGTCGTTCGAGTCGAAGATGACCACATGCGGACCGAGCCCACCGCGTTAACTCTCGACCGGCCTTGACAGGGGTGTTACCAGCAGCTACGATTCGGTGCCTTGTGTTTCCGTGACGGGAGCGGAGTGATGACTCGAGGCCGATTGTTGTGGGTTGGTGCGGTTTCGGTGCTGATGGTGCTGGTAGCTGCTGCGGTCGTGGCCGCGGAGTCGGACAGCTTCGACGATGACGGCGGTGTTCATGAACCGTCGATCAACCGGCTCGCGGCGGCGGGGATTCTGGAAGGGACCGAGTGTGGCGAGCGGCTCATTTGTCCTGACGAACCGCTTGAGCGTTGGGTCATGGCGGTGTGGATGACCCGAGTCCTTGATCAGACTCCTGAAACTACCGACGCCGAGACTCGTTTCGCGGATGTTGATCCCGATGCCTGGTGGGTCAGCTACGTGGAGCGTCTAGCCGACCTTGGTGTGACTGCGGGTTGCAAGACCGATCCCTTGCGGTACTGCCCGGACAAGGCGGTCACAAGAGCGCAGATGGCTACTTTTCTGGTGAGGGCTCTCGATCTGGATGCTGCGCCTTCGGCTGGCTTCACCGACACGGCGGGCAATACTCACGAGGCCAACATTGACGCTCTGGCCGCGGCTGGTGTGACTGCGGGCTGTAGGACCGATCCTTTGCGGTACTGCCCGGACAAGGCGGTTACGAGAGCGCAGATGGCTACTTTTCTGGTGAGGGCTCTCGATCTCATGCCCGAGCCGGCTACGGTCCCGGACAATCCCGGTGACACTCGCAACTGCGGTGACTTCGCTACCCAGGCAGAAGCACAGGAGTGGTTCGATACCTATTACCCCCACTACGGGGACGTGGCCCAACTCGACCGCGACAACGACGGGCAGGTTTGTGAGAGCCTGCCTTAACGGACAGCCCAATACGTGATCGGAACCTGGCCCGGTTCGCCGGTCTTGCGCCCGGACCGAGCGGTACTGCTCACGGGTTCACCAACACCGACAACTTCGCAGCCCGAGGAATCCTCGTAACATGACCACCTACACCGACAACAGCAGCCCTACCCCACGTTTTCGCGAAGCCTCATGAGGTTGCTAACTGAACCAACACGAGCGAGAACGTGCCGGGAGCACCCGTGCGTCGCCGACCGACCATCCTATCCCCGACCGGCCGAACTAGGTAGGTGTGTGTACTCAGGGCTGCGGCTGGTTGGTAAGGGTGCGGGCTATGAACGAGGCCATCTGGTCACGCCGCACCGGGTCGTGAGGACAGTAGGCAAGTGGATCGGCGGAACACCCTTTGGTCACTCCGGCTGCGACGAGACCTTCCACTGCTCCGGCGTACCACTCATCGGCGGACACGTCTGTGAATACTCCCTCCGGTGTTACCTCGTCTATGAAGTCGAACGCCCGGGACATCCATACGGCCATCTCCAGACGGGTAAGTGAATCATCGGGACGGAAAGCACCCCCGGATTCAACACGGGTTATACCCAACTCCGCGAAACGCTCGACATATTTGAGATACCAAGAACCTGTGGGAACGTCTGAGAAACTGCTATTGGTGGGGATGGCCTCGGGTGTCTCACCCAGCGCCCGGGTAAGGAAGGCAGCCATCTGCGCACGGGTCACCTCCCGGGAAGGGCAGTACAGATCGTCGCCACAGCCCAGGGTGATTCCCAAGCCGGCGATGATCTCGATGTTCGCCTCATGGACATTGCCGTCATCATCGGTGAATCGATTCCCGGTCTTTTCCTGCACCGATCCGTCACTTACCTCGACGATGAAGTCATCACCGGAGCGCCCCATCACGGTCACCGAGACATTGTTCCATGTGGTAAACCCATCCCCTACATCCATCACGTGGGCCAATTCGTCGTCGAAATCGAGCGGAACGGTTGGACTCGTCATCACCGCCCTAGTGGGTCGCCTCTCGAAGACGCACGAAAAGAGGTGCCTGCAGTCCGGTGATTGTTCATCAATGAGGTATACCTCGACCCCCTCTCCGGGTATCCCCAGATCGATACCCTTTCTGATCCTGGCGCCAAGGGTCAGGTAGCCGCTGCTGCCCGACCTTATGACCAGCATCTGAGTGCCGCCGTCCCCCGCCGAACTGAGCTTGTAACGCTGCGTGCCCTCCCCACCATAGATCGCCACGTGGCCAGGATCTATCCAACCGGCGGCATAACGATTGATGGCAATGGTCCCTACATTGAGTTTCCGATCATCTTCAATGCGGCTCATGATGTCCATCGGATTGTCGTAATCGGAGAATCGCGGTGAATGCGGAAACCCGAGAGCGTGACCGAGTTCGTGAGCCACCGTGGCAAAGTCCAACAGCCTGTCCTCGGCCAGATAGGGACGATCCGAGTCGGGAACCTCGTCCCAGCGGATGATGTCCGGCGTTGTCACCGCGGTTCCCCAGACACGCACATCCCGATTGTTGTCAGGGTAGGTTTTAGCATTCAACGCCAGATAGTCGCTCTGTCTTCTGTCCTGGTCACCGATACCGCCAGAACTCTCATGGGTGACCCTGTCCACAAACAGCAGGACACCTTCCGGTTCGGTACCCGAGGTTCTCTCGTCGATGATCTTCGCCTACCAACGTCTCACAGTTGCCACTCTCCACGTACTGGTTGGGAGTGAACTCCGTCGACCCGCCGGCGTGGAACACCGGGCGATAACGACCCCCCGAAAGCCGTTCGAAATACGGGACAACCTCCGACTCCAGAAGCCTGACCGCATTCTCAGGGGTAAGGTCCAGATAGCCGTCGGACGCCTTGCAGATCCATACCTCCCATACGTCGTCATCGAGGGTGTAGGTGGTGGTGACGTCATATCCGGCCACCAGACCCAACGGATCGGCATCGTGCGCACCCTCGTAGAAGCCCGCAAGTGGTACGGTGTTAACAGGAGGTGAAGAACCCCCAGCCACATCCAAGGGCTCATCAGCCACCTCGACCACGAACGTGTCGCCCTGCCGCTCAACCACCCTGACCGAGACATCCCCGTACATGTACCCTCCCCCCACCTCCAAAACATGCCCGACCTCGTCATGGAAATCGAGCGGAACGGTGGGATTGGTCGCCACTGCCTGGGTTGGGCGGCTAAGACCGAAACAGGGAAGATGATCGCCTTTACCACAGAAAGGCGTCTCGGTGTCGATGAAATACGACTCGACACCTTCCTTCGGCAACCCCGAATCGTAACCCTTCCTAACCCGGGCGCCCAGCGTCATGAAACCACCCTCGCCGGCCCGTAGCACCAGCATCTGCGTCCCACCAACACCCGGAGGAGCCAGGCTGTAACGAACGCTCCCCTCCCCGGGATACACCTCGACCTCTTCCGGATCGATCCACCCGGCCGCATACCGATTGATGGCAATGGTCCCGACCTGCAGACCCGGCGCAGCTTCAGCATCGCTCAGAACGTCCATCGGATTGTCATACTCACCCGGATCGAAGCGATACGAATGCGGGAACCACAGAGTATGACCGAACTCATGAGCAATAATCGAGATCAAGGGAGGTGTCGTCCCCTGGACCTGATCCGACGGCACAGAGAAAAAATTGCCGCCCGCATTCACGCTACGTCCATTGCCGGGAAAGGAAGTGTCGGCCAGTTCCAGCCGACTTGAGTCTCCCGACCGGATGCGCCACCACCTTCCAGGGTCGCCCCGAGCAAAAGTCGTTTCCTGGTTGACAACAGTGACCACACCCTCCGTCCCGGCTTCGACATGGTCAGCCACCGCGTCAAGACATGATGCAAAACCCTCCGCGGCGACCACACCCGAGGCACCCACCTTGAACACCGGGCGATACTGACCACCCGACAACCAATCGAAATAGGGAACCAATTCCAACATCAGCACCTCCGCAAGCACAGACGCGGAAATGTCTAAATCACCATCAGGAGAGTCACAGACCCACACCTCCCAATGATCCTCGCCGAGGCTGTAGTAAGTGGCCAGATCGTACCCGGCCACCAGACCCAACGGATCGAACTGGTCATCCTCATCCGCCGCCACAGGGCCAGTCAACAAAACAACTACAGCAACTACCAACAGACCCAAACATAAACGGAAGCCGATCCAATTCATCAACAGAGTTTTACGAAAGAATCGGAAACCCGAGCCATCGTACGAACATACCACCATATGACGCGCCGCGAGACTCCGGGGAAACCGGGGCGTTTCACCGGGCGGTTCAGGTGCGCTATGGGCTTGATACTGGTAACTGACCGGCGACAATCACCCGTGTAGTTCGGCCCACGGCGTACCATGTCCCGGAGGCGAAGGTAAGGGAGGCCGCCCTGAAGTTCCTACGGATCACGGATGACGGGCCACGGGCCACCGCCAAGCGCCGCCGGTGGGGGATTCTCGTCGTCGTTGCTCTCGTGGGCTCGTTTGGTCTCGGTCCGGTCGTTCCGGTGGCGGCGGTGGACGGCGTTGCGGATCATCCGGCCGAGTACTCCGCATGTGTGGGGCCGGCAGCTGAGAGCGCCGGGTTCCTGGATATGAGGGGGAGTTTCGCGGAGGCCGCAGTCAACTGCCTCGCCTACTACAGGATCACGCTCGGTACCTCGGAGGAGATCTTCTCTCCCAACGATGTCATCCCGCGCTGGCAGATGGCTCTGTTCCTGGCGCGGGCAGCCCGCCCGGCCGGGATATTCCTGCCGACGGTGTCCGACCAGGGATTCACCGACCTTAAACCGCTGCGGTCCGACTTCCGCGACGCGATCAACCAGCTGTCGCAACTGCGCATCATGAAAGGCACCTCCGACACTACGTTCGCGCCCTATGAGGCCGTGACACGCAAGCAGATGGCCGTGCTTCTGTCCAACTTCCTCCGGCGGGCCCCCACCGGTCCCGGCGGCACGAACCTCAGTGCCATCCGACCCGACGACGATGTCTTCACTGATCTCTCTGATGTCGACGTCAATACCTATAGGGCGATCCGCGAGATCTTCGAAGTGGGCGTTACCGCTGGTACTTCGGAGTCAACTTTCTCCCCGGAGGCACCGCTGAGCCGGGCCCAGATGGCGGTTTTCGTCGCCAGGATGCTGGCCCACACCAACGCTCGCCCGGCCGGTTTGACTGTCCAGATCACCGATGACGAAGTGTTCAAGGATTCGCAATTGAGGCTGGCGATCTCACTGCGAGATCCCTCGCTGATACCCATCGAGGAGCAACGCGTTGATGTCTTCGCGGCTACGGATCCCGCCAGGGCGTTCGACGAGAATGGTGCGTGTACCAACCATGTCACGCCGGCGGTCGGCGGCGGCGCATGCATCATCCGGATAGCGGACCCCCTTACGGACAGCTTGGGGAACTTGGTGGTCGACGTCGAAGTGGGTAGTTCCAGGAGCCTGCGGATCTGGGTCTGGACCGATAAGGTAGGCAAGCGCTACGACAACGAGACCGCAGCGGTGGTTGTCCTGGATATAACGCTCCGCAGTGACGCCTCCGCCGTCGAGGTTTCCGACGACCTTCCTCCCACTGCCCAGAAAGTGAAGTACGGTGACCCGGTTACCTTCACCTTCCGTATGGTCGATGACGACGGCCATCCGGTAGCCCGCTCCGGCGTCGAATTCACCGTTACGGTCCGGGAATCCCGGGACGGCGGCCGCAGCTACGAGCGGACGGTCATAACCAAGGAGACCGGTCTCGACGGGGAGAGCCAAGTCACCTTCCGGTTCACGGATCCCTCTCCGAGTAGGGGTGATGTCGCCAGGCTCGATTTCGATCTGCGGTCCTTGGACGGATTCGAGATCGTCGACATGACGACCATCCGGTTGGTGAAGAACGACAGGACTAACCGCGACCCGATCCTGGAGTGGGCGGATGAGCACCCGGAGCCCACCACCTTGGAACTGACCACCACAAAGGAGTTCCTGGTCGCGTCATCGGACGGCGCCGGAGCGGCCGCAACCGTCAGGGCGGAACTCACCGATCAGTACGGAGGTCCGGTGGCCCGAGAAGAAGTCGTGTTCACCTCCAACGACCCAAACGGGGTACCGGCCGGGGTTCGCCGCACGACCAACTCCGCCGGTGTCGCTTCCCTCAACTACCAGCGGGACCACGCCGGACGCAGCATTGAGACCATCACCGCCAGGTTCGGGGATCTCACGAGTAGGGCTCGTCAGTACTGGGTAGCGGCCCTGTCCGAGGGCGCCAGCGGAACGGGCAGCGTGCGCGTCTTCGACACCGACGAGAACACGATCGTGCTGGGCCGTGCCAACGACGCCATTCTCATCGAGTATGACGACAACGATCACTACTGGATCGGCACCGAACTCGTCACCCTATCCAGGTTCGAGCAGAACCTGACCATCGGCGACGCCTTGGCTTACGAGATAGTCAGGAGCGATCCGAGTACGGTTAACACCTACACGCTCACCAAACGCTGAGACCGGAACAGCGCGGCCCCGCGGATTGAGACCATCAGGGCGGTCTCTGAGCACGAGAGATTCAGGCCGACCGTCCATCGGTGCCATGCGGGGCTGCTCCTTTTCACGGACCGGGGTTCAGACTCCCGGTCCCCAGAACGATCTCGGTCAGCGCAGCCGACGCCACCGATAAGACCCAGACCGCCAAGGTCCGGCCACGCGCCCCGACGGAGCAAACCGGTGCCACACCCTTCGTGTGGTAGCCGGCTAGCTTCGGAACCCCTCAGCCGTCCCGCGAGCACCGGAACCCGGCTCCTCGGGGTTGCGCCGCCGACCATATCGTGGTCGCCGACTACTCCCGTCGTTCCTCGCGGATCAGACGTATCCTCTCATCGCCCTCCGGCCCGAATTTCCCGGTATCGGTTGACCGCGCCCGTAGAAGTTGCCGGTCGATGTAATGCCGCTGCTGTCGGTCGAACCGCTCCCAGTCGACCTTTATCCGCTCCGTAAGCACCCTGCGCCGCCGCACCTCGTCGCGGTATCTCACGAGACTCTCCCTCTGTCCGAGTCGAGGAAGCGCGGCTACCGCAACCTTAGCGGCCCGCGGCGGATCGGTCGCCATATCAGATCACAAACTGCTGAGAGCAGCCCCGTGAGCACCCACTAGCCGGCCGTGGTTGGCCCGGGGAAACACTTGCAGACGGCACTGTTGGAGCCGAGCGGCTCAAGACATGGTGTTAGACCGGAGGGCTGGCACCGCTCGTCCGTAGCGCTTGGGGAGCTACTCGGCGGGTGGCGTTTGGGAGTGCACCAAGCCGATGAGGTTGCCTTCCGGATCGCGGAACTGGGCCAGGATCACCATCCCCGGGAGCGTCGTGATGTCCATGACGGTCTCACCGCCGAGCGCCTCGATCCGGTCGAGCGCCGAAGGCATGTCGTCGACCTGGATGTAGACCGTGACGTACGGCGCAGTGCCCATCGTCGCTCCGACCCCTCCGCCGATACCGTCTCCCTGTGCTTCGACGAGGCCGTACGCCATCGGGTTGTCCGCGTTGACGGTCCAGTCGAAGGCGTCACGATAGAGTTTCTGGAGCCTCGCTCCGTCCTCTCCTATGACCTTCGAAGTGGACGACTGGATTCGGCATCGATCCTCCTTGCTTTCCGTGGCGATGGGCCCGTCCGCCTCTGCGACCATACCGAGAGGCAGCGCCCTCGGCAATACGGCGAGGTACCGGGAGGGTGCCACGTGGAAGCCACGTCGTAGGCCCGCAACTGGACGGACCGCATGCCGGCGTGGAGTAGGGCAGGGCGTATTCGCCTACACTGCAAGGCTCCGACCGCCAGTACGTCCCGGGACACCTCCGCCGCCCCCTCCGTGAACAGCCAGTCCGCACGCGGCCAGGCCAGACATGACTACGGTAGCCGCGTTGGAGGAGCCGGAGGTCGAGACCTACCGAACTGAGCTTGGGGCGACACGGGAACTGTCCGGGCTCGCCCCTGCGCACTCATCCCGGTTCGACGGGTGTCCGGCGTTGCGGGGCCATTCCCTGCGTAACCCTGAGACACTCCAGGACACCGCAGGGATGATCCCGTTTGACCGGGCAGCCGGAAGTAGCCGATTGGAACCGGGGCCGGGTAGATTAGCCTCATGAAATGGCGCTGGGTACTGACGGTCCTGGCTTTCTCACTCGTACTGGTCGGAGGTAGCGGGCTATCCGCACAGGAGGGAAGGGTCTCCGGCGCCTGTCCGGCCACGATCGCGATTGTGCCGTTCAGCGATACCGAACACCTCCCGGCCGGGTCGGTCGCCGCGATCAGTTGCATCGCGCATTACGGGATCACCGCCGGGACCACTCCCTCGACCTTCTCACCCGCCGATCCGGTATCGAGGTCCCAGATGGCCCGGTTCCTGGTCAGGACCGCCGGGGCCCTGGGCGTTGAGCTTCCCGGCGGCGATACGTCGCCATTCGCGGATGTGGACGAATTGGACGACGACGGGCGCCGTTCGATCTCACGGCTGTGGGAACTGGGTGTCACCCGCGGAACAGAGTCGGGACGGTTCTCTCCGGAAGAGGCTGTCTCGCACCACCAGATGGCGCTGTTCCTCTCACGTCTGCTGAAGGCGGCGAGCGTACCGGCCAGCGCCGACTCGAGAGTCCCGCCGTTCGCAGACATCGATGGACTGGCTTCCTCGGTCACCAGCGCGCTCGGATACCTGGCAGGTCTCGGTATCGACTGGCCCGGAGCCTCGGAGCCGTTCAGACCTGCACGCCTGGTGACCCGAGAGGAGATGGCGCTGATCCTGGCGGCTTCGCTGGAAGCCGGGAAGGCGCGACATGTTCGGTTGGCACTCCGGCTGTCCACCTCCAGCGCCCCGACGTCGAGCGCCGTGGTCGCGACGGTGACCGCGACCAAACCCAACGGGGACCCCTACACGGGTCTATTCGTGGACGTTTTCGTGTCCCAGGGCCTTCAGCACGACGGGAGCTGCCTGGTCGACCCGGACGCCCGGGTGAACGGCGCCGACGGCGGGACCTCCGTCGACTGCCGGATCGACAAGGCGGATCCACGGACGGATTCGGCGGGTGAGGTCGAGATCGGGCTGGCCCACTCACCCATCGCCGAGCGCGACCGTGTGTTCGCCTGGACGGGTCCTCTTGGTCAGGAATACCACGAGCAGGACGTACCCGATCAGGTATGGGTGGATCTGGAGTGGCTGGCGGTTCCCAGCGGGGTCCAGATCGAGGATGCCGTCGACGAGAAGTTCGGGACGTACGTGGAGATCGAAGCGCGCCTGCTGGGAGACAACGTGGCCGGCCAACGGATGATCATGCTGGTGATACGCCGGGGAGTTACGGTCCACACCCACGTTGCCGGCACATCGTTGGGTGGGGTGGCCAGGTTCACGTACGTCGGTCCGCGCGATCCTTCGACTAACAACGACCCGGAACTGGTCGAGGTCATCCGGGTGTTCTGGGATCGGAACGGCAACGGGATCCACGACGGTCCGTCCGAACTGTTCGACGAGACGACCGCTACTTGGGACGATTGATGGCCGGAGGTGTGACATGCGATTCGGGATGGTGACCGCAAGGTCGGTGACAGCTCGTCGAGCCGCCAGGAGGTTGGTGCTCCTGCTGGCGCTGGTGGTGGCTGCCTGTGGCGGGACAGCGAGCGTGGACTCCACTTACCCCTCGGTCGTGGACGCCGCCGCAAGCGGCGAGACCGTGGACGAGGCACCGGACGAAGAGCCGACTGAGAGCACCGGAACGGAGCCCGACGAGGACGAACCGGAGACGCTGGGCGACTACCTGGGGTACGACTTCGACGACCCGGAAGCCGCCGCGGCCAGGGCGATGGAGGATCAACGCCGCGTTGAGGAGTCGATCGCCCGGTGCATGGCGCAGGAGGGCTTCGAGTACATACCGGCGGTGCGTCCCGTCTCGTCCTCGCGGTTCGCTTTCGACCAGGAGGAGTTCGCGCGGGAGCAGGGGTTCGGGATTACCACCTGGTACGGCCGGGAGGATTCGTTCCTCAGCCAGGAACAGGACGATTGGGAGGACCCCAACCGGGCGATAGTCGATTCTCTCTCCGAGTCGGAGAGAGACGCCTACGACGAGGTGCTCCACGGCACCTTCGACGAGTCCGCCTTCGGTGAGGTCGATCCGGAAACCGGGGAACCGGCGTTCCCGGACGATCCTTTCGGCGGCGGCTGTCAGGGGCAGGCCTACGAGGAGGTCTACGGCGCCCAGGAGGAGATGTGGGAGAAGCTCGGACCCGAACTCGAGGAGATGTGGCAGCGAGTGCAGGCCGATCCGCGTTTCAAGGAAGCCGACCGGGAGTGGGTGGAATGCATGGCCGATAAGGGCTATTCGTATGACGGCATCGACAGCCTCTACGAGGATGTCTACGAGGACTTCCAGCGCCGCCTCGACGAGATCACCGGAGGCGCCGACCCCTTCACCGACCCGTTCGAGGGCTGGACCGAGGAGGAGATCGACGCGTTCTTCGAGGAGAGGTCGGAGGAGGAGATCGAGGACTTCTTCGCACAGGTCGGCAGGCAGGAGACTGACGAGGTCGACCAGGACGCCCTTGCTGCTCTCCAGCAGGAGGAGATCGACCTGGCGGTGGCCGCCTTCGAGTGCCAGGAAGCGTTGATGGACGCCTACGAGGAACTCCAGCGGGAATACGAGGGCCACTTCATCCGTGAGAACCGTGACATCCTCGAAGAACTCGGTTCGTGACCGGTCCGGCGCGTCCCCGGTGACCCGCCGGGTCCTCGCCGGCCCGCCGGAGGCGAACCTGGATGGCTCCAATCGATCCGACGGAGGTGGAGAGGCCGCCACCGGGCGGATACGGGCGGCGGAAAGATGGCCCCAGACATGAAACGCGGGCTGCGAGTGGTGGTGGTTCTGGTGGTGGTGTCGGCCGCGGCCGCACTGGGATGGGTCGCCGGGCAGCGTGTCAAGTCCCCCGACCAGGTTGCGTTCGAGGCCGAGCCACCCGCCCCTTCACTGATAACGGTCGAGGTGCAACTCACCGCGCTTTCGGCGGACGTCATCGTGCGCGCCGATGTCGGCTACGACGATCCGGTCTCGCTGAGGCTCAGCGGCGCGCTGGGCGGCCTTCCCCCGGTGCTGGTGGTGACCGCCGCTCCGGATCGGGGCGCGGATATCGTCGAGGGTTCGGTGGCGATAGAGATATCGGGGCGGCCTGTTTTCCTGCTGGAGGGCGAGATTCCGGTGTTCCGCGACCTCCGGCCCAAGGCGGTGGGACCTGACGTGCTCCAGCTCGAGGAGGCCCTGGCGAGGCTCGGATACTTCGGCGGTGAGCCGGATGAGGAATGGGACCTCGCTACGGGAACGGCTGTGGCGGCCTGGTACGAGTCGAGGGGATACGAGCCCAATGGGGTGAGTGACGACGAGCAGCATCGCCTGGACCAAGCCGGTGACCGGGTCGACACTGCCGAGGATGCGGTGGAGGCGGCGACCGACCGCGTCGATGCGGCCCGTGATCAGGTGGAGACGGCCGAGAAGGGGGTGAAGACCGCGGAGAAGGAGGTGGATACCGCCGAGAAGGGGGTCGAGACCGCCGAGGAGGGTGTGGATACCGCCGAGAAGGGAGTCGAGACCGCCCTCGAAGCGGTCGAAGCCGCCACCAGGAGAAGGGGATCAGCCGAGGCCGCCGTGTCCCGGGCGAGGGATCGTCTCGAAGAGGCGCAGGCGGTGCTGGTCGAGGCGGAGCAGGGACCCGACGAGTTGGAGATCCGCCGGGCGAGGTCGGAGGTTCTCTCCGCCGAGGAACAGGTCGGGTTCGCGAAGGCTGACGCGGAGTTCGGCTCCGAAGAGGCCGACCGGGCGATCCAGGAGGCCGAGACGGCGAGGGAGTCGGCCGCGAGGGCGTATTCGGTGGCCGAGAGCAGATGGCAGAGCGTTCAGACTGGCGTCTATCCGGATGGTGGGACGGTGCCGACCGCCGCCCAGATGGAGGAACTGCGGCTGGCCGTGCGCAGCGCCGAACGGACACTGGACGCCGCCGAGCGCGGGATCGAGCAGGCCCGCGCCGCACGTGACCGGAGGGCGGTCGAGGCCGGATCGGCCCTCCGGGCGGCCCGGGACCGGCTGGCGATCGCCCGTGACAGCCTCGACGACCTGCTGGCGCTTCCGGATACGTCGCTGGAGCAGCGCGCGGTCGAGGACGCCCAGCTCGCTCTCGACACGGCGCGTTTGGATCTTGTTGAAGCCCGGACGGCCGTGGATGACGCCCAAGACGGGGTTGAGGATGCTCGCTCCGCTGTGGATGACGCTCGGGAGGGGGTTGAGGATGCTCGCTCCGCTGTGGATGACGCTCGGGAGGGGGTTGAGGATGCTCGCTCCGCTGTGGATGACGCTCGGGAGGGGGTTGAGGACGCCCGCGCGGATCTTGAGGACGCCCGCGCGGACCTGGCCGAGGCAGGGGACTCGCTGGCCGAACTCGAATCCGAGACCGGTATCTGGATCCCCGCCGGCGAGCTGATCTTCCTGGAGCGACTCCCGGTGCGGGTAGATCTGCTCACCGCCGAGCGCGGCAGTTCCGTCTCCGGTGCGTTCATGACGGTTACAGGCTCGGACCTGGCGGTCCGCGGCTCGGTGGCGGTCCGCGACTTCTCGTTGGTGAAGGAAGGCGGCGAAGCCCTACTGGACGACACGCTGCTGCCCGAGCCTCTGGCCGGGGAGATCCGCCTAGTCGAGGACCGTCCGGGAACCAGGGGGGTGGCCAACGATCGCCACTATCTCGAGATCGTGGCGGACGGCATACCGGACGAACTGATCGGGAAGAACGTCAAGGTCGTCATTCCCGTGGGCGGAACCGAGGGGGAGGTGCTGGCGGTTCCGGCCGCTGCCCTGTCCGCCACGGCTGAGGGCGCCACGAGAGTGGAGGTCGCACAACCCGACGGCTCCACCCGGTTCGTCGAGGTGGAGCCAGGTCTGGCCGCGTCCGGGCTCGTGGAGGTCACGCCGATCGACGGGCGACTACGCGAGGGGGATCTGGTGGTGGTCGGGCTGGCGTCGGATGGATGACGCCCTGATCCGCCTGGAGGGGGTGGGAAGGACCTTCCGCTCCGGCGAGGTCGAGGTGCATGCGGTGCGCGATGCCGACCTGCGGGTCCGGCGCGGTGAGTACCTGTCGATCGTCGGGCCTTCGGGGAGCGGGAAGTCGACGCTCCTGAACATCATCGCCCTGCTGGACCGTCACACCGCCGGTAGGTACTGGTTCGGGGGAACGGACGTCAACAGCCTCGGCGAGGGCGCCCGCAGCGGACTGCGCGCACACCGGATCGGTTTCGTGTTCCAGTCGTTCCATCTGCTGGCCCACCGTACGGTCACCGAGAACGTGATGATGTCCATGCTGTACAGCAGCGTCCGACCCCGGGAGCGGAGGGCCCGCGCCGATGCCGCGCTGGAACGTGTCGGGCTCGATCATCGGGCCGGTTTCCTGCCCGGGCGCCTGTCCGGTGGTGAGCGCCAGCGGGTGGCCATCGCCCGGGCCATCGCCACCGAGCCGGCGATCCTCATATGCGACGAGCCGACCGGGAACCTCGACAGCGCCAATACCGGATCCATCCTGGAACTGTTCAGCGAGCTACGTCACGACGGCCAGACCCTGCTCGTGGTCACCCACGACGCCGCCGTCAGCTCGCACGGCGACCGCATCGTCAGCATGCACGACGGATGGCTGACAGAACCGGCGCCCTCATGACCGCCAATCCACGGGCCAGACTCCGGCTCAGGGACCTGCTGTCGGAGTCGCTGGCCGGGCTGTTCGCGCGTCCGGGACGATCCGTCCTCACCGCGCTCGGAGCGGTGCTCGGAATCGGGTCGCTGGTGGCCACGCTCGGAGTGGCCGAGACCGCCGGCAACCAGATCGTCACCGCCTTCGACGAGTTGGCCGCCACCTCGGTGGTCGTCTCCAACGACCAAGGCTTCTTCGGAGCCAGCGCGCCCCGGCTGTCCCTCCCGTGGGACTCGGAGCGGCGAATCGCCCGCCTCAACGGGGTTGTCGCGGCCGGAACCATGGCGAACGTGCCGATAGGGGCCGCTCTGACCAGATCGGTGCCGCTCAAGGACCCCCTAGGTCTGACCGAGTTCCAGGTGCCGATGATCGCCGCGTCGCCCGGCCTCTACGAGGCTGTGAAGGGCACGCTCTCCACCGGGCGGTGGTTCGACCGGGGCCACTCGGATCGGGCCGACCGGGTGGTCGTGCTGGGCACCGGCGCCGCCCAGCGTCTCAACGTGACCAGGGTGGACCAGCAGCCGGTGGTGTTCGTGGAGGACGACAGCTTCGTGGTCGTGGGAATCCTGGATGATGTTCTGCGCCAGCCGGAGTTGCTCAACGCCCTGATCGTTCCGGAGGGGACGGCGAGGGACCTCTACGACCTCGAATCGCCCACGACGATCCAGATCGACACCGAGATCGGAGCTGCTTCGCTCATTGCCGCCCAGGCACCGATCGCGGTAGCGCCGGACGACCCGGAGACGGTTCGCGTGCAGGCGCCGCTCGAACCGGACGAGGTACGGGCCGGTGTGGAGGAGGACGTCAACGCCCTGTTCCTGGTCCTCGGTGGGGTCTCCCTGCTGATCGGAGCGATCGGCATCGCCAACGTGACGCTGGTGTCCGTGCTGGAGAGGGTGGGAGAGATAGGGCTCCGGCGGGCCCTGGGCGCCGGGCGCCGCCACATCGCCTACCAGTTCCTGCTTGAGTCCACCGGTGTGGGCCTGTTCGGCGGCATGATCGGCGCCAGCGTCGGCGTGCTGGTGGTGGTCGGCGTGTCGGCCGTCCGGACCTGGACACCGGTACTGGATCCGAGGATCCCCCTGGCCGCTCCGGCGCTGGGGGCGATCGTCGGGTTGCTGGCCGGTCTCTACCCGGCCCTGCGAGCCTCCCGGATGGAACCCGTGGAGGCTCTCCGCGCGGGAGCGGCCTGACGTCTGGTCACCCTTCGATCTGCCAGGCACGACCGCCGGGACGACCCGCTCGGGTGGTCGGCCCGCCGGTCCGGTTCGCTAAATGACCGCGATCGGCATACCGAACGGCCCGCCGCACCCGCGGGGACCGAGCGCTTCGTAACGAGGGGGTTGTTAGGGCCTGTTCACGCTTTGAGGGTGTCGTGGATGAGGGCGAGGGTGATGAATGC
>JAPPFW010000066.1 GCA_028821575.1 bacterium | reverse complement strand
CCCAACAAACTGGGGCAATCCCAGTGGGAATCCAGTATGAGTGAATCAGGGCTAGCTACTGATCGTATGGAAGGTTTGGTCGGGTTTGCGCGTTCGTTGCGGGTGGAGCCTCGACCGCGCCAGTCGGTTCGATTCAAGGTGGCCCTGCTGCTGGGAGTACTGGCCGCGGCTCTACTGGCCGGAGCGACGCTGCTCCTGGCTACCGGGTTCGAGCCCATACCAGCATTGCGAATGATGATCGTAGGGGGTGTTCGGTCCGAGTTGGCCCTACGGCGGACGCTGATCCTGGCGACTCCGCTCATACTGACGGGGCTCGCAGCTGCCCTCGCCTTCAAGATGGTCATCTGGAACATCGGCGCGGAGGGCCAACTCTACTTCGGCGCGATCGGTGCATCGGGTGTCGCTCTCCTCTTCGTGGACGGTATGCCTCCCTGGATCGCCGTCCCGGTCGTGCTCGCTGCCGGTGCTCTCGGTGGTGGGCTCCTGGCGTTGATCTCCGCCGTGCCGCGCGCCTATTTCGGTACTGATGAGGTCACGTCCACGCTGATGTTGAATTTCATGGCGCTCTTCCTCATGAACTATCTGGTGCTGGGCAGCAGCAGCCTGTGGCGGGATCTCGACCGTCCTAACTTTCCCACGGGGGAGCCGATTCCCCAGGTGGCCGAACTCCCACTCCTCTGGGGGACGGGTCGTCGCGGACTACACATCGGCTTTGCACTGGCGGTGATCATCGCCCTCGGTCTATGGGCCGCCATCAGGCACACGCCTTGGGGATTCGAGGTCAGAGCGATAGGCGATTCCCCGAAGGCAGCCCGCTACGCCGGGATGAACGTGACCCGCAAGACCATCTCCGTCATGCTGTTGTCGGGGGGCCTCGCAGGTCTGGCGGGCGGGATCGAGGTGTCCGGTGTGCTCCGCGCTCTCGAGCCGGGGGCGTTGTCGATAGGTTTGGGATACACGGGCATCGTCGTTGCGGCCTTGGCGCGTCTCAACATGGCCGCGGTGATACCGGTCGGCTTCGTCGTAGCGGCGATAACCAACTCCGGTCAGGCTCTTCAGACGCTCGGAATCCCGAACTCCGTGGTGGTCGCGTTCCACGGCATGCTCCTGCTCGCTGCCTCTGCTGCACAGTTCTTCGCGCTCTACCAGATTCGGGTAGTCGACCGATCCGTATCCACCGTTGCGCTCAAGGGTGACGGACCATGAACGAGACGGTCGTCGTGCTGTCGGTGGTCGCTGCCATAGCCTCGGGTACGACGCTCGTGCTGGTATCGGTCGGTGAGATCCTGGCCGAGCGTTCGGGTGTGATGAACCTGGGTATCGAAGGGATACTGCTGGTCGGAGCGGTGGCAGGCTTCTGGGCCGCGTCCGGGACCGACAACCCATGGCTGGGTCTCTTGGTCGCTTTGCTGGTCGGCACCCTGTTCTCTCTCATCCACGCGGTGCTTTCTGTCAGTTTCCGCGTGAACCAGATCGTCTCCGGTCTCGGGCTGTTCATTCTCGGAAGCGGACTGTCGGCGTTTTTGGGCGAGATCGGCGACAACCCCCTGATCCGCCGCTCACCGCCCCGAGACCTGGACCCGGTGTTTCCCGAGGTTCTTTCCGACCTTCCGCTGGTGGGACCGATACTCCTCGGTCACGACCTGTTCGTATACATGTCCTGGCTACTCGTCGGTGCGGCTAGCTTCTATCTGTTCAGGACCCGTCGCGGTCTGGCAGCCAGGGCCGTAGGTGAGGATCCTGCCACCGCCGACGCGGCGGGTGTCCCTGTAACCCTGACACGGTACGTTCACGTTCTGATCGGGGGCGCGTTCACAGGGCTAGCGGGCGGATACCTGTCGGTGGCGCTCGTCGGGGCGTGGCAGCAGGGATTCTCGGGTGGTCTTGGCTGGATCGCGTTCGCGATGGTGGCTTTCTCGGGTTGGCGACCCTGGAGGGCACTATTCGCCTCGTACGCCTTCGGAGGCTTGACCAATCTCGGTCTTACCTTCCAGCTTCTCGATGTCCCCATTCCGTCCGACTTCCTATTGATGATGCCGTTCTTCTTCACTCTCCTGTTCCTCGTCCTGTTCACGAGCAGGCCAAGACTCGCCAGAAAGCTCGGGGCGCCGGCGGCTCTTGCGACTCCGTACCGGCGGGAGAGCCGCTGAGGACGCTTCTTGGGTCGGCGACGGCCGGCGAGTCAGCACATGGCCGGGCGACTACGCGTCGCTTCGCTCTCGCGTAGGTCGACCGCTGGTTCCAAGGCATTCCACGGTGTGAACGACCTCCTCCGGATCTTGGGGGCACACTGATAGGATTTGCAGTTAACTCAGCCTGTGCCGGGGTCCGACTCCGAGCTAGGACAGGCTCTGACCTTTGGAGGGAACCATGAGCCGCGCCCGTGGAGGAATCCTCGTCGGTCTACTCGCTTTGGCTCTCGTTGCCATCGCGTGTGGTGAAGACGAGCCGGCGCCAACGACCGCCGCCCCGACTACAGCCGCTCCAACCACGATGGCCGGGCCCGAGCGAGTGAGTCTGGTGATGCAACTCACCTGGGTGCCGCAGTCGCAGTTCGCCGGCTACATCATGGCCGATCGCAAGGGTTTCTACGACGAGGAGAACCTCGATGTGGAGGTGCTGCCCGGCGGACCGGATGTCAGTCCCGACCAGCAGATCATCACCGGAGCGGCCGATCTCACGCTCGGCAAGGCGGCTTCTATCTTCGTGGCACGCAGCCGCGGTGTGCCCTTGGTGGCGGTAGCCCAATTCCATCGTAAGTCTGGGTTCCCCATCGTGGCCATGGCCGACAGCGGGATCCAGGGCCCGGAGGATCTCGCCGGCAAGACCGTCGCCGCCTTCCACGGGGGCGGTGACGAGGTCGAGTTGCTGGCGCTCGCCGCCCAGATCGGCCTCGAGCCGGGCGTCGACTTCGAGTTGGTCGAGCAGGGTTTCAGCCTCGACCCGTTCCTGAACGGGGAATTCGACACCATCACTCCGACCTACTGGAACGAACTCCAGTCGCTGTACGAGGAGGGCCTAACAGCGGACGATCTGGTCATCATCGACTTCGACGACTACGGCGTGGGCAGCCCGCACGGAGTGCTGCACACGACGGAGGAAATCCTGGCCGAGAAGGGCGAAGCAATAGCCCGCTTCGTCAAGGCGACCATCCGCGGGTGGAGGTATGCCTTCGACAATCCGGAGGAGACCGTCAGCGTGATCCTCGAACAGGCCGTACAGGCATCCGAACTGCACCAGACCAACATGCTTACCGCACTCGAGGACCTTCACTTCCCGGCGGGCTTCCCCGAGTCGGAATACGGAAGCATCGACGTTGCGGTGTTCGAACGACTCTCCACCGACCTGTTCGGCTTCGGGATGCTCGACGACGAGGTCCCTGCCGGCGACGCCTACGACGCATCGATCTGGGAGATGGCGACCGGGTGAATGTAGCCCCTAGGGTGCCGAACTCCTGAGGTACAAGTGAGCGAGTCGGGTGTGATCGATCGGGGGAGTGGTTCAGCCTCCTCCCCGGTCGGGACACCGACGGAGTGGTCCAGGTCTCGGACATGGACTGTCGGCGTGCTGCTGGCCCTTGCCTTCAGTGGGCTCTGGCAGTTGAACGCCTGGAGGGTGGCGGCGAGCGATACGCCCCTGGCCGGCAAGAAGTTTCCCTTCCTCCACGACGTAGCGATTGCCATGGTGCAGAACTGGCCGGACCTGTGGTCCGCGGTACGGACCACCGCGTCCGGCGCGTTGGTAGGCCTGGTGATCGGAACCACCATCGGGGTGCTGTTGGCGCTCATCGCGGGGCGCTCCCGGATCTGGGAGAGCGCCTTCTACCCCTACGTGGTGTTCGGACAGATGGTCCCGACCATCGCCCTGGCCCCGATACTGCTGGCGATCCTCAGGGACTTCACCATCACCCGCATAGTGGTGGCGAGCTACATCACGTTCTTCCCGATGTCGCTCAACGTGCTCAAGGGCCTCAAGAGCGTTCCACCAGAGGAGGCGGAGTTGATGGCCAGCTACAACTCGTCGCGCCGGCAGACGCTGATGAAACTACGGATCCCCGCTGCCGCACCCTTCTTCTTCACGGGGTTCAAGATCGCCGCTCCGCTCGCGGTGGTGGCGGAGATCGTCGTGGAGCTATCCGGAGCAACCGACGGGGTCGGATACCTGATCCTCATCACCCAGTACTACGGGCCCCAGTTCGCCAGCCTGTTCTGGGCAGCCGTGATCCTGACCCTCCTTCTGGGGGTGATCTTCTACCGGGGGGCCGCATTGCTCGAACGCCTGATCACCCCGTGGCAACCGGAGTTCCGGGGATAGGGGTCCGATGATGCGCGACAGGGTACGCCTGACCGCCCTCCGGATCTTCCCTCCCCTGGTGGTGCTGGTAGTGCTGCTCGTGACCTGGGAGCGGGGCCTCTACCACGACCTGTTCGACCTCAAGATCTTCACCGTGCCCTATCCGAGCGCAGTGGTCGAGGCGTTCTTCGAGGGGTGGCGTGCCTTCCGCAGGCACGCGTACGACACCTTCTACGCGGCCGGCGTCGGATACGTGCTCGGATCGGTAGCGGGAGTCACCATGGCCGTCGTCCTCTCGGAGGTCGACGCGCTGCGTCGTTACCTCCTGCCCGTGACCAGCGGCTTCGCGGCCATGCCGATCCTTGCTACTGCCCCGCTCATGGTCCTGTACTTCGGTCTAGGTCCGAACTCCGCCATCGCGGTGGTTGTCCTCATGTCGGTTCCGCCCACAGTCATCTCGGTCTACAAGGGCCTGACCTCCATCGATCGCGAATCCGAGGAGCTACTGGAGTCCCTGGCGGTCGGGAGGTTGGGCGGGTTGACGAAGCTGAAGATCCCGAGCGCCCTGCCCTGGATCTTTACTTCGCTCAAACTCAATGTGACGTTGGCCCTCGTCGGCGCGATCGTCACCGAGTTCGTCACCTCGCAAAGAGGCCTCGGGACACTCCTGACCCGAAGTCTCGAGACTTTCGACACCCCGGATGCCTACGCATCCATGCTCATCGTCGCGATCCTCGGCGTGGTCTGGTTCCAAGTCGTTCAGTTGGTCGAGACCTTCGTGATCCCCTGGCATGCGTCGGTGCGGTCGAATGGTGGCTGAGGTCGCCGCCGGCCTCGGAGGCGGACCGGCGCCCGCTCTGGTGCTCACCGGCGCAACGCTCGTCGATGGGACCGGGCGGGATGCGATCGAGGACGCCGTGGTCGAGGTGGTCGGTGGCCGCATAGCGAATGTATCCCGTCGAGGGGACATACCGCCTGCGGCCGGCAGCAACACGGTCGACCTCTCCGGCAAGACCATCGTTCCCGGCCTGATCGATAGCCACGTCCACCTGGGGCTGCTTCCGTACAACCGGTTCGGTGTCGAAGACCCGATGCCCCTCTTCGACCGGTTCATGAGTGCGTTCGTCGAGTATGGCGTGACCACGGTGAGGTGTACGGGCAGCCCGGACCTCGACTGGTCGTTCGGGATTCTCAAAGAGGGAAACTCCCGGTGGCCGCGGTTCTACGGCTCGGGACCGAACCTGGACGGTCCACCGGGCGGTCCACATCCGGGGCTCCGGGTGGTGCGGACTCCCGAAGAGGCCGTAGCGCAGACGCTCGACCTGCTCGACAACGGCGCCGACTTCGTCAAGGTATACGTATGGATGACCGGCGAGATCCTGCGAGCGGTCGTGTCGGCGGCGCACTCCCGCGGGCGGAAGGTGGCGGCCCATGTAGGCCACACGCTCACGGCGGAGGAGGCTGTACTCCTCGGGGTCGATGCACTCGAACACGTACGGATCGGCGAGGAGTTGCTGACCGACGAGCAGCGCGCCGAGATCGCCGCGCTCCCGGTCCGGGCGCACGATCACCTGCTGTCCTTCCGGCCGTGGCGCTACATCGACGTCGAGTCCGACCGGGCGGGCGCGCTGCTCGATCTCCTCGTGGAACGAGGCGTCTACCTCACGCCCACCCTGACCTTATCGCGAAGCGCGCTGCTCAACAACGAGGATGAGGTGCGCGAGCCGGAGGGAATCGGACGGATGCCGCATGCCGTGATCGATCACTGGGAACGGAAGGGCTGGATCAACGACTATTCCGCCGAGGACTGGGAGGCGGCACCCACCGAGTGGCGACGGCAAGTCGAATTCGTAGGCCGTGCGTACCGGCACGGGGTCAGGATCGCGGCGGGGACCGACATGCCGAACCCCTTCATACTTCCCGGGTCGGGCCTGCACGACGAGTTGGAGTTGCTCCACTCGACAGGGATGCCCCGCCAGGCCGTGGTCGAGGCCGCTACGAGGATCGGGGCCGAACTCCTAGGGGTGGACCGGGACCTCGGCACCGTGGAGAAGGGAAAGCTAGCGGACCTGTTGGTCGTCGACGGCAATCCGCTGGAGCATCTCGACTGCCTCCGTCGGCCCTGGGCGGTTCTGAAGGGCGGAGCAGCAGTCAGCGGCAGCGGGGTGGCCAGCTTCCCCACCATCTAACCCCGTGTCCCATTTGCCGAAACCGACCACCAACCACCAGCTATATCCCCGCCCACCGTTCGATGAGGTTCGCCTCGATCCCGAACTGGTCGAGGATCTTGGTCACGGTGTGGTCGACGATGTCCTCCACCGACTCCGGCCGGGTGTAGAAGCCGGGCACCGGCGGTAGCACCACAGCGCCTGCCTCGGTGACCGAACTCATCAACCTCAGGTGCCCGAGGTGTAGGGGAGTTTCCCGGGTCACCAGGACGAGCTTGCGGCGCTCCTTGAGGCAGACGTCTGCTGCCCTGGCGATCAGGGTGCTCCCGTAGCTATTGGCGATGGAACTCAGAGTCTTCATCGAGCAGGGCGCCACGATCATGCCGTCGGTGACGAAGGTACCGGACGCTAGGGCGGCGCCCACCTTCGAATTGCCGTAGACATGGTCCGCCAGCTCGTGGACACGCGCCGGGTCTCGGTCGGTCTCGTAGGAGATCGTCGCCTCGGCTCCGCGGGACACGACCACATGGGTCTCGACATCGGGAACCGACGAGAGAACCTCTACCAGCCTCACGCCGTAGATGGCTCCGCTCGAGCCCGAGATGCCCACGATGAGCCTTCGCACCGGTCCCCCGATCATCCGCGCAAAGCGGTGCTGACCGGGTGCCGGCGACGGCCGTCTGGCGCCCCGGCTAGTGGTGCCATGCGACTCCGCGATCGCGCAGCATCCTGCGGTAGGCCAGGGCGCCCGCGTCCGTACCACGCAGATGGAGCTCGGCGGTCAGATCCAGCGGCAACTCCTCGGGTCGCTGGTTCTCCACGATCATCCGATCCTGGGACATGACGACCGCGTCGAATGCGTACCAATCTTCGTCGGGCTTGGTGAGGTTCCAATCGCGTGAGGTGAAGAAGTACTGGATGGTGTCCCTGGACGTTACCGGGGTGCACGTGAACATCATCGAGTAGTTCCGGCCCTTGGGGCTCATCGAAGCGGTGTGCCGTTCCTCCTCGGGGATGCGGGTGGTGACCGTGAGGGTGACCGTGAAAGGCAGGAACAGGCGGTAGGTGCGGATGGTGTTGTTACGTTCGTCCGGCACGTCGTACCTGAACCCGTCGCCGTAGAGCTCGGGCTTCACGTGGGGGTACATGGGCTCGTTGCGCTGACCCAGCAGGCCGTCGTGAACCCATGGGAAGTGCGTGTAGTCCAGGACGTTCTCGATCACCCGGGCCGCGTTGGCCTGCCAGCGGAAGTCGTCGTAGAGCACGGTGGCCATCGACTCGCTCTCGTACGCGGGGTAGTCGGGGATGGGGTGCTTCGGATCGTCGAGAGCTACCCACACCAACCCATAGCGCTGCTCGCACCGGTACTTTGGGACCTTGGCAGCGGGTGGGATCCGGCCACCCGGGGGTAGCGTCGGGATGAGGGTGCAGACACCCGTCTTGTCGTACCGCCAACCGTGATAGTGGCAGACTATCTCGTCGCCCTCGAGCCATCCGAGCGAAAGGGGAGTCCCGCGGTGAATGCAGAGATCCTTGAGGACCACGATCTCGTCCCCGACCCGGAAGAGCACCAGTTGCTCGCCCAAAAGGCCTGCGCCGACAGGCTTCGAGCCGACAGCCGCCACCCTCGCGACCGGATGCCAGTAATTCCTTAGCTCATTGCCCATCGCAACTCCCTCCCTTCCGGCCTTCCACCCGGCGCGAGAGTATCACGCAGTCCGATCCCCCAGTGGTTCGGCGGCCGCCATGCCGTGGTTCTTCTAGGTGTGATCGGGGACGGATGGCTATTGTCGGAACCCCGATCAGACCGTCGGGAGCCATGGGGAAACCGGAATAGTCGGCGAAGGGAGAACGACGTGGGGTCTGGAGCCGGACGTGGTGTCGTGGCCGCAGCAAAGGGTGGGCCCTTCAGCGTCGAGGAACTCCGCGGCCGGGATCCCGGTCCGGGGGAAGTACTGGTGAGGGTGGTGGCCAGCGGAGTCTGCCACAGCGACATGCACTACGTGGACGGCCATCTCGGAGACGACTTCCCCTTCCTGCTGGGTCATGAAGGGTCCGGCTACATCGAGGCGGTTGGGGAGGGGGTTGATGCCCGACGAGTTGGCCAGTTCGTGGTGCTCACCTACCGGGCCCCATGCCACGCGTGCCCTTCCTGCCTGGCAGGTCGAGTCGATCACTGTCGCCGGCCCCTTGAAGCCGCGACCCAACCCGAGACGGCAGACGGACGCCGACTCACCCCCGCTCTGGGCCTTGGCACCTTCTCCGAGTACCTGGTCGCCGCCGCGCCGCAAGCGATACCGGTCTCCACCGACTGCCCGCCCGAGCAGGCGTCGCTGCTGGGGTGTGCCGTTTCGACGGGCGTGGGATCGGTACTTCGAACGGCCGGGGTCGAACCCGGGGCGAGCGTCGCCGTGTTCGGTGCAGGCGGAGTCGGCATCAACGTGATCCAGGGCGCCCGGCTGGCTCGAGCCGGGCGGATAATCGCCGCGGATCTGGTGCCGAGGAAGCTCAACTGGGCGGCTTCCTTCGGCGCCACCGACACCGTCGACGCTTCCCGAACGGATCCCGTAGGGGCGATACGCGAACTCACCGGCGGCAGGGGAGTGGACTACGCTTTCGACGCGGTGGGTCTCGCCACCACCATGCGCCAGTGCTTGGAGGTGATCGACTACCGGGGTACCGCGGTGCTGATCGGGTTCCCTGCCGCGGACGAGGTTCTGTCCCTTCCCATGCAGGACTTCTTCTTCCCGGGCACCACCCTCAAGGTGTCGCTCAACGGGGACTCGCTCGCGTCACGCGACTTTCCCCAACTCATCGATTGGTACATCGAAGGGAAACTGGACCTCGATGGTCTTGTTACCGAGAAGATCGGGCTCGACGACGTCGGGGCAGCTTTCGACGCCATGAATCGGGGAGAGACAATCCGGAGCGTGATCTCTCTCCCGTGAACTTCGACATCCGGTGTCGACACCGAAGCGTGGAGACTCCGGGCGGGGACCGGATACCTCGGTACGTAGGGTTCGCCGGCTCACCCGGCGCGCTCAGGCCAGATCCGGTTTCCCGACCGGCGAACCCTGCAAGTCCCGTCGCTCGCCGTCCTCCTACACTCCGGCCGGCAGTTGGATGGAGCCGTCGTTGATCCCGGCGGTCGTATCGTCGACGATCTTCTGCAACTCGTCAGTGGCGTGATCCGGGCAAAGCTCGAACCGCTGCACGTCGGGGTTCTCGACCCCGAAGAACTGAGGTTGGTCCGGAACCGTGTCGTTCACGTAGTCGCTGGTCATGGTCAGCACCAGTCCCGACGCGTTGAGGATGGACGTGCCCACGATCTCGGGAAAGTCGGAACACCGGGGGAAGATGATGCCGAAAGTGAGCGCGGTCCCGCCCGCGTCGCCGATCGCTTCGATCACCCCGGCGATACCCGAGTCCACGTAGCTGTAGATGACATCCGCTCCGGCCGCCAGCTGCGCCGAGGCAGCTGCGAACGCGCCCTGGGGATCGATGAAGGAACCCACGATGGTCGATGCGATCTCTATGTCGGGGTTGACCGACTTCAGACCGGCGGAGAATCCGTCGTCGGCCATGTACAGGGGCGGTATCTCCTCACCCCCTACGAAGCCGGCCTGGTTCGTGGTCGTCAAATGAGCTGCTACGACACCGGCGATGTAGGCAGGAACTCCTTCCCTCACCCCGTACACGAACAGGTTGTCGGCGTCGGAGGTCTGTCCGTTGATGACCATGAAGGTGGTATCGGGGAATTGAGGGGCGACGGTAACGCCGGGCTCTGCGTACTCGGCCCCCACGCCGATGACCAGGTTGTTGTCCTGCGCGAGGTCGCGTAGAGCCTCAACCCGGGCCTGCGGATCCAGGACGCTCTCCCGGACCGATATGACCGCTCCGAGTTCGCTCTCCACGAGGAGGAGGCCGTCGTAGTGGGCCTGTGAAAAGCCCTTGTCATTCTTCGGACCGGGCAATGCCATGCCCACAGTGAGTTCGTCCGACCCGTCCTCCTCGGCGCACGCTGCGGCGACGACAGCCAAGACCAACATGGCAGCGAGCAACCCTCTCCGATAAACCGATCCTTTGCCGCGCACGATCCCTCCTATCTTGCGAACCGTTCTACTCCTGTCGCGAACGACCGACTCGATTCTACGGGTTGGCTCCGCAGGACGACAGTCGATCTCGCCCCGTGAGAGTGAACTCTACTAATAGGGGTGGTTTCACGTGTCCGACTCCCGGTTGTACGGGATGGCGAGGGTCGAGGGCATCCACGACCGACCGATGAATCCTGCCAGGACGACGATCGTCAGCACGAACGGGAAGGTCCGCCACAGCTGGGCGGGGAGGGTGAATTGTGGCTGCGTCACCGCCAACGCGCCGCCGATCGCCGTTACGCATCCCACGGCGGCCAGCGCGAGGGGGTGGTGGGACCTCACGGAGCGCCTGCGTATCAAGAGGTAGGCGGGGCCGAGCAGGGCCAGGACCAACCAGACCTCGAGTGGGACGGTCGCCTCGGCCTGGAGTCGCAACTGCATGGCATCGGCGCCTCCGAACAGCAGGCACGCGAGGAGGACGCCCGGGGCCCGCCACCGTCCGAAGATCACCGCTGCCAGAGCCAGGTAGCCGCGCCCGTTGGTCATCCCCTCGATGAAGACCCCGAGCTCGATCGACAGGAACGACCCGCCCGCTCCGGCCAGTCCACCCGCAACCAGGGTGGCGATCCAGCGATTCCGGAAGACGCTGGACCCGGCGGTGTCGGCCGCTTCGGGCAGTTCGCCGGTGGCCCGCATGGACAAGCCCCATGTGGTCCGCTGAAGAACGAACCAGACAGCCAAGACCACCACCCCGGCGACGTAAACCCATCCCGGCTGAGCGAACAACGCTTCTCCTACACCCGGTATGTCCGAGAGGAGTGGCCACCGCCACGGCGCCGGACGCTCCAGGAGGACCTGCGGACCGCTGAACACCTCTCGGAACACGAACGAGGTCAACCCGAGGGCCAGGATATTGATGCCGATCCCCACGACTATCTGATCGGCGCTGAGCCGGATCGAGAGGAATGCCATAGCCGCGGCGAAGATCACCCCGGCGACGATCGCGAACACGACCCCCACCAGAAAGCTCCCCGACAGGTACGTTCCCAGGAACCCGAAGAAGGCGCCGGCCAGCATGAAGCCCTCCAGGCCTATGTTGAGCACGCCCGTGCGTTCGGCGAGGAGTTCGCCGCTGGAGGCGAGGATCAACGGCGTCGAGAGGCGCAGCGTGGTCGCCAGCCAGAAGGCGTCGAAGACTCCCATCAGACCGTGCCCGCCATCTCCACCCCGGTAGCAGCCCGGGCCGGCTCCTGGTCGGAAGCGTCGACCCGGGTACGCCTTGTCCGGGTGTAGAGGTATGCCGTACCGGCGACGAACAGGATCACCAGTCCCTGCGTGACGTAGACGAGTTCCGACGCGATCCCGACCCTGGTCTCCATGAGGCCGCTACCGGAGTCGAGTATCGCGAAGAGAAGCGCCGCCGGAACGGCGCCGAAGGGGTTGTTGCGGGCGACGAGGGCCACGACGATCCCCTCGAATCCGAAGCCGGCCGAGAACCCGTCGCCCATGCGGGCGGTTTCGCCTCCGAATATCAGCGACGCACCGACCAAGCCAGCGACGGCTCCGGAGAGGAGCAGTGCCAGCGAATTGGTCCGGATCGTGTTGATACCGACACGGCGGGCCGCGGTGGGGTTGGCGCCGGTGATCCGAAGGGTCAGCCCGAACGTGGTGCGGCTCTGCACGAACGCCACCGTGACCACCGCTACCGGCACCAGCAGGATGTCCCAGGTCAGGGCGCTGTTGGAGACGATCGTGCCCCACTGCGACGTTTCGGCCACCTCGCTGCTTCTCGGGAACACGACGCCGGGTTCCTGCATGGGTCCCCTCACCAGCCAACTGAGCGTCTCCGTGGCGATGAGGGTCAGCATCAGGGTCGAGATGATTTCGTTCACGTCCCGCTTCGCCCAGAACCAGGCGGCGATCCCGGCGTACAGAGCTCCCGAAGCGCCTCCCGCAACCATCCCGAGCACGATGTGCGCGCCGGTCGGGAGACCGCTCACGTGAAGCCCGACCAGTGTGGCGACGATTCCACCGACGATTATCTGACCTTCGAGCCCGAGGTTTATCCGCTTGGTGGTGAAGGCGATTATCCAGGCCAGGGCGATCAGAACGAGCGGCAGCAGGAAGCTGAGGGTGCGGGCCAGCTGGATCCTGCCGCCGAGCGATCCGCTAAGCAGCGCGTTCAGTGCTTCCAGGGGCGGGGCGCCCGCCACCGCCAGCACGACTGCGGCAACGACCAACGCGGCGACCACGGGCCCGACGGCTATGGCCCCGTTCAGCAGCAGCTTTCGCATCACATCGCTCATGATGCGGGTGGTCTGTGTGCGAGGTGGCGGCTTGGCATCCGCCGGCACCGGAGACAATGTGGCAGGGGGTTCTGCACACCGGCCACTACCCCTCACCCCCCATGAGCAGTCCCAGAGTCTCGGCGTCCGCCTCGTCGGCGGCCAGGATGCGGAGGAACCGCCCGTCGGCGATCACCGCTATCCGGTCGCTCAAGGACAGTATCTCGTCGAGTTCGGTGGAGATCAGCAGGAGGGCGGACCCTGCGCCCCTGCGCCGCAGCAGCGTCGAGTAGACGAACTCCATGGCGCCCACATCGAGTCCCCGGGTCGGCTGGCAGGCTACGAGCAGGTTAGGCGCTGCGTACAACTCCCTCGCCAGGATGGACTTCTGCTGGTTGCCACCCGAGAGTTGGCGCATCCTGATCGTCTGGCCGGGTGTCCGGACATCGAAGCCTCGGATCAGGTTGAGGCAATGCTCCCTGATGGAGGCCAGGTCGAGCAGGCCGCGGGAGGAGAGCGGCCGCTCCCGGTAGTCGCGCATGATCAGGTTGTCCCGGAGAGTCAGGTCCAAGGCGAGGCCCGTCTTGTGCCGGTCCTCGGTGATGACGCCCCCGGATCGCCGCCGGAAACCGGCCGGCGTCAGGCGATCGACCTCGTCGCCGCCGATGAGAATACGGCCGCTGGTGGGCTGGGTCATGCCGGTCAGGACATCGACCAATTGCGCTTGCCCATTTCCGTCGACCCCGGCGACGCCGAGGACCTCACCGGCCCTGACCTCGAACGTGATGTCTGCCAGGACGGTCTTGCCGCTGCCGTCCACCAGCGAGAGGTCCTGCACCTCGAGGACCGGCGCGCCGGGCTTCACTTCCTCCCTGGCGGCCCGGAAGACGACGGGGCGCCCCACCATCATCCTGGCGAGGGATGCCTTGTCGGTGTCTGCCACGTTCACCGTTCCCACCACGGCACCGTCGCGCAGGACCGTGCACCGGTCGGCCACGGCCATCACCTCGTCGAGCTTGTGGGTGATGAACACCGCGGCACGTCCCTCGGCAACCAGGGACCGGAGCACGTGCGCGAGGTCCTCCCACTCCTGAGGTGTCAGGACCGATGTGGGTTCGTCGAGGATGAGGATCTCGGCCGATCGGTGGAGCAGCTTGAGGATCTCTACACGCTGTCGGGCGCCCACCGAGAGATCCTCGATGACCGCGGCGGGATCCACCTCGAGGCCGTGGACGCTCGACAACTCCTTGACGTCCGCGGAGATCCTGGCCAGGTCGGTGAGCGGATACCGTTCGGTCCGGAATCCCAGGGCCACGTTCTCGGCCACCGTCATGTCCGGTACGAGCATGAAGTGCTGGTGGACCATCCCGACACCGGCGTCCACCGCGTCCCGGGGGGATCTGAGCACCATCGGGCGTCCGCGTATCTCGATGGTTCCCGCATCGGGCTGAGCCAGCCCGTAGAGGATCTTCATCAAGGTCGTCTTGCCGGCACCGTTCTCGCCGAGAAGGCCGTGGATCTCCCCCGGATACACCTCCAGATCGACGTTGTCGTTGGCGACTACTCCCGGGTAGGTCTTGCGGATACCGCGCATCTGCAGGACGGGCTCGACGTCGCTGGTCCGTGCGTGTGATCGGGTCTGACCCCGTGTGGCCGGGTCCTCAGCGGACTTGTGGGCGTGCTCTCGCACCGTCCGGGGCAATCAGGACCGATCTGGGTAGGACCGGATCCACAGCGGACCGGTACCGGTGCGCCGGGAACGGGTGGTCATCGCACGCGGAGTGAAACGGGCCGGGCGTCCCTGCATCAACCGAGGCCCGTTAGGTACGCGGGGTTTTCCTTGGTCATCTTCTCCAGGGCGCTGTAGTCGACGCCCTCGTCGAGAAGTGAATAGAGGGCCATGCGTATTCCCTCTGGATGTGGCGGACCCGAGCCTTGGCCGAGGTCGGAACTGAGGATCAGCTTTTCCCCGCCGTGGGCGTCGATCACCGGCGCGAGCTCTGCAGGAGTCTGTTCGTAGAACGTCGGCGATGTGCACGTTATCGCAACGATCTCCAGGTAGGCCCCGGCATCGACGAGTTCCCGCTGGATATCGAGGTCGTACTTTGTCAGGGCCCAGTTGACGTGGGTTACGAGAACCTTCTCGAGTCCTACCCGGTTGGCTTCCTTCAGGACGAGGCGGGTCTCGTCGAGATTCAAGTGTCCGGTGCAGAGGCATGCACCCGCGTCCGCGACCAGTCTGATCACCGTTTTGGCGTCCTCGGTCAACTGCCCATCCGCATCGAGCACGGTGACTCCTGGCCCGGGGAGTTGGCGCTGCATCCGGCCTAGCTGCGGGTAGTCCGGTATTCCGAAGTAGTCGTCGTGGTGCTTGGAGTGGTTGCTGGGCATCCAGATCACTTTGGCCCCATACTGGAGGGCCGCCTCGACGACATAGGGGTTGATGCCGCCTACCGATCGGTTCAGCACGATCGCACCGATCGGATCGATACCGGGCATGGAGCGCTTGAGGTTGGCGGCCCGGTGGAAGGTTGCGCTGTCATGGTCCTTGAGGACGAACCCGCGCATTCCATAGTCGAGCGCGTAGCTGCCCAGGTCGTGATCGGTTATCGGACGGGGAAACAGAGCGGGTGCCGTGTGTGCGTGCATGTCGATAGCTCCGCGCAGCAGTTCCATATCCCGTCGCACGATGGACCTCCTCTGGTTGTCCAGGCCCGGATCGCTACCGGGTCGCCTAGCGAGGGTCGAAGGGAACTGCCGACCCTTGGCCGATGCTACAGAGAGGTTTATGCCGATTCAACCGTCCTTCGCAGAGTGGAAGATGGAAACAGGGTTCGGCCGGCAAGGTCACGAACGCGCGTGGATCGGGTCGTCTCCCACTCTCACCGTGCGAACTCCCATCCTGCCGGACGGTCCATGCTGTTAAGTTGTCCTGTGTTCCCGAGGGATCGACCGACGACCCTTGCTCTGGCCACAAGACTCCGGAGCCGCCCGCCTACCACCGTGTAGGCGGTGCACCTGCCGGAGGGTTTGCGAAGACGGAGGTATGCATGAGATTCGACAAGACGGTGAGAGTCGAAGCCTCGCCCGCCGAGATCTGGGGTCTCCTGGACGATATCGAAGCGGTGGCTCTGTGCATTCCGGGGATCAGCGACTACAAGGAGACAGGACCGAACGAGTTCACCGCCATGTTGAGCCAGCGTGTCGGGCCCGTCACGGCCCGCTTCCGGCTCAGGACGACCCTCAAGGATCTGGTTCGTCACGAGAGCGTGACCGCCGTGGTTGAAGGCGCCGATAACGCCCTCGCGAGTTCCGTAAGTTCCGAGCAGGTGTTCACGTTCAGTGCGGCGGATGGCGGCGCGGCGACCGAGATCCTCATAACGGCGGACGTCGGGATGGTCGGACGGGTTGCGACTTTTGCCCAACGGATAATCGCCACCAAGGCCGAGCAGGTCATTATCGGGGCCCTGACCAACGTCTCCCGGCTCCTGGAGGAGCGCCGAGCCGGCAACTCCTAGGTCGTAGCCGGGAGGTCCACACCGAATTGGTAGTTACGCTACCCGGGATCACCCCGCGGTTGCGACACCAAGGGGTTGACCATGTCCCACGCACTCACTCGTGTCGGGCAGTCGTTGCCGTCACGCCACAGGCGCACCAGGAACGACGCCATCTGCGCCCCGTTCAGTTCACGATCAGGACCGTAGGTGCCCGGGGCTGGCGCCGGTCCTAGTCGGCAAACCCAACGTGCGCATACACAACATATTCGCAACCGCGTAATCGGTCTCGACCACGTCCGTGAACTGGACCACCGCAGCCGCATCACATTGTTCAGACTCCGGACCCGGCTCCGGTTGGGCTATGGCCGGATCGTCAGTCGAGAGTGCCGCCACCAGCACGGCTAGCACCAGCAGGCCCGGTGCTCTCCTGATCATCCCATGCTTCCGACGACGGCCTAACGGTCCGAGTTGAGGGAGCTGTGGTGAGAGTGCCGGAAGTTGCGGCGCGTGAACGGGATCTCGCGGAACGCGTCCGCGTTCTGGCCCCGGCGGAACTCGACCGCCGACCCCGTGGATTACAGCCTTCGTTCTAGGGACACCGAGTGATTGCTAGTCATCGCCGGCGCACCTCGTGAAGACACAGCCCTGGATGTGAGAAGGTAACGAGGACCACCATGAGATGTGATCTTGCCACGGACACGGGATGCCCGAGTAACCACAGGATGCGTGAGCAAGAAAGATTGCTTGGCCAAGTCTGAAATTATGTATGTCTACGAATAGCTCCAGTGTTGCTTCATAAGTGGGAACGAGGGGAGTTGGCTCGACCCGAGGTTGGCCGGGAGGAGGTTGATCGGGGGGAGGTTGCGGTTGCGGGTCGGGAACTATGTTTGCGGGTGGGTCGAAGCCCGGCCGGACCGATGCGTAGCCTTCCACACGCGCCGTGCAGGTCGTGAGGTGTCGTCGCATGTGTGCGAAGAACAACCTCGACGTTAGCGTACTGTAGGAGTGGTCCGCCGCGAGGTCGCCGACTTCCACCCGTCTGACCAGATGTCTGGTGTTGGTTCTTCCTTCGACCATGTATGTACTGACGGCGAGAGATGTCAGAGGCACCCTCGCGGTCACTGTGAACCTGACAAAATGCTGTTCGTGGAACACGAAACACTCGGTCCTGAGAACGAAGGGCGAGGGCTGTGCATCGCCGGCGGTGACCTCCACGGCTTCTGAGCAATAGTCCAGGGAGCCTACCCTCAGGCAGGCTCCGTAATGGTACGTCCCGGCTGTGGTCGGCGCGGTTAGCTTGACCCTCTCGTTGCTGACCTGATGCGGTTCCAGACCGCTCACATATTCGCTACCCAGCCACGTATCGTCCGTTGTGATCGTCTTATCCGTGGAGCGGTAATACACCAGCGAGGTGGGTTGCGAGCGTGAACTGCCGCGGTTCACCACGGTGGCGTGCAGCGTGAAGTCCGTTCCGGCGACCGGGGTGCTGTCACTGACGGTAGGCGTGAGGATCAGGAGGTTGGGGAGCCTCACGGTCACCGCGGCGGTCACCGAGCAGTTGTTGCCGGTGTTGTCCTCACCGGTCACCGCGTCCACGCACACCCCGTAGTAGTACGTGCCGGGTGCGGGCGGCGCTTGGAGAGCGAGCTTTCCGATGTCATCGCTGCTGGACGGCGCCAGTGGAGCTATCAGGTCATGGGTCAACTCCCTGTCCGCGCTCGTGATGACATCGTCCGCCGAGAGGTAGTAGCGCAAGGTGATCAACCCCGACCAACTGTCGCCTCGATTGTGCAGGGCGTCGACGCGCAGTTCGATTTCGGAGCCCGTTTCCGGGCTGTCCGGGCTGACCGTAAGCGGGTCGAGCACCAGGTCGGGCCGGCCCGCGACGATCGTCAGAGCGGGCGAGCAGTTGTCCGCCGTGTTCGATTCACCTCCGGTCGAAACCACACAGGCTCCGTAGTAATACGTTCCCGGCGTGGACGGCGCACGTGGATCCGTGTACAGGTAGGCGGTCTCCGAGGGGCCGAGAGCCCCGACGTTGCCGGAGTCGATCCGCTCGTCGCTCGTTGTGATGGTCGAGTCGGTCGAGCGATAGAAGGTCAGCGTGGCCGACTCCGAGGTCGCATCGCTCACGTTACGCACCGAGACCACGATGCGGAATGTCTCTCCCACCGTCTGGATGCTCGTGCCGACTGTGGGCGTGCCGACCGCGAAGTCCCGAGCGGAAGTGGTGTCTACGGTGACCTTCACCGCGGCGGAGCAGTTGTTGGTGGTGTCGCTCTCGCCGCCCACCGGGTCCACGCATGCCCCGTAGTAGTAGGTCCCGGCTGTCGATGGCGCCGTGAGGCTGACCGACCGGGTGGTGGCGCCGGCGGGATCCAGACTCAGACTGCCCCTCGTGTCGGTGCCCACCGGGGTGTCCGAACTGCCGATGGTGGAGTCGGTGGAGCGGTAGAAGCGAACGTGGGTGGCGCCGGATGAGCCGTTCCCTCCGTTCCGCACCGTGGCCTTCAGGACGAAGGACTCGCCGGTGGTCGGATTGCTCTCGCTGACCGTCGGTTCGTCGACCGCCAGGTCGGGGGCGGTGACGGTCACCGCCACGGCGGCGGAGCAGTTGTTGGTGGTGTCGCTCTCGCCGCCCACCGGGTCCACGCATGCCCCGTAGTAATAGGTTCCTGCCGTGGTCGGCACGGTAAGGCGGATCGAGTGGTCGCTGCTACCGGGCGCGCTCAGATAGGCGACCGCGCCCACGTATCGACCGACCGCGGTGTCGCTCGTGGTGATGGTCGCGTCGGTCGAGCGGAAGTAGCGCAACGTGCTGGGACCCGACACGGCGGTGCCCGTGTTGCGCACCGTGGCGCCCAGCTTGAATCCGGCGCCGGCGATCGCAACGCTCCGGCTGAGACCGAGATGGTCGACGAAGTCGCTTGCACCCGGCGACTCGACCACGAGGTCGGGAGCTCCCACGGTGACCTTTACCGCGGCGGAGCAGTTGTTGGTGGTGTCGCTCTCGCCGCCCACCGGGTCCACGCATGCCCCGTAGTAATAGGTTCCTACCGTGGTCGGCACGGTGAAGAAGGTCAAGAAGTCGCCGGTCCCCGACGGGCTCACCCCGTTCGAATCCAGGACGCTCACCACCAACGCATCGGAACTCGTGATGGTGGCGTCGGCGGAGCGGTAGTAGCGCACGACGGTCGTGCCGGACGCGCTGTTGCCCTGGTTGCGTACCCTGGCCGTTGCTCTGACAGTCGCGCCGACCGGGACGGCGCCCGTGGTCGTCCCACCAGTGCCGATGGTCGGTGTGTCCACCACGAGATCCGGCGCACGAGCGGGAACCACCGTCACGGCGACCGCCGCCGAGCAGTTATTACCGATCTCGACCTCGCCGGGTACCGCGTCGGCGCAGGCGCCGTAGTGGTAGGTGCCGGGTGTGTCCGGGGCGATGAGCCGGATGGACTCCGCATCATCCTCCGACACGCGGAGACGCCCCACGGTGTCAGTGCCCACCGACGTATCGGCGGTGGAGATCGTCGAGTCGCTGGACTGGTAGTAGCGGAGGGTGGTGGCGCCGGATGCGCGGTCGCCCTGGTTGCGGACGGTGGCGTTGAGCGTGAAGGGCGTCCCCGCTGCCGGAGTGTTTTCGCTGACAGTGGGTGGTCCCACCGCCAAGTCGGGAGTGGTCACCGTTACCTTGACGGCTGCGGAGCAGTTGTTGTTGGTGTCGGTCTCGCCGGGTACGGCGTCGGCGCAGGCGCCGTAGTGGTAGGTGCCGGGTGTGTCCGGGGCGGTGAGGCTGAGGGACTCGCTGGTGGCCTGCGATGCGTCGAGGGCGGGTAGGGGGTTGGTGCCGATGGCTGTGTCGGTGGTGGTGATGGTGGGGTCGTCGGATTGGTAGTAGCGGAGGGTGGTGGCGCCGGATGCTCCGTTGCCCTGGTTGCGGACGGTGGCGTTGAGCGTGAAGGGCGTTCCCGCTGCCGGAGTGTTTTCGCTGACAGTGGGTGGGTCCACCACCAGGCCTGGAGCGGGCGCCGCACCTACGGTGACGGTGATGGCGGTCGAGCAGTTGTTGTTGGTGTCGGTCTCGCCGGGTACGGCGTCGGCGCAGGCGCCGTAGTGGTAGGTGCCGGGTGTGTCCGGGGCGGTGAGGCTGAGGGACTCGCTGGTGGCCTGCGATGCGTCGAGGGCGGGTAGGGGGTTGGTGCCGATGGCTGTGTCGGTGGTGGTGATGGTGGGGTCGTCGGATTGGTAGTAAGCGGAGGGTGGTGGCGCCGGATGCTCCGTTGCCCTGGTTGCGCACCGTGGCGGTCAGCGTGAAGGAAGTTCCCGCGGTAGGTGCGAGTTCGCTGACAGTGGGCGGGTCAACCACCAGGCCGGGGGCGGGCGCCGGGCCTACGGTGACGGTGATGGCGGTCGAGCAGTTGTTGGTCGTGTCCGCCTCGCCGGACACCGCGGCCACGCACGCGCCATAGTAGTAGGTTCCTGGTGTGGAGGGTGCGGTCAGGTCCACTGATCGGTCTGTGCTCTGCGATGCGTCTAGTGCGGGGACCGGGTCGTCCTCAACGGCCGTGTCGGTGGTGGTGATGGTGGGGTCGTCGGACTGGTAGTAGCGGAGGGTGGTGGCGCCGGATGCTCCGCTGCCCTGGTTGCGGACGGTCGCGCCTAGCGTGAAGGATGATCCGACTGGCGGGCTCGCGCTGCTCACCGTGGGCTGGTCCACCACCGGGTCGGGGAGAGACACCGCGGCCACCGTGACGGTTACCGAGGCCGAGCAGTTGTTGGCGGTGTCCGCCTCGCCGGACACCGCGGCCACGCACGCGCCGTAGTAGTACGTCCCCGGCGCGGCCGGGGCGGTGAGGCTCACCGACCCGCCTGCGCTCTGCGATGCGTCGAGACCCGGCACTGGGAAGCTGCCGACCGCAGTGTCGGAGGCGGTGATCGTGGGGTTACCGGACCGGTAGTAGCGCAGGACAGTCGAGCCCGCCAACCCGTTGCCCTGGTTGCGGACGGTAGCGCTCAGCGTGAAGGGCTTCCCCGCTGCCAGGGTGTTCTCGCTGACCGTGGGCTGGTCCACCACCAGATCGGGGGCGGGCGCCGCACCCACTGCCGGCACGGGGGTGCTCTCCGGCTCCTCGGTCCCGATCGGCCCCGTGTCATCCGGGGGCGAGGTCGTCGGCGGCGAGCCGATCAGTTCGGCGGAGGTGTTGGCGTTGATGGGGGAGCAGCCGTAGTTGTTGCAGGCGACGATCCAGTAGTAGTTGTTGACTCGGTCGGG
>JAPPFW010000083.1 GCA_028821575.1 bacterium | reverse complement strand
ATGACTCCATTATCTCCCAACTAATCGAGTCTCCGGGGAAACCGGGGCGCTTCACGTCCACGCCGATGCTGGGGACGGCCACGGATGCGGGATACGCAATAACCAAACCATCCAATGCTGGGGATCCAACAACTCTGGACAAGGCGCCCCACCCCCAGGCAAATACACCCAGGTAGCAGTCGGCTTCATCCACACCTGTGGGCTACACACCGACGGCACCGCCCGGTGTTGGGGATCCAACAGCTACGGAGAGTCCACCCCACCCCCTGGCACCTTCACCCAAATCGTCGCGGCAGGGAACAACTCATGCGGGCTCCGAGACACCGGCACGGCTGTCTGCTGGGGCGAAATCAGCCATCGGCAGGACGGCAACCCGCCAGAGGACACCTTCACCCAAATCACGGTGTCGTACTACCACCGTGCGTGCGGGCTCAAGACAGACGGATCCATAACGTGCTGGGGAAACGAAGACAACTCGCTTGTCCCAGACCCATCCGAGGGGCCATTCACCGCCGTCACCGCCGCCGGCATCCACACCTGCGGCATACGAGCCGACAGCACCGCCGCCTGCTGGAACCGTCTCGACTCATACGAACTACCCGGCGACGGATACACCGCCATAGCGATCGCGAAACACCGAGCCTTGTACAGCGCATGCGGCATGCACACCGACGGCACCATCACATGCCGAGAAGACGACATCACACCATCTGGACGGTACACCAACATCTTCGCCAGCCACGGCAACACCTGCGGCATACGACAAACAGACGGCACCATCCACTGCGCCGGCGATACCAGCTCCGAAGTGCTCTACAAAGCAGACCGACTCCTCGACCCACCCCCCGGACGGTTCACCCAAATCACCACAGGCGGAAACCACGCATGCGCCCTCCGAACCGACCAAACCATCGAATGCTGGGGAGCCAACCACCGCGGCCAAACCGGAAAACCGCCCACCCGATAAACGAACCGAACCGCCCCGGATTCCGAGGCGGCCCCCTCGGCGATTTGACAACCGTAGGAGCATCCCCAGGGTTGATCATCGAGACAGGGACACACCCTGAGGGGTGTTGCCGAGTCTAGTTCCGGTCTCCTTTCGGTCGCTGTCTTCGTGCTTGGGCTAGCTGTCTCCTGTGATGGTGAACACGACGCTTCGGTGCAGGAGCCGGTCCAGCATCGCGGCGGCGATTGTGGTGTCGGAGAAGATGTCTCCCCAGGTGGCGACTGTCAAGGCAGGTTGAAGGTTGCGGTTGGTGGTCAGGATTACGAGCCCTTCTGGTAGCGGCGGGGGATGACCTGGAACAGCGCAGCGGCGTCTCCCTGTCCCCGCCCTTGACACCGCGCTTCCGAACCGGACGTCCACGTTTCCGCGCATCCGGCTCTCCACGTGTGCCGTCAGGTGGGGTGGGGTGCCCCTGCCTAACGGTGCAGCCGCGTTGATGGTCGAGTACCCGGACCCGCGCCCTATCAGGGAGGGGCCACGGAGCGCCGTTATTCGACAGCGTCCTCCTCGCCAAACTCCGCTGCTGCTGACACGCTGCCGCCCTTCCCCATGTGACCGGGCTAATCCCGATCCCGGAGTACTACGGCGGCTCCGCCACGACCCGGCGTCAACAGCTGGTGTCGCGCCCGCCCGGCTCCGCGCTGGCCACAAGGAGGGGAGGGGCAACACCGGGTCGTTCCCACGTTCACTGATGTTCGCTATGACAGATGAGGCGTCCAGCTATACCGCGACGGCGTCGCCCGTCCCTCGGATCGCAGTCTCGGGATGAGCCGATGCGGCCTGCCCTCAGCTTGAACCCCCTCCCGAAAGGGCTTCCACGCAATAGGTCTCCACACGGAACGCCTACGCGTTTCACCGGGTCTTGCCCGGTTCCGCGTATCAAGGTCAGAAGCCAGCTTCCTGGCCCGGCTCTCGACAGTGAGGAGGAAGCCAATCCGGCCAGCGCCTTGCCGGGTCACCGCCGGCGGCGGGTCAGGGCTGTGTTCAACCCGGCGCCGGCGAGCAGGCCCATCGCTAGGAGATATAGCCAGAGCAG
>JAPPFW010000094.1:20237-22161 GCA_028821575.1 bacterium | reverse complement strand
TGACCCCCAACACCGGCGCCAGAACGCCCAAATCCCACGAAATCGCGCAGCCTCGTTAGATGAGTCCTTACGTCTGTGGCGTTACATGAGCTTCGACAGGTTCGTGCATCTCCTCGCGACAGAGGAGTTGTGGCTCGCTCCGTTGTCCTATATGGAGGATAGACGAGAGGGTACATGGATTGATGTGCAGCCCGATAAGTTCCAAGGCCGGATAAAGCGGAGCTTCGACTATGCAGCAGCCCAGACCGTGGTTTCCAGCTGGATCGCAGCAGAAACAGAAATGCTCCCCATGTGGGACTCCTATGCTCCCGCAGACACCGGCATGGCCATCTCCACCGACGTCTACAGCCTGGTCAGGACTCTCGCAGGGTCATCGATCACAGACGATGCCTTCTACCTCATGCGAGTCGAATACTGCGATCAGCCCCAGCCCATACCTGTCACCACCCAGGAGCCGTTCTGGCCACCGATCTGCGCCAAGTACAAGAGCCGAGAGTTCCGGCACGAAAACGAGGTCCGGGTCGTCTACAGCCGGTCAACTCAAAGGGCCGTACGAGATGTTGGGGTACCGATCCCCTTCCCGGACGGTGGGGTCGGGGTGATCGACTACGACAGCGTAGATGACACCTCCGGCACTTACGTGGAGATCAAGTCTATCCACGCCTTAACGAAGCACGGGATCTACGTGTCGCCTAGAGCCAACCGGTGGATGATCGAATCGGTCAAGTCCGTCATGGGAACTTACGGACACGATCCGACACTCGTTCGTCAATCAGCCCTCACCCACCTCTTCCAGGAGCCTGCCCCGCCCCCGTTCAAGCACAACATAGTGTACGAAGGAAACGGTGTGCCCGGTCCGTTTCTCAATGATCGCGTCGACCCGGTGACTCTGTGTGGTAGACCCAGACCATGTGCAACTCAACGAGGTAATCCGTCTTGGCATGAGAGGGTGCTGGGACTCAACGCGTACTCGACGGACTCTCGTAGACGTGGTTAGCCGTTAGTAGACGGAGTTAGTGATGGATTGGACAGCGGCAGACCGTATTGAGAGGTTTCTGGCTGAACATCCTGGCGTACCTTTGACTGTAGCCGTTGGGTACAGCAGCGTGGCAGGTCTCGCCTGGCTCGCTCGGAGAACTGGGAACCGCGAGGTGCGGTTGCTCATAGGCGACTGCCGATCTAAGTATTTCCTGAATGCCAAAGCTGAGGACCGCCATGAGGCGATCGCGTTTCTGGAGCGCTCAGACGTGGAAGTCCAGAATTGGTACAAACGGCATGGCGGAGCCTCTGAGGCACACCTCAAAGTGTGGATCGCCGATGACTTCCCCCGCCCTGCCGTGCTTAGCGGATCAGCGAACCTGACCAATAAGGGTTTGTATCACAACCATGAGATGGTCACCGAGATCGCCGACGCTGAGGTAGACGGGGTGATCGAACGGGTCGAGGCTCTCTTCGCGAAGTCTTGGCCTGTGAAGAAACGGCTCCTGCAATACGTTACTCCTACCGGTGGCGGTCCATCAGCACACCCTTCGCAGCCGAGGCCCACAGGTGCTGCTGGTGATGCCGGGTCCGTCATCTGGGGTCATGCAAGGTCTTTTCCCGTGGGAACCCACCGGCCGGCAGCATCGCAACCGATGGTCACTGGGAGTAGCAGTCGAGGCGGGTGTGCCCGATTCGCCAAGGGATGTGGGTCGGTTGCCCTCGTTATTGGTCTACTCGCGGTCCTCATCGGGGCCTTGAGTCGAGGCTGTGGTAGTGGACCTGACACACCGACATCTGTTGTCAGAACTACCACGGCGGAGCCGACGACGACCCCCCCCCCCCCCCCCACCACCAAAAAAAAAAAAAACCCCGCCGCGGGTGGGGGGGTTAAGAGCCAGTTAACGAGGACCGGCCAGTGGGGGTTGGTGGTGAGATTTTAAAA
>JAPPFW010000094.1:0-20227 GCA_028821575.1 bacterium | reverse complement strand
TATCCGGGGGGCCTGTTGCGGGGGGTGGCGGCGTGGGGGTTGATGGTCAGGTCCCACCCGTAAATCTTTTCCTAGAACTCCCCGCTGGGCTTCGACGACGACCCCCACCCCCACCCCTGACACCGTTGCTGAAGCAACCACGGTCGTCGTGTCGGCGGTTACGACGACTGTTCCGGAGGACGAGCCTGTGGTCTTGCTGCCTCTGGTGGTCGCTTATGCGGAAGCCATATCTGGGTTCCTAGGAAGGGTGGACGACCTAGTCCGGGAGATCAACAGTATCAACCAGATGTGGGACGCCCGCGACGAGGAGAGCGACATCTACTCGGACACGGAAACGGCCCTTGTTGCTGTCGCCGAACAGACGAGAGCCTTCGCCGACGCCGTTAGATACCAGCGAGTACCCATACCTCTCAGGGGATGGCATGGGGAGCCGGGAGGGCCGCTCCGTCTAGCCGCCAGGCTTGCCGAGTTAGCAAACGCTGTCCTGGATGGGCTGAGGGCTCCGGCTCCCAACGACGGATCGGAACGGCGGGATGCTCTCCAAGCCTTCAACGAAGTTGCTGCCGACTTCATAGCAAGTGTCGAACGGGTGCTCACGAACATCGAAGCGAATACTCAACCAGACGGGATACTGACCGTCAGTGGGCAAACAACCACAACAAGGCCCCGGCCGGCGGTCGAACTGATAGATGAGGCGGTCGCCTATGTAGACGGCCTCTCCCGCTTCAAGGAGTCACTTGACGAGATCCTCGCGGAGGCAAACGCGGTCAACGAAGCGTGGGACAACCGGGCCCAGACCGGGGTCACCTACTTGGAGACCGAGCACAGGTTGGAAGAGATAGCAGAGCGGGCTTATGAGTTCTACCAACAAGTAGACGACCAGCCTGTACCGAAACCAGTACGGGGACTGGGTGAAGGCCCCAAGCGAGCGGCGCCCCGAATCGCCGACATGGCCCGCGAGGTACTAGCGGGGCTACGAATCCCAGCTCCCAACACCGGTTTCGAACGTCTCACCGCCCTAGACGATCTAAACGCTGCTGCAGAAGCCTTCCACGCGAGCATCGACCATGTCGTCTACGAAGTCTATGCCAAAGCCCACACGAGCGGGCTCGCTGCTGAGGTATGACTCAGGTGACCCCCCGGGGGGGAAGTCCCTATGGAAATGGTCTTATCACCGCAGGTCAGGGCTAATGGCAAACATCCCACATGACCTGAAGCGAGGTGACGTGGTCTCGGGACGCCTAGCGAAGTGCCTGGTCAGGGGTGGTCGCGAACACGCCACAACGCCAGCAGGTCTTCGCGTGTTGTGGGGTGTCGAGTTCGCGGGTTAGGGGGTCTGGTCGGGGTTTTGGCCGGTTTCGGGGGTGTCGGAGCCGGTTTTTGGGGGTGTTCGGCGTGGTTGTGGGCCGGTTATGGGTTCTGGTGGCGTTGGCGGCTGGGTGGGGACGCGTCTGGTCCGACGGGTGGATTCCGTCGGTGGGGGATGGGCGAGGGTTGGTTTATGAGGGTGCCCGGGTGGGTGTGGGATCGGCCGTGTGTGGGGTTGGTGCGTCTGGTGGGGTGGTGTCGGGGGTGGCTTGTTCGGGACGACCCGCGGTGATGTTGTCGCGGTGCTTGGGGCGGCGGGTTCGTCGGGTGTGGTCGAGGTTGGGGATGACGATGGCGGCGAGCTCGGCGAGTGTGTGGGCAGCGGTGCCGAACACACGGCAGGATGCGGGGTCGAAGCTGCCGTCGTTTTTTGATCCTTCCGTTGACGCCTTTGACCGGGTTACGGCCGGCGTAGTCGGTTGCCCACTTCGTCGACGAGCAGCCTGTCGCCCCCCTGGTCCTTGTCACAAGGTGACGGACCCAGGTTGCGGCAGACTCGTCTCGAGGAGCGGGACTCTGTTGACGATCGTTGAAACTCCCAGGGACGACGACTACCACTGAGGACAGTATCGCCACCTGCACAGCGGAGCCATCAGCGCTACTTTGGAAATCCGGCTCCTCCCCCCGACGTGTGTCGCCGCACCGCCCGTCGGAGGGCCCACTCTTCCGCAGGTGTGGCAGGTCGTAACGTGGTCCTGCTTCGACGGGAGTTGCCGGGGCGTCGGTATGGTTGGCCACGCTCCTCTGTACCTATGCACGCTTGACGGTATTAACGAGTCACGTTACTATCTAGCGAGTGCGGCTGTTCGGGGATCGCGAGGCAGAACTGCTCTTCAGCGGACACGCGTCTCGTCGATTACCTCCTGATATCCAACGCAGAGCGAGGATGCGGTTACAGCGAGTTGTTGCCGCGACCGCACTGCAGGACCTTCGGATGCCGCCGTCCCATCGGCTCAAGGCCCTACGGGGTGACCGGGCAGGACGGTACAGCATCCGTATCAATGACCAGTGGCGTGTCTGCTTCATCTGGACCGATCAGGGTGCCGCGGAGATCGAAGTCATCGATTACCACTAGAAGGGACAAGCTATGGCCGCACTTGCAGAGCCGATTCACCCTGGAGAGCACCTATCGGAGATGCTGAACGAGTTGGGCATAACTCAGTATCGTCTGGCGAAAGCGATCGGAGTGCCGCCGGTCCGGATCAACGACATTGTTCACTGCCGACGCTCCATTACGGCGGATACGGCGTTACGGATCGGTCAGGCGTTGGAGATGAGCGCGGAGTTCTGGATGAACCTCCAGCGGATGTACGACCTGGATGTGGCCCGTGCCTCTACAGACACGAGTTGGATAGAACCCCTTGTGGCGGCCACCGCATGAGACCCGTCGTCTGCGGGTCAGATCAACACCGGAATCCCGAACGGTAACGCCAAGCGTTCCGCTAGATCCGGCGCCTACCCATAGATACGGAGAGATGCGATCCTGGATGCAGGTTTCTTCGGGAATCTCGTTTGCAGCCGCGCTCAAGCCTGTCGGTGACGGATCGGGATCCCCAGGCGGCATCGACGGTTGCGAGGCGATGGTCGCCAGGAGGTTCCAATCGTCTCGCTTCGCGTTTCCATGGTATGTTGTGGCCTTGATCGGGAGTGGTGTAATCGGCAGCACGACAGGTTCTGGCCCTGTTAGTAGGGGTTCGAGTCCTCTCTCCCGAGCGGTCGGTATCATCGACCACACGCAGTGGCCCCGTCGTCTAGGGGCCTAGGACGCCGCCCTCTCAAGGCGGAAACGCCAGTTCAAATCTGGTCGGGGCTGCGACAGAACGGTCCGGTCTTCGTTCATCCGCTGAGGATGGAAGGGCCGGGCCGTTTGCATAGCCGAGGTAGTGCCTCCCGCAACGTCTGAACTCAGGGTGTTCCGCTCAAGCCTTTCCGTAGACGGGCACCGCCGCTCCGGACATGACCGCCGACTCGCCCGCAAGGATGTACTCGGCCACCGCGGCGATCTCGTCGGGCGTGGGCCACTTGACGTAGTCCGAGAAAGGGAGGGTGGCCCTCGTCGCGGGCGTGTCGATCACCGAAGGCAGGATCACATTCACGGTGATGTCGGCCTCCTCGAGTTCCAGGGCCGCCGTCTTGGCCAGCGCCACCACGCCGGCCTTGGCAATGTTGAAGGCGGCCTGGCCCGGCGGTGTGTCGACGGCCGCACGGCTTCCCACCAGCAGGATCCTTCCGGCGCCCGCCGCCTCGAGGTGCGGGATGGCGGCTCTGACCGTACAGAACGCCGAACGGAGGTTCAGGTCGATCATCCGGTCGAAACGCATGTCGTCGGTGTCCACCACGTCTCTCCCTCCGGCCCAGCCTCCCACCAGTGCGGCGACGCAGTCGATCCTTCCGAACCGGGAGGCGATCGACTCCATGAATCCGCCAATCTCCAGCCGGTCGACAGCGTTGACTCGCCGCACTACCAGCAGGTCCTCGCGGTACGGGAAGCGCTTCTCGTAGTCCTCCGCCTCGGATGGGACGAGGTAGGTGGCACCTATGCGGTATCCCCGGCCAAGCAGCCTTCTGGTGAGCGCGGTACCTAACGATCCGGTCGCTCCGGTGAGTACGGCTACGGGCTGGCTCATAGGGCCAAGGATAGAGTGACTCGCCGGGTCCGAGTTCCTCAACCGGACTTGTCGACTATCCAGAGGTCGGCCACGTTCGTCCCTGTCTTCCCGATCCTGAGCAGACCTCCCGTCTTTTCGAGGAACGAGTAGGAATCGCAGTTGTCCAGGTATCGCTGAGCTGAATGGCTGTCGTTGACCGTTCCACCGTCCACGCACCCGCCGGCGGCGTCGGTCGGCCCGTCCACCCCGTCGGTACCCACGGCCAGGAAGCGGAACCCGCTGCCGGCTATCTCGATGCCCGCAGCCACGGCGGCGTGCTGGTTGCGACCTCCTCTCCCGGTCCCCGTCACCTCTACGGTGGTCTCCCCGACCAGCACTCGAACCTCCCCCTCCTTCGTGGAGGCGATGGCGCGAACCGCCGTCTCGTGCGCCGGTCCGTCGAGAGCGTCAGATTGCAGCGACACCTTCAGTCCTCGGGCCGCCAGGTGGCGGGTCGCGGCGGCGCCCGCCGTGAAGCAGTCGGCCAGGATCAGAGCGGGGCCCGAAGGAGGCTGTCCCATCCCGGTTGTCGCCAGGCGCCGTGCCCGCTCCGCGGCTAGACCCGTGATCGAGTAACTGTCGAGTATCTCCGAGACGTCGGGCGCAGGCGTGTTCGGTGGCACCGTAGGGCCGGACGCCACCACAGCCGGGTCGCTTCCGACGTCGGAGACGACGAGGGTGGCGAGCCTGCTCTTGCAGCGTTCCCCGAGGCGGCCACCCTTCACGATCGACACCGCCCGGCGAACGTGGTTCATCACCTCGATGGGAGCGCCCGACTGGAGCAGTCGGTCATTCAGCTCACGAAGGTCGTCGAGGGAGAGCCCCTCGGCGGGTGCTTCCAGCAGGGCCGATCCTCCTCCCGATACGAGAACCAGGAGCAGATCGTCGGGCGCCAAGGTCTCGGCCAGAGCGATGGCGGCCTGCGCTCCCCTGACGCTCCCGCGGTCGGGGATCGGGTGGCCCGCCACGATCAGGTCCGCCCATCCGGGAACCTCTCCTGCTTCGTCGGTTACCACCAGCCCCTGTGAGATCAGGGGTCCGATCGACTGGTCGGCTCCCCGGGCCATTCCGGCGGCTGCCTTTCCGAATGCCAGCAACATGACCCGCCGAGCCGGTATCAACTCGCCCTCCACGAGCACGCCGGCGGGGGCCGGGGTCAATGCCTCGCGTACCAACCCGGTGGGTTCGACCGCTTCGAGAGCCGCGTCGACCGCGCCGAGCAGGAGCCGGGTGGCGGACGGATCTCGGGCACGGAGGTCCCCCAGCCGGGACTTAGCCGGACCCATCAGGGGGTGATCCTCTTGAACTCCTCCGCTTCGGCGAGACCGGTCGCAACTCCCGCCGCCCGGGCCCGCGAGTGGATCTCGGCCCGGAACGACTCGGTGGCCTCCTTGGTGAGGCCGGCGTCGTCCATCGTGGTGGTCGCCTGGCTGGAGTGTGCCAGAAGAGCCTCGACCTTGCGTTCCACGAAGCCCTCCACATCCTCGCGGTGGTCGGGCCGGTCGGCGGCCCACAGCAGGAGAGCGGCCGGTCGGTGGTGGGTGATCCCGTCTTTCAGTTGCTCGGGGAAGAAGAGGTGGTCGCGGGCAGCCACGACCCCGTCCACGACCGCCCAACCGGTCGCCCGGTGGTCGGGATGGAGCATGTAACGTCGCCACGGGTCATGGGAGAGCAGGATGTCGGGACGCGTCCGGCGGATCCACCCGCAGACCTCCGCCCGCAAGGCCATCGAGTACTCCAGTTCCCCGTCGACGTAGCCCAGGTTGAACGTGTCGGCCACCCCCATCGCTTCGGCCGCTCTTCGCTGCTCCTCGGCCCGCGTCCGCGCCAACTCGGCGGGGGACGCGTTGGGATCCCACGATCCCTTGGACCCGTCGGTGAGGACCAGGAGCGTTATGTGCGCGCCTCGCGCAGCCCACTTGGCCATGGTCGCGGCCGCTCCGAACTCGGCGTCGTCAGGGTGGGCCCCGACTGCCAGCACGCGGCGGGGTGTTGGGAGGTCGGTGGTGGGCGGATCCATCCCGGTGCGGTAGTCGACCATGAACCGAGCCTAGGCGCCGGCGCGGTCGGACGGTGTCCGGGCCCGGCTCCGGGGAAAGGCAGTGGTCATCGGCCTCGCCGTTTCCGACGGGTCCCGAGGCTGAGAACGCGAAAAACTGCCGGCCGGGTTGCGGCGGTGGGCCCGCCCCCGACCGCCACCTCCTCGGTTCGGAGCGCGACCCTTCCGATTCCCTGTCGGGGTCGGCGCTCACAGCATGATCCCTGCCCCGGTCCGCCCGACGTCGAGAACGGACCGCTGGTGTCTACGGCTACCTACCAGTATGCGGGTGGACCGTGACACGTTCAACCCCCCTATTCCCGGATTCCGGTCACGCGCGGGGACCCCGGACGTTCCTATCGGCGCCTCGTTCGGGGAAGCCGGTCCCGGAGCGCGACGAGCCTGGAGCATACGGCCCGGGGCCGAATGCACGTCCCGTGACCGAGATTCCCGACGCAGGTGGTCTGTCGGTGCTAGAAAAGGGGCCAGCGACTGTAGGAGGTTAGGCAGGTGTATCCATCCGCATTCGACTACTCGGCTCCCGGGACGCTCGACGAGGCGCTAGCCGGCCTCGCCGAGTTTGGGGACGAGGGTCGGGTCCTTGCCGGAGGTCAGAGCCTCATCCCCATGATGAAGCTCAGGCTGGCGGCGCCTGGCCATCTCGTCGACATCAACGGGGTATCCGAGTTGTCATACATCCGCGAATCCAACGGCCATCTAGCGGTCGGTGCCCTGGCACGCCATGCCGACGTGGCCGCTTCCGACCTGGTCAGCAGCACCAACGGGACCATGGCGTCGGCTGCACCCTGGATCTCCGACCCGCTGGTCCGCAACCGCGGCACCCTTTGCGGCTCGGTGGCCCACTGCGATCCTGAAGGCGATTGGAACTCTGTCATGCTGGCGGTGGGCGCCTCGGTGGTGGCCCGCTCGGCCTCCGGGGAGAGGGTCATTCCGATCACCGACTTCGTGGTGGACTTCTACACCAACTCCCTGGAGGAGGGCGAGATGGTCACCGAGGTCAGGATCCCGAAGTACTCGGGCCCGGCCGGCGGGGCCTACCTGAAGCTCGAGCGCAAGATCGGTGACTACGCCACGGTAGGGGTGGCGACCCACCTGGCCCTGGACGGCGCCGGGAACGTGGCGGAGGCCGGTTTGGCTCTGACCTCGGTCCATCCTCACAACCTCAAGGTGACCGAGGCGGAGTCCATGATGGTGGGCGAGACGCCGGGACCGGATCTCTTCGCAGAAGCCGGGGCCATCGCAGCGCGCAGTTGCGATCCCGACGACAACGTGCGCGGCCCCGCCGAGTACAAGCGGGCGGTGGTCGCCGAATACACGCGGCGGGGCTTCGCCCAGGCACTCGCACAGGCGCGAGGGGAGGGCTGATGCAGATCACCACCAACGTAAACGGGACCAGCGAGAGCAGGGATGTCGAGCCCCGCCGCCTGCTGGTCGACTTCGTACGCAGCGACCTCGGCCTGACCGGCACCCACATCGGCTGCGACACTACCTCGTGCGGGGCCTGCACGGTGCTGCTCGACGGTGTGCCCGTCAAGTCCTGCACCATGTTCGCGGTGCAGGCCGACGGCAAGGAGGTCACCACCGTGGAGGGCCTCGGGCAGAACGGGGGCCTTCATCCGGTGCAGGAGGCCTTCAAGCAGCACCACGGCCTGCAGTGCGGATTCTGCACTCCGGGGATGATGCTGGTGGGCGCTGCCCTTCTGGAGAGCAACCCCGCCCCGACCGACGACGAGGTCCGCTGGGCGATCTCCGGCAACATCTGCCGCTGCACTGGATACATGAACATCGTGACTGCCATCCAGGCAGCCGGCGGAGAGGGGAGCTGACATGACCAGTGTTCACGAGCCGCGTACCAGTGCCGAGGTCGGCGGGGTAGGCCACTCCGTCCTTCGCAAGGAGGACGACCGGTTCATCCGGGGAGCAGGCAACTACCTGGACGACCTGACCCTTCCCGGCATGCTCCACATGGCGATCCTGCGGTCCCCGGTCGCCCACGCCAAGATCAACTCGATCGACTCGTCCGAAGCGACGGCCTTGGACGGGGTGTTGGCCGTGGTCACCGGCGAACTCATGGCCCAGCACGGACTGGCCTGGATGCCGACCCTGTCGGGTGACACCCAGGCCGTGCTCGCGACCGACAAGGTGCGGTTCCAGGGCCAGGAGGTGGCAGCGGTCATCGCCACCGACCCCTACATCGCCCGCGACGCCCTGCCGCTGATCGATGTCGACTACGAGGAGTTGGAGGCGATCACCACGCCCCAGCAGTCCCTGGGCACGGACACCCTGATCCGCGACGACAAGGAGGGCCAGGCCGACAACGTTGCCTACACGTGGGCAGCGGGTGACCAGGACTCCACCGACGCCGCCTTCGCTACGGCTGCGAGGGTGGTCAGCCTCGATACCCACTACCCGCGCTCCCATCCGGCCCCGCTGGAGACCTGCGGGGTGGTGGCGGATGTCAACTCGATCACCGGGCAGTGCACCATATACATGACCAGCCAGGCGCCGCACGCCATCCGGACCGTCTTTGCCCTCGTGGCCGGGCTTCCGGAGGAGAAGATACGGATCGTCACCTGTGATATCGGAGGCGGTTTCGGCAACAAGGTGCCCGTCTACCCGGGCTACGTGGTGGCCACGGCTGCCTCGCTGCTGATCGGCAAGCCCGTCAAGTGGATCGAGAGCCGCACCGAGAACCTGATCTCGACCGGGTTCGCCCGCGACTTCCACATGCACGCCGAACTGGCGCTGGACGGCGACAACCGGATCACGGCCATGCGGGCCGACATCCTGTCGGACCAGGGGGCCTTCTTTTCGGATGCCCAGCCCACCAAGTTCCGGGCCGGCCTGTTCCACATCTGCACGGGGAGCTACGACTTCCCGTCGGCCCATGTGACGGCCAAGGGCGCCTACACCAACAAGGCGCCCGGCGGGGTGGCTTACCGTTGCTCGTTCCGGGTGACCGAGGCCTCCTACCTGATCGAGCGGTTGGTGGACAACGCCGCCCACGAGGTGGGGATGGACCCGGCCGATTTCCGGGCCCTCAACTTCATCAAGGCCGACCAGTTCCCCTACCTGTCGCCCACCGGGTTCGTCTACGACTCGGGCGACTACCACGGGGCGATGGACGTGGCGAAGGAGATCATCGACTACGACGGCTGGCGGGCCCGCCAGGCTGAGCAGAACGCCGATCCCGACGCTACCAAGCTGATCGGTATCGGGGTGGCCTCCTTCACGGAGGTGGTGGGTGCCGGCAACTCGCGGGAGTACGACATCCTGGGTCTCAAGATGTTCGACTCGGCCGAGTTGCGGGTGCATCCGACCGGCAAGGCCATCCTCAAGCTGGGTGTGCAGACCCAGGGCCAGGGACACGAGACCACCTTCGCCCAGATCGTGGCCGAGGAACTCGGTATCCCGTACTCGGACATCAAGGTGCAGTACGGCGACACCGACAATACGCCCTACGGCCTCGGCACCTACGCCTCCCGGTCCACGCCGGTGGGCGGGGCAGCCACGGCCATGGTCTCGCGCAAGCTCAGGGCCAAGGGTCAGAAGCTGGCCGCCCACCTGCTGGAAGCAGCCGAGGAGGACCTCGAGTGGGAGCCCGGCAAGTTCACCGTGCGGGGCACCGACCAGAGCGTCACCATCCAGGACGTGGCCTTCGCCGCCTACACCAACCATCCCGAGGGGATGGAGGCCGGCCTAGAGGGCGTCACCTACTACGACCCGCCGAACATGACGTATCCCTTCGGGACCTACATCGTGGTGGTGGAAGTCGACACAGGGGACGGTACGTGGAAGGTCCTGGACATGGCGGCGGTGGACGACTGCGGCGTCCGGATCAACCCGATGATCGTGGACGGCCAGATCACCGGTGGCCTCACCGAAGGATTCGCCAAGGCCAACATGCAATGGATCACCTTCGACGACGACGGCAACTGCATAGGGTCCAACTTCATGGACTACCTGGTGCCGACGGCGTGGGAGACCCCCCGCTACAAGCTGGGGGAGACCGTCACCCCGTCGCCCCATCACCCGATCGGAGCAAAGGGAGTCGGCGAGTCGGCCACGGTGGGTTCACCGGCCGCCTTCACCAACGCCGTGATCGACGCTCTCTGGTCGAGAGGGGTGTCCAACATCGACATGCCGGTGCTCCCGCACCGCGTGTGGGGCGCCGTCAACGGAGTGGAGGTGAGTCCCTGATCCCGGCGCTCTGATGACCGTTCTGCGGAAGGCGGCCCGGCTCCAGGAGGATGGGCAGGCGTTCGCGCTGGCCACCGTCACCTGGTCGCGCGGGCCGTCGTCCGGCAAGGGCGGATCGAAGGCGATCATCCACCCGGACGGTCGGGTGGAGGGCTGGCTGGGCGGCGCCTGCGCAGCCCCGACCGTGGTCCGCCTCGCCTTGGAGGCGCTGGGGGACGGCGAGGCGAGGCTGCTGATGCTGGGGGAGGGCGATCGGCGGCCCGGCGTTACGGATGTGGCAATGGCCTGTGACAGCGAGGGCGCGATGGAGGTGTTCGTGGAGCCTGTCCTCCCCTCACCCCACGTGATCGTGGTGGGGAGTTCCCCCATGACCGAGACCCTGCGGCGGTTGGCCGAGGTGGTCGGGTGGCGGGCCGAGGTTGTCTCCGAGATCGGGGACATCGGAGGGGCCGCGGATCGCTCCTACATCGTGATCGCCACCCAGGGCCACTTCGACGAGCCTGCCCTGGAAGCCGCTCTGGCCACCCCCGCGGCTTACGTGGGTCTGGTGGCGTCGCAGAAGCGGGCCTCGTCGGTGATGGCCTGGTTGAGGGGGCGGGGCGTGTGCGAGAGTGTTCTCACCAGGGTGCACGCCCCGGCAGGAGTTGATCTGGGGCCTACCACCCATGAGGAGATCGCCGTGTCGGTAATGGCCGAGATGGTGGCCTTCAGGGCAGCAGGAGCGGGCGCCCAGGTGGTGCAGGTGGAGATACCGGCCCTTGCGGTCGACCCGGTGTGCGGAATGTCGGTGGACCCCTCGGAGTCCCGCTTCTTCAGCGACCACGCCGGGGGCAGGGTCTACTTCTGCGCGGCCGGATGCCAGAGCGCCTTCGAGTCGGAACCGTCCGCGTATCCGGCAGCCCCGTAGGGGAGGACCACCTGGCTCAGTCCTTGACGACCGCTCCGCTCAGTACTTGCTCCAGGGACACCGACGGGGCATAGTCATCAGGCCATTCGGCCAGTTGGATCAGGGTGCCGTGAGCGCTGGACGGATAGATGAAGCACTCGCTCCAGACGCCCGGCTCGTCGTTCAGCCCGACCACCTTCAGTCCGGCACTCTCTGCCCTCCGGGCTGCATCCGTCACCGAGGACACCTTGAAGGTCAGATGGTGGACGCCCTCGCCGCGAGACTCTAGGAAACGCCACAGGAAGCAGTCGTCCGAGACCGGTGCCAGCGCCTCGATCTTGGCACCGCCCGGGAGCCGGTAGTGGATCCATCTGAAACCCCTCTTGGGGTTGTCGGCCCCCGTGAGGAACGTACCGCCGAGCAACTCGAAGAGTCCGGCCGCCGCCGCAAGGTCGCGGACCCCGATGGCGATATGATCGAAGCACTCGATCAGGTCGGCGAGCGGTTCGATCTGCTCAGCGAGATCGGGTGGTTTCAAGGTGTCTCCCTGGTGGCGAAAGAATCTTGAACCCGCTCACGTCAGCCAGCCGCCGTCCACCACCATTACATGTCCTGTCACGTAGGAGGCGGCCTCCGAGGAGAGGAAGTCGACCGCGGCCGCTATGTCGGCGGGTTGGCCGAGTCGGCCGAGCGGGATGAGGGTCCCCGCCTGCGCCCGGGCTGCCGACTCGCCGAGGACGGACCGCACCATTTCGGTGTCGATGGTTCCGGGGGCTACCGCATTCACCCGTACGCCGAACGGGGCCAGCTCGCGGGCGGCCGCGACGGTGAGCATCCTGACCGCGCCCTTCGAGGTGTCGTAGGGAACCATCGGAGTGCTGGAGGCTGTGAACGCCGAAGTCGAAGCGGTGTTCACGATGCATCCGGCGCCGCGGGGGATCATGACCTTGGCGGCGGCCTGGATGCCGAAGAACACCGCTCTCAGGTTCACGGCCATCAACCCGTCGAAGTCCTCGGCGGTCACCTCGACCAGGGGACGCGCCCAGCCGATGCCGGCGTTGTTGACCACTGTGCCGAGTGGAGTGTCGCCGTCGATGTGTTCGACCGCGGCGCCGATGGCGTTGGCGTCCCGGACATCCAGCCTCAGCGGGCGGACGTCCAGCCCTTCGGCCTGGAGTTCGCGTGCCGTGTCCTCCTCGCCCTGGATGTCCGCGATGAAGACGATGTCCCCGCGCCTGGCCAACCGCTCGGCGATGCCCCTTCCGATTCCTCTCGCGCCCCCGGTCACCAGGGCGCCGACTGGTGATCCGCCACGCACGCGAGATTCGGATGTCTCCTGGGTCATGAGCGGACGGTAGTCCGTCCCGTGGAGGGCAATGAAAGCATCCCAACGCGGTCCGCTGCCAGGAAAGCCGGCTATCGGTTGCCTGCCTCCGGCTCAGAGGTCTTGCAAGGGTTGGTACCTGGCTGCCGGAGGACAGTCGAGAGAGCGGGAGGCGAAGCGTAGAATCCCGCACAACCAGTACTTTCCGCGCTCAGGAGTTGTGAAGACAATGGAAGACACCACCCGAATCGAAGCATCCGCGCCGGCCGACCAGTGCCCCGTGTTGCATGAGACGACCGCCATGACGGGTTCGTGGGCGAATCAGTACTGGTGGCCCGAACAGGTGAACCTGAGGCCGCTGGGCAAGAACTCGCCCCTCATCGATCCCATGGGCGACGGGTTCGACTACGCCGAGGAGTTCAACAGCCTCGACCTCGCCGCGGTCAAGGCCGACCTCGAAGAGGTGATGACCGATTCGAAGGACTGGTGGCCGGCCGACTACGGCCACTACGGGCCGCTGATAATCCGGATGGCGTGGCACAGCGCCGGCACCTACCGCGTCTACGACGGACGGGGCGGGGGCGGTTCGGGCACCCACCGCTTCGCCCCGCTCAACAGCTGGCCCGACAACGCCAACCTGGACAAGGCACGCAGGCTTCTGTGGCCGGTCAAGCAGAAGTACGGCCGCAAGATCTCCTGGGCCGATCTCATGATCCTGGCCGGGAACGTTGCGCTGGAGTCGATGGGCTTCGCGACCCTCGGCTTCGGCGGCGGCCGCGAGGACGTGTGGGAGCCCGAGGAGGACATCTACTGGGGCCCCGAGACCGTGTGGTTGGACGATGAGCGTTACAGCGGCGACCGGGAGTTGGCCAACCCGCTGGGCGCGGTGCAGATGGGCCTGATCTACGTGAATCCCGAGGGGCCGAACGGGCGGCCCGACCCGCTGGCGGCGGCGAGGGACATCCGGGAAACCTTCTCCCGGATGGCCATGGACGACACCGAGACGGTGGCGCTCATCGCCGGGGGGCACACCTTCGGGAAGACCCACGGCGCGGCGGATGCGGGCCGGTACGTCGGTCCCGATCCGGAGGGCGCCGGCTTGGAGGAGCAGGGTCTCGGGTGGGCCAACGCCTTCGGTAGCGGGAAGGCAGGAGACTCGGTCACGAGCGGACTCGAGGGTGCTTGGACTCCCACCCCGGTGACTTGGGACAGCACCTTCTTCGAGACTCTCTTCGGCTATGACTGGGAGCTCTCGCAGAGTCCGGCGGGCGCATACCAGTGGATCCCCGCCAACGGGGCTGCGGTCGGCGCGGTGCCGGACGCTCACGACCCGACGAAGCGGCACACGCCTGTGATGCTGACTACCGACCTCTCGCTTCGCATGGACCCTGTCTACGAGCCGATCTCACGGCACTTCCTGGAGAACCCGGACGAACTCGCCGCTGCTTTCGCCAGGGCGTGGTTCAAGCTCACCCATCGCGACATGGGACCCGTAGCCAGGTATCTGGGTCCGGAGGTGCCGGATGAGCAGTTCATCTGGCAGGATCCCGTTCCCGCTGTCGACCACGAGCTCGTCGATCACGCCGACATCGCCGCTCTCAAGACCAGGATCCTGGACTCCGGTCTCTCGGTTTCACGGCTCGTCTCGACTGCGTGGGCGTCGGCGTCGACGTTCCGCGACAGTGACAGGCGCGGCGGGGCGAACGGAGCCCGCATTCGACTTGCCCCCCAGAAGGACTGGGAGGTCAACGACCCCTCGGAGTTGGCGAGCGCGCTGGTGGCCCTCGAGGAGATCCAGGCCGGCTTCAACGGTTCCCAGAGCGGTGGCAAGAGGATATCCCTCGCGGACCTGATCGTCCTGGGCGGCTGTGCGGCTGTCGAGGAGGCGGCGCGTGGTGCCGGATGCGAAGTCGAGGTTCCGTTCTCACCGGGTCGCACCGATGCCTTGCCGGAACAGACGGATGCCGAGTCGTTCGCCGTCCTCGAACCGGTAGTCGACGGGTTCCGGAACCACCGGCGCAATGGCGACGAGCGCAGGCCCGAGACGCTGCTGGTGGATCGGGCCAGCCTGCTGTCGTTGACCGCTCCGGAGATGACGGTGCTCGTCGCCGGCCTCCGTGTCCTGGGCGCCAACTCAGCCGGATCATCACTCGGCGTGCTGACCGACCGGGTCGGGACCCTGACCAACGACTTTTTCGTGAACCTGCTCGACATGGGCACCGTGTGGCAGCCGTCGGGCACCCGGCACGTCTACGAAGGTCGTGACGCCGCGTCCGGCGCGGTCAGGTGGACAGCCACGGCTGTGGACCTCGTGTTCGGCTCCAACTCCCAACTCCGATCGATCGCCGAGGTCTACGGATCGGACGATGCCCAGGAGAAGTTCGCGCAGGACTTCGCGGCGGCGTGGCACAAGGTCATGAACCTCGATCGGTTCGACCTGGCGTAGACCGGCTTGGCTCTTGCCCGCCGGACGGCGTGGAGACTCGACCACCGGCCGGTCCGTCAACCACGCCGGACCGGCCACCGGGGGCCGCGGTCATGGGCGCGGAGTGGCCGTACCCTTGGAGCAGCGTTGGCGGGTCACCCCCGATCCGAGAGCCAGGCGCCTCTCGGATGGCGCGCCGCCACGAACAGGTCCGCCGGGCTGTCGATGTCGAGTTGGAACCCGAGGGAACTGATCACGGCAGGAGCGGGACGGGCAGCCAGATGCCGGTGGAAGCTGGCCACACCGTAGGCGAAGGGGAAGCGACCGTGGCCGCCCAGGGCCGAGGTCCCCCCGTCGTAGGAAGGGGCCAGCACATGGCGGCCGGCGAGAAGAACCTCGAGCACAGCTTCCACCTCGCCGGACGTCAGGCACGGCAGGTCGGAGTGGAGGATCAGCCATGGTCGGTCGCCTGCCAGCCGGACGATCTTCCTTGCTGCCGCATTCAGACCGCCGCCGGGTGGGTCGGAGCGGATGTCGTAGCCACGGTCAGAGGCCCACTCCCGCACCTCGGGCGCCGACGAGACGATCAGGGGTAGCGGGCCGGCCTCCCGGACCGCCTCGGCTGTGTGGGAGGCCAAGGCCACGGCGAGCGAGGCTCTCCGTTCGGGATCCAGCGCTCCCGCGAGCCGCCGGTAGGCGTCCCGGAACGACCGGATGGGCAGTGCCGCGACCGCGTTGGTCACGTTCGCGGTCCGGGACGGGTCCGGCCGATCGGGGCTCGAAGACGGGCCACCGGTCGCTCGTCGATCGGCATGTGGATGATCGCCGCGGCGATACCCAGCGCCACGCCGACCCACCAGACCGGATCGTACGACCCGGTCCGGTCGTAGATGTAGCCGCCCAGCCATACCCCGATGAAGCTGCCGATCTGATGCGACAGGAACACGATCCCGAAGAGGGTCGCCAGGTAGCGGACGCCGAATATCTGCTCGACGATCGCGGTCGTGAGCGGCACCGTCGAGAGCCAGAGCACTCCCATCACCGAGGCGAACACGTAGATGGTGAGATCCGTCTTCGGGGCGAGCAGCATCAGAGCGATGGTGAGGGCTCTCAGCGCGTAGATCCCGCTCAGGCCCCGCTTCTTGGACCAGCGCTGACCGAACGCGCCGCTGCTGAAGGAGCCGAAGATGTTGAAGGCGCCGATCAGCGAGAGGGAGACGGCGCCCACCGAGGCAGCCAGTCCCAGGTCCTGCACGAACGCCGGGAAGTGGACCACTATGAACGCCACGTGGAAGCCGCAGACGAAGAACCCGGTCGTGAGGAGCAGGTAGCCTCGATGGCCGCAGGCCTCGGTGAGAGCCTCTCCGAGGGTCTGGTCGGTGACCGGTTCACCGCTGGCGGCGGTCGCGTTGGGGAGCACGAACGCCAGGGGGATGATCAGGAGGGTCAGCGCGGCCAGGGTCAGGAGCGCCGTATGCCAACCGTATGCGCTGATGAACCCCTGGCCGATCGGTGAGAACAGCACCTGGCCGAGTGAACTGGCTGCCGTGCCCAGCCCGAGTGCCAGGGAGCGTCGCTCTGGCCCGACGGTCCGGGCCATGGCGGCGAGGACCAGGGAGAAGCTGGAGAAGGCGATACCCGTCCCGACCACGACGCCGGCGGTCAGTTGCAGCATCGCCCCGCTCGCCGCCGAGGCCATGCCCCACGTGCCGAGCGCGTAGATGATCGTTCCAGCGGACAATACGTAGCGCGGGCCGAACCGGTCGGCGATCGCGCCCGCTACCGGCATCCCGATCCCCCACATCAGGTTCTGGATGGCCAGAGCCAATGCGAATGTCTCCCGGCTCCAGCCCTGGTCGATCGTCATCGGCGCCAAGAACAGGCCGAACACCGAACGTATGCCGAATCCCACTGTGGCGATCACGCATCCGGCGATGATCACAAGCAACGGTGTCCGCCATGTTCGCATGCGTGTCTCGGATATGGTCACACCGATCCTCGATCAATCTCGACGCCAGAGGTTCTTGTTCCCGATCCTGGGCGCCTCTCGTGTGGAGCGAATCCGTCCGGAGGACCGAGACGGCGGTCAGGTGCCGGTCGTACGTTCGAAGCGCTCTAGAAGACGGCGCAGGCCGGTGAGTGATATTACTTCGCCGTTGATACGCGACTCGGTCCGCGTGCCTCCGTACGCGGCTGATCGCATCCAAGAGGTCCAACTGCTCGCTATTCGCCAGCACGAAGATGCCGTTGCGGAGGCCCGCTAAAGCACAATCCGCAAGTAGTACTTTCAATCTGTGCAATACGCAATGGGTCCAGAGGGCCCAAGGGTCACGCCGAGCATATTCTCCACTCTCTTGGAAGTTTGTGTGCTGCCGGGTTGCCTACCTTGCTCTACCAAGTCAAAATCGTTGATCAGGGGAAGGGGTGATCCTGCCGGACACAGGACTGCAAGGGAAGACGGCGCTTGTAACGGGGGGCGCCTCCGGCATCGGACTCGGCATAGCGGAGGCCCTGGCCGCGGAGCGCGTGGATCTGGCCATCGTGAGCCGGAACCCCGACCCGGGCGCGATCAGCCACCTCGAGAGTCTGGGTGTGTCGGTCGCCGCGCTGCGGGCTGACGTCAGCGTGGAGGGTGAGGTTTGCAGGACTGTGGCCCAGGCCGAGAGGCTGCTCGGTCCGATCGACCTCCTGGTCGCCAACGCTGCCACCGCTCGCAAGGAACCGGTGACCAAGGTGACGACGGACGGTTGGGAGCGAAGCCTGAGGACGAACCTGACCGGGACGATGTGGGTGTGTCGCCAGATAGCGCGCAAGATGGTCAGTCGCCGAGCCGGCTCGATCCTAGTGATCGGCTCGACAGCCCAGTACCACCGTGCTCCCGGCGAAGCCGCCTACCACGCCAGCAAAGCAGGATTGGCCGCGTACGCGGAGACGCTGGCTGTCGAGCTCGCACCGCACGGGATCAGGGTCAACATGCTCGTTCCCGGCAGCTTCGTGACCCGACTGAATCCGGTGGCAACCGGTCCCGTTCACGATCGGCTGCTGGCTGAGATCCCTCTCGGTCGGCAGGGAAGGCCGGCCGAGTGCGGTCCGGCCGCGGTCTTCCTCCTCTCGGACCGGCTGGCTTCATATGTGACCGGCGCCCAACTCGTGGTGAGCGGAGGGCTCCATTTGCGGCCCCACGTGAGGGTCGACTGGAGCGACGTCGAGCGAATGAACATCCCCGAGACGAGTTCACCTGATTGAGGAGAGGGGTCGATGGGAACCGATCGACGGAAGTTGGGCATCGCACTGATCGGGACGGGTTTCATGGGCGACACCCACACCTACGCGTATCGCCGGGTTGCCACGCTGCGGGAAGCCCCACCCCTGGTACCGGATCTCCGTATTGTGGCCGACGTAGACGCCGCCGCCGCGGAGGCCTTCGCCCGTCGATGGAACATCCCGGCGTGGACCACGGACTGGGAGTCGGTGCTCGAGGGCGCCGGGGTCGAGATGGTCGACATCTGCACACCGCCGGACTTCCACAGCACCATCGGTGCGGCAGCCGCCTCGGCAGGTCTCCACGTCTACTGCGAGAAACCGGTCGGTCGCGACCTCTCCGAGACCCGCGTGCTTGCCGAAACGGTCCGCAGGGAAGGGGTCTTCGGATACGTGGGCTTCAACTACCGATGGGTGCCGGCCGTAGTCCTGGCCAGGCAACTCGTTGTCGAGGGCCGTCTGGGAGACCTGGCGGAAATGCATGTCAGGTACCAGTCATCTCGTTTCTTCGATCCACAGATGCCCTGGTATTGGAAGTTCGACCGCTCGGTCGGTGGTGGTGGGGCCTTGGCGGATCAGGGATCGCACGCGTTCGACATGGCAAGGTTCCTCGCCGGTGAGATCTCCGGCGTGTGCGGGCTCACCGAGACTGTTATAAGAGAGAGACCCGATCCCGAGAATCCGGGCCAGACCAAGCCGGTGGAGAACGAGGATGTCTGGGCGGCTCACGTAGTGTTCGACAACGGCGCCTTCGGAACCCTGCATGGCAGCCGGATCGCGGCCGGAACCCTGACCGAGTTCGGCTTCGACCTGTATGGATCTCGCGGAGCAGCCAGATGGAGCATCCGGCACCTCAACGAACTTGAGGTGTACGAACCCGATAGGGACGGGCTCGACGGGTTCCGGACGATACGAATCGGCCCCGAGCATCCGATCCACGGACGCTACGTCCCTCGTCGTGGCCACTCGATCAGCTTCAACGACCTGAAGGCGATCGAGATCGCTGATCTGATGGAAGCCCTCGCAACGGGCCGAGAGCCGAGACCTAACATCGAGGACGCGCTGGCCGTGGCCCGCATCGTGGACGCCATACCGCAGCGGACCTGGATCAGCCTCAAGGACCGGAAGTGAGGTCACCGTGACCGCTCGAGCCGACATCGGCCCCCGTTTCGCCACCATCGACGGGGCGATCATCTCCCGTTTCCGGAAGGCCGGTGTCGCGACCGTGGTGGAGGCGCTGGGGGTTCCCCGGGGTTTCCAACAGACGATGACCGAGTCGATGGTGCGTCGCACTACCGGCCGATGCATCGCCGGCCAGGCGGTCACGGCGGCCAACGGGCTGGCCGACAACCTGATGATGCACGTGGCGCTCGAGGTTGCGGAGCGCGGTCAGGTGCTGGTCTTGGCCGGCTCGGGTCCGTTCGGCGCCGTCTGGGGCGAGATGGTGTCGGTGGGCGCGGCGACCAAAGGGCTCGCCGGAGCGGTGATCGACGGATCGACACGCGATGTCGACGCCATCGAGCGGCTCGGCTTCGCAGTGTGGTCGACTGCGGTTCGCCCCTTCGGCGCCGCAAAACGGGCGTCGGGGTCGGTCAACCTCCCCGTAACGTGCGCTGGTGTGAGGGTCTCACCGGGGGATTTGGTCGTCGCTGACGGGGATGGTGTCGTCGCGGTGCCCCAAGAGTTGGTTGCCGAAACTCTGGAAGCGACCGAGCGGCGCCTGCAACGGGAAGTTCTGATCCGGGAGGCCGCTGCCGGCGGCCTGATGCCGGGGACGTTCGCAGGCCACATCGCCGATGTGGTTAGTGGTTAGCCCTGATTCTTCATGTTTCCCGACACACCCACCGACGAAAGGCCACTTCAGGCCTGTTTTCGCGGCTCGGTCCGCATGCACCCGACGGGTGACGGTGGATGTCGGCTCGGACGGGCTTGTCGAGTCCGCCCTTATACCAGGTCAGGAGTCCGATCAGAAGCCCCTTCTTCGATCAGACAAACCCCGTGCATGAAGATGCTCCTATGTTTGTCAAGTTGGCGATGGGGCGTCTTGGTGGGTTCG
>JAPPFW010000070.1 GCA_028821575.1 bacterium | reverse complement strand
CCCACCCTGTGACCCCAAATACCAGACGTTGAGTGGGGTCCTCTCCAAGCTGCTGGCTGTGAGGTCCGGCAGCGAGGAGAGGGAGCCCCACCGCTGATGTTGGCACAGGAAGAATACGTGGAAGTACACGCTTTGAAGCGAAGGGGATGGTCGATTGCGGCTATTGCCCGGCATGTGGGAAGAGACCGCAAGACGGTTCGAGCTCACCTCTCTGGTGAGCGGATACCGGGGCAGCGGAGACCGGCGGAGGCGGATCCGTTCGACGTGATCGAGCCCTATGTTCGTCAGCGGCTGGTCGAGGATCCGCACCTTTGGGGAACGGCGCTGTTCGACGAGGCCAAGGCTTTGGGGTATGGGCAGAGCTATGTGACGTTCGTTCGCAAGATCCGAAATCGGGAGCTGCGTCCGTCGTGTGGGGCGTGTGGGGGAACCAGGGGCCGGTCGGTGGCGATCATCGATCATCCGGCGGGCGAGGAGTGCCAGTGGGACTGGGTGCAGTTGGGCGACACCCCGTGGGGGTCTCGGGTGTTCGTGCTGGTGGGTGTCCTGTCCCATTCGGGGAAGTTCCGAGCGTGGCTGAGTGACTGCCAGGACCAGGCCCATCTAGTGGAAGGAATCGACGGGGTCCTGCGCCGGTTCGGCGGGTCGGCCCGGAGGTGGCGGGTGGATCGGATGTCTACGGTGCTGGTGCCGGGCACTGATCGGATACAGGCTTCGTTTGTGGGAGTCGCCAAGCATTACGGTGTCGGGATCGATCCGTGCCCGCCGAGGCGGCCGAACCGCAAAGGCGTGGTCGAGAAAGCGATCCATTACATAGCGCAGCGGTGGTGGCGCACCGCAGCAGTCGCCACCGTGGCCCAGGCGCAGGACAGCCTCGATGAGTTCTCACAGACAATTGGGGATGCCCGCCGGCGGGCCGGGAGCACTGTTGGGGAACTCGCCGCCACGGAACCGCTGCTGGACCTGCCTGCTGTGCCGTATCCCGCGGAGGGAACCATGGTCCGCAAAGTCGCTGCGAACGGGCTGGTGGCGGTGTGGGGTAACCGTTACTCGGTGCCGCCTTCTGTGATAGGAACAGAAGTCAGCGTTCGTTGGCGGCTTGGTGACCCAACCTTCGATGTCATCTCTGCATCTGGGCGGCTGGTCGCCACGCATCGGAGAGTTCCTCGAGGCCAGAGCAGGATGGTCCGCCTACCTGAGCACACCGCAGCCCTCGAGAAAGTCGTGCTCGCCTCGTTCACGACCGCTGGGCCCTGCAAACCGAAACCCAACCGGCCACCATCAGCAGCAGCTCGGGCGATCGCCACCGACCTCGGGGGCGGCATGCAACACGGCGAGCCGGTGATCGACCTCGCCGTCTACCAGACCCACATCGACCGACAAAACCGGGGTCGGCCATGAGCCGAGACACCCTCTACCAACAGCTACGGGGCCATCTCGCCTACCTCAAACTGGCTGCAGCCGCCGAGGCCCTGCCCAGCCTGCTCGACCAGGCCCGCCAACAGGATATCGGCCACACCGAGTTCCTCGAGCATCTACTTCGGGTTGAGGTCGAAGCCACCGAGCAGCGCCGGTGGAACGGCCGGATGCGGTTCGCGAACTTCCCCACCCCCTGGCAACTCGAAGACTTCGACTTCTCCGCCCAGCCCAGCATCGACCAAAAGCTCGTCAGAGAACTCGCAGCCGGCGCCTACCTCGCTGACGCGACCAACCTGCTGTTCATCGGCCCGCCCGGAGTCGGCAAAACCATGCTCGCCGTCATACTGGGCCGAGCCGCGGTCGACGGTGGTCACCGGGTCTACTACACCACCGCCGCCGACCTAGCAGCCCGATGCCGCAAAGCCGCCCTCGAAGGACGATGGGCACCAACCATGCGGTTCTTCTCCGGACCCAAAGTCCTCATAGTGGACGAACTCGGCTACCTGCCCATGCCGGCCGAAGACGCCGCCGCCCTGTTCCAGGTCATCTCCCGCCGCTACCAGAAAGGATCAGTCATCCTCACCACCAACCGCAACGTCGCCGCCTGGGGAGACATCTTCTCCGACACGACCATCGCCGCAGCAATGCTCGACCGGCTACTCCACCGAAGCGTCGTCTTCACCATCACCGGAGACAGCTAC
>JAPPFW010000034.1:43793-114481 GCA_028821575.1 bacterium | reverse complement strand
GAGGGTGGTCGTACTGTGGGTGCGGGTACCGTCATCAAAATCACCAAATAACCGGAGGTTAGGAGCCTTCGGACTGGAAGCTTAACGAGCGGGAAGGGTGCCATGGCCAAGAAAAAAGGCAGCCGAGTCAAGATAACACTTGAGTGCACAGAGGCACGGGGCGAAGGTAAGCCCCCGTCCCGTTACATAACCACCAAGAACCGCAACAACACGCGGAGCAGGCTGGAACTCAAGAAGTACAATCCATTCCTACGACGTCACACCCTCCATCGCGAGACACGGTAGGCCGCAAGAGTTGAGTGATCTCGGGGGCCTGTCAGGTCGTTCCTATGGACCCTTCGCCTTCCGGGTCAGTTCTGCACAAGTTGCCGCATACGTGGAAGCCACGGGCGATGACTCGCAACGGTGGGCCACGCATGCGCCACCCTCGTTCGCGGGGGCCGTCCTCTTCAAGGCGGTGCCTGCGTTCTTCGCCGACCCTGAGGTGTCGACACATGCGCGCCTGCTCATCCACGGCGAACAGGCCTTCTCTTGGATGGCGCCCTGGCGGGTAGGCTCGTCGCTCTCGATCGAGGGGAGGGTCGACCGCCTGCGCCGCCGCGGGGAAACAGCGTTCGTCACCTTCGTGGTGGATGTGAAGGATGACCGTAACCAGGCCGTGCTGTCATCGAGGTCGCTCTTCCTCATGTCGGCCGGCGTACCGCCCGGTGGCGGGTTGGAGGAGCGTGAGGAGCCCGATCCGGAGGCTCGTCGGGTGAACGCTCGACCGACCAGAGGGGGGAAGGTGATTCCCGGTACCGCTCTGCCCGGGCTTCCCAAGTCGGCTTCGCGCTCCGACCTCGTGCGCTACGCGGCTGCTAGCGAGGATTTCAACCCGGTCCACTGGGACCACGGTCGCGGCGTTGCCTCTGGAGTAGGGGGTGTCATTTGTCACGGCCTGCTGATGGCTGCGTGGGCCACCCAGCCCGCCGCCGCGGTGACTGATCGCTTGGATCCGCTGGTCAGTGGTCGTTTTCGTTTCCGGCGCCCCCTATATCCGGACACGGCGGCGGAGGTGACAGCGGCGGTCGCTGACTGCACCGGCGGCCGAGCCAATATCAAGACAGCCGTCGTCTCAGACGCCGGGACACATGTTGTTGCTACCATCACGGCCAGGACCGGCTAGGAGAGCGGGAGCCTGTAACCAGATGTCAGGTCGACGGGTCGAAGCCGATATAGGCGAGTTGGTGGAACGGTCAAGACAGGGTGATCGGGCTGCCTTCGGAGAACTCGCTCGGATTCACCAACACGAGGTTTACACATTGGCGGTTCGCTTGGTCGGGGATCGAACCCTGGCTGCAGATGTCACCCAAGAGGCGCTGGTGCGGGCATGGAGAGCCATCGGCCGGTTCCGCGGGGATTCCAGCTTCAGTACTTGGATCTATCGGATCACCGCCAACGTCGCATGGACGCTCAAGGGCCGGGCGGCCCGCCAGGCCACTTACGATCTCGACCAGATGATCCGCCAGCCCCATGCGGATGCCAGCGGGAATCCCGAGGTTGCAGGCGAGCGGGCTGAGTTGAGAGCCAACCTGAAGGGTGCGCTGAGCCGCTTGCCTCACCACCAGAGAGCCATCGTCATCCTCAAGGACGTCTACGGGTGGTCGCATCGCGAGATCGCCGACTCGATGTCCATCTCTGTAACCGCCTCCAAGGTGCGCCTTCACCGGGCCCACCTGCGCCTGCGGGATATGTTGAGGGAGGTGGTGTGAGCCAACCTCTTGCCAGAACCGCCACGGACCGGTTGCCTCGGGGAGCGGCTTGCGGGATGACCCGCTTGGTGCTGTATGGCGTGGAGTCGGGAGCGATCACCATACCGCAGTCGCTCGAGCGGCACCGCCGAGCGTGCCTGCTCTGCCAGGCAGCGACAGTTCGCCAGCGCCATGTGATGAGGGGCCTAGCCTCTCTACGGCAGGAGGTCGAGCCCCTTCCCTACGATATGACGTCGGTTCTCGACCAACCCACGATCCATGTCGCTGACGATGGTTCCGCCCGTACGCCCGGTGCCAGGCGCCGTCCACTGGTAGCCGCGGTCGCCTCGGCCGCTTCGGTCGCCGCCATCGGACTGGTCGTCGTCGCGGGCCGCCGGCTCAGGTCGCAGGCGAGCTAATGGCTGGTGGTTGGTGGTTGGTGGTTGGTGGTTGGTGGTTGGTGGTTGGAGTGGAGAACTCTCGGTCTGTTTGAGCTGTCGGTTGACCTGACCGTCCCGTAGGTGGTCACATATCCCAGTGTCCGCCCTCGGCCCTTGGCTGCACGGGATCATCCTGCAGTGGAATCGGAGTTGAACGACGCAGGTGCAACGGACGATCGGTAACGGACACCAGCCACAAGCCACCAACTGTCGGTTTACACTGAGGCCGACCTCTTCGTATACTCATCCCTCACGGCTGAGGGGCGTAGCTCGAACTGGTTAGAGCGCCGGTCTCCAAAACCGGAGGTTGGGGGTTCGAATCCCTCCGCCCCTGCCATACTCGTTCGCGGCGAAACCCGCCGGTGGAACCACATAGGACAGGAATCGATATGAACCGCGAGATGCGTCGGCTCGCCGAGCGGGAGGAGCGACGCAGCAAACAGAAGGACACACGGGGCCGTCGTTCTCCGATCGTGGGAGGGTCCGGGGGTCAAGCCGGCCAGCCACGGGGCCGCTGGGCGCGCCTAGTGCAGTTCCTTCGTGAAGTAAGGGTCGAACTTAGCCGCGTCGGCTGGCCGAGCCGCCAGCAGATGGTCGCTTTCACCGCCGTCACGGTCGTGACGGCGGGGGTGCTGACCGGCTATGTGTTCGTTGTCGACTTGGCGTTCAGCCGCACGGTGCTGGCCCTGATCCGAGAACTGACGGGTTAGGCGTGACGGACCGTACCTATCCTCCGGTCGACGAGGACCTCGACGCTGAGCCCCAAGGGGAGGCTGAGGGGGAATCCGTAGGCTCCCTGGGCGCGGCCCTGCTGTCGGCAGGGTTCGGCACCGATGGCTCCTTGCCGGAAGTGCCGCCGCAGGCGGCGCAGGCACCCGAACCGGATCCCCCCGCCGCACCTGCTGCCAAGCCCCGCAAGATCTCCAAACCCCGGCCGGCCAAGCCCAAGCCGGCTGTCGAGTCACCCGCCACGATCGAGGTCGCTGAGCCGGTCGAGGAGGAGCCGATCAGCCCGTATGACAAGCCCGGTTCCTGGTATGTGATCCACGCCTATTCGGGCTACGAGAAGAAGGTCAAGGCGAGATTGGCAACTCGTACATCGTCCATGCACATGGAAGACCGGATCTTCGAGGTCGTGATACCGACCGAGAAGGTCGTGGAGATCAAGGGGGGACGCAAGGTCGAGGTGGAGAAGCGGATGTTCCCCGGTTACCTACTCATCCGGATGTACCTGGACGACGACTCCTGGCATGCAGTTCGCAACACGCCCGGCGTCACCTCGTTCGTCGGAATGGGGACAGGAAACAAGCCGACCTCCTTGTCGAAGCGAGAGGTCGAGCGCTTCCTCGGCCTCAAGAAAGAGGCGGCGAAGAAGCCCCCTCGCTTCCGTCCGGCCTGGGAGATCGGGGAGACGGTGCGGGTCTCATCGGGTCCGTTCGCCGACTTCAACGGAGTGGTCGAGGACATCAATGTCGATCGGCAGAAGGTCACCGTGCTCGTCGAGATCTTCGGCCGGGACACTCCGATGGAATTGGGATTCGAGGAGATCCAGAAGCAATGAGCGGGCGGCCCGGGCCTTGTGACCGGGATGCTTCGCACCGAACACTGAAGAGGAAGATCGAAGGACATCGGCCATCATGGGTAGAAAACGGGTTACAGCCATCCTGAAACTCCAGATTCCGGCCGGGGAGGCCAGCCCCGCGCCGCCGGTCGGCCCGGCATTGGGTCAGTACGGGATAAACATCATGGAGTTCGTCAGGTCCTACAACGAGGCGACCAAGACCCAGTTGGGGACCATCGTTCCAGCTGAGGTTACGATCTACGCCGACCGGTCCTTCACGTTCGTGACCAAGACGCCGCCCGCCGCGGTTCTGCTGCGGCAGGCGGCCAGGATCGAGAAGGGTTCGCCGGAGCCCAACCGGGAGAAGGTCGCCACGCTTTCCCGAGATCAGCTTCGCCAGATCGCCGAGACCAAGCTCCCCGATCTCAATACGACGAACATCGAGGGAGCGATGAAGATCGTGGCCGGGACCGCCCGGTCGATGGGGATCCTGATCGCAGACTGAGTCCTCGTCGGGCTCGACACACACTACAAGTTATAGATAGCTGGGAGAGCCGCGACATAGCGGCTCGCCGGTGGTCCGTCGGTTGCATGCCGAGCCATTCGGCCGACAGGAGCACCAGTGGTCTGTCTGTGAAATGGCGTCGTGACATGCGCCGCCGAGGGCGTTCCTCGCAAGGCCCACCGACGATCGCGTACCCGTTGTGGTACGTGGAGGAGGTGGAACGCAGCGAGGGGCGTTCCTGGCTAGCAGGGCACGGCAGGTTGTTTTGCAGGTAGGCCATTGACACCACAAGGAGGAACCATGGCCCGCAGAGGCAAGCGGTACAACCAGATGGCCGCGACGTTCGACAAGTACCTGTCCTACCCGCCTCCGGAAGCCATTCGGATGGTCAGGGCCATGGCCGCGGCCCGCTTCGACGAGACGGTCGAGGCAGTGATGAAGCTGGGAATCGACCCTCGCAGGGCAGACCAACTGGTCAGGGGAACGGTCGTCCTCCCGCACGGAACGGGCCGCTCGGTCCGCGTTGCGGTGTTCGCAGGAGGGGACAAGCAATTGGAGGCCGAGGAGGCCGGGGCCGAAGTCGTGGGCGGGCAGGACCTGGTCGACATGCTGTCATCCGGCGGCGAGATCGCCTTCGACGTGGCGATCGCCACGCCGGACATGATGCCGAGGGTGGGCCGCCTGGGGCGGCTGCTGGGTCCCCGGGGTCTCATGCCCAACCCGAAGGCCGGCACCATTACCCGCGATGTGGCCAAGACCGTTCGGGAGTTCAAGGGCGGCAAGATCGAGTACCGGAACGACCGCTACGGCAACATCGCAGCCCCGATCGGGAAAGTCTCGTTCGACGATGCAATGCTCTACGAGAATCTCTCCGCTCTCGTGGGCGAGATCGTCAGGGTGAAGCCGCCCGCCGCCAAGGGAACCTACCTACGGAATCTCTCCCTCTCGTCGACCATGGGTCCGGGAGTGAAGGTCGACGCTTCCCGGCTCGACCGCCTAGTGCGTCGGTAGGTGGTGGTTCGTGGTCGGTTGATGGGTAACTCGCGATGTGTTAGAGCGCCAGAAGCCACAAGCCACAAGCCACAAGCCACAAGCCACCAACTTGGCCTTTGCGCATCGTCCGTCTATGCTCCGGCGCGGTTCTGGAGAGGTTCCGGAACCATGGGCCGCAGACAGCCGGTTACCCCCGGTACGGGACGACTCCCTTTCCGAGGGTGTAAGCGATCCGAAGGGATCCGCCCGCCGAGGTCGATTCGAGATGTCTCTCGGTTCCCTCGTCTGTCTCGCTCATCGGGAAGGTGCTCGCCTGGATACCACCACAGGCGTTGCTACCAGGACAGCGGAGGACTCATGCCACGACCCGAGAAGGTTAAGGCGGTTGCAGAGATCATGGACTACTTCGCCGGTTCCTCTGCGTCGTTCCTCACCGAATACCGCGGACTAACGGTCGCCCGCCAGCAAGAACTTCGTCGCGCCCTCGGAGAGGCCGGCGCCCGATACAAGGTCTTGAAGATGACCCTTACCCGCAGGGCGCTGCACGAACTCGGTCATGAGGGTCTTGATGAGTGGTTGACCGGCCCTACCGCCATTGCTTTCGTAGATGATGATCCGGTTCCCGCTGCCAAGGCTCTCGTGGATTTCAGGAAGGACAACGAGGGCTTGGTGGTCAAGGCCGGGTTGCTGAAGAACCAGGTGATCGCCCCGCACCAGATCGAGGTCATCGCCAGGATCGAGGGCCGCGAGGCGCTACTCGGGAAGATTGCCGGGGCGGTGAAGGGACCGCTTTCCAAGGCGGCGTTCCTTCTGGGTTCGCTCAGCAGGGAAGCCGCATCCGTGTTCTCTCAACTACTCGAGAAGAAAGAAGCAGAGGAGGGCGGATCCGTATCCGGGTCTGATTCCCCGTAAACACTGGAAACCAGCCCACGCAGGAGGAGAACCATGGCCAAGATGAGTACCGCAGACTTGTTGAGTGTCTTCGAGGAGATGACGGTCCTCGAGCTCAAGGAGTTCCTGGACGCCTTCGAGAATCACTTCGATGTGACGGCGGCGGCTTCGATGGCGGTTGCCATGGCACCCGGCGAGGACGCTTCCGCCGAGCCCGAAGAGGAACAGGTGGAGTTCGACGTGGTGCTCACCTCCTCGGGGGACAAGAAGATCCAGGTGATCAAGGAGGTCCGGGCACTCACCCGTCTCGGTCTCAAAGAGGCCAAGGCGGTCGTTGACGGCATCCCCAACACGGTGCTCGAGGCGGTCTCGAAGGAGGAGGCCGAGGCTGCCAAGGGCAAGATCGAGGCCGTCGGAGGCAGCGTAGAGATTCGATGATCAGGTGTCAGGTGTCAGGTGTCAGTAGATATTGACAGATATTGACGAGTTCTATCGTTCCTACGTGACAATACTGACCACTGACCACTGACCACTGACCACTGACCACTGACCACTGACCAGGTGCTTGACTCGCTCCGCCATCGTCTCTAGCATTAGACGAGAAGTGGACGGTTTTGCCCGGAGGAAAATGCAACGGGAGTCCGTCGATACCAGTTGAATCGTACTTCAGCCCGCTAGGGCAGGTTAGCCGCGCGCTATCCTGCCTTTTGCCGTGTGCGAAGCCGTTCCACTTGCCAGGGCGGTCGTCGCCGAAGCAGGGGTGGGTCAGCCCCGACGAAGACGGAGCGAAACAGTCTGTGCCAAGGGCGGTCGGAGTACGAAGGGACTCGGGACCGGGTGCATCGTAGAGACCGGATCGGGTCCGGTCGGGCAGTTCTCTAGGAGGAAACTTTGGTAGTAGTTCACGCCGACGAGCGCCTGTCGTTCTCCAAGATCCCCGAAGTGCTGGAGTTACCCGATCTGATCGCGGTCCAGAAGGAGTCCTTCTCGTGGTTCCTGGAGGAGGGTCTGAGCCGTATCTTCGAGCGGCTGTCACCTATCGAGGACTTCTCCGGATCGCTTGCCTTGGACTTGAGCGATCACTACTTCGGCGAGCCCCTTATGACGGTTGAGGAGGCCAAGGAGCGGGATACCAGCTATTCCAGGCCTCTCCATGTGATCGCCCGGTTCGTGAACCGCGGCACAGGGGAGATCAAGGAGCAGAGAGTGTTCCTGGGCGATTTCCCGATGATGACCCGCAACGGGACCTTCATCATCAACGGGACCGAGCGGGTGGTGGTGAGCCAGTTGGTCCGCTCGCCCGGCGTCTACTTCGATCAGTCCATCGACAAGACCTCCGACAAGGACATCTTCGGCGCCAAGATCATCCCGGGGCAGGGTGCTTGGATGCAGTTCGACATCGACAAGCGGGACACCGCCGGGGTCAGAGTGGACCGCAAGCGCCGCCAGTACGTGACCTCCTTCATTCGGGCGCTCGGCATCGCGGACACAGACGAGCAGATCATCGAGATCTTCGACGGGGCAGAGGTAATCCGCAACACGCTCGAGCGGGATCCGGTAAAGGACCCGGAGGAGGCCCTGCTCGATCTGTACCGAAAGCAACGTCCGGGAGAGCCGACCACGGTGGAGTCGGCCCGCGGTCTCATCCAGTCCGTATTCAGGAACCCGAAGCGCTATGACCTCACCCACGTCGGGCGGTACAAGGTGAACCAGAAGTTCCAGAATCCCGACGGTCATGCCTCCGACAACGGACTGCTCGCCGACGACGACCTGATCGACACGATCCGGTACATGGTTCACCTGTACGAGGGCAAAGAACTCATGACCACCGCCCTCGGTCACGACGTACCGGTGCGGACCGACGACACGGACCATTTCGGCAACCGGCGGGTCCGTACCGTCGGCGAGTTGGTCCAGAACCAGATCAGGGTGGGGCTCAACCGCATGGAGAGGCAGGTCCGAGAGCGGATGACCACCCAGGACCCCGACTCCATCACACCGCAGAGCCTCATCAACATCCGGCCGGTGGTCGGTTCTATCAAGGAGTTCTTCGGGTCCAGCCAACTCAGCCAGTTCATGGACCAGCCCAACCCCCTGGCCGGGCTCACCCATCGTCGCAGGTTGTCAGCCCTCGGGCCCGGCGGGGTCTCGCGGGAGCGGGCGGGCTTCGAGGTAAGAGACGTCCACCCTTCCCACTACGGTCGTATGTGCCCGATCGAAACTCCCGAGGGACCCAACATCGGTTTGATCGGCTCGCTCGCAAGCTACGCCCGGGTCAACCGTTTTGGCTTCATCGAGACTCCGTACCGGAAGGTCGAGGACGGCAGCGTGACCAATTCGATCACCTACCTGACCGCATCCGAGGAGGAGCGGTACGTGATCGCCCAGGCCAACGCGGCTCTGAATCCCGACGGCTCGTTCGTCCGGGATCGGGTGCTCGTTCGCAGGGCGGGAGGTGACATCGACCGGGTCCGCCCCCGGGATGTGGACTACATGGACGTATCCCCCAAGCAGATCGTCTCGGTCGCCACCTCGCTCATACCGTTCCTGGAGCATGACGACGCCAACCGGGCGCTGATGGGCTCAAACATGCAACGCCAGGCCGTCCCGCTTCTCCGGACCGAAGCCCCCCTCGTCGGTACCGGGGTTGAAGCCAGAGCCGCCCAGGACTCGGGTGATCTGATCATCTGCGGGATCGACGGCGTGGTGACCTCGGTCACGGGAGACGAGATCGTCGTAGCCGAGTCCGCCACCGGGGAGCTCCACAGCTTCCCCCTGCGGAAGTTCGAACGCTCCAACCAGGGAACGTCGATCAACCAGAAGCCGCTGGTGGTGATCGGAGACCAGGTTGCGATTGGCACCGTCATCGCCGACGGACCATCAACCGACGCCGGCGAACTGGCGCTCGGCAAGAACCTGCTGGCAGCCTTCATGCCCTGGAAGGGTCACAACTTCGAGGATGCCATCGTGCTGAGCGAGCGCCTGGTCAAACAGGACGTGCTGACATCGATCCACATCGAGGAGCACGAGATCGATGCACGTGACACCAAGCTGGGGGCGGAGGAGATCACCCGCGACATCCCGAACGTCGCCGAGGAGGTCCTACGGGACCTGGACGACGAGGGCATCATCCGCGTCGGAGCCGACGTCGGCCCAGGCGACTACCTGGTGGGGAAGGTGACCCCCAAGGGAGAGACGGAGATGACCCCCGAGGAGCGGTTGCTGCGGGCCATCTTCGGGGAGAAGGCCCGCGAGGTGCGTGATTCCTCCCTCAAGGTTCCTCATGGAGAGTCCGGCAAGGTGATCGACGTGAAGGTGTTCCGGCGCTCCGAGGGATACGACGACCTGCCCCCCGGCGTGAACGATCTGGTGCGAGTGTACGTGGCCAGCCAGCGCAAGATCTCCGAGGGAGACAAGCTGGCCGGCCGTCACGGGAACAAGGGCGTGATCGCCAAGATCCTGCCCGAGGAGGACATGCCGTTCCTCCCGGACGGAACACCCGTCGACATCGTCCTTTCCCCTCTGGGTGTTCCCTCCAGGATGAATCTGGGACAGGTGCTCGAGACCCACCTCGGGTGGGCCGCCGCCCAGGGTTGGCGGCGCTTCAGCGCGGACGGTCCGATCTCCTCCGGGATGCCCCCCTGGTCCCGCGTCGCGACCCCTGTCTTCGACGGAGCCCGCGAGGACGAGATCGCCAAGGTCATCGCCAACAGCCTGCCCAACCGGGACGGAGACCGTTTGATCGACAACGACGGGAAGGCGGTCCTGTACGACGGCCGCACCGGATTGGCCTTCGATACACCCATAACCGTCGGCTACCTCTACATACTCAAGCTGGTACACCTGGTCGACGACAAGCTCCACGCCCGGTCGACGGGCCCGTACTCGATGATCACCCAGCAGCCCCTGGGAGGAAAGGCTCAGTTCGGGGGGCAGCGGTTCGGAGAGATGGAGGTATGGGCCTTGGAAGCCTACGGAGCCGCCTATGCCCTGCAGGAGTTGCTGACCATCAAGTCCGATGATGTGCTGGGCCGGGTGAAGGTATATGAGTCCATCGTCAAAGGGGACAACATTCCCGAGCCCGGTGTACCAGAGTCTTTCAAAGTGCTGATAAAGGAGATGCAGAGTCTGTGTCTCAATGTCGAGTTGCTGTCGGCGGGTGAGGAGATCCAGTTCAGGGATCTGGACGAGGACCTCTATCGCACGGCGGAGTCACTCGGAATAGATCTGTCGCGCCCCGAGCGCAGGGAAGAAGGTTGAAATAGTGGATTGGGGATCCAGACCTGAGCAATACGGCCAGTACACCGGCTACCGGGGCACATCCGGCCCTCCCGCCCGCGACATGTTCGATGAGCTCAAGATCGGCTTGGCGTCGGCGGACCAGGTCCGGTCTTGGTCGTTCGGCGAGGTGAAGAAGCCGGAGACCATCAACTACCGAACTCTGAAGCCCGAGAAGGAAGGTCTCTTCGACGAGCGCATCTTCGGTCCCCAAAAGGACTGGGAGTGTGCCTGCGGCAAGTACAAGCGGATCCGGTACCGGGGCATAACCTGCGAGAAGTGCAACGTCGAGGTGACCCGGAGCAAGGTCAGGCGGGAACGCATGGGCCACATTGAGTTGGCCGCTCCCGTCACCCACATCTGGTTCTTCAAGGGAGTGCCCTCCCGGCTCGGCTACCTGCTTGATATGTCGCCGAAGGAACTCGAGAAGGTTATCTACTTCGCCGCTTACGTCATCACATACATCGACGAGAAGAGGCGCCTTACGAGGTTGCCGGACCTTGAACAGCGCAAGGACACCGAGATCGAGATCGTCCGCGAGGAGTTCGACGAGTGGAAGGACGCGCGGCTTGAGCAATTCGAGCAAGAGGTGGCGCGCATGGAGGAAGGTGGCGCCAAGCCGCAGGAGATCACGGCGCGGCGTCGCGAGGTAGAACGGGACATGAAGGAGCGCGAGGAGCGCGCCGAGCATGAGTGTGAGTTGCTCAACGAGGCGTTCCAGACCTTCCGTTCCCTGAAGACCAAGAACCTCATCGACTCCGAGCCGCTATGGCGGGTACTTGCCGAGCGCGACGGTCCGTACGCGGAGTTCTTCGAGGGAGGTATGGGCGCCGAGGCGGTCAAGAAACTGCTGTCTAGGTTGGATCTCGACTCCGAGATGGAGTTGCTGCGGGAGAACCTGGTGGCGAAATCCGCCCAGAGGCGCCACCGCGCCACCCAGCGGATCAAGGTCGTCAAACCGTTCTGGGAGGGCAAGCACTCCCCGAAGAGCATGATCGTCGAGGCCGTACCGGTGATACCTCCGGACCTGCGGCCCATGGTGCAGCTGGACGGGGGCCGCTTCGCCACTTCGGACCTCAACGACCTGTACCGGCGGGTGATCAACCGCAACAACCGCCTGAAGCGGCTCCTGGACCTCAACGCTCCGGAGATCATCGTCAACAACGAGAAGCGCATGCTCCAGGAGGCGGTCGACGCCCTGTTCGACAACGGACGCCGGGGCAAGGCAGTGACCGGTCAGGGGAACCGTCCCCTGAAGTCCCTGTCGGACATGCTCAAGGGCAAGCAGGGCCGCTTCCGCCAGAACCTGCTCGGCAAGCGGGTCGACTACTCGGGCCGTTCGGTCATCGTCGTCGGTCCCCAACTCCGCCTCCACCAGTGCGGCCTGCCGAAGGTGATGGCGCTGGAGTTGTTCAAGCCCTTCGTGATGAAGCGGCTCGTCGATCGGGATCTGGCCCAGAACATCAAGTCGGCCAAGCGGATGGTCGAGCGCCAGCGACCCCAGGTGTGGGACGTGCTGAAGGAGGTCATCCAGGAGCATCCGGTGCTGCTCAACCGGGCGCCTACCCTCCACCGGCTCGGCATCCAGGCCTTCGAGCCGATCCTCGTGGAAGGCAAGGCGATCCAGATACACCCCTTGGTGTGCGAGGCGTTCAACGCCGACTTCGACGGGGATCAGATGGCGGTCCACCTGCCCCTTTCGGCGGAAGCCCAGGCAGAGGCGCGGGTGCTGATGCTGTCCACCAACAACGTGCTCTCGCCGGCCAGCGGGCGCCCCATCGTGACGCCCTCCCAGGACATGGTCATCGGCATCTACTACCTGTCGGAGAAGGTGGCCGATGCCAAGGGGTCCGGTAGATGCTTCGCCGATCTGGACGAGGCGATCATGGCTTACGATCTGGGCGAACTCGATCTCCACGCGCCGATCAGGCTCCGTCTGGGCGAGATCGCCGGTGATCCCGAAGTACATGCTGAACTCAAGGCATTCATCCCGCACCTCATCACCGCTGAACCGGTGAGAGGTAGCGAACTCGTGGAGACCACCCTGGGGCGGACGTTGCTCAACAGCGTCCTACCACCCGACTTTCCGGTGCTGGACGCACGCGTGCTCAAGAGCGACGTGAGGGATCTCATCCGAGAGATCATCGAACGCTATAACAAGAACGTGGTGCAGCGCACCCTCGACGGTATCAAGGAACTGGGTTTCGAATACTCGACCAGGGCCGGCCTGACCATCGGGTTGAGCGATGTGCTGACTCCTTCGGACAAGCGGACGATCATCAACAGCTTCCAGAAGCAGGCCGACGGGGTCGACACGCAGTACCAGCGGGGGATCATCACCGACCTCGAACGCAGCCAGGAACTCATCGAGATCTGGACGGAAGCCACGGAGAAGGTGACCAGATCGATGCGGAAGTCCCTGTCGAGCGGGCTGTTCAACCCCATCGACATGATGGTGACGTCCGGCGCCCGGGGGAACATGATGCAGGTGCGCCAGATCGCGGGCATGCGCGGTCTGGTCGCCAATCCCAAGGGAGACATCATCCCCCGGCCGATTACGTCCAACTTCCGGGAGGGCCTCTCCGTTCTCGAGTACTTCATCTCGACCCACGGTGCCCGCAAGGGTTTGGCGGACACAGCGCTGCGGACCGCCGACTCCGGTTACCTGACCCGTCGGCTGGTCGACGTCGCCCAGGAGATCATCGTCCACGACGAGGATTCCGAGGATCGGGGAATCGAGATACCGCTTCGCGAGGGTGACGGCAGCACGATCCGTACCTTGCGCAACCGGGTGTTCGGTAGGGTGCTCGTGGACGATGTGACGGTCAACGGTCAGCCGCTGGTTACCGAGGACGGGCGCGAGTTGGTCGCCGGGGAAGTGATCGACCGCCATGGGATGGTGGCGCTGGAGGCTGCCTCCGAAGTGGCCAGGATCAAGGTTCGCTCGCCCCTCACCGACGAGATCCGTCACGGGATAAGCAGGGCTTCCTACGGCCTCAGCATGGCCACCGGGAGGATGGTGGAGCCCGGCGAGGCAGTCGGCATCATGGCCGCCCAGTCCATCGGTGAGCCCGGAACGCAGTTGACTATGCGCACCTTCCACACCGGCGGAGTGGCAGGTCAGGACATCACCCACGGGCTTCCCCGGGTGGTCGAGCTCTTCGAGGCCCGCGCCCCCAAGGGCAAGGCAGTGCTGTCACAGGTGAGTGGCCGGATCCGGCTCGAGGAGAGCGGGGACAGGGGAAGGCGGATCGTTGTCGCGTCGTCCGAGGGCGAGTCGGCCTACGAGGTGTCCCGCCGGGCACGGCTCAGAGTCCGCAACGGTCAGGAGATAACGGCCGGCGACCCGCTGACTGAAGGACCCCTCGATCCCAAGGAGGTCTGTGAGATCAAGGGTGTCAAGGCCTGCCAGCGCTACCTGGTGGAGCAGGTCCAGGAGGTATACCGTTCGCAGGGAGTGGACATCCACGACAAGCACATAGAACTGATTGTTCGCCAGATGTTGCGCAAGGTACGAGTGACCAGTGCATACGACTCCGACTTCCTACCCCATCAACTCGTGGACTACGGAGAGTTCCGGGATGTCAACCGCAGGTTGGTGGCCGAGGGGAAACGACCGGCGGAGGGCCGCCGCGAGTTGATGGGTATCACCAAGGCCTCCCTCGCCACCGATTCGTGGCTGTCGGCTGCCTCCTTCCAGGAGACCACCAGGGTGCTGACCGAGGCGGCCATCAACGGCCGGTCCGACTACCTCCGGGGCCTGAAGGAGAACGTGATCATCGGCAAGCTGATCCCGGCCGGCACGGGGGCTGCCCGCTACCAGGCGATAGAGCCCCATCTGCCTGAGGCCAGCATGCTCCCCACCAACCTCGGGGCCGACTGGCTTGCCTCGCTGGAAATGCCCGGTGTCGACGGTGATGGGGAGAGCGACGGTGATGGTGACGGGGACTACGGGTTCATGCCGGACACTCCCGATCCCGCCGAGTTGCTGAGCTAAACCGGTTGTCGGTTGTCGGTTGTCGAGACGTTCGGTCCCGAATCCCTGTCTCGAAGAGTCCCGGGTGATCAGATAGAAGGAGGACCATCCGGTTGAGGGTCTCGGCACGGCCGGCGTTCAGCCGTAGTTGGCCCTACTGAACCACTCTGGTCGGTTTCCGGCAGAGGCTTGACCTGTTGTGCCTGGTCCATGCCGGCCACCAGGACCGCCTCGCCGGCATCGACCACCACCACATTCGCGAGGCCGATCACCACCACGGGACGGTCACCGGCCGTTACGTAGCTGGACGACACGTTCTGCAAGTGGGCGGGGCCCGTTACCACATTGCCGGACCCGTCCTTGTTTGCGGTGTCCCAGAGAGCCGCCCAGGAGCCCACATCGTTCCAGCGCGCACGTAGAGGGACCACGGCGCCACGCCGGGTCCGCTCCATGACCGCACGATCGATCGATCCGGCCGGGCAGGAGGCGAACGTAGCCGGGTCCAGTTGGTAGACACCCTGGTCGGGCAACGATCCTATCTGCTCTGTGGAACCGGCCAGGGAAGCATCTACGAGGCGGACCATGTCGGGGTGGGAGTCCCGGAGTTCTTCGAGGTAGGCGCCGGCTCGGAACATGAACATCCCGCTGTTCCACCAGTGGAGGCTGCCGTCGACGTAGCGCCGGGCCGTGGCCAGGTCAGGTTTTTCGCGGAAGGAGGCGATCCGGAATGCGCCGGGGTATTTCTCGATAGCGTCTCCCCGTTCGATGTAGCCGTAGCCCGTCTCGGGCCGGTCGGGAGTTACCCCGAAGGTCACCAGCCATCCGGCCCGGGCGGCGTCGCCTGCCGTTCGCACCGCTCCGAGGAAGGCGTCCATGCCGTCGATCATGTGGTCGGCCGGCATCACGAACAGGATGTCGTCCTCGTCGGCCACCAGTGCGGCAGCGGCCACAGCCGGCGCCGTGCTGCGACCGGCCGGTTCCAAGATGGCTATGTGGATGCTCCGTCCGATCTCGTCGAGTTGGTCGGTGACGGGCGGGTAGTGGGTGGTGCCGCACACGATCACCGGGGGGCTCGCACCCGGAATCGCCGCCGCCCGGACTACCGTTTCCTGCAGCAGTGATCGCTTGCCGGTCAGCCGGAGTAGGGGCTTGGGAAACTCGGGACGCGACGCCGGCCACAGGCGGGTTCCCAAGCCTCCGGCAAGGATCACCGGGACAAGCATTCTCTCTCCTCCTGCGGGTCGGATCGGCGCACCGGAGCAGGGCCGCGTGTCGGGTTCATGTCAAGGACGGAGGGTACTCATCGGTACCGGTGGCGCTGTAAGGCCAAATGATCCCTACCCGCACCGTTCCGAGTGAGCGCGCGAGGCGAAGCGGTCGGTCATGCCCGCCACATAGTCGACCGCCTGCTCCAGGGCCGTGCGTCCCTCCGGAACCGTGGAAGGGATCTCGGACGGATGAGTCTCGTAATGACGCACCAGGTCCTGCACGACCTTGATGGCGTGGTGGCGGTGCGCCCTGCCCTCCGATCGAAGGTAGACGCGTTCGAACATGAACGCTCGCAACTCCGCCATGGCCTCAGCCACGTCGAGATCCATCGAGACGGTGCCGGTTGCCGTCGACCGGTCGACCACCGCGTGAACCATGGCGGTGACCCAGCGACTGTGCCGGTCTCCAAGCAGCGCTTGGGAGCGAAAGGGCAGATCCCGGTACCGGATGATGTCCGCCCGCATGGCATCGATCAGATCGTGGCTCAAGTAGGCGATGCGGTCCGCGAACCGGCACAGGTATCCCTCCGGCGTCGCGGGAGGAGTCTCGACCCGCCAGGGATGGGCCCGGATGCCGTCGAGCACCTCCCAGGTGAGGTTCAAGGGCTCTAGGACCGACAGGATCCGGACGGAATGGTCAGAGTGGACCCAGCCGCCCGCGACGATCTCCGCCAGGGCGTCCTCCCCCGTATGGCCGAAGGGTGCATGACCTATGTCGTGCCCGAGACAAATCGCCTCGGTGAGCGCTTCGTTGAGACCGAGCGCGATGGCCATCGCCCGCCCGATCTGGGCCACCTGGAGGGTGTGGGTCAGCCGGGTTACGAAGTGGTCGTTCTCCGGGTCGATAAACACCTGGGTCTTGCGCGCCAAGCGGCGGATGGCGTTGCAATGCACTATCCGGTCCCGGTCCCTTTCGAACGCAGTCCGCAAGGGGTCCGGTTCCTCCGGTTCCTCCCGCCCCTTGGACTCTGCGGATCTGGTGGCAGCCGGAGAGAGGTCCCATCGCTCCCTTCTCTCGCGCTCACGCCGGTCGATTCGTTTCAGCTGTTCCATGGTCCCTTGTCCGTCATCAGGTGTCAGGTGTCAGGTGTGCTGGCGGGACAGCACGGTTTTCGCTGTATTCGAGTTGCGTCGTCACTTGCCCCTTCTCGGTACTATCAGTCCCGCCAGCCCCTGGGACCTGGGACCTGGGACCCGACCACTGACCACTGACCACTGACCACTGACTCAGATTTCCCGGCGACCCGTGAGAGCCCGTCCGAGCGTGATCTCGTCCGCGTAGTCCATGTCACCCCCCACAGGGAGGCCACTGGCGGGACGGGTGACCGTTACACCGAGCGGCTTGAAGCGGCGGGCCAGGTACATGGCGGTGGTGTCTCCCTCTATGGTCGGATTGGTTGCGATGATCATCTCGGTGATCGACTCCGTCGGGACGCGGCTGCGGAGTTCCTCTATCCGTAGTTGGGCCGGTCCGACCCCGTCTATGGGGGACAGCGCACCGCCCAGCACGTGGTACCGGCCCTTGAACTCGCGGGTGCGCTCGATCACCGCGATGTCCTGGGGCCGCTCAACCACGCATATCACGGCAGGGTCCCGGCGTGGATCCACGCAGATGGAGCATTCGACGCCGGACGTCACGTTGTAGCAACGGGAACAGAACGCGGTTTGCTCGCGCAGATCGACGATTGCCTGGGCCAGGCAACGTGCGTCGGCTTCGTCGACGTTGAGCAGGTGGAAGGCGAGACGTTGGGCCGATTTGCGGCCAACCCCCGGAAGCCTGGTCAACTCGTCGATCAGTCGCTGTACGGGCCTCTCGAACATCAGGTTTCCAGCGTAGCTGGGGGCCGGGTCAGGACAGGGATCACCGGCGCCGGGCCGCCCTCTTCCGGACTCTCAATCCTCTTCCACCACCGTCGCCCCGAAGGTCTTCTCGAGGAGCGAGAGCGCGTCCGTTCTGGTGGGAGGTGCTTCCGGCAGGGATTCCTTGTCGGGCAAGGGTTCGATCGGTAGGTCCGGGATCGGTGCCGGATCCCGCGTCCGGTCCTCAGCGGCCCGGAAGGACACCTCCACGCGCTTGCCCAGCAATCTCTCCGCGAGGCCGGCCAGGAAACTATGGAGGTCGCGGTCGGATGACAGCTTCTGGAGATGGAAGTCGAGCCCGGCCGGTATCGTGAAGAAGAGCGTGGAGCCCTCCACTCCACCGGGTATGGCGTCGCGGAACAGCGCCCCCCGGACCACGCCCATCTCGTCCCTGACCCCGGCCACGAGTTGCGGCCAGATACGGTCGAGCTCGGCCGCTGTCGGAGGCCCACCGGCGGTGCCACCGGATGCGTCAGGTAATGGAGGGGAGCCCGCCGCGGCCCTCCGGTCCCCGGCCCGGGGATGGCCGTCGACTGCCGTTTCCTCAGCCACAACCTCCTGGACGGGCGGTTCCGGGGCCGGCATCTCCCGAGGCGCACGGCGGAGCCGGGGTTCGTCAGCCCGCGGTGGCGAGGTCTCTACAGGCAATGCCTCTGGAGCAGGTTGAACCCGGGAGAGACGGCGCTCCAGCCTCTCGATACGACTCAGGAGGGCATCGGTGTCGGTGTCCAGCTCGGGGCGGACCAGCTTCAAGACCGCCAACTCCAGCATCATCCGCTCCTCACGGCCCTCCCGCAGCCTGACCAGGGCTTCGCCCAGGAGGTCGATGGCGCGCATGACGGTGGAACTCGGGAGCCTCCTCGAAGCTTCCCGCCACCCTTCCAGCACTTCGACCGGCTCGTCGCTGAGACCCTGAACGTTGGGGGTGTACATGGTCAGGAAGACCCCGCGGAAGAAACCCATGGCGTCTCCGGCGAACCGTCGCAGGTCCACTCCGTTCGCTGCCAGGCCCGCGATCAACTCGAGGGCGAGGCGGGCATCGGACTCGACGAGCGCCTTCACGAGGGTCGGTATCGCGTCCGGGCCTGCAACCCCGAGCGCGTCCCGGATGCCCTCGCGGGTGACCGATCCGTCGAGGGCCGCCACCTGTTCGAGCAGGCTCAGGGCGTCACGGACGGATCCGGCCGCTCTCCTAGCCACCTCCAGCAATGCCTCCGGCGACGAGCGGTATCCCTCAGCCCCGGATATCCGGCCGAGGTGTTCGGCGATCAGCTCGGTGGGGATCAGATGGAAGTCGAATCGCTGGCTGCGGGAACGTATGGTGTCGAGCAGGCGGTAGGGCTCCGTGGTGGCCAGCACGAAGTGAACGTGGTCGGGGGGTTCCTCCAGCGTCTTCAGGAGGGCATTGCTGGCCGACTTGGTGAGCATGTGGGCCTCGTCGAGGATGAACACCCGCTTGGCGCCTCCCACCGAGGCCACCGTGGACACGCTCGCCCTCAGCTCACGGACATCTTCGACCTTGTTGTGGGAGGCCGCGTCGAGTTCCATCACGTCCATGGAATAAGAACCCGTTACGGCCGTGCAGGAGGCGCACGTCCTGCAGGGCTCTCCCCGCGCTTCCCGCCGCGGGCAGTTGAGCGACTTGGCGAGCAACCGGGCAGTGGTCGTCTTGCCCGTGCCCCGGGGGCCGGCGAACAGGTACGCGTGGGCAACCCGACCCTCGACGATCTCCCGCGCCAGGGTGTGGGTGACGTGGTCCTGCCCTATGACCTCATCGAAACGTCCGGGTCGGTACTTGCGGTAGAGCGCCTGGTACTCCACCCCCCGGATCGTACTCGCCGACCGTGACGTATAACGCGGGCAGGCGATAACGAATCCGGGATCCGCCCGGCCGCCGGGGCAGCGGATCGTGGAGCTCGGATTCCTTGATATCGTTGAGCCTGGCATCTACAAATCGGGAATGGATATGAGCGACGGCGTAGGGCAGGTGGAAACCCGATTCTTCACGTTCGGCAGTGAGCAGAAGCCGTTCTGTTTCGACAGCGGCGCGACACTGCCGGAGATCACGCTCGCCTACGAGGTGTACGGCGAACTGAACGGGGCCCGGGACAACGCCATCCTCCTGTTCCACGCCCTGACGGGAAGCCACCATGCCGCGGGCTACAACCCTTCCGTTCCCGGTACGGACGGGCGATGGACCAAGCAGATGCAGCTCGGTTGGTGGGATGCGTTCATCGGTCCCCGCCGCTCGCTCAACACCGACAAGTTCGCGGTGATCTGCGCCAACTGGGTCGGGCATTGCTACGGCTCGACCGGTCCCGCCAGCATCGACCCGGTCACCGGCAAGCGCTATGGCGGGTCCTTCCCGCGCGTGTCGGCCGCGGACACCGTGAGGGCCCATTTCCAGCTTCTCGACGAACTGGGGATCGACCGCCTCCACGCCGTGGTCGGTGGAAGCGTGGGAGGCATGATGTGCCTCGATGTCGCCACCCGCTACCCGGACCGGGTCCGTTTCGTGGTCCCGATCGCGGCCGGCTTGCGCGCCACCGCGCTGCACATCATCCATGACTTCGAGCAGATCAATGCCATCTACAACGACCCGAACTTCAACGGCGGCGACTACTACGAAGGTCCACCGCCCAACGAGGGTCTCGCCCTCGCCCGCATGATCGGTCACAAGACGTTCGTCTCGCTGGACCAGATGCGGGAGCGGGCCAGGGACGAGGTGGCTCCCGGCGAGGACGAGCGGGTTCGCCTCCCCCTCGAGAGTTACATGTGGCACCAGGGCCAGAAGTTCGTCAAGCGCTTCGACGCCAACGCCTACCTCCGAACCATGTGGGCCTGGCAGGACTTCGACCTGTACGCCGAAGCCGCCCGGAGAGGGGTCGCAATGCCCGAGATGCTGGCGGGCGGTTCCCACGAGTACCTGGTGTTCTCCATCGACTCGGACGTGTGCTACTACCGGGGCGAGCAGGAGGAACTGACCGAGGAACTGAAGGCGGCCGGCATTCCCTTCAACTGGATCACCGTCCACTCCGAGAAGGGCCATGACGCCTTCCTGTTGGAACCCCACCTTTTCGAGCCCCATCTCCGGTATCATCTGGAATCCGAATGGGGATTCCCCTGTTGACCATGGGGAATGTTCCCTGAACACGCGACGAGCAGGTGGTCATGAGTAAGCACACGTTCGGCTTCGACACGCGGTCGATCCATGCCGGCCAGAGGCCGGATCCGGAGACCGGTTCGCGCGCCATGCCCATCTACCAGACCACCTCCTACGTCTTCGACGACCCGCAGTACGCGGCCGACCTGTTCGCGCTCCAGAGTTTCGGCAACATCTACACCCGCATCAGCAACCCCACCAACGCCGCCTTCGAAGAGCGCATGGCCTCTCTCGAGGGTGGGCTGGGCGGCCTAGCTACCGCTTCGGGGATGTCCGCCCAGCTCCTCTCGATCCTCACCGTCTGCGAGGCCGGTGACCACATGATCGCCAACAGGGCGCTCTACGGCGGTACGTACACCCAGTTCGACGTGACGCTCCGGCGCATGGGCATCGAGACCACTTTCGTCGACACCAACGACACGGACGCGATCGAGGCTGCCATCACGGACCGGACCCGGCTGGTTTACGGTGAGACGATCGGGAATCCGGGCGGCGACATCCTTGACATCGAGACCATTGCCGACCTCGCCCACTCCTACGGCCTGCCGTTGGTTGTCGACAGCACCTTCGCCTCGCCGGCCCTATGCCGCCCCATCGAGCACGGGGCGGACGTGGTGGTGCATTCGGCTACCAAGTTCATCGGCGGGCATGGAACCGTGATCGCCGGGGTCATCGTCGAGAACGGTCTGTTCCCGTGGGACAACGGGCGCTTCCCCGCCATCGTCGAGCCATCCCCGGCCTATCACAACCTCCGGTTCTGGGAGAACTTCCGGGAGTACGCGTACCTGATGAAGGCCCGGATGGAGCTGCTCCGTGATGTCGGCTCGGTCCTTTCACCGTTCAGTTCGTTCCTGCTTCTGATGGGACTGGAAACGCTATCGATTCGCATGGAACGGCATGTCGCCAACGCGCAGGCGGTGGCGGAGTTCCTCGAGAACGACGCCCGCATCTCATGGGTCTCCTACCCCGGTCTTCCATCCCACGGGTCCTACGACCTAGCCCGAAAGTACGTGCCGGCCGGGCCGGGGGCGGTGTTCACCTTCGGGATCGCCGGCGGCTACGAGGCGGGAGTGTCCTTCATCAAGCGGGTGGAGTTGGCCAGCCACCTCGCCAACGTCGGAGACGCCAAGACGCTCGTTATACATCCCGCCAGCACCACTCACCAGCAGGTACCCCCCGAGGAACGGGACGCCGCCGGGGTCGGGACCGACATGATCCGCATCTCAGTTGGGCTGGAGAACATAGAGGACATAATCTGGGACCTTGACCAGGCATTGGGGAGCGGATCATGACCAGAGTGCTGGAAGCCGATCCCAGGACGCGTCTGCGGATCATCCGGGAGGCCGAGTCGGTCGCCCTGGTCGGCGTGTCGGGCAACGAGTTGCGAGCCTCCAACTTCGTCGCAACCTACATCATTAGGACCCATCTCAGGGTCTACCCCGTCAACCCGATGTACGACGAGATCCTGGGGTTGAAGTGCTATCCCTCGCTGGCCTCTCTTCCCGAGGTTCCCGACATCGTGGACATATTCAGGAAGCACTCGGCGCTGCCGGGAGTGGTCGACGAGGCCATCGCGATCGAGGCCAAGGTGGTCTGGTTCCAGTTGGGCCTCCGCCACGACGAGGCCGCCCGGACGGCCATCGACGCCGGACTCGAAGTGGTCCAGGATCGCTGCCTGAAGATCGAGCACGCCCGCTTCTCGGGGCGTCTCAATCTGGCCGGTTTCGACACCGGCGTTATCTCCAGCCGGAGGCACCGGGAGATCTGACCCCTTACCTCAGGGCGCGGGCGACGCGTGTCGTCGTGTCATGCCCCGTTCCGCGGGCGACCGGCCTCCTGGTGGCGGACCCGTCACGATGACCAGCCGCTGGTTGGCCTGCGTGCTCGATCCGGTTCGGTCTACAGACGGTCGATTGCCACCAGGATGCTGCCCAGAGCTATCGCCGTGCCGACGATCCAACGAACCAACCGGTTGATGGCCTTCTCGATCCCGGCTTCTGCTTTGGCCAACGCCTCCGACGCCTTGGCATCTGCGTAACCTTCGGTGGCGGTGGACATGTTGTCTCTCCCCGGATGACCGAGTTCATCATGCCATGGATGAACAGTGTCAGTCAAGCTAGCATCTGTTAATTATTGCAGTCTTATGTTGAGCACTCACCAGATCGTGTGAGAGGCCGGTGGCCACCACCGTGTTCACACCGGTCCCTCCGGCGTCGCGGAGGGCATCCGCTAACGCGGTGCAGGGAGCCTCAGCTCCAACAGACCGCGAGGGGCAGGCGCGAGCGAGAGCCGGTGGCACCCTGGCCATGAACAGGGTGATTAGGAGGAATATGATAAGGTATGACTCAGGTTATACCTAACGGAGACACTGAGAATTACCTGACTCAATAGAAAGAGGAGACTCGTATGGCCAAGGCCGTCGGAATTGATCTGGGCACCACCAACAGCGTCATAGCCGTGCTGGAGGGTGGTGAGCCGACTGTGGTCGCCAACGCGGAGGGTGGGCGCACCACCCCGTCGGTGGTTGCCTTCAAGGACGGGGATGTGATGGTGGGCGAGGTTGCCAAACGCCAGGCCATCACCAATCCCGACAACACGATCCGGTCGGTCAAGCGTCACATGGGCACCGACTGGTCCGCCCGCGCGGACCGCAAGCGGTACACCGCTCAGGAGGTCTCGGCCCGGATCCTGATGAAGCTCAAGCGGGACGCCGAGGCGTACCTGGGCAGCGACGTCAACTCGGCGGTGATCACGGTTCCCGCCTATTTCAACGATGCCCAGCGGCAAGCCACCAAGGAGGCCGGCCAGATAGCCGGGCTCGAGGTGCTTCGCATCGTCAACGAGCCCACCGCCGCCGCGCTGGCCTACGGGCTCGACAAGGAGGAGTCCGACCAGACCATCCTCGTCTTCGATCTCGGGGGAGGCACGTTCGATGTCTCCATCCTCGAGATCGGGGAGGGCGTCTTCGAGGTCAAGTCCACGAGCGGGGACACGCAACTGGGCGGGGATGACTGGGACCAAGCGATCATCGACTGGCTCGTCGCCGAGTTCAAGACCGAGACCGGAGTGGACCTGGGTTCGGACAGGATGGCTGTCCAGCGGCTCAAGGAAGCAGCCGAGAAGGCCAAGATCGAGCTCAGCACCATCCCCGAGACCGACCTGAACCTGCCCTTCATAACCGCCACCTCGGCTGGCCCGTTGCACCTGCAGAAGCAGTTGACCCGCTCGGAGTTCCAGAAGATGACCGAGCACCTGGCCGACCGGACCAAGGGTCCGTTCAAGCGCGCCATTGCAGACGCAGGTGTCACGACTGCGGGGATTGACCATGTCGTCCTGGTCGGTGGCTCCACGCGCATGCCTGTCATCCAGGATCTCGTGAGGGAACTGACCGGAAAGGATCCGCACAGGGGTGTCAATCCCGACGAGGTGGTGGCATCCGGCGCCGCCCTGCAGGCCGGGGTCCTGACGGGCGACGTCAAGGACATCCTCCTGCTCGATGTGACGCCGCTCACCCTTGGGATCGAGACAAAGGGCGCCGTGATGACCAAGATGATCGAGAGGAACACGACGATTCCCACGAAGCGGACCGAGATATTCACCACCGCTGCCCACAACCAGCCCGAGGTGGAGATCCACGTGCTGCAGGGAGAGCGTCCAATGGCCCACGACAACAAGAGTCTCGGCAGGTTCAACCTGACCGGGATCCCTCCGGCCCCGATGGGCATGCCGCAGATCGAGGTGAGCTTCGACATCGACGCGAACGGGATCGTGTCGGTGAACGCCAAGGATCTCGGCACCGGGAGGGAGCAGGCCATGACCATCACCGGCGGGACCGCTCTGTCTCCGGACGAGATCGAGCGCATGGTCGAGGACGCCGAGCGCTACGCGGAGGAGGATGCCAAGAGGCGCGAGTTGGCGGACACCCGCAATCAGGCCGAACAGGTGGTCAACCAGACCGAGAAGCTGCTCGAGGAGCACGGCGACCAACTCGACGAGGACGAGCGGGCCGGCATAGATTCCGCTCTGTCCGACCTGCGGAGTGCCGCGGAAGACGAGTCGGCCACTGCTGAGGACATCCAGTCGAAGATCGAGGACACGTTCCGGGCATCCCAGGTTCTGGCCCAGAAGATGTACGCCTCCCAGGCTTCCGAGCATGCAGAGGCAGGCGCGGGCCCGGGCGGAGACATGGACGACGCCGAGGACATCGTCGAGGCGGAGATCATCGAAGACGAGGAGGACCGGTGATGTCCGGTTGCGGAGGCAGGGAGAAGCCGTGACTGGCGAGCACGGTGAGATGACCGAGGAAGGCCTCGCCGAGGACGAGGACGGCGCCGCCGCCGAGGAGTCCGCAGAGGCGGTACCGGCGTTCGAGCTGCCCGAGGATCCCGACGAGGCGATTGCCCTGCTGATCAGTGAGTTGCTGGCGACCCGGGCGGCCGCCGCGGAGGCGATCGACAAGTGGAAGCGGTCGGTGGCCGAGTTCGACAACTACCGTAAGCGCGCCCAGCGTGACCAAGCGGCGATGATCGCCCGCGCTTCGGAGCGTGTCCTGGGCCGGCTGCTTCCGGTTCTCGACAGCCTCGATGCGGCTATGGGCATGGATACCCGGACCTCCTCCGATGAGAACATCCGCAGAGGTTTGACGGGCACGCGCGACCTGCTGCTGTCGACCCTTGCGAGAGAGGGATTGGAACCGATCGAGGCGTTGGGCGAGGTGTTCGACCCCAACGTCCACGAAGCGGCCCAGATGGGTGAGGGAAGCGGCACGATGGTCGTGGCGGCCGAGTGGCGCCGTGGGTACACGCTCAACGGGCGTGTGATCCGGGCCAGCCTCGTCGCGGTCGGATACGAAGCCGCGAGGACGGAGGAGACGGCCGCGGAGGACCAGGCAGAGGAATGATCGCGATGGGTGGTGGTCGATGAACCGCAACTGGCTCCAGAAGGACTTCTACCGTCTCTTGGAGGTGGACAAGGACGCGGAACAGGCCGCGATCAAGAAGTCGTACCGCCGGCTCGCACAGAAGCTGCACCCCGATGCCAATCCTGACGATCCGAAGGCGTCCGAGCGTTTCAAGGAGGTGTCGGAGGCCTACTCGGTGCTTTCCGATCCGGACCGGCGGAAGGAATACGACCAGGTTCGGTCCATGGGCGCCGGAGCCTTCCGTGGATCCGGCGGCGGGCATGGCCCGTTCGGCGGCCAGCATGTTCGGTTTGAGGACCTACTTGGAGGTGCCGGCGGGATTGGTGACTTGTTCGGGTTTCGGGGCGGACGGCGAGGTCCGCAACGGGGAGCCGACGTCACCGCCACGCTCGACATGACCTTCGAGGAGTCGATCAAGGGCACCACGGCCTCGGTGCGGATCGAGAGCCCCGAAGCTTGCAGCCGGTGCGGGGGTGGAGGCGCGGAGCCGGGTACGTCGTTCGACGTGTGCGCGGGCTGTGGAGGTACCGGGACCGTCGCTTCCAACCAGGGCTTTTTCTCCTTCACCAACCCTTGCCCGCAGTGCAGCGGCTCGGGACGCACCCTGGACTCCCCCTGCTCCAAGTGTCGGGGCAGAGGTCGGGAGCGGAGGGCTCGGACCATCAAGGTGAGGATTCCCCGCGGCGTGAAGGACGGGAACACCATCCGGCTCCGCGGGCGCGGCTCCCCCGGAGTCCGGGGAGGACCTCCGGGCGATCTGCTGGTCGAGGTGCGAGTGGCGGAGCATCCGGTCTTCTCCCGTAACGGTGACGATCTCCTCCTGCAGCTTCCGGTGACATTCACCGAGGCTGCGCTGGGCGCGAAGGTGAAGGTGCCGACCCTCAACGGTCCGGTGACGCTGAAGATCCCGGCGGGGACCTCGTCCGGTAGGACCTTCCGGGTACGCAAGGAGGGGGTCCGCAGGGACCGGGGACGGCCGGGCGACCTGCTCGTGACCGTCCAGGTGACGGTCCCGTCCAAGCTCCCGAAGGATGCCCGCAAGATGCTCGAGGAGTTCAGGGACCGGTACGAGACGGGGAACCCGCGCGATAACCTGTGAGAGAAGGGAAGGCATGATGGCGAAGAAACGGATACCCACAGAGTTGGAAGCCGTCTACGTGATCTCCGTGGCGGCGTCCCTGGCCGGGATGCATCCGCAGACGTTGCGCATCTACGAGCGCCGGGGTCTCATCGAGCCGTTCAGGACACCAGGGGGTACCCGTCGCTACTCCGACGCCGACCTCGAGCGCCTTTCTCTGATCCAGGATCTGACCAGCCAAGGCATCAACATCGAGGGCGTGAAGCGGATCATGCAGCTCGAGTCGGAGAACGAGGCTCTCCGCACCGAGGTCCGGCGCCTCCGTCGGCAACTGAAGGCGCTGGAGGAGGCCGCGACCGTGGCGATTCAGGAGGCGAGACGCTCCCGGCGGACCGAGATTCTTGTCCGCCGCGATGCGATGGGCCTCCCCGACCTGTCCGGTTAGAGCACCGATCAAGGGCGTTTGGTATAGATACCGGGGACTTTCCGAACCCTTAACCAGTCCCCCCTCGAGAACGCCGGAACGGGGCCGGACTTCCAGCGGGCATACCCCCGGCGCTATTTCCGAGGCTCCAAGCGTGTCCCGCTAACCCTGAGAAGGTCGGCTCCGACGATTCTGATCCCTGCAGTCAGGTCAACGCAACACCGGGCCGGTGATGTTTGCAGCTACTTGTCATGGTGCGTTAGGCCTGTGACGCGAAGCGGGATCTCGAGCCCGCTGACTTGTCCTGCGGAATGTATGGGACCAGTTCTCTGAACGAACGTCGTAGTGACACCTCTGGGTAGATCGAGATCGTGGTTGGGGTGTTGCCATACCTTGGCGCTGGCGAGCGCGTGCATCGGTGAGGTCTACAGCGGTGGCTCGCAGCCTCGGGCCTGTGGTCATTCGGTTCATCAAAGTGACGCCGGGGACCTGTCCGGTCCCCGGTATGAAGCCACTCCGAAGAGGGCAGATATGGCACCCGGGGTTACATTCCGAGATGCGGGTTGTTCAACCCGGGTGGGTCTGTTGGCACCCCCGGGCTGTACCGGCTCCGACGGATGGCAGCCGCACAAGGTCGGCCGTGGGCTGGGAGAGGCTTGCGCACTACGCTGAGCCTCATGGCGAGCGAGCAGGTTCATCTGAGCATCGGGGGGAGGCCCAAGGTTGTCTTGCCGGCACCTGATCCCCGGTTGCTTGCGCGCATCGAAGCCGCAAGCCCCAATGGACTGGCCGTGATCCTGTCCGAACACCCCGACTTGCCGGAGGCGTGGGCGCGATTGGGGGCCATATGCGAGCCGGGCCGATTCAAGTCGACACTGGTCGCCATGGAGGCCTACGCGTACTACCGCGTCGGCTACCACCGGGGATTGGACGCTCTGAGGAAGAACGGCTGGCGGGGTACGCAGTTGGTCAGGTGGTCGGACGAGTCCAACCGGGGTTTCCTGCGATGCTTGGACGGACTGCGGAGGATGGCTGGCTGGATCGGCGAAGCCGACGAGGAGTCGAGGTGTGCCGAGTTCCTACTCCAGCTGGATCCTGATTGGCCGCTGGTCGACGGCTCTACACTGTGAGCGTGGAACCCGATCGAGAGCCTGTCGACTACATCGCTCTGACCAGGGAGGCCTACAGCCGGCTCGGCTACCGGCCCTACCGGTGGGCGTCGAACGAGGATCTGCCCTCTTGGGTGCCGCTCCGCAAGCCGTTGTCAGAAGCCCGGCTCGGGATGATCGCCTCGGGAGGCATCTACCGCAATGGCCAGGTGGCGTTCACCCACAAGGACGATGTCACCCATCGGGAGATCCCCACCGACGTTGACACCCGGGACCTCCGGGTGACCCACTTCGCCTACGACCAGACCGACGCCCGCCAGGATCCCAACGTGATCTTCCCCATCGACACGTTGCGGACACTGGTGGCGGAGGGCACGGTCGGTGAGCTTGCCGCGCTGGCGTTGACCTTCATGGGGGGTATCTACTCCCAGCGGCGGCTGGGGTCCGAGTTGATCCCGGTTCTGGTGGAGCGGACCCTCGAACTTGAGGTGGACGCGGTCCTGCTCGTTCCCGTCTGACCGGTGTGCCACCAGTCAGTTGGGCTGATCTGCAGAGCGATCGAGGAGAAGGGCGTTCCCACCCTGTCGATGACCAGCGCCCGGTCGATTACCGCCTCCGCCAACCCGCCGAGGGCCGCTTTCACCGACTTCCCGCTGGGACACACCTGTGGACCACCCGAAAGGCCGGAACTCCAGACCCAGATCATGAGAGACGCCTTGGCGCTGTTCGACACTCTCGACTCTCCGGGTGAGATCGTGGATCTGGATTACTCGTGGGAGACCGGGTGGAAGCGGGAGGCTCGGGAACCGGTCGACCATCGCACGCCGCGCTACGACACGCCGCAGTACCAACATCCGGAGGACGAAACAGCCGCCCGGCAGGCTTACGGCGCCGAAGTCGCCTGCGGGGTGTGCGTGCCGGCAGCGACCCCTCGGTCGTAAGGGTCTTTCCAGCAAAGGTCGTGACGAGGCTCCTGACCCTGCCGGCTCGTGAATCTGCGCAGGTACAGTGGGCGTCCCCGCCGAGAGGAACCCACCGACATGGTCTCAGAGCTGTTCGACCCTGCCGCATGGCGCGAGGTCGAAGGATTCGACTTCACCGACATCACGTACCACAGGGCCGTCGATCAGGGCACGGTCCGCGTTGCGTTCGATCGCCCCGAGGTACGCAACGCTTTCCGCCCCAGGACGGTCGATGAGTTGTACACCGCGCTCGATCATGCCCGGCAGTGGAGTGATGTGGGAACGGTCCTGTTCACCGGCAACGGTCCATCTCAAAAGGATGGGGGCTGGGCCTTCTCGTCAGGTGGTGATCAGCGGATCCGGGGCAGGGCAGGCTACATGTACGCGGACGGAGAGGGTGCCGCGGACATCGACCCGGCCCGGTTGGGGAGGCTTCACATACTCGAGGTCCAGCGTCTCATCCGTTTCATGCCCAAGGTGGTCATAGCGGTGGTCCCGGGTTGGGCGGTGGGCGGAGGTCACAGCCTGCACGTGGTGTGCGACCTCACTCTGGCTTCGGCAGAACACGCCGTCTTCAAACAGACCGACGCCGATGTAGCGTCTTTCGACGCGGGGTTCGGTTCTGCCTACCTCACCCGCATGGTCGGCCAGAAGCGGGCCCGGGAGATCTTCTTCCTAGGCGCCGATTACTCGGCGGAGGAGGCCTTCGCTATGGGGATGGTGAACAAGGCGGTGCCGCATGGCGAGTTGGAGGAGACCGCCCTTGATTGGGCCCGAGCTATAAACGCCAAGAGCCCGATGTCCCAGCGGATGCTCAAGTTTGCCTTCAACCTGATCGACGACGGCTTGGTGGGTCAGCAGGTGTTCGCCGGGGAGGCCACCCGGCTCGGCTACATGACCGAGGAGGCGAGAGAGGGGAGGGACGCCTTCGTCCAGAAGCGACCGAAGGACTTTTCCTCATTCCCCTGGCATTACTAGTTGTCAGTAGTCACATTAACAGTTGTTAGTGTGGCAATACCTTCCCTGGCACCTGGCACCTAGGGTTGGTCAGTGTCGCCTTTGGCCTGTTGGGCCAGGTAGAGCCAGCCGAAACCGTGGAGGGCTACGCCGATCAGCAGGATCAGCGTGACCGTCCAGTACCCTAGGACAAGAGCCATCAGGGCGGCGAGCACCGCGAGGGTTACGAGCGCCACGCGCACGCCGTTGAGGGGTCCGTACATGGAACCCAGTCTATCCGTTTCCCGACTGCCGGAGCATTGCAGTTCTCCCGGGAAACTGCTACCTTGTGTTACAAGGTACCCTGTTAATCAAGGAACCTTGGTAACCAGGATTCGATGGCGAAGTACCGGGGAGCAGACAGTCCGAATGGAACATCGATCCCAACTCTTGAAAGGGGTCCTGGACATGTGCCTGCTGGCGCTCATCGCGGAGCAGCCCAGCTACGGGTACGAAATGGTCCGCAAGCTCGAGGCCAGGGGACTCGACCTCGTGAGCGAAGGGAGCATCTACCCGATGCTGAGCCGCATGCAGCATCAACGTCTGGTCGAAGGCTTCTACGAGCACTCTCCGGCCGGGCCGGTCCGCAAGTACTACCGGATCCGCCATGAGGGGGAAGAACACCTGGCCAGATGGCGCGAGGATTGGACTCGGGTCGCTACGGGAGTGGAGATGGTGTTGCAGGGAGAGGACGGATCGAAGGGAGGGAGGGGATGACGGGGCCGAGCAACGAACTCGTGAGGAAGTGTCGCAGGTACTGGCTCGAGGCCGGGATCTCCAGGAGGGCTGTCGACAGCATGAGCAAGGAACTCGAGTCGCACCTCTCGGAGGCTGCTGCGGACGGTCGTGATCCCCGGTCTGTGGTAGGCGATGACCTGCCAGGCTTCGCGGCCGACTGGGCGTCGGAGCTCTTGCCCCGGCGCCGCGGTCAGATGCCGAGTTGGAGGGCTGTGGAGCACCGTCTCGATCTGACGTCGTCATCCCGAATGCTGGGATGGGTGTCGGCGGCGGTCCTCATCGCTCTGGTAGCGGTCATCATCATTACGTGGAGAAAGGAGTCGATCATGGACAACGAGCTCTGGAGATGGGTGTGGACCGGCTTGGCGTTGGTGATGGGGCTGGGGGAGATCGTGACTGCCGGCTTCTTCCTGCTCCCGTTCGCGGTCGGGGCCGGCCTGGCCGCCATCGCGTCCTGGTTCGGCTTGCACGACGCGGTCCAGTGGGTCGCTTTCTTCGGCGGGACGGCGGTCGCGATGCTGTTCGTCCGTCGCTTCATGAGGGCACAGGATGAGGAGGATGGTCTCAAGATCGGACCATCCCGGTATGTGGGGATGAGGGCGGTCGTCCTCGAGAGGGTGGATATGCCGGCCAACAGCGGTTTGATCAGGGTCGAGGCCGAGGAGTGGAGGGCGATCACGGACGGTTCTCCCATTCCCGAGGGAACTACGGTCGAGGTGGTCGAAGTACGAGGTACCCGGTTGCTGGTGACGGAAGTCGAATGACGGTCGATCGAGAGAAAGGATAGACACAGATGGAGTTTGCAGCTGTAATTCTGCTGGGCGTCGTTGCCATCGCAGTGCTGCTGATAGCGGCGAGCGGGTTCCGGATAGTCCGGCCCTACGAGCAGGGTCTCATCGAGTTCCTTGGCAAGTACCAGAGGACCATTTCACCTGGCCTCCGGTTCGTCGTGCCCTTCGTGCAGAGGATGCTGAAGGTGGACATGCGGGAGCAGGTGGTGGACGTTCCTCCGCAGGAGGTAATCACCAAGGACAATGTGGTGGTGACGGTCGACGCCGTCATCTACTACGAGGCCACCGATCCCGTCAAGCTCAAGTACGCGGTTGGGAACTTCATCCTGGCGGTGACCAAGCTGGCCCAGACCAACCTGAGGAACGTGGTCGGTGACCTCCAACTCGACGCCGCACTGGTGTCCCGGGAGATCATCAACAGCAAACTGCGCCAGATACTCGACGACGCCACCGACAAGTGGGGAACCCGAGTGGTGCGGGTAGAGATCCAACGGATCGAGCCACCGCCCGACGTGACGGACGCAATGCACCGCCAGATGAAGGCGGAACGGTCCCGCCGGGCCGTTGTCACCGAGGCCGAAGGTGACAAGAGATCTGCCATCCTCAAGGCGGAGGGTGTAAAGCAGTCCGCCATCCTGCGGGCCGAAGGCGAGGCAGAGGCCATAAAACGGGTTGCCGATGCCGACAAGTACCAGAAGCTGACTGTCGCCGAGGGTGAGGGCCAGGCGATCGAGCGGGTGTTCCTGGCGATCCACAACGGGGATCCCACCAACGATCTCATCGCCATCCGCTATCTGGAGGCGTTGGAGGGCATTGCCAACGGTCAGGCGACCAAGATCTTCCTGCCGCTGGATACCTCGGGGCTGTTGGGCACCGTAGGCGCCATCGGCGAGATGCTCAAAGAAGGAGTCGGATCCACCTCCGGCGACCGAGGAACCGGCTGATCCCTCCTCCCGATCAGCAACAAGGGGCCGGGCTTCAGCCCGGCCCCTTCCCGTTTATCGGTCGTTCGACAGCATCTGGCGACCACCAATCACCAGCCACCAGTCACCAACCACCAACTCAGAGGATCTGGCTGAGGAACAGCTTGGTGCGGTCGTGCTGGGGATTGGTGAAGAAATGCTCCGGAGTCCCCTCCTCGACGATCGTTCCGTAGTCGAAGAACAGGATCCTGTCGGCCACCTGGCGGGCGAATCCCATCTCGTGGCTGACCACGATCATTGTCATACCGGTGTCCGCAAGTTCCTTCATGACGTCCAGAACTTCCTTGATCATCTCGGGATCGAGAGCGGAGGTGGGTTCGTCGAAGAGCATGATCTTGGGGTTCATGGCCAGGGCGCGGGCGATGGCCACCCGCTGTTGCTGGCCTCCCGATAGCTGGCCCGGGTATTTGTGCGCCTGCTCGGGTATGCCCACCCGCTCGAGCAGCTTCATGGCGGCGGCCTCGGAAGCCGACCTGGTCCGGTTGCGAGCCCAGATCGGCGCCAGGGTGATGTTCTGCATGACCGTGAGGTGGGGGAACAGGTTGAACTGCTGGAAGACCATGCCGACCTCGCGGCGGATGGCGTCGATGTTGCGGAGGTCGTTGGTCAGCTCCATCCCGTCCACAACGATCCGCCCCGCCTGGTGGGCCTCGAGGCGGTTGATGCAACGGATGAAGGTGGACTTGCCGGACCCGGAAGGTCCGATCACCACCACCACCTCGCCCCAGCCGATCGAGGTGCTCACCCCGCTCAGAGCCTGGAAGTCACCGAACCACTTCTTTACGTCCTCGCAGATGATCGCCTGAGATCCGTTAGTGGTCATGAAATCCTCCTCAGTGATTCGGCCATCAGCGTTCTCCAAGACCGAGACTGCGCTCGTAGCGCATGCTCAGCTTCGAGATCGTGAAGGTGACTATCCAGTAGAACAACGCCATGAAGAACATCATCTGGGGCAGGGTGCCCTGGAAGTTGGGGTCGCTCTGCTGGGGGATAAAGCTGCGGGCGATCAGCAAGATATCCGCCAGCCCGATGATGGCCACCAGCGACGTGTCCTTGAAGGCGACGATCACCGACCCGACCAGTGCCGGGATCACCGTCCGCACCGCTTGGGGCAGGATCACCAGCGACGTGGACTGGACGATGCTCAGGCCCGTAGCCCTGGCCGCCTCGTACTGGCCCCTGTCGATGGCTTGCAGTCCCCCCCGGATGTTCTCCGCTACGTACGCCGAGTTGAAGATGGTGATGGCTGCGACTATCCGGACGATCTCGTCGAACTCGACTCCGGCGGGGAGGAAGGCGGTCAGCATCGCGGACCCGAAGAACAGCCAGGTGATCATCGGAACGCTGCGAACCAGTTCGATGTAGCCGGTGGCCAGGAGGCGGAAAATGGGCATGGACGACGTCCGGGCCAGGGCGAGGATCAGACCGACGGGGAGGGACAGGGCGATCCCGCTAACGGCTAGGAGGATGGTCAGATTGAATCCGCCCAGGAAGGTGGTGCCCTGGAACTCCAGGGACGTGTTGGCCGCGCCCAGCCGGAATGCCACCACTATCAGCACCGCAGCTGCGATCCAGGCCCGGACCAGGTTGGTCCTTCCCCCCTGCGTACCTCCGAAAGTGGGCGTCACCAGCAGGAACAGGGTGAATGCGATGATCAGTACGCGGTAGAGGAACGGCATTGGGATGAACCAGATCAGCAGGCAGGCCAGCATCAGGCCCGCAGCCGATGCCCGGACCATTTCTACCGGTTCCTCTATCGTCAGGGCGGCGATCAGTATCGCCAACCCGATCAGCGCCATCCCCGCGGCGACCCAGAGAGGCTCCTCCCCGGAAGCGAACGGCAGGGCAGCGGTCACCAGCCCGATGGCCATCACAACCGCGGTGGCGGTCGGCCCTCTTGGGAGAAGGCTCAGCACCCGGAGCGCGCCGCCGCCCAGCAATACCGCCATGACGATGGAGACGACATCCGACCGCAGGAAGACGGCCAGGTCCGAGCCGTCGAGGAAGGTGGCACCAAACCGGAATGCCACCACTATCAGTAGCGCACCTGCGATCCAGGCCCGGACCAGGTTGGTCCTTCCCCGCTGCGTTACTCCGACATTGGGCGTTACCAGCAGGAACAGGGTGAATGCGATGATCAGTACGCGGTAGGGGAACGGTATCGGGATGAACCAGATCAAGAGGGAGGCCAGCATCAGGCCCGCAGCCGATGCCCGGACCATTCTTACCGGTTCCTCTATCGTCAGGGCGGCGATCAGTATCGCCAACCCGATTGCGACCATCCCGACAGTGACCCAGAACGGTTTCTCTTCGGAAGCGAGTGGCACGGCGGCGGTCACCAGTCCGATGGCCATCACAACCGCGGTGGCGGTCGGCCCCCTTGGGAGAAGGACCAGCACCCGGAGCGCGCCGGCCCCCAGCACTACTGCGAGCAGCATGATCATGTCGGACCAGTCGAGGACCGGGTTGCGCTGGATGACGAAGATGATGACCGGGTAGGAGAGGACCCAGGCCGAGATCAGGAACCGCCGAAACGCGCGGGGCCAGATGCGCTCGATCAGGAGACCGACGGGGTAGGCGACTACCGCCAACGCGAACAGCATCGTCCACGGGCCGGCGGTGGTGGCGGCGATCGGTGCGGTGGTCTGGTCAAACTGGCCCAACGGAACGGGGAGCTTCACCGTCCATACGAGCGCGGCCACGGCCGCCATGATCACGACCGGCACGGTCAGGACCGGGATGGTGGGCGATGGATCGGCCGCGCGGCTCCAGCGGATGGCGAAGTGGGCCAGGACGGCCGTCGAGACGGCGGCGACGAGTATCCAGGTACGTACGGCACTCCAGGCGGTAGGCGAGTCGAACTGCAGGATGGGAATGCCGAAGGTGCGCGCCTCGGCCGCGTGGTGCATGATCGCCGTGACCGCCAACAGGACAGCTGCGCTCCGCAGACCTCCGGCGAAGGTGGAGAGTTCGAGTCGGCCGCCCACTTTCCAGGACGCCAGGGACCAGACCACCAGCACTATGAAGATGCCCAGGGATGTCCAGATCCGGATCAGGTCGTCCTGCGGGAAGGCTTGGACCATCAGGAGCTTCGCGTTGTGGGTGACCGCCGCCCACTTGCGTTCCGGAGCGAAGAGATAGGTGGTGATGAACCGCAGGATGTTCAGGAGGATCAGGGCGAAGACCACGGTGAGGAAAGTGTTGAATCCGATCTGTCCCCAGGTGTGGCCGGCGAACAGGTTCTCCCGCATCCACCGCCACGGTCCGGCGGGCGGAGGTTCGGGAGCTCGCTCAGGCATGCCGGTGGCGTCGAGAGAGGGCATCGGGGTGGTCATCTCAACGCTCCACCAACGCCATCTTGCGGTTGTAGTAGTTGACGATTCCCGACAGTATCAGGCTTACGACCGAGTAGAAGCCCATCCAGAAGATGAACACCGCCAGCGCCTGGCCTTCCTGATTGAAGATGGTCTGGCCGACCTGGACGATGTCGGCGTAGGCCACGGCGATGCCCAGGGAGGTGTTCTTGGCCAGGTTCAGGTACTGGGAACCGAGCGGAGGGAGGATAATCCGGAATGCCTGGGGCAGCACGACCAGGCGCAGCACCTGCCCCCGGCGCAGACCGACCGCGGCGGCGGCCTCGCCCTGGCCGCGCGGCACGGCCATGATGCCGGCCCGTACGATCTCGCCGATGAAGGCCGCGGTGTAGAGCGTGACCCCCATCCAGACGGCCACGAAGCCCGGGGTGAGAGCCTTGCCTACGTCGCCGGAGTATTGAGGGAACCTGGTGGGGACCACCACCTCGGGAAGGCTGAAACGCAGGGGTGCTCCACCGGAGAAGTCGAACCTGGAGGCCAGGAAGTCGAATAGTGGCTCGAACCCCCAGTTCATCTGGTACCACAGCGTCCGTCCGAAAACCGCGGAGAGGGTAGCCCGCCCGGCCCCGGAGACCAGGAACAGCATCAAACCGATGCCGACCACGGCCGCCACCGCCAAGCGGAAGAAGTCGTCGTCGGAGAGCTTGGCCATCCCGGCGGGGGAGCGGAGCCGCCTCAGGTATCGCAGGATGTAGCGGACGGCCAACCAGATGGCCAGAACAGCCAACCCCAACTGGAACGCCAACACCGGTACCGCCCCGCACACCCATGCCAGAGCGGTGAAGAGCCACCCCAACACGCCGAGGACCGGATGGGCGAACCATCCTCCGACCACGAACACGGCGAATGTGCCTATCGACCAAGCGAAGGCGTGGCTCTCTTGGCCTTCGCGTTCTTGGAGCCTGATCCGGTGGCGGTAGACCCAACGTGCCGCTGCGATTCCGATGATCACCAGCACGGTGTACTGCCAGCGGCCGGCTTGAGGAGTGAACCAGGGTAGGGCTATGCCCTTCGGGCTGGCGAACAACCACCGGCTCCCCTCCATGTCGGGAGTCAGATCGGGGAGCAGTCCGATGATCAGCGCCTGCCAGAAGAGGATCTGCACCAGCAGGGGGATGTTGCGGAAGAACTCGATATACGAGTTGGCGATCCTGGAGACGATCCAGTTGGAGGAGAGCCTGGATATGCCGATCAGCGTGCCGAGGATGGTGGCGGCGATGACGCCGCTCCATGTGATCCGGAGCATGTTGACCATACCCACCGCCAAGGCTTCCAGGCCCGACTCAGGGTCGGTGTTGAACCCCTCACCGAGTTTGACCCCCAGCGGTTCACCGAGGAAGTCCCACGCGAACGGGATACCCGTGGCGCGGAGGTTTCCGGTTGCCTGGGTGATCAGGATGAAGCCCAGCCAGATGAGACCGAAGAGGACACCGAGTTGGGTGGCCCACTTGATGACCACCACGTTCCGCCAAATGGGTACCCGGGATTGAGATGATCTCTCGGTGGGTGTAACCAATTGAGCGTCCGTCTAGCTGGTGCCTAGACCATACCAAGCGCAGACGCAGGGAGGGGGCACCTGACGGTGCCCCCTCCACAATTCGGGGTCATTTGTTCCTTGCGTTCAGCGGGCCGGAGGCGCGTAGACAAGACCACCTTCGGTCCACCGGGCATTGGCGGACCCCGCCCTCGAGAAGCCGAGCGGGCGCAGGTTGTTGACGTAGATCTCGTCGTAGTTGCCGACCTGGCGGATGGCCTGGGCGTACGCGTCGGCCGAAAGGCCCATCTTGGTCTGGAGCTCGTCCTCACCCACTCCGAGGAACCGGCCTGCCTCGGGGTCGGGCGGGTTGGCAACCATCTCCTCGATGTTCGCGGACGTGATGCCCTTCTCGTCGGCGATGATCAAGATGTACACCAACCAGTTGACGACGTCGGCCCATTGGCTGTCGTTCTGCCGGTACATCGGTCCGAGGGGCTCCTTGGAGATCGGGGTGGTCGGGAAGATGATCCAGTCGCCCTCCGCGATCTCACCGTTCTGGATGGCCGAGTAACGATGGCCGAACAGGGCCGACCCGTCGGTGGTCACCAGGTCGCAGGATCCTTCGCGGAAGAGTTCCATCGCCTCCGGGAAGTTCTCGACCGTCACGAGTTCGATCTCGGCGCCGACCACGCGGGCGCCCTCGGTGATGTTCTTCTCGGTGGTGGTTCCGGCATTGGTGCAGAGCCGGGCCCCGTCCACATCCTCCAGAGTCGAAGCATCGTCGAACCCGAAGTCGGCCTTCCCCATGATCTGCTGGCCGTCGTAGAACGTCGTGGGTCCGAAGTCGCCACCGATCTCTGTGTCGCGGCTCTGTGTCCAGGTGGTGTTGCGGAACAGCACATCGATCTCGCCGGCAGCCAGCACGGTGAAGCGCTCGGCGGCGGTGGTGCCTACGAACTCGACGGCGTTGGCGTCACCGAGAACTGCTGCAGCCAGAGCGCGGCAGTAGTCGGCGTCGAATCCCTTGAAAGAACCATCGTCCTGGGGTTCGGCGAACCCGATGGCGCTGGTCGAGACTCCACAACGCAAGGAGCCACGTGCCTGGACTGCGGCGAGGGTGCCATCGTCCTGGGCAAAGTCGACAGACACGGTGGTAGTCGGCTCAGCGGCGGCAGTCGTTGTGACCTCGGCGGCAGCTGTCGTGGCTGGCTGCGTCTCGGTTGTGGTTTCGTCGTCTGTGCCGCAGGCAGTGACAATCAAAGCCAACACGCAGACCAGCGGTGCGAGTCGTTTAACCATTGTTTGAGAACCTTTCGTTCGTCCGGCTGTCCAGTCCCGTTTCTACCAGCGAGACACACTCGTGCTTTGGGAAGTCGTACGGAGACGTGAACTCTTCTCCACTCCCAGACTATAGAACACCGGCTTCGGAAGGAGTAGGGTATCCGACCAGCTTATAGGTGTTTCTTGGCATTGGCGACGATCCCGGAGGCGTCGAGACCGTAGTCGGACAGGATCTGGTCCACCCTTCCGTGGGGGATGTGGACGGTGGGAATCCCGAGCACCACCACGGGTGTGGGCGCCGAGGCGGATATCTGGTCGCGGATAGCCTGGCCGATGCCCCCCTCGCGGAGCCCGTCCTCGACTGTGACCACCAGGCGATGACCGATCGCGTCGCTGATCATCACCGGATCCAGCGGCTTGACCACCCGGGGGTCCCAGACCGAGCAACTGATCCCCTCGGATTCGAGCCGATCGGCGGCTTCGGAGGCGGTCGCGAGCATCTTCCCTATCCCGATGAGGCAAACATCGGAGCCCTCGCGGGCGCGGCGGGCCGACAGCCCGGAGCCCACCTGGTCTGGGGACACCTTTGGCGCCGCGGTCTTGGGCCAACGGATGGCACAGGGGCCATAGGTGGTTTCCAGGGCAGTGTCCAGCATCACCGGGAGTTCCTCGTAGGAGGAGGGCGCGAAGATCGTCATGCCCGGGATCTTGGAGAGAAGCACCATGTCGAGGGTTCCGTGGTGCGAAGCTCCGTCGTCCCCGGTGATGCCGGCGCGGTCGATGCAGAACACCACCGGGCACCGGTGCAGGGCGGTATCGAGGTTTATCTGATCGAGGGCCCGGGTGAGGAATGTCGAGTAGATGGCCACGATCGGGCGCATTCCGCCCATCGCCATCCCACTCGCCATGGTGACCGCGTGTTGTTCCGCGATGCCTACATCGAAGGCCCGGTCGGGAAACCGGTCCACGAAGGGCAGCAGCCCCGTGGAGTCGGGCATGGCCGCAGTCACCGCTACCAGCTCGGGGTGCCGTTCGCCCATTCGCACCATATGCTCGGCGAAGGCCGCCGTGTAGCTGCCCTGCTTGATCGACGAGAGGTCGTGCATATTCTTGATCGGGTCCCTCTCCGCCGGCTTGTACCCGCGGCCCTTCTGGGTGATCACATGGACCACAGTTGGTCCTTCGAACAGCTTCACCTTCTCCAGTACCTTCTCGAGTTCCGCTATCTCATGGCCGTTGTAGGGTCCGACATAGTGAATACCGAGCTGCTCGAAGATGAAGGGCGGATCCCACATGTGACGTATTGCCATCTTGGTGGCGTCGATTCCACGGCGGAGCATGTCCCCGACCCATGGAACCGATTCGGCTATCTGTTCGATGCGCTCCTGCCTTCGCATGTATACAGGGCTGGCGCGGAGCTTGATCAGACTCTCCGACAGCTTCGAGATGGTAGGAGCGTAGGACCGGCCGTTGTCGTTGAGAATTATCGTTACGTCACTGCTGGAGTGACCGAGGTTGTTCAGGCCCTCGAGCGCCATTCCCCCGGTCAACGAGCCGTCCCCAATCACCGCGACTACCTGGCGGTCCTCTTCCCTTGCCTTGACTGCAGTGGCCAGTCCGTGTGCATACGCGAGGGCGGTAGACGCGTGGCTGTTCTCGATCCAGTCGTGGGACGATTCGACCCGGCTGGGATACCCGGACATTCCCCCCGGACTTCGCAGGCTGTCGAAGGCCTCGCGCCTGCCGGTGAGAAGCTTGTGCGGGTAAGTCTGATGACCCGTGTCGAAAAGGATGACGTCGTGGGGAGACTCGAACACACGATGGAGGGCGATGGTCAACTCGACTATTCCCAGGTTGGATCCCAAATGGCCCCCGTTGCGATTCACGGTCGCGATTATGAGCCTTCGGATCTCGGAGGCGAGGCGCGTCAAGTCGCGGGCATCGAACCACCTAAGGTCCTCAGGTCCCCTGATCCGGTCTAGCAAGGGTGTGCTTGGAGGGTCCACTTCGACAATCACCTCGATCATGAACCAGGTTAACGTACCGATCAGCCCTGTACGGTATCCAATGGTGGAAACTCGGAGTGCAACCACACTGGAACCCGGGACCGGGACGCAAACCGCTTCCCGATATCTTACGCAAAGAACCGATGGAAGTCCTAGAGCCACATGAGTACATCAGGATGGTACTGACCGTCACAGTCGAAAAAAGCGGGGCCAGCCGCCGCACAACTGTGCGTTCTAGTACTTCATAGATAGAAAGCTAGCCTTGTGTCCTAGGTCCATCCTTTAGAGCAAGCGCGGTCTTATGTACAACTCGACTTCGGCGGTTCCCCATCCCAAATCCGCCCAGCGGCTATAGAAGGGGCGCAGGCAAGTCAGCGTGGCGGTCGGAACCCGGAGGTGGCTACCCGTCATCCGGCCCAAGAAGCCGGACATGGTGGGCTCGTGTCCTACCACCATCACACGGTCCACGTCGTTGAGCCCCCTTATCAAGCTGAGCAGACGGTTAGGCTCGGCGCCATACAGGTCTGGTACGGCTACGATCTCGCTCTTCCAGGTTCCCGCTTCCGCGGCCAGGTCGGCAGTTGTGGCGGTCCGGACCGCCGGCGATGTCAGGACCAGGTCCGGAACCAGTCCGTAGCGCTCCACGAACCGGCCGATTGCCCGCGCAGATCGAACCCCGCGTTTGTTGAGAGGCCGGTCCCGGTCGTGCCCATAGTCGGCCCTCCAGTCGGACTTGGCGTGCCGGAGCAGCATCAACGCGGGCATCCGCCTACCGCTTCCTCAGTGACCGGGACCGATGCAAGGCCGCGTCCATGAGAGCCTGATGGACATCGACGTCGTTCGTGTAGCCTCGGCGTATGTAGGACCCGTCGTGTTGGAGCTCCCAAGCAAGGTGGTCGTCCGCTCGGCAGAGGTCCAGGATCTCTTCCAGGCGACGCTGGGCTTCCCTGTCCTCGACGGGGAACATGGCTTCCACCCTTCGGTCGAGGTTGCGCGGCATCAGGTCGGCCGAACCGATGTAGTACCGGAAGCCGCGTTCCGGTCGGCCGAACCGGAATATCCGGGAGTGCTCGAGGAAACGGCCGACGATGGAGCGGACCGTGATGTTCTCGCTCATGCCGGGTATCCCGGGCCGCAGGCAGCACACGCCCCGCACGATCAGGTCTACACGCGTCCCGGCCCTCGACGCCTCGTACAGCGCCATTATGGTTTCCTTGTCCACCAAGCCGTTCAGCTTGGCGACGATGTGACCCTCCTCCTGTTCGGCCTCCCGGAGAATCAACTCGACGATGTGGGAACGGAGTTCGGCCGGGGCAACCACCAGCTTGCGGTAGGACTTCTGCTTGCTGTACCCGGTCAATTGGTTGAACAGGTCGCTGACATCCGCGCCGATGTCGGAATCCTTCGTGAACATGCCGACGTCCTCGTAGATGCGGGCCGTGCGTTCGTTGTAGTTGCCTGTTGCGGTGTGCACGTAGCGGGCCAGTTTCCCGTCCTCCTGACGAACGACCAGGCACAGCTTGGCATGGGTCTTGAGTCCCACCAAGCCGTACACCACATGGACGCCTGCCTCCTCCAGAGCCTGGGCACGTTCGATGTTGCGTTGCTCATCGAACCGCGCCTTGAGTTCGACGAGAGCCACTACTTGCTTGCCCAACTCCGCTGCGGTGATGAGCGAACGGGCGATGGCGCTGTCCGGCGAGGTGCGGTACAGCGTCTGCTTGATCCCGAGGACATGAGGGTCGTGGGCCGCTTGGTGGACGAACTCGGCAGTCGAGGCTGCGAACGACTCGTAAGGGTGATGCACGAGCAGGTCCCCCTTGCTGATCATCCTGAAGAAGTCGTGGTTGCCGGATATGCGGGCCGGAACAACCGGCGGGAAGGGTTTCCACCTGTGTTCAGGCAGATCCATGTCAGCGAGAGTCGTCAGGGACCCGAGACCCAGCAATCCCGATATCCGGTAGACATGACGATCCTTGATCTCCAGTTCGCGCATGAGCAGGTTCAGTACGTCGGGATCGATATCGCGCTCGACCTCGAGCCGCATCACCTGCCCTCTTCGGCGGCGCCCGAGTTCCGACTTGAGGGCTTCGAGTAGGTCGCTCGTCTCGAACTCAGCGATCTGGTAGTCGGTGTTACGGGTCAGCCGGAACGGATGGCACTCCGTGACGTCCATCCCGGGGAACAGTTCGTCCAGATGTGCCGAGATGAGCTGTTCGAGCGGGACGAATCCTCTCCGTTCGGGCAACTCGATGAACCGAGGAAGGATCGGGGGAACCTTGACTCGGGCGAAGCGTTGGATGCCCGTCTCCGGCTCCCGAACCATGATCGCGAGGTTCATGGAGAGGTTCGAGATGTACGGGAAGGGGTGCGCCGGATCGACCGCCAAAGGTGTCAGCACGGGGTAGACCTGCTCGTGGAACACGCCGCTCAGGTACTCGCGGTCGGTCTCGTCAAGCCCGTCCCAGAGGAGAATCCGGACTCCGACCCTCTCGAGGGCGGGTTGGATTTCTTCACGGAACACCGCGCTCTGGTACTCGCAGATCTCGCTGACCACGCTGCGGATCCGATCAAGGAGCTCGGGTGCGGTGACCCCACCTCGCGAACGGCTCTCGAAGCCCGCCTCGACCTGCTCGTCGAGTCCGGCAACACGAACCTGATAGATCTCGTCTATCAGCTCGCTTACGATGGCTACGTACCTGACGCGCTCGAGCAGCGGTGTTCGCTCCCTTTCGGCTTGGGCCAGCACGCGACGTACGAACTCGAGCAGGGATAACTCCCGGATCAAGAATGGTTCGGATGTGTGGGCGGCTTCCTCAGTGACCATCGGTTCGCTCGGATCTCAGTCTTCCACAGGTGTCTGCACTTGTCATGGCCTGCCGGAGCGGCTCCCGCCTGGTCAGGCCATTGAATATCAGGTCGCTCATAGCGTCGGTCACGGACGAGAGGTCTTCCTCCGGATGGTCCGAGTCGATCAACAACTGGGCTGCTGACATGATCATGTCGTTGAGGAACCGGCCCGCGAGGCCGGGAGGAAGCTGTTTCAGCGCTCCGGCCTCGACACCCGCGCGGTAGGCGTCGACGAATTCGCGAGCCAAGGCCTGGTGTGCGTTGGCGACTCGCTGCTGCGCCGACTCCGACAGCTTCGGTACCTCCCGGTGGAGCAGTTGTCCCAGAGTCGGTTCCAGCGCGACGAACTCGACGGTGGTGGCCATCAGACGGCGGAGACGTTCCGTGGGGTGGAGATCCTGGGGGACCTTTTCGACCATCGCCTTGATTGTCGGGGGCAGGGTCTCTTCGACCAGTGAGGCCAGCAGGTCGTCCTTGTCTACGAAGTAGTCGTAGAGGGTGGTGCGGCCGATGTTTGCAGCCGCGGCGATGTCTCCGAAGGACGTGTCCTTGTATCCCCAGGTAGCGAACAACTCTTGAGCCATCTCGAGGATGAGGGCCCGTGTGATGACCTTGTGCTCTGCGATGCTGGCTGCACGTATTCGAGGCATGGCCGAAGGCTACCCACGTTTGGTGGTTGGTGGTTGGTGGTTGGTGGTTGGTGGTTGGTGAACAAAAGCTAGCAACCAGCAACCAGCAACGACGCCAGGGATCTGTGGTTGATCGAGGCGACCCGGTCCGGCGGTCGGGTATCCGCGAGGCGGGCTCCAGGGAAGCCTTCCAGAAAGCCGTTGACGGCGATCCTCGTCTCGACGCGGGCGAGGGCGGCTCCTAGGCAGAAGTGGCGGCCCCGTCCGAAGGAGAGATGCGGCACCGAGGAAAAGGTCCGATCGGCCACGTAGTCGTGGGGATCGGCGAAGCGGGTCGGGTCGCGGTTGGCGGCGGAGATGACCGCGCTCACGGGATCTCCCGCTTTGATGACCACATCGCCGAGTTCAGCGTCCTCGACCGTGAGTCTGCGGAGTCGGGTGATCGATGGCTCGTAACGGAGTGTCTCTTCGATGGCGCCCGCGAGGAGGTCGGGCGAGGCCCGTACCTCCTCGAGTTGGTCGGGACGGGTGAGCAGACAGTAGATGGTGTTCGCTATCAGAGCCGTGGTCGTCTCGTGGCCGGCGATGAGCAGGTGGATGGCCGTGAACAGCGCTTCTTCGAGGGTCATCCGCTCGGAACCCACCAGGCCGGCCAGTTCGGTGAGCAAGTCACGCTTCGGCTCTTCCGACCGGCTGGCCAGCAGTTCGACGATGAGCGATCGCCACTCGACCAGCGACCGATTCAAGGCTCGAGCGTGGGTGGGAACCGGGGCGGCGGTGCCGAAGAACCGGATCACGTGCGCCGACCAGGTGGGGAATCTGCGGCGATGCGGTTCGGGAACCCCGAGCAGGTCGGCGATCACCTGGACCGGGACCTGCTTGGCCAGGCCGGCCACCACATCGAAGGGTTCGTCCTTGCGCCGGGCGTCGCGGATGAGGTCGGCCACGCGGTCCGAGATGGCGGGACCCAGATGTGACAAGGCCCTGGGCGAGAAGGAAGGGCCTAGGAGTCGTCTCAAGCGGGTGTGCTCGGGAGGATCGGTCTGGATGAGGCCCTGCTGGTTGTAGTGATGCCGGAGCACGCCGACGTCCTGGTAGGCCAAAGCGGGCAGGCGGCCGATGAACGCCCTGTTGAAGCCGAAGTTGGAGAACTCACCGGGCGAGAGCAGGACCTTTTCGACCAGGTCGTAGGACGTTACGAGCCACTGCTCGAGGTAGGGGCTCCAGTAGACAGGTGCGGTCTCCTGAAGCCGTTCGTACCAGATGTGGGGGTGGCGTGCGAATGCCCCCGAAGCGAGGGCGTCCTCGATCTGCCCGATGGGTTCAGGTCTGGTCACCAACAGCGGTTCCGCCGAGCAGCCGGCGCGGATTGGCCTGGCTGATCGCTCGCCAGGAACTGACGGAGAGGTTGGATGCCCGCAGCGCGGCCACGTACTGCTCGATGTTGACGGCGGGGTACGACGTTGCGAAGAGCATGCGATCCCGTAGGTAGCCGTTGGCGGCGGCGGTGTAGTCCGCCTGGCCGGGCATGTTGGCCCAGTAGAGATCCGGCATCACCCACACGTTGGGCCGTCGCCATGCCACTCCGAGCGTTTCGGTCACCCATGGCCAGCCGCCGTGAACAGCCACGACATCCAGCCGCGGGAAGTCCCGGGCCATCCGGTCGAGCGCCACCGGAGATGCGTACGAGATGTCGGGGTTGGCGTCGCCTCCGGTGATGAAGGCGGGCAGTCCCATCGAAGCGATCTGCTCGTAGATCGGGTACAGGCTCGGGTCATCGGCAACCAGAGGGGGCTCGTTGAGGCCGGGCTCCACAGCGACTCCGGCGAACCCCAGTCTCTCGCACTCGTCCAGATCGCCGGTCACTTCCGGCCCGGCCATCCGTACGCAACCGACGCCGAGGAAGCGGCCGTCGCTCGCCTTGACGAAGCGCGCAACCGACTCGTTGGACGTACCGCCGACGGTGTCGTTCTCGATACGAGCGAAGACGACTGCTTGGCCGATGCCGGCAGCCGCCATCTCATCGATGAACGCAGGCATCGAACGGAACTCGATGGATGCGGGCAGGTCGTAGCCGCGGCGCCGCAGCACCGCGGCGGCCCGATCGAGTGACGCGAACATGCGCTGGGAGAGGAATTCGCCCGCCGGGGGCCGGGCTCTCAGATCGATGGCGTGGGATGGCATCCGGTCTGCCTATCCCCACTTGGCTGCGGGCGGGGAGTCTCCGGTGGGTAGTGGGATGACGTCCCAGGGGTGATGGGACTCGAAGATTCGATGGTGAAGTTCAACCTCCGCGATCGCCCAGAGGATGATCCACTGGCGCCGGGCGTCGGTCTCGGTGGTGACCTGGAACGGCCAGTCTCCGGCATCCGAGCCGGCCAGATGGCCATGGGTCCAGCCGTCCCAGAAGTGCGCCCGGATCGTGATCGGCCTCACCGTCTTGCCCGGCTCCAGCCTATGCGTGGCCGCTTGCTGCTGGGGCCACGACAGTTGCCACCGAACCTCCATGTTCTCTCCGGAATCGTAGGTCGGGCCTTCGATCGTGCCTACGCCGTCCAGCATCACCTCGTTGAAGCGTTCCAGGACGTCGTATACCACCGGGTTGAGCAGGTTTACAGCTTGGTTGAAGACCTGCTCACGGTCCGACCGGTGGCGGGCGCCGTGGTACGTATCGGTGCGAAGGTCCATCAGGTGGCATTGGTAGTCCCGCGCACGGAGTTCCAAGAGTCCGGTCGGCAGGTTCAATCCGCACTCCCTTCTGGTTCGGGGCGCCGGCGCCCTTCCATAGTAGATCAAAACATTTGACCATAAGGGAGCTCCCTCTTACCATCCGCGGCTCAACGGGAAGGCTATAGGATTGAGCGAGGTGTTTTGGGACTTGGCAACAGAACGCTTCCGTCCGGGATGGTTAGTCCATGATTGAGTTCGATCCGCAGCGTCGAACGATCGATGTTGCGATCACATGCCATGATTTCGAGGCCTCGCTGGAGTTCTACAGGGATACGCTCGGGTTCGAGGTGGTGGTCGACACGCAGATCTCCGAGGAGGTGGCGACCGGAATCGGCCTCGCATCCAGCGGCTTCCACCAGGTGCGGCTCCAAGGCGGCGGCACGCTCATCAAGCTGATGGACATAGATCCACCCCCGCCCGCCGCCTCGCACGACTTTGCGGCGGGCGTCCGCTGGCTGACCATCTACGTTACGGACATCCGGGCGGTCATCGCCGATCTGTCGCAGAAGGGTATCGAATTCCTGGCTGAACCCCTGACGGGTAAGCACGCAACCGCGGTCGCCGCGAGAGGTCCGGATGGCCTATTGATCGAGTTCGCCCAGGTCTGATCGTCCGACCTGTCCATCCGTCAACCCACCCGCAGGATGACCAGCCGTTCGGAGTCCATTGGTCCTGGTGTGCTGGTATCGACGGGCTCTGTGGAGGCCGTGCCGGGTCGCGCCACGGTACGATCCTTCCTTGCGGGGCTGTTCCTCGTGCTGTTGGTGTCTTAAGGAGGTACTGAAATGGGCCGGCTCGACGACAAGGTGGCGGTGGTAACCGGATCGTCTCGCGGTCTCGGGGAAGGGATCGCACGGCACTTGGCGGCCGAGGGCGCAGCCGTGGTGTGCGCCGACATGCTTGACGCCTCCGAAGTGGCCGGATCGTTGCCCGCCGCTCCTTCGGGCGCCCTGGCGACGGCCGTCCACCTCGACGTGACCGACAGCGCCCGGGTTGACGAGGTCATGCGCGACGTCGCTGCCGAGTACGGGAGCCTCGACATCCTCTGTAACAACGCCGGGGTGGCCCAACCCATCGCCGACGTGATCGACACGTCCGAGGAGGTAATCGACAACGTCTTCAACGTGAACATACGGGGGGTGATTAACTGCTCCCGGTCCGCGGCCCACATCATGAAGGAGAACATGTGGGGCCGGATCATCAACACCGCCTCCCAGACCGGTAAGGTGGCCTGGCCCGGTTGGGGCATCTACTCGGTCTCCAAGTTCGCGGTGGTAGGCCTCACCCAGGTCATGGCGTTGGAACTTGCGCCCTACAACGTCACCGTCAACGCCATATGTCCCGGCACCATGTTCACCAACATGACCAAGACCGGTTTCGGTATGGCGGCGCAGATGGCGGGCAGGGAGCGCGAGGATCTGCTCGCCGAGCACATCGCCACTATTCCGATGAAGCGTCTGGGGACCGCTGACGACATCGGGGCGATGGCGGCCTTCCTGGCTTCGGACGACGCCAAGTTCACCACCGGCGCCAGCCTCAACCTGACGGGCGGGGAGCAGGTGTTCTTCTAGATGGCTAGTTCTAGTCACTAGTGGTAGTTGATAGTTGGTGATCGGTGGTTAGCGTTAGACCGGGTCGTTTCCCGTCTCCGTAGCGCTCTCCGGATTTCGGGGTCGTGCCGAAGTGGGCTTTCAAGAAGTAGAGGAGGAGGGGATCCTGAGCCAAGGGACCGACATGCACGAGTTACGGATGTGTTGTATGGCGTTGTGTATCGACAGCACAGTGCGGTCGCTTCCGGTCCGATCCCTTGGAACTACTCGTCTAGGGCGCCCTGGATCCGCCGAGCGGTGTCCCCCATAGTGCCATGAGCGGGATGCGAGCCGCCGTATACCACGGCACCCGTGACATCAGGATCGAGAGCATCGGCGTTCCCGAGCCCGGGAGCGGAGAGTTGCTCCTGGAGGTCCACGCGGCCGGGATCTGCGGGACGGACGCATCCGAGTGGGATCACGGACCGATGATGTTCCCCGTGTCCGAGCGCAACCGGTGGTCCGGTCATGCAGGTCCGATGGTTCCCGGTCACGAGTTCGGCGGGCGGGTGGTGGAGCGCGGCCCCGGCGTTGAAGGTTTCCCGGACGGGACGCTGGTGGCGAGCGGGGCAGGAGTGTCATGCGGATCGTGCGGTCCGTGCCGGGCGGTGATCACCAACTTCTGCGAGAGATACTTCACGGTGGGTCTGCAGAGGAATGGAGCCCTGGCCCAGTACGTAGCGGTTCCGGCCGGCGTCTGCCTGGATGTCGGTGAGCTGGGTCTCGACGATGATCGGGCCGCCCTGGTCCAGCCCATGTCGATCGCCCTCCACTCCCTCCGCAGGGGCGAACCGGATCGCGGCGACCCCGTGGTCGTGATCGGGGTCGGTGGGGTAGGGGCCTTCCTGGTCTACGCGGCCGCCCGGTCCGGCCTGCGCGTGCTGGCTGCCGACCTCGATCCGGAACGCCTGCGGATCGCCGCTGCTCTCGGCGCTTCTCTCACCCTTCAGGTAGATCCGGAGCAGCCGCTGGCTGTCCAGTTGGAGGGAGCTCTCGGAGGACGGGCTGCCGCTGCCTACGAGGTCACGGGAGTTCCTTCGGTGCTGAACGCGGCGCTGGACGTGGTGGAGCCGCGGGGGCGGGTGGTGGCTATCGGCCTCGGCACGGCGCCGGTGCCGGTCGATGTGCGGTCACTCACCCTGCGCGAGCTGTGCCTGGTGGGCACCAACGCCCATGTCTTCGCGGCCGACTTCGCGGACGCCGCTCGGCTGGTGGCGAGCCGCGCGGGAGGTTGGTCCGATGTGGCGCCGGTCGCCCTGCCCCTCGACAGCGTGGTGGCCGACGGGCTCCGTCCGATGGTGGACCGGAAGCCCGAGCGGATCAAGACGCTCGTCGATCCCTGGACCGCCGGTATCCGACCGGCAGCAGGCGGCCGCTAGCTGGTGTCAGTTGTCGGTTGTCAGTTGTCAGTTGTGTTCGGCTGTCGACTGACCACGAACAAGGCGAACTACGGCACGGGCAAGTCACCAGCAAACCCCAGAGAGACCGAGTGTCCCCCAGTCCCACCCGGCACCTGACTGCCCCACTGCCCACTAGCTAGCATCGACCGCGCCCAGACTGAAAGGCGGTTCCCATGGACATGACCGAGCGTTCGCCCGAGTTCCCGGTCGCCACCACGCCGGCTCCAGGTGTCATGGGGGTGGATTGGGAGCAACGCGTCGACTTCGACCGGCTGCGCAGTTACCGGCTGGCGCGGGCACGACAAGCCCTGGAAGAGTCGGATCTCGGTGCGCTACTGGTGTTCGACACCGCCAACATCCGATACCTGACCGCCACCCACATCGGGTACTGGGCCTTCAACAAGATGGAGCGGTGGGCTCTGCTGACGAGGACCGGGGAGCCGTGGATATGGGACTTTGGGTCGGCGGCCCGCGTCCACAAGATGCAGGCGCCCTGGCTGGTGCCCGAGCAGTCGGTGGGGGGCAACACCGGCCTGGCCGGATCGATCGGCCCCGAGACCGGCCTGGTGACCAGGGCGGTCCGGGAGATCAGGGACGTCCTGCACGACGAGGGGGTAGCCGGGATGCCCGTCGGTGTCGACATGGCCGAGGCCGAGATGTTCCTCGAGTTGGGCCGGGCCGGGATCGAGGTGCGCAACGGGCAGCAGACCATGCTGGCCGCCCGCGAGATCAAGAGCCAGGACGAGATCGTCCTCCTGACCCAGGCATCGGCGATGGTGGATGGTGTCTACCAGGACATCTTCGAAGCCCTCAAGCCGGGCGTGCGGGAGTCCGACATCGTGGCCCTGGCCAACAAGAAGCTGTACGAGATGGGCTCGGAGCATGTGGAGGCGATCAATTCCATAGCGGGGGAGCGGTGCAGCCCCCACCCGCACGTCTTCTCGGACCGTCTCATCCGTCCCGGCGACACCGCCTACTTCGACATCATCCAGGCGCACAACGGCTACCGGACCTGCTATTACCGGACGTTCGTGGTGGGCAGGGCAACCCAGGCGCAGCGGGACGCCTACAAGCGGGCCCGAGAGTGGATCGACGCCGCTATCGCCCTGGTCAAGCCCGGAACGACCACCGACGAGATCGCCGGCGTGTGGCCGGAGGCGGAGGAGTTCGGCTTCCCCGACGAGATGGAGGCGTTCGGCCTCCAGTTCGGTCACGGGGTCGGTCTGGCGGTCCACGAGAGGCCGGTGATCAGCCGGCTCAACTCTATCGACACCCCGATCGAGTTGAAGGAGGGCATGTTCTTCGCCCTGGAGACGTTCTGCCCGGCGGACGACGGCCGTTCCGCCGCCAGGATCGAGGAACAGGTGGTCTGCTCGGCGGAGGGTCCCAAGGTCGTGACCCTCTTCCCGGCCGAGGAGCTGATGGTCGCCAATGAGTACTGAGATGCGGACCGCCACCGATGCCGTGGCCGCCATGGACGACCGGCTCCGCGTGTACCGGATGATGCTGGAGGCCCGCCGATTCGAACATTACGCATACCAGATGTTCCTGGAGGGTCTGGTCAAGGGCACTTCCCACCTGGCGACCGGGCAGGAGGCCATCGCAGCCGGTTTCGCGGCCGCGATGCGCCCGTCCGACCTCACCTTCTGCACCTACCGGGGCCACATCCACACCCTGCTGAGGGGAACGCCGCCCGGTCCTCTCATGGCGGAGTTGCTGGGCCGCGCCACGGGAGTGTGCGGCGGTAAGGGGGGTTCCATGCACCTCACCTGGGCGCCGGCCGGGGCCATGGGTTCCTACGCCATAGTCGGAGCCCACCTCCCCATCGCCGCGGGTGCTGCCTGGGCGGCGATGGAGCGAGGCACCGGGCAGGTCTCGGTTTGTTTCTTCGGTGACGGCGCCACCAACATCGGTGCCTTCCACGAAGCCCTGAACATGGCGGTGGTCTGGAATCTGCCCGTGGTGTTCGTGTGCGAGAACAACCAGTACATGGAGTACACCCCGATCGGGTCGGTCACCGCCGTACCTCGCCCCGCCGCGGACAGGGCGTCGGCCTACGGGCTCGACTCGATCCTCGTGGACGGCAACGATCCCGACGAGATGCTCGGCATCGCCCGCAGGTCTCTCGGAAAGGCTAGAGCCGGGGGAGGCCCCAGCCTCATCGAGGCTCTCACCTACCGGCACGGCGGCCACTCCCGAGCCGATCCCGGCACGTACCGTCCGGACGAAGAGGTCGAGAGGTGGAAGGCCCGGGATCCGATCCCGACATACAGGGGGAGGCTGGCGGATGCCGGAGTGTCCGAGCAGCAGTTGTCCGGTATAGAGGACTCGGTCGAGGCCGCGATGCTCATCGCCATCGAGGAGGCGAAGGCGGCGCCGGCACCCTCCCTGGACTCGATTTCCACCGACGTTTGGGCGGATGGAGGTTCGCAGTGGCGCAACTGATGACCTATCGGGAGGCGGTGGCATACGGGCTCGTCCAGGAGATGGAGCGGGATGACACGGTCTACCTGATCGGTGAGGACGTGGCTGCGGCCGGTGGGGTTTTCAAGACCACGCCCGGTCTGCTGGAACGGTTCGGCGCCCGCCGGGTGCGTGACACCCCCATCTCCGAGGAGGCCATCGTGGGGGCCACGATGGGGGCGGCCATGAACGGCCTGCGTCCGGTGGCCGAGATCATGTTCTCCGATTTCCTCGCCACCTGCTGGGACCTGGTGGCCAACCAGATCGCCAAGACCCGGTACATGACCGACGGGCAGGTGACGCTGCCGCTGGTGATCAGGACCGCCAACGGAGGCGGCGTGCGCTTCGGGGCCCAGCATTCCCAGAGCCTTGAGAACTGGGCCATGTCGGTTCCGGGCCTGAAAGTGGTGGCTCCTTCAACCCCGCGCGATGTCGTCGCCCTGATGGCGGCCTCGATCCGCGATCCCGATCCGGTGGTCTTCTTCGAGCACAAGGCCCTGTTCGCGAACAAAGGCCCGGTCCCGGACGGGGAGGTGGTCGGGCAACTCGGCAAGGCTGCGGTGGTTCGCTCGGGATCCGATGCCACCATCCTGGCCCTGGCCGCCATGGTGCCCCAAGCCTTGGCTGCCGCCGACGAGTTGTCGAGCCGGGGCATCGAGGCGACGGTGGTGGACGTCCGCTGCCTGGTGCCTCTCGATACCCAGACGATCCTGGCAGCGGCGGCCGGCACGGGGCGTGTGTACACGGTCGAGGAGAACCCGCGCCTGTGCGGCTGGGGCGCGGAGGTGGTCTCGATCATCGCCGAGGAGGCCTTCTACGACCTCGATGCGCCGATAGTCAGGATCACCACCGACCACATCCCCCTGCCGTCCGCCGACATCCTCGAGGACGCCACCATCCCGTCAGCCGCCCGCATAGTGGAGACGTTGGAAACGACGCTGGACTGAACGGGCCGTCGACGACACCTCCTCCAATACCCTATTAGCGGCAGTCGTCGGGCTTTCGAGAACATGTAGCCGGGTTGGGCAGGAGGCTCGCCGAGCCCTCTCACTGCGGAACGACCCGAGGCGCTCCTCCTCGAATGCCCCATTTGGAAGCCGGACGCCAGGCCTCGACGGCCTACAATCGCTTGAGACCGGGGCTGAAAGCCCGAAACGAACAGCCACCTGTAGGAAGGGCAGCCGATGGGCGATGGCCACACACTCCCGAAGCAGCCGAGCCCGAAGGAGCCTGTAAACACCAGTGGTGGTTGGCTTTGGGCTGAACGGCCGTGGTCGGACACGTCTCGTTCCCGGGCTTCTGATCCCTTGGGCGGCAGAATGGTGTCCGTTAGCCGGTACCAGGGTTGCTTGGCGCCGCCGACCATGCAGTTCGGGCGTCACACCGTCACACCCCTTGTGCGGTAGGTCTGCACGAGACGCATGTTTATCTCCCCGGTGCGTCCCTCGATGCGAGTGCGAGCATGATCCCATGAGCGGTACAGGCGACATGCGGGTCGGGTTCATCGGACTGGGCAGGATGGGATACCCGATGGCTTCCAACATCGCTGCGGCCGGGTTCCCCTTGACGGTGTGGAACCGGACGGCGGCCAAGGCGGAGGCTCTGGCCACCGAGACGGGTGCCTCGGTGGCGGCGTCGCCGGCGGACCTGGCATCTGGGGTGGACATCGTGATCACCATGGTGGCCGACGGCGAGGTTCTGGCCGGTCTCTACATGGGTTCCGGTGCGATGTGCGGGTCGCTTGCCGCCGGGACCCTCTGCGTGGACATGAGCACGGTGAGCCCGACGGAGTCGCGCCAGGTGGCCGAGGCCGTCGAGGCTGCGGGCGGGAGATTCGTCGACGCGCCGGTCTCGGGTAGCACCGCCATAGCCACCGCCGGGACCCTCACCATCATGGCGGGGGGGCAGCCCGGTGATGTGGAGACCCTGCGCCCTGTGTTCGAGGCGATGGGTTCCCGGGTCTACCACATGGGTCCGGTGGGTTCCGGTGCGACGATCAAGCTGGCGGTCAACTCGATCGTCTACGGTCTCGGGCAGGCGGTCGCCGAGGCGCTGGTGCTGGCCGAGGCGTCCGGCATCGGGCGCGAGTCCGCCTACGAGGTGTTCGCCAACAGCGCCATCGCCGCTCCCTTCGTCCACTACCGCCGGGAGGCCTTCCTGAAGCCGGGCGAGGTTCCCGTGGCCTTCCGGATGGTGCTCGCCAGGAAGGACCTCGACCTGGCTCTCGGCCTGGCGGAATCCGCGGGCGCCTCGATGCCCCAGGCGGTCCTCAACCGTTCCGAGCTGCACGATGCCATCGGAGCCGGGTTCGGCGACCATGACATGTCGGCGGTGGCGGAGTACCTGCGGTCCGCCCTCGACGAATCCGGCTAGAACGCCGCCGTGCCGACGTGCACAATCTGTTCACGTTAGGATTCCCCAAGTTATCCACGCGATCAGGGCGTCCGGGGGCAGGGATGCTGTGGTGGTCGGATAGCGGAGCAGTACGCGACCGAAGGGAACGGAGAACATGAGACGTAAGCAGAAGTGGGCCGTACTCGTCGCCCTGATGGCGCTGGCGCTCGTAGCATCGAGTTGTGCCAGCGAGGACGACGGAAGCACCGAGGGTGGCACCATCGTTGCCTTCATCCCGACGACTACGAACACCTACATCGCCGAGTGGGGCCGCGGCGCCCAGGAGGCGGCGGCCGAGCTGGGTTACAACCTGATCATCATCGAGAACAACTTCGACCAGGCCGAGCAGGACACCCAGGTACAGCAGCAATTGGGCGCCGGCGACGACGACGTGGTCGCGTACGCCTGGTGGCCCTCGGACAACGAGGCCGGGGTGGCCTCCCTGCGGGCCCTGTCGGACACCGGTGTCCCGGTCATCCAGACCAACCAGTTGCCCTTCTCCGGGTCGGAGAACTACGTGGTCGGCTACGCGGGCGTGAACGACAAGCTCAACGGCGAGGTAGCTGCCAACCTGCTGATCGAAGCTCGGGACTACATGGTCGCCAACGGGATGGAACTCCACGGCGCCGGCGGCAACGCCATCGTGATCGGGTTCGTGGCCGGATACCAGGCCGGCATCGACCGCTCGGGCGCCGCGCTACCGATCCTGGCCCGCGCCAGCATCGCCGTGCTCGGTGAAGTCGACGTCGGCTTCGGTCCGGCTGAGGGGTACGACGGGACCAAGCAGTTGATCGCCGCCCACCGCAACACCGGCATCGATCTGGTCTACGCCCACAACTCCGCCCTGGCCGAAGGGGTCATCCAGGCCCTCGAGGAGGAGGGCTACCACCCGGGCGAGGACGTCATGGTGGTGGGCGGTACCTGCCATGGGAACCTCGACCATCTCCTCGACGGTACGGAGTTCGCCACCGGCCTGCAGGCCGCCCGGCTCGAAGGCGTGTTCAGCATCAACACGCTCCACGAGTACCTGACCAACGGCAGCCTGGAGCTCTTCAACAACTTCATCCCCAACCCGCCGGTCCGTAGCCCGGTCTACACGCCCGGCTCCAACGAGATCGAGAGCGTGATGGTCGAGGGCTTCGGCGTCGCCGACCTCTGCGTCTACTAGTACTTCCCCGAAGGATGGGACGGCGGCTCACCCGCCGCCGTCCCATCGGCCAAGGCATCGGCAAAGCCGGTAGGCGCGGCCGCCCGCCCCGCCGCCGGACGAGAAAACGCGGGAGTGACGGCATGAACGGCAGCAGGACATGACAGCCACCAACCTGTTCCATGTGGGCGTGCTGGTGTCCGACATGGACGAGGCAACGTCCCGGTTCTCCGAGGTGCTGGGCCTCACCTTCAAGGACCCGGCCGTGGCGCATGTGGACCGGTTCGAGCAGAAGTCGCGGGTGGAGACACTCGACCTTCGGATAACGTGGTCCGTCGAGGGCCCGCCCTACTTGGAGTTGCTGGAGTCCCAGGACAACGACGGGCTCTACGGCCGCGCGCAGGAGGGCCTGCACCACATCGGTCTGTGGGAGCCCGATCCCGAAGCGCTCGTTGAGCGACTCATGGGGCTTGGGCTCAAGAACGAGGCCACGCAGTACATGCCCGACGACCGGATCCTGGCGACCTACACCGCCCCTGACGAGCTCTACGGCACGCGTCTCGAGTTCATCGAAGCGGGCCGCCGACCCGGCATGGAGGCCTGGCTCGCCGGGAAGGAGTGGCTGGACTGAGTTCCGCGGCCGGTACGGCGGGTCTCCACCCGTCCGCCGAGGGTCCGGGCAACACTCGGCCGGCCGCCTGACCAGGAGACGAGATATGAACACCCGCTCTGAACCGGTTCCCGGATACGATCTGGCGGCCGGCCATTTCACCATCGCCGGGTCGCCGGTCGGGGCCGGGTACGGAACCCGATCTCCCTGGTCTTTCGAGACAAGGGTGGAGGCGGCCGCCGCGGCGGGATACAGCTCGATAGGGCTGGGCGAGGCGGACTACTCCGGCATGCGGGCCGCCGGCGTCACCGACGACGAGTTGCTCGAGGTGCTCGACCGCCATGGGGTCTGGGTGTCTGAGATCGAGTTCCTGTTCGACTGGATGCACGACGACGACGACGCCCGGATACCGGCCGCCATCGCCGAGAACCTGTACCAGATGGCGGCTGTCTTCCGCCCCGACCACGTCAACATGGGAGATGTGCGCTTCCCGCCGGGGCGGTCGATGGAGGTGCTGGCGGACCGGTACGGCGCCGTGTGCGACCGGTTGGCGCCTTTCGGGGTCAAGGCGGCGATAGAGTTCATGCCCTGGACCTCGATCCCCGATCTGGACACGGCATGCGAGATAATCGAACGGGCCGGGCGGGAGAATGCAGGGATCGACCTCGATACGTGGCACTACTTCCGGGGGCCGTCCGACCCCGATCAACTGGCCCGGGTCGATCCTTCTCTCATCCTGGCAGTGGCTCTGAATGACGCCGGCCCCCCACTCGATGACGTGGTGCTCGACACCTCCAGGCATCGTCTGCTCCCGGGAGAGGGCATTTTCGACCTGGAAGGTTTTCTCCGGGCACTCGCGGAGACCGGCGCCACTCCGATGATGGGGGTGGAGGTCCTGTCAGACCGCCAGACCGCAATGCACCCCTCCGAAGCGGCTCGGGTCTCGTACGACGCGGCGAGCGCGGTCCTGGCCCGCGCGGGTTGGCCGGGGGATGCCGAAGGACCATGACCGACGGCGCTCCTCTCCTCCACCTGCATGCGGTCTCTAAGTCCTTCGGTTCGATCCGGGCGCTCGACCGGGTCGACTTCGAGGTGCGTTCCGGGGAGGTCATGGCGCTGGTGGGTGAGAACGGGGCCGGCAAGAGCACCCTGGTGAAGATCCTGGCGGGTATGTACACCCCCGACGAGGGGAGGATCAGCCTCGCGGGCGAGTTCGTGGAGTTCACCGGGGCGACACGCTCCGAGCAGGCGGGAATCGCGGTTGTCCAGCAGGAACTCTCGCTGGTGCCGACCCTCTCGATCGCCGACAACGTCTTCCTCGGTGACACCCGGCGCGGGTGGAGGGCGGCCCCGAGGGCTCAGGCCCGGGCCGCCGCGCCGTTCCTGGACCAGGTGGGTCTGGGTGATCTGGACCCGCTCAGCCGGGTCGAGCAGGTGACCGTCGCCGAGCGCCAGCTCATCGAAGTGGCCCGCCTCCTGGCACGCGACGCGAGGGTCCTCATCTTCGACGAACCGACCGCAGCCCTTGCCGACCGCGAGATCGAGCGGGTGAAGGCTGTGGTGCGCGCCCTCCAGTATCAGGGCCGCTCGGTCATCTACGTCACCCACCGGCTGGACGAGGTCTTCGATCTGGCCGACCGGGTCACGGTGTTCCGGGACGGGCGCTCCAACACTCCTGTGGCCACCGCGGACATCACGCTGGACGACTTGATCTCGATGATGCTGGGGGGAAGCCTGGCCGCGCTGTTCCCGGACCGGGGGGAGTCCGCTCCCGGCGAGGTGGTTCTCCAGGTGAGGGACCTCCTCACCGACCGGCTCAACGCACCCGTGGACCTCGATGTGCGGGCAGGCGAGATCGTGGGGCTGGCCGGCCAGTTGGGCAGCGGTGCCAGCGACACGCTCAGGGCGATCGCCGGCCACGAGCCGCGCGTGTCCGGAGTCGTCGCCGTGGCCGGACGGGCCGTACCGTCGGACTCGCCGGCCGCAGCCATCCGTAGCGGGGTCGGCTACAGCTCCTCGGACCGCAAGCGGGACGGGATCTTCCTCCAGAGGCCCGTGGTGGAGAACCTGACCTCGCCCAGCCTCGGCCGCGTGTCCACCGCCGGCTGGCTGAGCAGGCGCGCCGAGCGGGCGTTGAGCGATCGCATCGCCGAGACCTTCACGATCGACCGGGCCCGGCTGGGATCATTGGCCGGCGCCCTGAGCGGGGGTAACCAGCAGAAGGTGGCGGTGGGCAAGTGGACCGGCTCCAAGCCCCGGGTGCTCCTGGTCGACGAGCCGACCAGGGGGGTGGATGTCGGTGCCCGGGCCGAGATCTACAGCCACCTGCGAGCCATCGCCTCCGACGGCATGGGAATCGTGATCGCCTCGTCGGACACCCAGGAAGTGCTGGGTATTGCCGACACCGTGGTCACCTACTTCCGGGGCGCCCAGGTGAGCGTGCGGGACCGGGAGGACACCGACTCGAGGTTGCTGACCCGTGAGATCACCCATCCCCAAGAGGCGGCCCCATGAGCGAGCGCGAGGCCGGCCTGCGCGGAGCCGACGCCCCGGCCCGCTCCGTGATCGTCCCGCTGGCCGTGGTGGGCGCGCTGGTGGTTCTCGGCGTGGTCGGCTGGCTGACCACCCCCGAGTTCGTCACCTACCGGAACTTCCAGAGCATCGTCCGGGCGGCAGCCCTCATCGGGATCGTGGCGGTGGCCATGACGCTCATCACTATCGCCGGCAGCTTCTTCTCCCTCTCCGTCTCCCAGACCGCGGCCATGTCGGCCATCTCCTTCGCAGCCTTCCTGAGCTGGGGGTTCCCGGTCTGGGCCTCGCTCCTCGCCGTGATCCTGCTGGCATCTGCGGTCGGCTTCGTGCAGGGCGGGGCGGTTGCCCTGGGCGGCAACCCCATCGTGGTGACCCTGGCCGTCGGGGCGGTCATATTCGGGATGGTCGCCTGGCTCACCGACAACAAGACGGTCCGGACCGGTACCGACGCCGCCGAGTGGATCGGAACGTCACGGCCGCTGGAGATACCCACCCAGACCTGGGCCTTCATCGTTATCACCGTCGCTACCGGGATCGTGCTGACCAGGACGAGGTTCGGGCGGGAGGTGATCCTCGTCGGCGCCAATCGCTCAGCGGCTACCACGGCCGGACTCCGGCCGGGGCGGATCGCCGTCTACGTCTTCCTCGTGTCATCGCTCGGAGCGGCCCTGGCCGGCATATTCACGGCGGCCCAGTTCAGCCAGGGCCGGCTTGACCACTTCGACGGGGTGGACATCGACGCCATCGCGGCCATCCTGGTGGGAGGAGCGGCCATCCAGGGCGGGGAGGGATCGGCGGTCCGCACCGCGATCGGGGCGGTGTTCATCGCCGCGCTGCAGAACCTCATGGTCCTGCGGGGGTTCAGCTTCGGGGTCAGGGTGTTCTTCGTCGGCCTGGCCATACTCGTCAGCGTCAGCGCCTTCACCCTCATCCGCAACCGGAGGCGGCTGGCATGAGAAGGCTGGCTGCCCGGGTGGAGACCATCGCATGGGCCCGGTTGGGCCTGTTCTTCGGGGTGTTCGCAGTCTTCGCCATCGCCGACCCTCGCTTCGCCGGACCCAACAACGTCTTCACGATCTTCGAGGGCTTTGCCTGGTTGGGCCTCGCCGCCCTAGCAGTCGGATTGACCATCATCGCCGGCGAACTCGATCTCTCGGTCGGTTCGGTTGCAGCCGTGGCGGGAATCGTCGCTGTCTCCATCGTCGAGGACATCGGTCTCGTCGCGGCGGTGGTGGTGACGGCCCTGCTCGGCATGGCCTACGGCGCCGTCCAGGGATACCTCATCCACCGGTTGAAGATCCACTCCCTCGTCTTCACCCTGGGAACCTTGATCGGCCTCCGGGGCCTGGCCTTCATGATCTCGGGGGAGAACACTGTGGTGATGAAGGACCTCGACATCGCCGACGTGGTGCGTCACCAGCTGTGGATATTCTCGCCGTTCAGCCTGGTGACGATCGTCGTGTTCACCCTGGTGGGTCTGTTCCTCGTGTACACCCGGTACGGGCGGGAGATATTCGCGGTCGGTGGTGGGCGCCAGGAGGCGGCCGCGGCCGGTGTCCCGCTGGTGCGTCCCCTAGTGCTGACGTTCGCGCTGTCCGGTTCCATGGCGGCGCTCGCCGGGGCGCTCACGTCCATCAAGTCGGGAAGCGCCGGTCCGGCCGCCTTCGAGCAGCTCCTGCTTCCCGCGGCCACGGCCGCGCTGATCGGCGGGGTGAGCCTCCTGGGCGGCAAGGGTTCGGTGATCGGGGTCGCGGTCGGGACGCTGACGCTGCGGTTCATCACCAGCGGGCTGAGCCTGGGAGGGGCGCCCTTCTACGTCCTGACCCTGGCCACCGGGGCCGTCCTGATAGTGGTGGTGGTACTGGAGCTGGTCGTGGAGCGACCGGTGGTGAGAGCCGCCCTGAGACGGAGGCGTGCCCGCCGCCGCGCCCGGCCCGGCGCGCAGGCGGGATGATCCACGACCTCGGGATCGCATCGGTCGCCGGCCCGGTGCTGGACCGGGTGGTGGTGGGGCCGCAGGCCTTCGACGATCCCAGGGTGTCCATCTCGGTCGGCGTCCTGGGAGCGGGTGAGTCGACCGGGACGAGGAGTTCGGGTCCGGGCCGCGAAGAGGTCTGGTTCGTCCTGGACCCGGCGGTCGAGACAACGGGAACCGGCGGGGCGGTGGTCCGCACCGGGCCCGGTGTGCTGGCCGGGTTCTCCGGATCGGTCCACGGACTCGCCAACCGGGGCGACGGCCCGGCGCGGTATATCCGGATAGCCATGGGAGAGGACCTAGCCGGAGAGATCAAGGGCTCCGGCTGGGCAGAACCGGAGTGGTCCCCGTTCGACCGGTCGCTGCTGGCTGCGACCAACGCCCACGACGGTATGGGCGAGATCCGGTTCCGGCGGCTGTGGGACCAGGACCGGTTCGTCACGGGCTGGGGATTCGTGGACCACGCTCTGGTGGGCCCCGGCACCTCCGTCGGCTACCACCGCCACGACACCGTCCAGGAGTGCTATCTGATCCTGGCAGGGACCGGCATCATGAAGGTGGACGGCGCCGTGTTCGAGGTGGGCCCCGGCGCGTGCGTACCCAACCGCCTCGGCGGTTCGCACGGCCTCGTTGCCCATCTCGAAGCCGTCGAGTTCATCAACGTGGCCCTCTACACGGAGGGCCGCTTCGACGTGACCGACCTAGGCGACGACCTGTCCGATGTGGTTAGTGGTTAGTAGTATTAATATTTAGTTATTAGTTGGATGGGGTCGCTTCCGGTTTCGGTGGCGCTGTCCGAGTTCACAGCCCGCCGGGGTCGCCTGGCTGTTCCCTATGTCGGTGGCCTTTGGATACCGCGTACGCGTGGTTAGTGTGGCACCGGACCTCGTCCCAGGAGACCAGGAGCGGATCGCCGTCCGATCGGGCACCGTGGACGCCGGCCCTTGGCGGCTGACCCCGCTCCCTAGACCTCCGCACTCGATACAGGAGACTCCCGAGTTGCGACCGTCCGACATCCCCGGATCGCTTCCGAGCGATGATGCGCACGCGCAGCGGCCACGGGACCGCGCCGCCCGCATGGCCGGACGCCTGCTGCTGCTTACTGCCTTGGCGACAATCGTCATGGTGGTCGGTCGGGTTGCGGCAGACGCAGACGAACCCACTCTCGTGGGGTCCCTGTCCGCGATCTCGTCCAGTCAGGGTTTGTACACGCTGAGCGGCGCGGCCCGCCTGGTTTCTGGGATCACCCTGCTCGCGGGTGCCTGGTACCTCACGAGGACGTGGATCATCAGGGAGCGACTGGCCACGCCGCTCGTGCCCGGCCTGTTCGCACTGTCGGGTGCGTTCACCGCCGCGTCGGGAGCACTGGCGATCGCTCTGGCCGAACTGGCCTCCGAGGTAGCTCCACTGGGCGCCGCGTCACCACGGTACGTTCTGGCAGAGACCGTCTCGGACCTACGGTGGGTTACGGGGAAGATCGGATTCACCCTCGCGGGTGTGGCCCTGCTGTTCGCATCCCGCTACCAGTGGAGGGTGGGGGGTGCTCTCCGATACGTATCTCCGCTGTCGGCTCTGTTGGGCGTCGCCATGCAGTTCATCTGGATCGACTCCGCCACCTTTGCACACCGGATCATCGGGGCTGCCTTCTTCATCTGGCTGGTCGGAATCGGCACGATGCTCGCGACCGGTCGTACCGAGAGGCTCTTCTCCCGGTACTCGGCTGAACAGGCCGGGACCTGAACATGCACCGGCAGTCGATGGGGGAGGTGGTCCCTTGAGGGTGGTGGGCATCTACAACGCGGACGGCGGGCTGTCGGGTGAACTCAGGCACGCCTTCGACAAGGTTACGGGGCGGAGCGACTGCGGTCTATGTGACCTGACCCACGGGTGGAACGCCTTTGGCAAGCGGTCGTGGCGCGATGCCTGCCGGGCGAGCCCCGTCCCGATCGAGTTGATCCACCGGGACGAAGCCACCGAGTCGCAACTCACCGCAGCGCGAGACCTACCCGCCGTCCTCGTGGGGGACGAGGGAGACTGGCACCTGGCTGCTGACAGGGTTCTGATCAGTTCCCTACGCAAGGATCCGGCCGCCCTCCTCGACTATCTCGAGGAACGGATCGAGAGGATCAACGGCTAGCAAGGGACCGCATCCCGAACTGCGCGACCGGAACCAGCGCGCGGTCGATCACAGGCCCGACTCGGCCCCCCTTGGGGGATTCATACGCCGGATCCGATCGGGTTTCAAGCCCCCTGTGCCCGGTCCCCGGATGTCCACTCTCGAGCCTCGTCGAGCAGTTCGATCACCTCCTGGTCGGGTGTGGCCCGGAAGTCGGCGTAGAACAATCCGATGGCGGCGAAACGGCGAGGGGTGGAGGCGGCTACGAACTCGTCCGCTGCGTCAGCGAAGAGCCCAGGAGCGTCACGGGGCGCCACGGGAGCGGCCATCACGATCCGGGCGGCGCCTAGGCGGCGGGCGATCGGGCAGGCGGCCAGGGCGGTGGATCCGGTGGCGATCCCGTCATCGACGATTACGGCGGTCCGGCCGTCGAGATCGGCAGCCGGGCGCCCTCGGCGGAACAACTCGGCCTGGCGGGCCATCTCCTCGCGTTCCGCGCGCTCGACGTGCTCGACTTGGGCGGCGCTGACACCCAGTCGCCGTACCCGGCCGGTGTCGAGGATCCTCACCCCGCCCTCACCGATGGCGCCCATGGCCAGTTCAGGCTGGAACGGCACGCCGAGCTTGCGGACCAGGAGTACCTCCAGCGGCGCGCCCAGGGCTTTGGCGACCTCGAAGCCGACCGGGACCCCACCCCGCGGGAGGCCCAGCACGACGCAGGGTTCCTTCCGAAGATGACCGAGCAGCCGGGCCAGCTTACGCCCGGCGTGGGACCGGTTAACGAATCGCATTGCCCGCCTCCCTTCCCGGCCGATTGTGCCAGGTGTTCACAGCCTCCGGGCTCCGTGCGGCGATCCGTCCGCCACATTGAATTGAAGGTGACGAATGGTTACGGTGGCCGGATGCCTCACCTTCTCATCGCACAAGCACTGGCCGACGCGTGCGGCGCCGACTCCGGGGCCGTCTGCAGGCTCATCTTCGATATGACCGGGAACTCCAGCGCAGCCCGTATCGCCGAGTTCGCGGCCCGTCCGATCAAGGCCCTGATCATCCTGGTCGTAGCGTGGGTCGTCAACCGAATAGTCCGCCGGTGGGTCGATCACATCGTGGAAGGCTGGCTGGAGCGCCGCTCCGAGGCGGAGGAACAAGCGCGCAGGAAGTCGGAAGAGGTGTCGGACCGGCTCGACGACCTTCGTGAAGCAGCCCTGCGAAGGGCACGGCTGCTCGTCGACCAGCAGGAGAGGAGCGGCCAGCGCACCAGGACCCTCGGAGCCGTCCTGCGGTCGATAGCTTCGTTCACGATCTACGGCCTCGCGGTCATGATGGCCCTCGCCGAGTTCGACGTGAATCTCGGGCCTCTCATCGCGGGTGCAGGGCTCGTGGGCGTGGCGGTCGGATTCGGCTCCCAAGCCCTCGTCAGGGACTTCCTGTCCGGGGTGTTCATGCTCCTGGAGGATCAGTACGGGGTCGGTGACGTGGTGGATGTCGGCGATACGGTCGGAGTGGTCGAGGAGGTGAAGCTCCGCAGCACGCAGGTGCGGGACATCAACGGGACCCTCTGGCACATACCCAATGGGTCGATCCGGCGCGTTGCCAACATGTCGCAGGACTGGGGACAGACCGTGCTGGACGTGGAGGTGGCTTACGACACCGACATAGAGGCGGCGACGGCCGTAATCAAGGAAGTCGCCGACGGGCTGTGGCGCGAGCAGATGCCGAACGCCACGATCATCCAGGAGCCCACCATCGCCGGTGTGCAGGGCTTCGGCGAGAGCGCGATCACCATTCGGTTGACGGCGAGGACGGAACCGGGGGAACACTGGGCGACCGCACGGGAACTGCGCGCCCGGCTCAAGGTGTCGCTCGACGAGGCCGGGATCGACATTCCTTTCCCGCAACGCACCGTGTGGCTCAAGTCGCAATAGCGCAGCCGCGAGTGGCATTCCGGAACGGCAGATGGCGGCGAACCGGGGTAAGGTTCCATTCCGTAGGGGCCGGGTCCCGGCATCGTAGAGGGGTGGAATGAAACGAGTTCTGGCGGCGGTCGACCTGGGTCCGCTGTCAAGGCGTGTCGCCGATCGGGCGCGGATACTGGCGGAGGATCACGGTGCCGAGCTACGCCTCGTTCATGTCTGGGAACCGCCCGATGTCCCGCTTCCCGACGAGATGCTCGAGCGCGTCTACCTCTACCACCAGAGCCAGGCTGAGGACCTGCTGACCTGGATCAATGCCCGTGCCCGTTGCCCGGTTGAACTGGACATACGTTCGGGGAACATGGCCCACGACCTCACCAGGATGTCCCACAGTGCCGACCTGGTCGTGACCGGGACCTCGTCGGTCGACCAGACGCGGATCGGTCCCCGGACCACCAGGCTGGCCCGCAAGGTCCACTCCTCGGTGTTGAGCGTGCGGCGAAGGTGGTGCACCCCTTACCGGCGGGCACTGGCGGCCGTCGATCTGTCCGATGCCAGCGCATCGGCAGTCGATCTGGCTCTGACCCTGACCAATGATGCCGAACCCGTCACCGCGGTCGCTTCCCTTCCCTCCCACGATGAGATGATCCTCTCGGATGCCGGCGTGCAGCCGGAGCAACTCGATGGGGTGAGGCGGCAACGGCTCTCGACGCTTGAGGAGCGGCTCGAGAAGTTCGTCGCGGGATGGGGAGGTCTGGTGACCTCCCGGGTGCTTGACGGACCTCCAGCCGAGACCGTGGCGGAGTTCGCCCGCCGCCGGAATGCCGACCTGGTGGTCGTAGCCAGCCGCGGCGCAGGTAACTCCAACATGGTCCTGCTCGGGAGCATCGCCGAAGCCACGATGTCCACGGTGCCCTGCGACGTGGCGGTAGCGCGGGTGCCAGGCCGCTTCCGCCGACCGTGAGAGTAATTGCTAGTTGCTAACAATACTTATCAGGATCCCCCCCGGGTCATGGGCGGACTGCTAGTACCTCGCCGTGGAGGAAGGCCCAGAAGGCGTCCGGCTGGTCGGTCCAGCGCCGGAACGCATCCGAAATCTTTTCGAGTTCGGCCCGCGTAGCAAAACCGTTCTTGGTGGCATGGTCGGCGAAGTCACTGGCGATGACCCTCACTTCCCACAGACCTCCCCAGGCCACACGTTCCTCGACCGTGGCATAGGTGGTGGTTCTTGTGGACACTATCGGATCCTTGAAGCCTGCCCTCACTACCCATGAGAGCACAAAGCGCCCGGCGTCGGCTTCGCCCCCGTTGGCAGCAGTCACCTTGTGGTAGAGGTCCAACCAGCGAGCGAGGGTCGGATCTGTGGGGGCGTGAACCATCGTGCCGTAGTCGGCGTCCCGTACCGCAAGGAGTCCTCCGGGCCTGAGCACCCGGCGGGCTTCCCGCAAGGCCCGGACAGGGTCGACCAGATGCTGGAGCAACTGGTGAGCGTAGACCACGTCGAAGTATCCGTCGCTCCAGGGAAGGTCATAAGCCGATCCGAGCACGAAGGTCGCATTGTCGATCCCCCGGCCCTGCACCAGGCGACGGCTCTGCTCCACCATCTCCTCCGAGGCGTCCAAACCGATCACCCGTCCTACCCGGCGGGCCAGGCCGGCGGTAATGGTCCCGGGCCCCGATCCCATGTCGAGCACCACTGCGTCGGCAGGTAGGTGGGGGAGCAGGAAGGCTGCGCACTCCTCGGCCGTCCGCAGGGCATAGCTGCTGACTATGGCTTGGTGGTACCCGTGCGTGTAGCGCTCGCCCTCCGGCCGTTCCGTAGTCATCTCCCGGCTTACCCGCGCCGTCCGGCTATTCCCCGCCGCCAGGACCGTGACCCAGCCGTTTCAGCCGAGCCACATCGGCGAAGAACTTGGGCAGGAGCACCCGCGGAACGCGGTGTCCATGGACGATCGCTGCCGCCGAGATCCCGGCAAGCATGATCATGAGTCCCACCTCGGTCTCGTAGGCCAGTGTTCTCAGGAACCAGCCGTATGCGATTCCCTGCAGGAGCATTCCCGATGCAGAACTCCGAGCGAAGAGGAGCAGTCCGGCGAAGGCGAACTCGGGCACGAGCCAGACCGCCGGTGTGTAGCCACCCGCAACGAGACCCACGATCAGGCCGAGCCCGACCATGGCGTCGATCGTGGCGTCCCAGGTTCCCAAGCGGGTCATTCCCGGTGCCCGGCGGGCCAGAATGCCATCGAAGGTGTCCGTGGCCCAGCCGAACACCAGCATGACCGCCGCCAGCCCTAGCCGGCTGGCGGCTAGGACAAAGATCAGTGACACAGCCACCGCTAGCCGCACCAGTGTCAGCGTGTCCGCGGCGCGGGCAACTGCGAGCGTCGCCATCCTCCGCCTCCGGATACCGTCTCGCTTACCGTGGATTCAATTATCCTATAAACTCACCCGTCGGCATAACCGCCGGTACGGGCCCGTAGCTCAAGTGGTCAGAGCAGCGGACTCATAATCCGTTGGTTGCAGGTTCGAGTCCTGCCGGGCCCACAGCGTTTCCATCCGTTGGCGGATCGGTCGGTCAATAGATCACTTGGTGAGCGGGTGTGCTCAAGAGCCGTCCTTTCTCTTGTGAGCAGCGCCCCATGGCGAGGCCGGTGGCTGAACCGCCCCGGGTATCACCTGAGTCTCCGGGGTAACCGGGCGGTTCACCTACAGCCACAGAAGCACCCACGTCCACGACCACACAGGCACCCACGACCACATAACCACGACCGCGAGATCCAGTTTCTGTATCAGATTTTTACAGTGCTAGTACGTCTGAGAGGGATTCTATGTTTGATAACGGTCAGATTCTGAGGTGCCGAGTGGGACTCGTTTTGCCACGTGACAGTTTGTATAGATCCGGAAGCTACCTACTTATCGGATATCTCCTTCCTAGTTGCTCACCTTCCCGATGGCGATGGGCTGGTGTTACAAGGCGGATTGAGATTGCAAGCCGTTGAAGATATACGAGCCGGCCGGATCACATTCGAAAAGAGGGGGTGCAGATCGGGTTGTCACGCATCTCGACCAGTAGAGACAAGGAGTCGGAGTTGGCTGTGACCAGGCAAACTGACGCTCTGCTGGAGGCCGACTAGTCGCCAGAACCAGATATAGATCACCGCAGCCAGATACAAGAAGCCTGCCCCTGTTGGGATATAGGTGATATCTGGTGTCCAGATCTGGTCAGGCCTGGTTGCGGTGAACGATCGCCCCCAGCTCGATCCGGTGCTGATAGCCGCTCGGGACTCCTCCTGGTGGTGGTAACGCTGCGGCGGCGGTGACTCCCTGGATGCGGGCCCGGCGCATCTGTCGGGCCACCCGCTTGCGGCCCACACGCACACCCTCGAAGCTCAGTCCGGCCCACACGCGGGGAGCCGCGTAAGTGCCCCGAGACCGGTGTGGATGTCCACGATCCCCATAGAGACCGAGCGCACCTCAGCTGATCCTCAACGTCGCCGAGTGCGGAACAGATATAGTTGTTCCTACTATATCAAGAGGGATTGTGAATCGAAACGGACCCTTCTCCGAGGTAGGGCGAGACTCTGGAGGTCGTGACGGGCGCCTTGGCGATGCAGGTCGTTCTATTGGAGCGCTACCGGGGACGGGACGGGGCCTGTTGAGGGTTGTTGGGGTGGTGTCGGCGGTTGTGGTTTCTGTGGTGTTGGCGGTTGCGGTGATGGCGCAGGGGGCTGGTGATTGTTATGTGGGGTTGGTGGTAGAGCCGGGTAGGTCGTGTACGTATCCGGGTACCGACGTGGAGTTCCGGGTGGACGACTCGGGTTCCGGCCGCCTGTTGTTTTTCTCGTCGGGGCAGCGACTAGAGCTTCGGGCTACGTCGATCAACGGGGTGGAGTACACGTTTGTGGCTTCTCGCCAGCCTGGTGGGGGATGGCTGATCGAAGAGATAGGAGGAGGATCGGCCACTACCGCAGCGGCGACTACCTCCACGACGGCGCCGCCGCCGGCGCCCGGTGTGGTCACTTCGGGGGGTTTCTCGGATGTGAGGGGCACTACTCACGAGGAGGCGATCCGCGCTCTTGAGGCTGACGGTGTGTTTGAGGGCACCGAGTGCGGACCCGACATGTTCTGTCCCAGGGATCCGGTGCAGCGTTGGGTTTTGGCGGTGTGGCTGGTGCGTCTGCTAGATGGGGGTGACCCGCCTGCGGTGGGGACGTCACGGTTCGCGGATGTGGACGCGTCGCAGTGGTGGGCGCCCTATGTGGAACGTCTGGCTGACTTGGGTGTGACCACAGGTTGTGACACCCAACCGGCCCGTTTCTGTCCCAACGAGACGACCAATCGTGCGCGGATGGCGTCGTTCCTGGTCCGTGCTTTCGATCTGCCTTCCGGCCCGCCGGCCGGGTTCGCCGATGTCGAGGGCGGCGCCCATGCGGCGCACATCGACGCCCTAGCCGCCTCCGGTATCACCAGCGGCTGTAAGACACAGCCCCTCCGCTACTGCCCCAAACGAGACACAACCCGAGCACAAATGGCAACCTTCCTCACCCGCGCTCGGACAGGCGCAGCGGGCGTGACGAGTGCGGAGGAGATAACTCGAGCCCACCATGTGATAGTTCGGGTAGTTGTCGTTGATCCCGGTTGGCATGGGTTCGACGTCCGCGGTGGTTGGCCGGCAGCTGTTGCGGTTAGGGAGAGCGAGTCTTTGAAGTACTTTGAGGTGGCAGCCTGGGAAGAGCGCAACGCGATACACTTCTACGAGTTCGACAATGATTTTGATCCTTTCGGCTGGGATAGTCCTGTGGAGACGGTTACAGCCAACAGGGAGAAATATGTGATTCAGCGGAACGTTGGGCTTCCTGGACCTTGGTCTCCTGAGCGAAGTACGTTCATCCGGCAAGCGTTTGCTTCCTTACGTCCGAGCTAGCCTCAAGGTATCCTGAATCGGAACACCATCTCGTGTACCAAGGACACGGAAGTCCGGGAGGAGCCCTCTTCCAAGGTCAATTGTCATATCAGGATGCGAACGCCATGCTTGCACATTGGACCAGCGAACTCGGTTACAAGCTCGGACTAATCGATATGGGTGGTCCGTGTAATAAGGGATCATTCGCGGACCTTGAGAATTTCTGTTCTTACTCTCAGTTCTATATAGCGTCGGATCTTCCCAATGGGGGATTCATGTTGGACGACTGGACCGTCGACAAGATCGACAGTACCAACCCCGATATACAGTATCATCGATTGTTCTCGGACAGTTCGAACCTACGAGAGGTGCTAATAGGCCGAATTGACCTTGTGCAGAGACTATACGGCTATGCACGTCAGAACATGGTCGACTCCAAGATCTCGCAAGCTAACTATTTGTAGATGACCGCGATTCCGTCATCGAGTTCGTAGGCGATTCGGGTTCCGTCGGGTGACCACTCCGGGTCGCTGCCGTGGTCGGTGGTGAGTTGTTGCCGTTTGGTGCCGTCGGCATCGATGACCGCGATTCCGTCATCGAGTTCGTAGGCGATTCGGGTTCCGTCGGGTGAC